>NZ_AONC01000006.1 GCF_000585215.1 Imhoffiella purpurea | reverse complement strand
GGGCCGGACGCGGCCGGCTCGGCTCGGGCGCCCGCCCCTGGAGATGGCACTCGGGATCCGGCTCGTAGGGATTGGGATGGCGCTTGGGAGCGACCTCCCCCTCGACCCGGCTCAGGTCCAGTTCGGCCCACCCCTCCAGACCGCCCCGGGTCATGAAGGCGCTGCCGCGCAGATCGCGGATCTCGGCGACGGGCTCGCCACGCGCCAGGCGGTGCGCCAACTCGACCACGGCGCGCTCGGCATTGCCGAACAGCAGGATGTCGGCCTTGGAGTCGAGCAGGACCGAGCGGCGCACCTTCTCGGACCAGTAGTCGAAATGCGCGATGCGCCTCAGGCTGGCCTCGATGCCTCCCAGGACGATGCATGCGTCCCGGTACGCCTCGCGCGCCCGCTGCGCATAGACGGTCACCGAGCGGTCCGGCCGGCGACCGGGCTGCGCATCCGGGGTATAGGCGTCGTCCGAACGCAGACGCCGATCGGCGGTATAGCGGTTGACCATGGAGTCCATGTTGCCGGCGGTCACGCCGAAGAAGAGATTGGGCCGGCCGAGCCGCCTGAAATCCTCGGCCGAGGTCCAGTCCGGCTGCGAGAGAATGCCGACCCGAAACCCCTGGGCCTCCAGCAGACGGCCGATGATGGCCATGCCGAAGGAGGGATGGTCCACGTAGGCGTCGCCGGTGACCACGATGACGTCGCAGCTGTCCCACCCGAGGAGATCCATCTCGGCACGCGACATCGGCAGCTCGGGCGCGACCCCGAAACGGTGCGCCCAGTGCTTGCGGTAGGAGAAAATATCGGGGGCGCTCTGCATGGTCGATCGGATCCGTCAGCCGTCATGGATCGGCCATTGTAATGCAGGACAACGGCTGGACCCGAATGGCACAATCGCTGGAGAATGACGCGGTCTCGAGACCATGGTCTCCAACGATCGAGAGGCGCTGGCTGCATGGCGTGCGGCGCGATCCGAGTCGATCGGCTCCGGGCTTGTCTGGATCGCGCGATCGAATCTCTGACGTATCGAGGACAACGAAGTGGATTTAGCGACCCTGTTGGGAATGGTAGGGGCGATCGGCGTGATGGTCGGCGCCATCGTGCTCGGTGGCGACATCATGGTCTTCATGGACATACCATCGATCGTCATCGTACTCGTCGGCACCATGTTCGTGGTCATGTTCCGAACCACCCTCGGCCATTTCCTGGGCAGCTTCAAGGTCGCGCTAGGGGCCTTCCTCCACAAATCGACCTCGCCGAACGCCCTGATCGAGGAGGCGGTGGGCCTGGCCAACACCGCCCGCCGCGAGGGGCTGCTGGCACTCGAGGGCAAACCGATCTCGCACCCCTTCCTGCAGACCGGGATCTCGCTGTGCATCGACGGACATCCGCCGGACGTGGTGCAGAAGGTGCTCAGCAAGGACATCAACATGACCATCCAGCGCCAGGAGGCCGGCTATAGTGTCTTCAAGGCCACGGCCGAGGTGGCCCCGGCGATGGGGATGATCGGAACCCTCATCGGGCTGGTGCAGATGCTGGCGAACATGGACGACCCCAAGGCCATCGGCCCGGCCATGGCCGTGGCGCTCCTGACCACGCTCTACGGGGCGATTCTCGCCAACGCCTTCGCCACCCCGATCGCCGAGAAGCTCAAGCTGCGCAGCGGCGAGGAGAAGCTGTCCAAGACGCTGATCCTCGAATCCATCGCGGGGATCCAGGAAGGCCTGAATCCCCGGGTTCTCGAGCAGCTGCTCATGACCTATCTCCCGGAAAGCCAGCGCACCCAGAGCAAGGACTGATCCGACACACACGAACCCAGGCGGAGCCATCCGATGGAAGAGACCGAATGCGAATGCCCAGATCCGCCGGCCGGCGCACCCGAATGGATGGCCACCTTCGCCGACCTCATGTCGCTGATGATGTGCTTCTTCGTGCTGCTGCTGTCCTTCTCGGAGATGGACGTGCTGAAATACAAGCAGATCGCCGGCTCGATGAAGGCGGCATTCGGCGTCCAGCGCGAGGTCAAGGTGTCCGACATCCCGACCGGCACCAGCATCATCGCCCAGGAGTTCTCCCCCGCGCAGCCCCAGCCCACCCTGGTCAACGAGGTGCGTCAGCAGACCATGGACGAGATGCGGCAGTATCTCCAGATCGAGGGGCAGGCGACCACGGAGGCAGAGGCGCGGGAAGATGCGGAGAAAAAGGCCGAGGAAATCCGCGAGATGCTGAAGCAGGAGATCTCCGAGGGGCTGCTGGAGGTCTCGACCATCGAGGACTTGGTGATCATCCGCATCCAGGAGAAGGGCTCCTTCGAATCGGCCTCGGCCCGCATCTCGCCGGACTTCAGACGGATGCTGGAGAAGATCGGCGAGGCGCTCGATCAGGTCGAGGGCAAGATCATGGTCGCCGGACACACGGACAACATCCCCATCCAGAGCGCGGAATTCCCCTCGAACTGGGTCCTCTCGGCCGCGCGCGCCGCCGCCGTGGCCGACACCATGACCCGAGACGACCAGATCGATCCGCAGCGCGTCGAGATCCGCGCCTACGGCGAGAACAAGCCGCTGGCATCCAACGACAGCGCCGAAGGCCGGGCGCAGAATCGACGGGTGGAGATCATCGTGCTCGGCGATGCCAGCGCCCGGGAAGCGCTCGAGGACATCTCCGGCCTGGACCTGAGCTCACCGACGAAGGCCAACCCATGACCGACACCTCCCCTACCAGCCAGGATCAGGAACGGCGGCGGTTTTACCGCATCCAGGACGAAATCGGAATCAAGCTCACGCCGATCGCCGCGGCCGACGAGCAAGCGGCCATCGATGCCTTCGAGAATGACAGCAGATGCGCCGGCCTCCTGAACGAGCTGCGCGGGATGCGCTACCAGCATCTGCCTCAGCAGCGCAGCCTCGAAAACAAGTTTCCCACCGTCGCCGCCTACGTGCGCACCCTCGAGCGCCAGATCGACATGCTCGCACTGGCGATCGACGGCAGGGACGACTTCCCGACCGCCGCCTCGCACTTGGCGAACATCAGCGCGCAGGGCATCAGCCTGACCATCGACGGCAGCTACCCGATCGGATCCCTGGTGGACGTCAAGATGACGCTCTTCCCCGGCCCATGCCGTGTCGAGGCGCTCGGACGCGTCGTGCGCAACGACGCGAACAGCCCCAGCGGCGAAGTGGCCCTGGATTTCAGCCATCTGCGCGATGCCGATCGCGAGGCGCTGATCCGCCACGTCTATATGCTGCAGAGGCACCAGCTTCAGGCGCGCATGCCGGACGACTGAGTCCCGGAAGCCCGGCGAAGGCCATGCCCGGATCGGCCTCCTCGACCGATTCCGGACATGTCGCGATCAATCCGCCTGTTTCGGCTTCAGACGACCGCGGATGAGGACGAAGAAGAGCGGCACGAAGAGCACGCCCAGCATGCTGGCCGCCACCACGCCGCCGAGCACGCCGGTACCGATGGCGTTGCGCCCGCCGGCACCGGCCCCCGTGCTGATCGCCAGCGGCAGCACGCCGAACCCGAAGGCCAGCGAGGTCATGACGATGGGACGAATTCGCATCCGCGCCGCCTCCAGCGCCGCGGACAGCGCATCGGCGCCCTGCTCCTGGAGCGTCTTGGCGAACTCGACGATGAGGATGGCGTTCTTGGCCGAGAGACCGATGGTCGCGAGCAGACCGACCTGGAAATAGATGTCGCTCGGCAGTCCGCGCCCGCTCGCGGCGACCACGGCGCCGAGCACGCCCAGGGGCACCACCAGCATGACGGCGAATGGAACCGACCAGCTCTCGTAGAGCGCCGCCAGGGCCAGGAACACCACCAGCGCGGACAGGGCGTAGAGGGCCGGCGCCTGGGCGCCCGCCGCGCGCTCCTCGAAGGACAGACCGGTCCATTCGATCCCGATCCCCTTCGGCAGCTTCTCGGCCAGCTCGACCACCTTTTCCATGGCGGTCCCCGAGCTCAGCCCCGGAGCGGCCTGACCGAGGATCTCGGTCGAGGGCAGACCGTTGTAACGCTCGAGACGCGGCGAACCATAGGTCCAGTGCGCCGAGGCGAAGGCGGAGAAGGGCACCATCTCCCCGTTCCCGTTGCGGACGTACCAGGCGTCCAGATCCTCGGGCAGCATGCGATAGGGGGCATCGGCCTGCATGTAGACCTTCTTCACCCGGCCCTCGTGGACGAAGTCGTCCACGTAGGAACTGCCCCAGGCGATGGAAAGCGTGCGGTTGATGTCGTCGAGCGACAGCCCGAGCGCGCCCGCCTTGGTGCGGTCCACCTCGACCTGATACTGGGGTTCGTCGTCGCGGCCGTTGGGACGCACGGCGATGAGTCCGGGATCCTGCATTGCCATGCCCAGGAACTGGTTGCGCGCCTCCATGAGCGCCTCGTGCCCCAGACCGGCCCGGTCCTGAAGCTGGACGTCCCAGCCGGAGGCGGTTCCCAGCTCGATGACCGCCGGCGGGACGAAGGCGAAGACGCGGGCGTCGCGGATCTTGGAGAAGGCCCCCATCGCCCGCCCGGCGATCGCGTCGACCCGCAGATCCCGGCGGTCGCGCTCGTCCCAGTCCTTCAGGCGCACGAAGCCGATCGCCATGTTCTGGCCCTGACCGGAGAAGCTGAATCCGGCCACCGTGATCATCTCCTTCACGGCCTCCTGCTCGTTCTCCTTGAAATATTTCTCGACCTCGGCCAGCACGTCCAGGGTCCTTTCACGGGTGGCGCCGGCGGGCAGGACCGCCTGGACGATGAGGATGCCCTGATCCTCCTCGGGAAGCAGGGAGGTCGGCATGCGCTCGTGCAGGACGACCATGGCGCCCACCAGAAGGGCATAGACGCCCATGAACAGCCAGCGCCATTTCACGATGCGTTCCACGGTATTGCCGTAGAGGTCGACGCTGCGGCCGAAATTGCGGTTGAACCAGCCGAAGAATCCGCGGCGCGGACCGTGCGGGATCGGCTTGAGCAGGGTGGCGGTCAGGGCCGGACTCAGGGTCAGGGCCACGACCACGGACAGCAGCATGGCCGAGACGATGGTCACCGAGAACTGGCGATAGATGACCCCGGTGGAGCCGCTGAAGAAGGCCATGGGGACGAATACCGCCGAGAGCACCAGGGCGATGCCGACCAGGGCGCTGGTGATCTGGTCCATGGAACGCCGCGTGGCCTCCTTGGGCGGCAGCTTGTCCTCGCGCATGACGCGCTCGACGTTCTCCACCACCACGATGGCGTCGTCGACCAGCAGACCGATGGCCAGGACCATGGCGAAGAGCGTCAGCGTATTGATCGAATAGCCGAAGGCGGCCAGCACGCCGAAGGTCCCGAGCAACACCACGGGCACGGCGATGGTGGGGATGAGGGTGGCGCGGAAGTTCTGCAGAAAGAGATACATCACCAGGAACACCAGGATGACCGCCTCGAACAGGGTCTTGATCACCTCGCTGATGGAGATGCGCACGAAGGGCGTGGTGTCGTAGGGATAGACGGCCTCCATGCCCGGAGGGAAGAAGGCCGAGAGTTCCTCGACCTTGCGCTTGACCGCATCCGCGGTATCCAGGGCATTGGCCCCGGTCGCGAGCCGGATCGCCATACCGGCGGCCGGCCTCCCGTTGTGACGGGCCGTCTTGCCGTAGATCTCGCTGCCCAGGGAGACGCGCGCCACATCGCGCAGCAGGACGGTCGAGCCGTCCGAGTTGGTCTTGAGCCGGATGGCCCCGAATTCCTCGGGCGTGTTGAGCCGGCTCTGCACGTTCACCGTGGCGGTGAGCTGCTGCCCCTCCTCGGCCGGAATGGCGCCGAGCTGACCGGCCGACACCTGGGCGTTCTCGGCCTCGATCGCCGAGGCCACGTCGGCCGGGGTGAGGCCGTACTGGTTGAGACGGTTCGGATCCAGCCAGATGCGCATGGCGTACTGGGACTCGAACAATGTGATCTCGCCGACGCCCTGGACCCGGCTGACCGGATCCTTGACCAGACTGGCTGCATAGTCGCCCAGGTCCTCGCTGCCGAGACTGCCGTCGCGCGAGACGAAGGCCACCACCATGAGGAAGTTGCGCACCGACTTGGCGACCTGGATCCCCTGCTGCTGCACCTGGGTCGGCAGCAGGGCGTTGGCCAGCTGAAGCTTGTTCTGGACCTGCATCTGGGCGATGTCCGGGTCGACATCGTTGTTGAAGGTCAGGGTGATGGTGGAGACGCCGTTCGACTCGCTGGTCGAGGACATGTAGCGCAGACCGTCGAGCCCGTTCATCTGCTGCTCGATGACCTGGGTAACCGAGTCCTGCACGGTCTCGGCGGAGGCGCCGGGATAGGTGGAGGTGATGGCGATCGCCGGCGGCGCGATGCCGGGATACTGGGACACCGGCAGCGACAGGATGGAGAGCACGCCCGCCAACATGATGACGATGGCGATGACCCATGCGAAGACGGGGCGGTCGATGAAAAAGCGGGCCATGAAGGGCGTTCCTCGGAATGTCGATTGAGCTTTCAGCCTCCAGCGACCAGCGGCCAGCTATGGGCTGTCACCTGATGCGCGACCAGATCCACATAGCTGGTAGCTGGCGGCTATTCAGTGTGCGGCGAACTGCGGCTCGTCGGTGCGATCCACGGCCTTGGCCTTGGCGCCGGGCCGCACCATCTGAACGCCGTCGACGATCAGACGGTCGCCGGGCTCCAGGCCAGAGTCGATCAGCCAGCGGCTGCCCATGGCGCGGTTGGTCTCCAGCTCGCGCTGTTCGACGGTCCCGTCCTCGGCCAGCACCAGCGCGGTCGGCTCGCCGCGGCGATTGCGCTGCACGCCCTGTTGGGGCACCAGGATGGCGTCCGGACGCACGCCCTCCTCCACCTTGGCGCGCACGAACATGCCGGGCAGCAGCAGGTGCTCCGGATTGGGGAAGGTCGCGCGCATGGTCACGGCACCGGTCCCCTGATCGACCGTGACCTCGGCGAATTCCAGATGGCCGGCGAGCGGATAGGTCGAACCGTCCTCCAGGATCAGGGTCACCTTGGGCTGATCCCCGTCCGGGCGCTGCAGGCGACCGTCCTCCAGTGCCCTGCGCAGACGCAGCAGCTGGGCGCTGGACTGGGTCAGGTCGACATAGATGGGGTCGAGCTGCTGGACGGTCGCCAGGGCCAGATCCTGATAGGCCGTCACCAGTGCACCCTGGGTCACGGCCGAGCGCCCGATCCGGCCGTCGATGGGCGAGGTCACGCGGGTATAGTCCAGATTGATGCGGGCGCTGACCAGATCCGCCTTATCGACCGCGACACTGGCGATCGCCTCCTTGAGCGCAGCCTCGGCGTCGTCGGAGTCCTCCTGGCTCACGGCGTTGGCCTTGAGCAGATTGGCGTAGCGGTCGGCCTTAAGCCGAGCCCGTTCCAGGGTCGCCTGCGAGCGCGCCAGAGACGCCTTGGCGCTGTCGTAGGTCGCCTGATAGACGGCCGGATCGATCTGATAGAGCACCTCGCCGGCCTGGATCTGGCCGCCCTCGCGGAACTTGCGCTCCTGGATGATGCCGCCGACCTGGGGACGCACCTCGGCGATCTGATAGGGCATGGTGCGCCCCGGCAGTTCGGTGGTCAGCACCGCCGGCCGCGCCTCGACGCGCACCACCCCGACCTCGGGCGTGCCACCGCCCCCCGGGGGACCGGCCGCATGACTCTCTGGACCGCAGCCGACCAGGAAGAGCGATGCCGCGAGCGTGATCGACAGGATCCCCGCTGGCTGATGGATGTCGGACTTCATGATCACCTCGGTCTGGTCTTTTAGAGATTGAACGTTCATTCTAGAATGAACGTTCAATCTAGTTGGCTGGAATCGATGCGTCAACCCTGAAATGCGAATCGATCGATGCCCGTCACGGGATGCGGTCTCCAGCACGGGCCGCACCGACACCAAGATCCGGAGGATGCAGATGCCAAGCTCGCTAGACCCAGCCCTGCCACGCTGCGAGGCCAGAAGACAACAGATCCTGGACGCCGCGGCCGAATGCTTCGCGCGGGAGGGATTCCATGGCACCAGCATCGCCAGACTCTCCAAGGAGGCGGGGATGAGTTCCGGGCACATCTATCATTTCTTCGCCAACAAGGAGACGATCATCGCCGCCCTGATCGAGCGTCGCCTCGAGTGCGCTCAGGAGATGGCACGGCATTTCGAGAGCGCCGAGGATGTCTTCCAGGCGCTGCTCGACCGCGTCGACATCGGGCTGCGCGAGAAGACCGAGCGCGAGTATGCCGCCCTCGAAATGGAGATCTACGCCGAGGCGGCACGCAACCCGGACGTGGCCTCCATCCTGATGGAAGCGGACCGCATCAAGCGGGGGCATCTCGTCAAGGTGTTCCAGAAGGCTCGGCTGTCACGCGCCAGCGAGCACGCGGAGCAATCGTCCAGCGAATCCATGGAGGCCGAGACCGAAATCCTCATGGCGCTCTTCGATGGACTCGCCGCCCGCGCCATCTCGCACCCCGAACTCGACCGCGAGGCGATGGCGCCATTGCTGCGCAAGGTGATGCGCGCCCTGCTCTGAGCGCGGCAAGGCCGTCAATCGCTCTCCATGGATCCCCCGATGGGCGGCGAAGTTCCCACAGACCGCCCGGTACGCCCAATCCTCAGGGCGACCAGTAGAAGGACTGATCCGTCGCCCCGGTGGAGGGCACGGTCACGTCGCGCGTCTGGACGTTTCCGTCGTTCTCGACCGTCAAACGATAATTCCCGGGGGCGAGGCTCGCGTAGAACCAGGGTCCTTGAGATACGGCGGTCAGGAGGGTCGGCCCCGCCGCATCCTCGATCCGCACCTTGACGTCGGCCAGATACTCCCCGGACCCCTGCACCGCGAATAGCAGCCGCAGATTGAACTTGGACCGGATCTCCCGCATCTCCTCGCGCCCGGAGGCCCCGATACCGCCGCTGACATAGGGAACGCCGCCGGCGACCTCCCCTTCCTCGGGCGCGGCGGGGACGCTCGGCGGCAGAGCTTGGGCCGGCATGGAGCCAGTGTCCTCTCCGACGACGGGTGCGGCGGTCTTGGGCAGAATGGCCCCGCCCGGCAGGATGGTACCCGGCGGCAGCGTCACGCCCTCCTGGAGCACGGTGCCCTCGGGAAGGACCGCGTCCTCCGGGATGCGGCTCCCCTCGGGCATGCTGGCTCCCGGCGGAGCGACCGCCCATTCGGAGCGCATCGTCTCGAGCGCCCTGGGCTCGGGGCGCATCTCGGCGGTCTGGGCCTGGACGGCGGACGTCAGGACGCCGAGCAAGGATAGAAGCAGCGACACACGCATTGGATAGACCCGTGACATCTTCGACCTCCATATGGGCCAACAGGACCCGGTGCGAGCGATTGGAGCGGCCCGCCGACCTCAGTCCGCCCCGGCCATGCTGGCGCTCCAGCGGCTCGGAAACTGGCTCTCGATCACGCCCGAGGGGTGCAGGACCGCGATCCCCAGAACATGGCCGCGATAGCGGGCGACCGCCTGACCCGGGGTGCACTGCTCCCATTGATCCGGCGTCGGGGCGAAAGTTTCACGACGCAGATAGGCGTCGCGCTGCGACTCGGAAAGGTCGAGCGCGAATTGCGCGACGTCTCGCCCGAACAGCATGGCCCCGCCCGTGGTCGGCTTGGGCGGACGGGCATTGGTGCGATGGAAGAAGAGCCCGCTGCCGGCCGCCGGGGGCTGGGCCGGGGGCGCATGGTCGGCCGCCATCAGGTGCAGACCGCGACGGGTCTGGCGGTTGACCCGATAGCCCGACCAGTAGTCGTCGGGCAGTCCGTATTTGGACCTCAAGCCCTCAAGCCATTCGGCGCCGTCGGCGTCGTCGAGCGGGGCCGGTTCAGGCTCGGGCTCGGCGGGCGCGGAGGCATCCTTCTCCAGGACGGCGATGAAGAATCCGCCGCTGTCGTTGCGATGCGGCCAGAACCTCAGACTGCGCGCCAGTTCGGGCGCCAGATCGCGCCCGTCCCAATGGGTGACGCCGGGGCTTGTCTCCCAGCCCGGCAACGAGACCTGGAGCAGACGCAAGGTCCCGGGAAATTCGGCCAGGATGTCGGCCACGACCAGCTCGTTCTCTTCGGGCGAGAAGGTGCAGGTCGAATAGACGACCCGCCCGCCCGGCCGGCAACGATGCACCGCCTTGCGCAGCAGCAGCCGCTGGCGCGGCCCGAGCCGCTGGGCGTTCGCCGGATCGAGCCGGGCGAGCAGCGAGGGATTGCGTCTCAGGGTTCCCTCGCTGGAACAGGGTGCGTCGACCAGGATGCGATCGAACTGGCCGCTCGCCGTCGGCCAGTTGGAGGCGTCGCGGCAGGTGGTAGTGACGTTGACCAGGCCCAGGCGGTCCAGATTGCCCTGCAGCGCCTTGATGCGCATGTAGGAGATGTCGTTGGCCACGACCGTGCCGCGATTGCCGAGCGCGAAGGCGATCTGGGCCGTCTTGCCACCGGGCGCCGCGCACATGTCGAGCACCCGCTGACCGGGCTCAAGGTCGAGCAGCTGCGCCGGTAGCTGCGACACCGACTCCTGGGCATGCGCCAGACCGGCGCAGTACCACCAGCGTTGTCCGGTGCGCACACCGGGCGCCAGCGACAGGGCCTGCGGCAGGCCGGGCTGGGGCGAGGACGCTAATCCGTCCTCGGCGATCAGGAGTGCAAGTTCGTCTCGGGAGATCCGGCTGGGGTTGGCCCAGACGCAGGTCGGCAGCGGGCGCCCCAGGGCGGCGGCGAAGGCGTCCCAGTCGTCGATCAGATCGCGATAGCGGGCGAGCGGAGAGGCGGCGATGGCCTCGGGGGTGCAGGAAGCCGCCTCGCTGTTGCGGGCGGATCTGGTGGGTCGTGTCATCGTTCTATGTCGATCCTGGATACGGTCAATAGAACCGCAAAGACGCGAAAGGCGCGAAGAGAAAGGGGAAGCGGATGCATTGAGCGGTATGCCATCGGTGCGCATGGGCGATCGTTCGCCGCCGCTTGCCATGCGGCGCAATACGCTGTCGCTATTGCGCCCTACACTGGCACGCAGGCTGATTGCCATTTCCACAACTTTGCGCCCTTTGCGCCTTTGCGGTTCAAAATTTCTCTCGGTCAGGTCTCGGCCTGGACCCCGCTCTTGCGCTTGCCCTCGCGGCGGCGGTCGAGGCGGGCGACGAATTCGGCGATGAGGCGCGAATAGAGGGCGTCGCCCAGCACCTTGTCCTCGACGTCGGCGTCCAGGCTCGGGTTGTCGTTGACCTCGATCACCACGGGGCCGGAGGGCGTCTCCTTGAGGTCCACGCCGTAGAGACCGTCGCCGATGAGATCGGCCGCGCGCAGGGCGGTCTTGATCACCGCCGAGGGCACGGACTCCACCGGCAGGGTCTCGAAGCCCCCTTCCTCGTGCCCGCCGTCGGCCTCGTGCTTGACGATCTGCCAGTGGTTCCGGCTCATCAGATACTTGCAGGCATAGAAGGGCTTGCGGCCCAGCACACCGATGCGCCAGTCGAAGGGGGTGTAGAGATACTCCTGGGCCAGGATGAGGTCGGACTCCTTGAACAGCTTGGTGGCCGTTCGGGTCAGGGCGGTCCGGTCCTCGGCCTTGAAGACGCCGCGCGAGAAGGATCCCTCGGGGATCTTGAGCACCACCGGGTAGCCGATCCGGGCCTCGGCGTCGAGCAGGTTCTCCTTGCGCAGCACCAGGGTCTTGGGCCTGGGGATGCGGTGGGCGGCCAGCAGCTCGGCCAGATAGACCTTGTTGGTGCAGCGCAGGATGGAGTCCGGATCGTCGATCACCACCATGCCCTCGCTGTCGGCCTTCTTGGCGAAGCGGAAGGTGTGGTGGCCGATGCGGGTGGTCTCGCGGATGAAGAGGGCGTCGTACTCGGCGAGCCTTCCGTAGTCCTTGCGCTGGATGAGCTCGACGTTGACGCCGAGCGCCTTGCCGGCCTTGACGAAACGGGTCAGCGCCTTGGCGTCCGAGGGCGGCAGATCCTCGTCCGGATCGTAGAGGATGGCGAGGTCGTAGCGATAGGAGAGACGCGCCCTCGGCTGACGCCAGCGCTTGGACAGATAGCGCTCCAGGGAGCCGAAGAAGGTCGCCTCGCCCTCCGAAGGAACCGAGGCCAGGGGCAGCGCCTTGATGGCGCCGATGCGCCAGGTCCCCTGCAGCCGGAACTCCACCTTGAGGATGGGACAGCGGAAGGTTTCGAAGATGAGGCTGGCGAGCGACTGCAGCTCCTTGACGTCGCAATGACCGAAGCAGATGGTCAGCTCGTAGGCGGTCGGGACCAGGGCCGAGGTCTTGCGCCGCGCCAACAGCCGCTGGGCCAGCGCGTCCAGCTCCTCGGTCGCCAAGCCGTAGAGCTCGCGGCTGGAGAGCTCCTGCATGGTGCGCACGCTGGGGATGACCTTGTGTCCGCGCGCCTCGGCGAGCAGGGAGCAGTAGTAGCCGACCGAGAGATAGCGGTAGCTGCGGCAGAGATTGATGACCCGAAGGTCGCGCTTGGCCGCCAGCTCGCCGCCGGCAAGATAGTCCCGCGCCGTCACCACCGGAAGACGCGGAAAGCCGGGCTTCCAGTCGCCCTGCTGTTCGACCAGGAGCAGATGCTCAGCCATGACGCTCGCGTCCCTCGGGCTCGTGGACCAGGACCACGGCCTGCAGCCCGACCCGGCCATAGCGGGCCATGCGGCTGAATTCGTCGCGTTGTATCGGCATGTCCATGGAGTCCAGGGAGGTCTCTCCGTTGTCGTAGTCGACATAGGGGTCGTGGACGTAGACGAAGTGCTCGTCGAAGCCCGTGACCACGACCCAGTGGGGGAATTTTTCCTGATAGATGCGGTAGGAAC
This sequence comes from Imhoffiella purpurea, assembly GCF_000585215.1. GTDB lineage: Bacteria > Pseudomonadota > Gammaproteobacteria > Chromatiales > Chromatiaceae > Imhoffiella > Imhoffiella purpurea. Next base: position 75,549 of record NZ_AONC01000006.1, on the reverse strand, counting down.
TGATGAGCACCAGGGGCACGGCACCGCCGTCCCAGCGCCTCTGCAGGTCCTCGATGCCGAGCGTCTCGTAGTTGATGGGGATCCCGAGCCCGCCCGCCTCGGCCAGCATGTCCTCCTGGACCAGGCGCATCACTTCTTTCTTCTCCGGGCTGCGCACCGAGTCCACCAGCAGCACGCCCGTGTCGTTGACGAAGACCTCGACCGCGAAGCCGCGATGATGGGCCGCCAGGGCCAGTCCGAGCGGCCCGCAGCCGCCGTGCCCCGAGGTCATGAAGATGGTGGTCGATTCGCGCCAGATGCGCAGCTCCAGGGTGCGATTGAGCTCCAGCGAGGGCCGCAGCGCCTGCATCGCCATCATCAGCGAGGAGGGTCCGCAGGTGAAGTCCAGGGTCTGCTCGTAGAAGGGCACCCGTTTCAGCTCGGCCTGAAGGCCGGGGGAGAGGGTCTTCTCGTAGCGCAGCGCCTCCATGTGGTCCTCGTAATAGTCCGAGAGGACCCCGAAACGCCGGTAGCCGGCGCCCTCGAACAGCGCCTGGGAGGCCAGGTTGTCGCGCCGGATCTCCAGGCGCAGATAGGCGCGGTCCTCTTCCCAGGCGGCCTCCTCGGCGGCCTTCACCAGCATGCGGCCGACACCCCGGCCCCGCGCCTGCTCGGAGACCGCGATCGAATAGATGCGGGCCACCGAGGTCGCGCGGCTGAACAGCAGCAGGACGTAACCGAGCAGCGCGCCGTCCGCCTCGGCGATCAGGGTGCGGGCGCGTCCCCGGGTCAGCAGATAGCGGAACTGGCGCCGATTGATGCGGTCGGTCTCGAAACAGGCGTTCTCGAGCCGGAGCAGGGCGCCGAGATCGCTCAGCACGGCGGGACGCACGAGCGGATCGCACTGAGTCGACGAGAGGGATCGAGCGATGGAAGGGGGCGGCACTGGCGACGGACCGGACAGAGGAATAAGCTGGGAGCAATCTACAGAGCGGCCGTCAAAATGCAAGCCGGCCAGCGCAAGAGACCCATACCACCATGACCGATCAGGCACCGCCACTCGTCACCATGCTCGCCGAGCTCGTCGGCACGCTCTCGGTCAGCAGCGTCACCCCCGATTTCGATTGCAGCAACCGCCCGCTCGTCGAGCTGCTGGCCGGCTGGCTGGAGTCGGCCGGATTCCGCGCCGAGATCCTCCCCATCCCGGGCCATCCGGACAAGTTCAACCTGCTCGGCACGCTGGGCAGCGGGCCGGGCGGCCTGGTGCTGTCAGGACACACGGACACGGTCCCCTTCGACGCCCCGCTCTGGAGCCACGACCCGCTCGCGCTGACCGAGGCCGACGGCCGTTACTACGGACTCGGGATCGCGGACATGAAGTCCTTCTTCGCCCTGGCCCTGGAGGCGGCGCGGGGGCTCTCGGCCAAGGATCTCGACCGCCCGCTCATGATCCTGGCCACGGCGGACGAGGAGTCGGCCATGCACGGGGCGCGCGCGCTGGTCGCCGCCGGACGGCCGCTCGGCCGCCATGCGGTCATCGGCGAGCCCACTGGGCTGCGTCCGGTGCGGATGCACAAGGGCGTCATGGGCGAGTCGGTGCGGCTGATCGGGCGCAGCGGCCATGCCAGCGACCCGAGCCTGGGCAACAACGCCCTGGAAGGCATGCATCAGGTGCTGGCCTCGGTGCTGGCGATGCGCGAGGCGCTGCAGCGCGACCACCACCACCCGGCCTTCAAGGTGCCCCATCCCACGATCAATCTGGGCCACATCCACGGCGGCGACAACCCGAACCGCATCTGCGGCGAATGCGAGCTGCATCTCGACCTGCGGGTGCTGCCGGGACAGGACCCGGCCGATCTGCGCGCCGAACTGGCGCGCCGGGTGGCCGAGGTGGGTGATCGGCGCGGCCTCCAATGGTCGGTCGAGCCGCTGTTCGAGGCCATCCCGCCCGCCGAGACCCCGGCCGACGCGGACATCGTCCGGGCCTGCGAGGCGCTGACCGGACACGCCGCCGAAGCGGTCAATTTCGGCACCGAGGCCCCCTTCCTCAACCAGCTGGGGATGGACACCCTGGTGCTCGGCCCGGGCGACATCGCCCAGGCCCACCAGCCGGACGAGTATCTGGCGCTCGATCGCATCGATCCCATGCTGGGCATCCTGCGCTCATTGATCCAGCGATTCTGCATGTCCCACCCCAAGGCACCAGACTGACCCCGAGAGCCGAATCCGCCCCCGGACTCCACCCAGACCTGGATCTCCGACACCCAAGAGTCCCAATTTGGTGCGCATCCAATAACCGATCGCACCATAATCGCCCAGCAGCCATTCCACCCGGCACCCATAGAGGGCAATCGAATCCCCTCGAGTGCGGATATGCCGACATTCCCCCACCAAGCCGAACGAAACCCGAAAAACTGGCACGCCACCTGCTTAAGGCATTCGAGACCATGCGCTCGAACCCATCCAGCAGGAGATATGCGTCCATGTCGATAACCAAGTCTCGCGCCTCGGCCGCCGTCCTGGCCGCCGCACTCTCGATCGGTTTCGCGTCGATGGCCTCGGCCGCCGACACCATCAAGGTGGGAATACTGCATTCGCTCTCGGGCACCATGGCCATCAGCGAGACCACGCTGAAGGACACCATGCTGATGCTGATCGACGAGCAGAACGAGAAGGGCGGGCTGCTCGGCAAGAAGCTGGAGCCCGTGGTGGTGGATCCGGCCTCCAACTGGCCGCTGTTCGCCGAAAAGGCGCGCGAGCTGTTGGCGAAGGACAAGGTCGCGGCCGTCTTCGGCTGCTGGACCTCGGTCTCGCGCAAATCGGTACTGCCGGTGTTCGAGGAGCTGAACGGCCTGCTCTTCTATCCGGTGCAGTACGAGGGCGAGGAGTCCTCCAAGAACGTCTTCTACACCGGCGCCGCGCCCAACCAGCAGGCGATCCCGGCGGTCGACTATCTGATGAACGACCTGGGCGTGGAACGCTGGGTCCTGGCGGGCACGGACTATGTCTATCCGCGCACCACCAACAAGATCCTGGAGGCCTATCTCAAGGCCAAGGGCGTCTCGGACGCGGACATCATGCTCAACTACACGCCATTCGGTCATTCCGATTGGCAGAGCATCGTCTCGGATATCAAGAAATTCGGCTCCACCGGCAAGAAGACCGCCGTGGTCTCGACCATCAACGGCGACGCCAACGTGCCCTTCTACAAGGAGCTGGGCAACCAGGGCATCTCCTCCGAGGATATCCCTGTGGTCGCCTTCTCGGTGGGCGAAGAGGAGCTTTCGGGCATCGACACCGGCCCGCTGGTCGGCCATCTCGCGGCCTGGAACTATTTCATGAGCGTCGATACGCCCGAGAACGAGGCATTCATCGACACCTGGCACGACTTCATCAAGGACGACAAGCGCGTCACCAACGACCCCATGGAGGCCCATTACATCGGCTTCAATCTCTGGGTGAAGGCGGTCGAGAAGGCCGGCAGCACCGATCCCGACAAGGTGGCCGAAGCCATCATCGGGCTGGAGACGCCCAACCTGACCGGCGGCAAGGCGGTGATGCTCAAGAACCATCACATCACCAAGCCGGTGCTGATCGGCGAGATCCAGGACGACGGCCAGTTCGCCGTGGTCTGGGAGACCGAGGAAGAGGTGCCCGGAGACGCCTGGTCCGACTATCTGCCGGGCAGCAAGGACATCGTCGCCGACTGGACGCCGCCAATCTCCTGCGGCAACTACAACCGCGTCACCAAGAAGTGCTCCGGTCAGAACTACTGATCCCGTAGCACGACCGATCCGAATCCGGCCGACCGGCCGGACCGGGACGGACCGAGTCACGGGTCGCGCTGTCATGCAATCCAGCGTGTCCCTGGGTGGGCTGGCGCCGGTTCTCCGCCCGGCGCCGAGCTCCTCAACCATCCCGCAACCCAACACATCCATGACCGAGCCCCGGCGACCGGGACGCGGTCCGAGGGCCCGCTATGCCAGTCAGATGTCTCAGCCGCGGCGGCGGAACCGGCGGATGGCGAGCCGGCCTGATCGCCGGACTCCTGCTGATCGCCCTGATTCCGACCGCCTTCGCCGATCCGGCCGACTTTCAGCGGGGCGCCGCGCTGATCGCCGAGAACCGGTTCGCCAGCCTCGAGGAGGGCGTGGCGCTCGTCGCCGCCAGCGGCGATCCCCAGGCACGCAAGCTGCTTCTGGCGCTGCAGGGGAGCGATCTCTATCTGCGCAAGTCCGACCGGACCCTGGTCGTCGCGGCCAGAGGCACGGACGGCTACGATCTCCTCGACCCACTCACCGGAGAGCCGGCCGGAAGCGTCGCCTCCAAGCGCGAGCTCAAACGCGTCCGCATCAACAACCGACTGCGCAGCCAGCTGCGTTCGGCCATCGCCGGACTGGATCTCTCGCACCCGGATCCGGCGGTCCGTCTGTCGGGCGTCACCGAGATGATCGCCAATCTGGACGCCGAGGGTCTGGATCTGCTGCGCGCACGCATGCCGAACGAACCGGACGCGGAGGTGCGCGAGGCCATGACCACCGCGATCGCGCTCGGCGATCTGGAGAGCCCGGACCCCGAGGCCCGGATCGCCTCGCTGGCCGAACTGAAAGGCACCCTGCATCCGGCCGTGCGCGGCTCCATCCGGCGCCTGATCGACACCGACCCGGACCCCGAGGTGCGCCAGGCCGCGCAGCGGGCGACGGACAGCATCGAATTCAAGCTCCAGCTCTACAGCCTGGCCGAGACCCTCTTCTTCGGCCTCAGCCTGGGATCGGTCCTGGTCCTGGCGGCGATCGGGCTGGCCATCACCTTCGGCGTCATGGGGGTCATCAACATGGCCCACGGCGAGCTCATCATGCTCGGCGCCTATACCACCTACATCGTCCAGCAGCTGATGCCGGATCACATCGGGGCCTCCGTCCTGATCGCCGTCCCGGCGGCCTTCCTCGTCTCGGGGGCGGTCGGCATCCTCATCGAACGGGGCGTGATCCGCTTCCTCTACGGCCGGCCGCTCGAGACCCTGCTCGCGACCTTCGGCATCAGCCTGGTGCTGCAGCAGCTGGTGCGCACCCTCATCTCGCCCCAGAACGTGCCGGTCGCCAATCCGGAGTGGATGTCGGGCGCCTGGCAGATCAACAGCGTCCTCTCCCTGACCATGAACCGCATGGTCATCATCGCCTTCTGTCTGATCGTCTTCGCCGCGCTCTATCTGGTGATGCGCAGAACGGCGCTGGGTCTGCAGGTGCGTGCGGTATCCCAGAACCGCGCCATGGCGCGGGCCATGGGGGTGCGCTCGGCGCGGGTCGACGCCCTGACCTTCGGTCTGGGATCCGGGATCGCGGGCGTCGCCGGCGTGGCGCTCAGCCAGCTCACCAACGTGGGACCCAATCTGGGGCAGAGCTACATCATCGACTCCTTCATGGTGGTGGTCTTCGGCGGGGTCGGGAATCTCTGGGGGACCCTGGTCGCGGGCATGTCGCTCGGCGTCGTCAACAAGTTCCTGGAGCCCTGGGCCGGGGCCGTGCTGGCCAAAATCCTGGTCCTGGTCTTCATTATCCTCTTCATCCAGAAACGCCCGCGCGGACTCTTCCCGCAGAAGGGCCGGGCGGCGGAGGCCTGACCGACCATGCGACTCGAGGCACTGCATCTGGATCGCGGCGGCCGGATCTTCCTGGCCCTGCTGGCGGTCACGACCCTCCTGGTCCCCATCCTCAACCTGGCGGTCCCCGCGGACAGCCCGCTGCATGTCTCCACCTACACGGTGACCCTGCTCGGCAAGTATCTGACCTATGCCCTGCTGGCCGTCGCGGTGGACCTGGTGTGGGGCTATCTCGGCATCCTCAGCCTGGGACACGGCGCCTTCTTCGCCCTCGGCGGCTATGCCATGGGCATGTATCTGATGCTCCAGATCGGCGACCGCGGCGTCTACGGCAACCCGGATCTGCCGGACTTCATGGTCTTCCTCAACTGGCACGAGCTGCCCTGGTTCTGGCACGGCTTCGACATGTTCTGGTTCGCCGCCCTCATGGTGATCCTGGTGCCCGGGACCCTGGCCTTCGTCTTCGGCTGGCTCACCTTCCGCTCGCGCGTCACCGGGGTCTATCTGTCCATCATCACCCAGGCCCTGACCTACGCCCTGATGCTGGCCTTCTTCCGCAACGAGATGGGATTCGGCGGCAACAACGGCCTGACCGACTTCAAGGATCTGCTGGGATTCGATCTGCAATCGGACGCGACCCGGATCGGGCTCTTCATCGCCAGCGCGCTGGCACTCGCCGGCGGCTATCTGGCCTGCCGCTATCTGGTCAACTCCAAACTGGGACGGGTCGCCGTCGCCATCCGCGACGCCGAGAGCCGCACCCGCTTCATCGGCTACCGGGTCGAGCAGGTGAAGCTCTGGATCTTCACCTTCTCGGCCGTGCTCGCCGGGATCGCCGGGGCGCTCTACGTGCCTCAGGTCGGCATCATCAACCCGGGCGAATTCTCGCCGCTCAACTCGATCGAGATCGTGGTCTGGGTCGCCATCGGCGGGCGCGCCACGCTCTACGGCGCGGTGCTGGGCGCATTGCTGGTCAACTACGGCAAGACCTATCTCACCGGGGTCATGCCGGACGCCTGGCTGTTCGCCCTGGGCGGGCTCTTCGTGCTGGTGACCCTCTTCCTGCCGCAGGGCATCGCCGGCCTGATGCGCCGCAAGGAGGTCCAGGCATGAAGACGCTCGACAGACTGCGCCAAGGTCTCCTCCGCAATCGGGCCTGGGACCTGACGCGCCCCGACCTCAGCCTGGAGCTGAACACCAGCCACGGCACGCTCCTCTATCTGGAGGACATCTCGGTCAGCTTCGACGGCTTCCGCGCCATCGACGGGCTCAATCTCTACATCGACGCGGGCGAGCTGCGCTGCATCATCGGGCCGAACGGCGCCGGCAAGACGACCATGATGGACATCATCACCGGCAAGACGCGGCCCGACACGGGCACCGCCTGGTTCGGCCAGACCATCGACCTGCTGCGTCTGTCCGAACCCGAGATCGCCAGCGTCGGCATCGGACGCAAGTTCCAGAAACCCAGCGTCTTCGAGCCGCTCACGGTGTTCGAGAACCTGGAGCTGGCCATGGCCGCCGACAAGCGCGTCTGGCCGACCCTGAGGGCGCGCATCACCCCCGAGCAGCGGACCCGCATCGAGGAGGTGCTGGAGACCATCGGTCTGCAGGAGCATCGAACCCGGCGCGCCGGCGCGCTCTCGCACGGCCAGAAGCAGTGGCTGGAGATCGGCATGCTGCTGATGCAGGCCCCGCACCTGCTGCTGGTCGACGAGCCGGTCGCCGGCATGACCCACCAGGAGATGGACCGCACCGCCGAGCTCCTGACCTCGCTCGCCGGCAAACACTCGGTGGTGGTCGTGGAGCACGACATGGACTTCGTGCGCTCCATCGCCAACAAGGTCACGGTGCTACATCAGGGCCGCGTACTCGCCGAAGGCACCATGGACGAGGTCCAGAACGACCCTCGTGTGATCGAGGTGTATCTGGGCGGCGAGGACGTGCATGGCCCCATGGCCTGACGCCCCCCTTGCCTATCCGGAAGCGAGAATCAAACAATGTCAATACAGCATCCCAGGCCGCACCTGCACCAGGTATCCCAGCATGCCCACAGCGGAAGACACCGGAACGAACGGCCAGACGCTGAACCAGCGTATCAGGCCCGAGGAAAGTCGCATGATCGATCAGAGACTCCTTCGGGCCGAGCCCGATGCCTTCGCTGCCTTCCGAGCGCGTCTCGACGCCCCTCCAGCGCCAAACGAGCGTCTGCTCAAGACCTTATCGACCCCCGCCCCCTGGGACCAGAGCACAGGTGCCAAGGCATCCAACGCGGTCATTCCTCATGACAAGCGATCCAATAGCTGAAAGGGCAGCCCCCGATGACAGGGCCAAGGACGCCATGCTCCTGAGCATGCAGGGGCTCAACCAGTTCTACGGCGAGAGCCACACGCTCTGGGACCTGGACCTCGAGGTTCCCGAGGGCCGATGTACCTGCATCATGGGCCGCAACGGGGTGGGCAAGACGACCCTGCTCCAGTGCATCATGGGGCTGCTGCCGGTGGCGTCCGGCCGCATCGCCTATCGCGGGCAGGATCTGCTGCGGCTGTCGGCGGAGAGACGCGCCGAACTGGGGATCGGCTACGTCCCCCAGGGACGCCAGATCTTCCCGCTGCTCACGGTCGAGGAGAATCTGCGTATCGGTCTCGGGGCACGGCCGGACGGCCGGCGCCGGATCCCGGAGGAGATCTTCGCCCTCTTCCCGGTCCTCGAGCAGATGCTCGGCCGGCGCGGCGGCGACCTCTCGGGCGGACAGCAGCAGCAGCTCGCCATCGGCCGCGCACTCGCGATCGACCCCAAGCTGCTGATCCTCGACGAGCCGACAGAGGGCATCCAGCCCAACATCGTGCACGAGATCGGGGACATCATCCGCCGGCTCAATCGCGAGATGGGTCTGACCGTCGTCCTGGTGGAGCAGAAGCTGCCGTTCGCGCGCCGCGTCGCCGACCGCTTCTGCATCCTGGACCGCGGCCGGGCCGTGGCGAACGGACCCATGGAAGGACTCGACGAAGGACTGGTCCGCGAATACCTGACGGTCTGACCCGAGCCGGGCACGGGAACGGGGTTTCCGCGCGCATCTTGCACCAGGCCCTTCTGGCCCTCCATCCGCATCCCCATCTTCCGCAGCGAGCCCATCCGGGTCGATCCGACCGATCATGTGCGGCGTGACCGCAATGGCAACCCGGCGGATACCCGGCCCGGAACACACCACCCGCAGACGAGGGAGCCTCCCATGCCAGATGCCCAGCCTCGGACAGGTTCCTCGAACGGACTCGCGATCTATCTCGGTGTCCTGCAGTTCCTGCTGCTGCTCACCTGGACCGTTTATGCGGTCTATCTACCCGGACTGCTGGAGTCGGTCGGCATCGCCCGCAGCTGGACCGGCTGGATCCTGCTCGCCGACCAGGCGCTCTTCGCCTGCTTCGACGTGGCGGTCGGCTTCCTGGCGGACCGGGCCTTCCGGCTCTACGCCCGGATCGGGCACTGGGTGCTGGGCTTCACGGCCATCTCCTGTGCGGCCTTCCTGGCCCTGCCGCTGCTGCCCGGAGCCGATGCGGGTCCGGCGCTCTTTCTCGGCGTCACGGCCGTCTGGGTGATCGCCTCGGCCGCTCTGCGCTCGCCGCTGTTCGCCCTGCTCGCCCGTCATGCCGCCACCCCGGCCGTTCCCCGGCTGGCCGGCCTGGCGCTGATCGGGATGGGGCTGGCGGCGGCCGTCTCGCCCTATCTGGGCACCCTCCTGGCCGAGATGGATCCGCGCCTGCCATTCGCCCTCTCCAGCCTGACCCTGCTCGCCGTCTGCTCCGGCATCCTGGTCGCCGAGCGCCGCGCCCCAGCCGAACCGGCACCCGAGACCGAACCGCCGCGCCCCCTGCCCGCCTGGGGCTGGATCCCGGCACTGCTTCTGGCATCGCTCGCCTTCCAGATCGGCGTCTTCATCAACGCCGGCCCCCGCTATCTGCGCGAGGTCGACCCGAGCGCCCTGCCCTGGCTGATGCCCGTCTTCTGGGTCGCCTTCAGCCTGCTGGTCTTCGCCGCCGGCAAGCTCGGCGCACGCTGGGGCGCCCCCCGGGTCTTCATCGCCGGCTGTCTGGCCGGCGCGACCGGCCTGGCCCTGACGACGCTCGACGGACTCGGCGCGGCGGTCGGCGGCTATGCGCTCGCCGGGCTCGGCTGGGGCAGCGCGCTGCCGAGCGCCTTCGGCCTGGCGGCCGAGTCCGGACGCCCAGGACGGACCGCGACCTTCACCGGACTGCTGTTCGCGACGCTGGCCGCGGCCGCCTTCCTGCGCATCGGGCTCAACCTCAGCGGTCTGCCGAGCCGGACCGAGCTCACGGCACTGGTGACGGTGGGACCGGCACTGGTCTGGCTGCTGGGCGGACTCCTGATCCTGGCGCTGATCCGGCTGATCCGGACTCGGCGGCAGCCGGGAACCGGCTCGATCCGGGCATGAGCCGCCCAGGTCCGGTCCCGTCATCCCCCTTGACCGTTCCGGGAATTGTGCAGACCATCGGAGCCAAGCGATCCCCGTCACCCGACAGACCGACCAACGCCCGTGACCCATCCGCTCAGCATCGATACCCATCCGAGCGAGGCAGCAGACGCGGCCCCCATGGGCTGGGAGGCCCGACTCTCGCTCGGATTCGCCCGTCGCGGCGCACGCACCGTACTGGCCAAACGGAGTGCGCGCGGTCCATTGACGGTCCAGCGTCCCTTCTATCCGGAGGGCGACCTCTGCCATCTCTACCTGCTCCATCCGCCCGGCGGACTGGTCGGCGGCGACCGGCTCGAGGTGGAACTGGATCTCGACCCCGGATCCTCGGCCATGATCACCACGCCGGGCGCGGCCAAGTTCTACCGCAGTCTGGGACCCCGCGCCGAGCAGCATCAGCGTCTGCGGATCCGGGACGCCGGCCTCGAATGGCTGCCGCAGGAGAACATCCTCTTCCCCGGATGCAACGCGCACCTGAGCACCCGGGTCGAGCTGCATGGAGACGCCCGCTTCATCGGCTGGGAGATCCAGTGTCTGGGCCTGCCGAGCAACGGAGAGCGGCTGGATCCCGGCCGTGCCAGCCTACAATTGCGCATCGAACGCGACGGACGTCCGCTGCTCTGGGATCGGCTGAACATCGAGGATGCGAACGACCTGGACGGCCCCAGCGGTCTGCGCGGCATGCCCGTCACCGCAACCCTGATCGCAACCGGCGCCGACAACGACGTCCTGAGACTGGCCCGAGAGACCCTGGTGCCGGACCCGGACACCCTGATCGGCATCACCCGCATCGAGGACCTGCTGATCGTGCGCGCACTGGGGCTCGCCAGCGACCGGGTCCGCAACCGACTGACCGCCATCTGGGCAGGCATTCGCCAGCCGCTGCTCGGCCGCCCGGCCCAGGCGCCGCGCATCTGGGCCACCTGACACAGCACGAGGATCGACCATGGAACTCACCCCACGCGAGAAAGACAAGCTGCTGCTCTTCACCGCCGCCCTGCTGGCCGAGCGGCGCAGGGACAGGGGCCTCAAGCTCAACTATCCGGAGGCCATGGCCTTCATCAGCGCCGCCATCCTGGAGGGCGCGCGCGACGGCCGGAGCGTCGCCGAGCTGATGGACTACGGGCGCACCCTGCTGACGCGGGATGAGGTGATGGAGGGCGTGCCCGAGATGATCCACGAGGTCCAGGTCGAGGCGACCTTCCCCGACGGCACCAAGCTGGTCACGGTGCACGAGCCGATCGTCTGACGCATGCGGATCAACCGAATTCAGTTCCAGTGGAGACAACCATGATTCCAGGCGAAGTCGTGGCCGCACCCGGCGAGATCGAGATCAACGCCGGACGCGACACCATCATGCTGCGCGTCGAGAACAGCGGCGACCGGCCGATCCAGGTCGGCTCGCACTATCACTTCTACGAGACCAACCCGGCACTCCGCTTCGACCGCGAGAAGGCGCGCGGCTACCGGCTCAACATCCCGGCGGGCACGGCGGTCCGCTTCGAGCCGGGCCAGGGCCGAGACGTCGAGCTCGTCACCTATGCCGGTGACCGCGAGGTCTACGGCTTCAACGCCAAGGTGATGGGTCATTTGTAGTCATGTGAGCCAAGTACAGATGATCGTCACCGGCAGATGTTCCAAAATGTCATAAAATATAGATATCTATATCAGAATCGGAACACTCTCCCAGTATGACCACCCAGGATTCCATCCTTGCCCTTGCCCAGGACCGGGGACTCATCCGCCCTATCGATCTGGATGCTCATGGTCTGCCGAGGGTATCCCTGACGCGGCTGGTCCGTCAGGGTCGCCTGGAGCGGGTCGGACGTGGGCTGTATGCGCTGCCGGATCGGCCGGTGTCGGAGCACTCGGCCTTGGCCGAGGTCGCTCGCAAGCATCCGCGGAGCCTTGTTTGTCTCCTGTCGGCGCTGCGTTTCCATGAGCTGACGACCCAGGCTCCCTTCGAGGTTTGGCTTGGCGTCCCGGGCCAGTCGCGTGCCCCGAGACCGGACTATCCCCCGCTGCGTATCGTGCGCCTCTCGGAGGCGGGCATGACCGAGGGGGTCGATGAATACGAGATCGAGGGTGTGCCCGTGCGAATCACGAACGTGGCTCGAACCGTGGCGGACTGCTTCAAATACCGCAACAAGATTGGTCTGGATGTCGCGTTGGAGGCGCTGAAGGAGACCCTGGGTCAGCCAGGGGGCAGCCGTCGCGCGAGCATCGACGAACTGTGGCGCTATGCCCGGCTGAATCGGGTTGCCAACGTCATGCGGCCGTACCTGGAGAGCCTGGCATGAGTGGACCCGACATCGGCGCATCGATCCGAGCCCGTCTGCTGAAGAAGGCGAAGGCCGAGGGCCAGGACTTCAACCTGATCCTGACTCGGTACGCACTGGAGCGGCTTCTGTACCGCCTGGGTTCCTCGGCACATGCCGAGCGTTTCCTGCTCAAGGGCGCCCTGCTGTTCGATCTCTGGTTCGACATTCCCCATCGCCCGACGCGCGATGCCGACCTGCTGGGTTTTGGTTCCGCCGAGGTCTCGGCCCTGGAGACCCTCTTCACCGAGCTCTGCACCCTCCCTGGCGAACCCGACGACGGCATCCGCTTTCAGCCCGAAACGGTCTCGGCCAGCGAGATCCGCAAGGAGGCCAACTACGGAGGCATCCGCATTACCCTGGTTGGGCGGCTCGCCGGCGCCCGCTGCCCGGTGCAGATCGACGTGGGTTTTGGCGACGCGGTTACCCCGCCCCCCGAACTGGTCGACTATCCGACCATGCTGCCGGATCTGCCCGCCCCTCGGCTTCGAGCCTACCCGCGCTACACGGTCATCGCCGAGAAGCTGGAGGCGCTGACGTCCCTCGGCATCGCCAACAGTCGCATGAAGGACTATTTCGATCTCTGGGTACTGGCGACCCATTCGGAGTTCGAGGGTGCCATCTTGACCCAGGCGATCCGAGCGACATTCGACCGACGGGCCACGCCGATCCCTGCCGGCATGCCCTTCGGTTTGTCGGAGGAATTCGCGTCGGACGGCCAGAAACAGATCCAATGGCGCGCCTTCCTCGGAAAGAACGCACTGGAGCCGATCGAGCTGGATGTCGTGCTGTCGCTGCTCCGGCAGTTCTTCGGCGCACCTTTGAGTGCCGCAGTTTCGGGAGAAGGATGGTCGTCCTCATGGAGGAGCGGAGCAGGTTGGAAGTGACGCGGATCCGGTACGGGTCCATTCATCACTGATCGGAGATGAACATGAGTAGCCGCATCCTGGACGAGGTTCGCGCGATTCGCGACCAACACGCATCCAGCCTGGATCGCATCTACGCCGACCTCAGACTCGAGAGACCGAGCAAGGGCTGCAACGCAGGCGTTTCGATGTCTGCTGACCCAAGCCCGCCGAGCGGGCGGGCTGATCGACAACCCCTCTATCAACGCAAATCTGGACACTGAGCAATGGCAAAGATCGGCCGGCAGGCCTATGCGGAGATGTACGGCCCGACGACGGGCGACCGGGTGCGGCTCGCGGATTCGGATCTCTGGATCCAGGTCGAGCGCGATTACACGGTCTATGGGGACGAGGTCAAGTTCGGCGGCGGCAAGGTCATCCGCGACGGCATGGGACAGTCCCAGCGGATCGCGGACGAGGTGGTCGACGTCGTCATCACCAACGCACTCATCCTCGACCATTGGGGCGTGGTCAAGGCCGACATCGGCATCAAGAACGGACGCATCACCGGGATCGGCAAGGCCGGCAATCCGGACACCCAGGCCGGGGTCGACATCGTCATCGGTCCGGGCACCGAGGCCATCGCCGGTGAGGGCCAGATCCTCACGCCGGGCGGAATCGACTCGCACATCCATTTCATCTGTCCGCAGCAGGTCGAGGACGCCCTCATGTCCGGCGTCACCACCATGCTCGGCGGCGGCACGGGTCCCGCGACCGGCACCAACGCCACCACCTGCACGCCGGGCCCATGGAACATCCACCGCATGCTCCAGGCCGCCGACGCCCTGCCCATGAACCTGGGCTTTCTCGGCAAAGGCAACGCCAGTCTGCCGCAAGCGCTGGAGGAACAGGTCCGCGCCGGTGCCATCGGGCTCAAGCTGCACGAGGACTGGGGCACCACGCCGGCCGCCATCGACTGCTGTCTCGACGTCGCCGAGCGGATGGACGTCCAGGTCGCCATCCACACCGACACCCTCAACGAGTCCGGCTTCGTCGAGCACAGCATGGCCGCCTTCAAGGGCCGCACCATCCACACCTACCACACCGAAGGCGCCGGCGGCGGCCATGCACCGGACATCATCAAGGCCTGCGGCGAGCCCAACGTCCTGCCCTCCTCGACCAATCCGACCCGACCCTATACGGTCAACACGGTCGACGAGCACCTGGACATGCTCATGGTCTGCCATCACCTGGACCCGAGCATCGCCGAGGACGTGGCCTTCGCCGAGTCGCGCATCCGCCGCGAGACCATCGCCGCCGAGGACATCCTCCACGACCTGGGTGCCTTCTCGATGATCGCATCCGATTCGCAGGCCATGGGCCGGGTCGGCGAGGTCATCACCCGCACCTGGCAGACCGCCCACAAGATGAAGGTCCAGCGCGGCAGCCTGAAGGGCGACCCGGCCGAGCACGACAACCTGCGCGCCCGGCGCTACATCGCCAAATACAGCATCAACCCGGCCATCGCCCACGGCATCGCCCACGAGGTCGGCTCGGTCGAGGTCGGCAAGCTCGCCGACCTGGTGCTCTGGAAGCCGGCCTTCTTCGGCGCCAAGCCGAGCCTCATCATCAAGGGCGGCATGATCGTGGGCGCGCCCATGGGGGATCCCAACGCCTCCATCCCGACGCCTCAGCCGGTGCACTACCGGCCCATGTTCGGCGCGCTCGGCGGCGCGCGCACGGCGACCCGCATGACCTTCCTGTCGCAGTCGGCCGTGGCGACCGGCGTGCAGGACGCCATCGGTCTGCAGAGCCGGATCGGCGTCGTCAAGGGCTGCCGAGACCTCAAGAAGAAGGACATGGTGCTGAACGACTACCTGCCCCGGATCGAGGTCGATCCCCAGACCTACCAGGTCCGCGCCGACGGCGAGCTGCTGGTCTGCGAACCGGCGACCGTCCTGCCGATGGCGCAGCGGTATTTTCTGTTCTGAGCTACCCGCTGCCAGCGAGATTGTATGGCTGGAGGCTGGCAGCTGAAGGCTGGAAGCTGCCTCTCACGACTGCAGCACAGGCTCTTCCTGCCATTGCTTGCGCAGACTCGGCAGGGCCTCGCGATAGCCGTCGGCATCGCCGTAATCGACGAAATGGGGCGTGCGCGGATGGGGATCCATGGTGCGCCGGGCATGCTTGATGGGACACCAGAACTGCTCGGTGCGGGCGGAGACCTCGCGGGCGTACTCCAGGACCTGATTGCCGTATCCGCAGTAGACGCAGTTGAGCTTCTCGATCAGGTTGAGATAGGGCAGGCGGTGACGGTCGATGATCAGATAGTCCGAGCGCCTGACCAGGGGGATGCCGTAGACCCGGAAGCAGACGTTCTGATAGAGGGTGATCGACAGGTCCAGGATCGCGAAGGGCAGGATCATGCCGTAGATGACGGGTGCGGTCAGGATGAAGGCGATCGGCGCATCCCTGATATAACGCCACAGGCCGATGCGCCGCTGCCGATGCAAACGCCGCACGTTGCGCTCGAAGACGACCTTGCCGCGCCGCAGTTCGTAGCGGAAGCGATCGCGCCCCTCTTCGAGCATGCGATCGCGCTCCCGATCGAACTCCCGCTGCGTCTCGCGCAGACGTCTCAGGATGTCCTCGAGCACCAGATTGGACATGTGATTGCCTCTTGAATCGTGAAATTGGAATGGAGATGCCGGCCCAAACGCCTAGACCGGGGCGCGAAGCATAACCGCGACTCGGCGCCATACCTAGAAAACAGATGGCGATCGAAATCTGGAGCATGGAACCACTTGGCAATCGCCCCCCGGACGCGGACCATAGGGGTCCAAGACATTCAACCACTCCGGATATCCATGATCCGTCTCACACGCAAGTCAGACCAGGCCGTCGACACCGGCGTCTCATTGACCCTCACCTACGACCAAAGGATTCGCAGCCGGCTGCGCGTCCTGCTCGACGACGGCCGCGAGGCCGGCATCTTCCTCGAACGGGGAATCTGCCTGCGCGACGGCGACTCTCTGATCTCGGAGGACGGACTGGCAGTTCGCGTCCGCGCCGGAGACGAGGCCCTGTCCTGCGTGCGCTGCGACGATCCCCTGCTGTTCGCCCGAGCCTGCTATCACCTGGGCAACCGTCACGTCGCCCTGCAGATCGGACCGGGACGTCTGAGCTACCCGCACGACCACGTCCTGGACGCCATGCTGCGCGGACTGGGGCTCGAGGTCGGACTGGAGCAGGCGCCCTTCGAGCCCGAGCCAGGGGCCTACGGGGCCGGCCATCATGCGCACGACCATCGGCATCATCATGATGGCTGACCTGACCCTGCTGCGGCTGCTGCACCTGGCGAGTCCGACACTGCCGACCGGCGCGTTCAGCTATTCGCAGGGGATCGAGTGGGCCGTCGAATGCGGCTGGGTACGCAGCCCGGCCGACCTGGAAGGATGGCTGGGGGACCAACTGCGCAACCAGATGGCCAGACTCGACCTGCCGCTGGTCGCCCGGCTGCACGCCGCGGCGCTCGCGAGCGACGATTGCGCCATGACGGACTGGACCGACCTGCTGCTCGCCAGCCGCGAGACCCGCGAGCTGCGCGACGAGGAATCCAACCGGGGCCGCGCCCTGGCCGACCTGCTGGTGTCTCTGGAGGTGGAGGGCGCCGCGGACCGCAAGCCGGCGATCGCCCGGGCCCAGGCGGCCGGCTTCGCCTACGCTGCCGCCCGCTGGGACATCGACCCGCGCCGCACGCTGCTCGCCTATGCCTGGAGCTGGCTGGAGAATCTGGTGATCGCCGCCGTCAAGATCGTCCCGCTCGGCCAGACCCAGGGCCAGCGGACGCTCGCCCGGCTGATCCAGTCCGTCCCGCGCGCCATCGACCGTGCGCTCGCCGTCGAGGACGCGGAGATCGGCGCCGGCGCGCCCGCGCTCGCCATCGCCAGCAGCCTGCACGAGACCCAGTACACCCGGTTGTTCCGGTCCTGAGCCGAACCGCCGCTCTCGACGAGGATGGTCTGGAGACCCAGCAAGCATGGCCGGTGGACATTGAGGACAAGATCAAGCGCGCGACCATTCCGGGCGACGGGACCTGGCGCGCCCAGTAGCTCGAAACCGCCAGGGACGAGGTCCGCATCCCCGGACTCGATCTCTTCGCCAGTCGGCTCGAGGTCTGGTGATGGGGCTTTGCGGAACGGGAGAGGAGAGTCAGGAACGAGGGCGTCTCCGGCGGGATATCGCCCAACGGCTACCGCTCTAGCGAGGCATTTTCAGGCAGGGGCCACTGCACACTGTTCCTCGGATAGAAGAATCCCTTGATGCAGTTCGGATTGCGGATGCAAAGCTGGATGTGGTTCTTCTCCTTGAAACCAGCTCCCGGGTAAAGATCGTCGCCCTCCCAGAAGACGCCGCGAACCGAATCGTAGGGCGGCTCTTCCGGCTCGTGTCCGTCGGCCACGCGGTCACGCCAAGCTCTGTCGCGTTGCGAATGGAGAAAGTTGATCACCGCACAGTCGAGCTTGCGAAGCAGAAGGTCGCCGCTGGTACAGGATTTGGGAGACCTGTTCTCCGGCAAAGGTATGCCGACCTTACCCAGCGTGGCCCTGAGGACCTGATAGGCACTCGCCAGATAGGCGAGCGCCTCGCTGTCCGTCAGATCCAGGCAATGTCCCAAGTCGAGCGCCGCCCCGACCACCACGGCATCCCGAATCCGGAGATCCTTCGCAAACCGCTCGGCGCGATGAACGCTGTTCTCCCAAAAGTACATCCCATATCCCAGCCAATCGTAATCGTTCTCGCTGGGCCTGAATGGGGTCTCAGGACGCTCGACGAGCGCTCTGGCCGTCTCGGCCGTCGTCGCATGAAACCCGAAGACTATGCTTGGGTTTCTTCGGTACACTTGCTGGTTTCACGCTCGAAGAGCGCCTTGTAGGGCGCGGCAATCCGCCCCTCCTCGGTCATGATCCCGGCATCCTTGAGGGCTTGGCGCGCAGCCTCTGGCGAGGCCGTCACTTGGCGGCGAAACGCCCGCATATTCAAGATATTTCTGGCGGCTTCCGATCGGGTCATGGCGAAGCTCCTCGCGTGGACGTAGGTGACGCCCAAGACAAAAAACCCCGAGGGTTAGGAACCCCACGAGGCGGAATTCATCGTCGGTTGCGAGAACGGGCGCCTTCGAACATCGAAGCCCCGCCCTGCGGTGCGCATCCTTTGAGGAAACACAGGATACTGCGATCAGACGCTTGACAGCGTTCGAATTCACTGATCTCGAAAGGAGACTAGCACACCCGGGGCCGACTCTTCAGCTACGGCATTAGGATTCTTGAGGACATATCACACAGCGGTGACGGCTGGGGGGCGCGAAGGAATTCGTGCCAACTCCGACAACACCCGGAATAAGGAACGCGGAAAAGGAACGCGGAAAAGGAACGGATATATTATCCACGATGATCACCCCAATCGAATTCGAAACGCCTCGACTCCGCCTCCGCCAGTGGCAACCGAAAGACAGGGCGCCCTTCGCCGCGGTCAACGCCGACCCACGGGTCATGGAATTCTTTCCATCGTCTCTCGATCGATCCGAGAGCGATGCCATAGCTGATCGCTGTGAGGCGCTGATCGCCGAGCGCGGCTGGGGGTTCTGGGCGACGGAAATCAAGGGAAGCGGAGAATTCATCGGATTCGTGGGGCTGCACGTACCCATTCCAGAGCTGCCCTTCTCACCCTGCGTCGAGATCGGGTGGCGGCTTGCGCATGCGTATTGGGGACAGGGCTTCGCAACGGAGGCCGCCCAAGGAGCCTTGCAGGTTGGCTTCGAAGGGATCGGACTCTCCGAAATCGTCTCTTTCACCGCCGCTCGCAATCGACGTTCGAGGAACGTCATGGAGCGGCTCGGGATGGTCGAGGAATCCGCCACCTTCGAACATCCGGCCGTTCCCGCCGAAAGCCTGGTTCGGGAGCACTGCTTGTATCGGCTCTCGCGGGAGAGGTGGCGCGCGCTCGAACAGGCAAGCTAGACCGCTATTCCGAATAACAATAAAAAATATAAAAATCAATATTTTATTGTTGAAATCCGATTTGAAGGCTAGTGTAACCAAACATCTCAAAGGCGTTCCTGCGTGGAGTGGGAGGCGTGATGGACATCGCGCCCGCCCCGGACCCGAACCGTTACCTGCCCAAAGGTACAGAGAGGCACAACGCTTGCGCGGCGATCTAGAAGATATCGAGTTGGCCTTCCACCATGTACATTAGCCGGCAACGTCGGCGAAGCGTCGCGAACGCCATCACCCAGCCATGGCGCGGAGACGGCCGTTCTCCGCCCGAGGAGCATCAAATGAGTCAGTCCCCCCTGCGCGTCGGTGTCGGAGGCCCGGTGGGCTCCGGCAAGACCGCCCTGCTCGACCTGCTCTGCAAGCGTCTGCGCGACCGCTACCAGATCGCGGTGGTCACCAACGACATCTACACCCGCGAGGACGCCGAGTTCCTGATCCGCAGCCAGGCGCTCCCGGCAGAGCGCATCCTCGGCGTCGAAACCGGCGGCTGTCCGCACACCGCCATCCGCGAGGACGCCTCCATGAACCTGGCCGCGGTGGAGGACCTGCAGCGGCGCTTCCCCGACCTGGATCTGGTGTTCGTCGAGAGCGGCGGCGACAACCTGAGCGCCACCTTCAGCCCCGAGCTGGCCGATCTGACCCTTTACGTCATCGACGTGGCAGAGGGCGAGAAGATCCCGCGCAAGGGCGGCCCGGGCATCACCCGCTCGGACCTGCTGGTCATCAACAAGATCGACCTCGCGCCCCATGTCGGCGCCTCTCTGGAGGTCATGGAGCGGGACTCGCGGCGCATGCGCGGCGAGCGCCCCTTCGTCTTCACCAACCTCAAGTCGGGCGAGGGACTCGACGCGGTCGTCGATTTCGTCCTCGAGCAGGGGATGCTCGACCAGCGGCGTCCTTGACGCGAGGAGACCCGCATGTCGCTGCGAACGGACGAGTGGCCGACCGGATTCATGCTGATCCAGGGCAACCGCCTGGAGCTGCTGCGCAGCCTCATGGTCACCTGGATGAAGCGCTATCCGCTCGCACCGCTGGAGGACGAGCTGGTACTGGTCCAGAGCAACGGTATCGCCCAGTGGCTGAGGCTGGCGCTGGCCGCGGACCCGAGCGAGGATGAAACTGGCGGCTGCGGCATCGCCGCGGCGATGCGGATCATGCTGCCGGGACGCTTCGTCTGGGAGGCCTATCGCGCCGTCCTCGGCGATCTTCCGGACAGCTCGCCCTTCGACAAGAGGCCCCTGACCTGGCGGCTCTACCGGCTGCTCGGGACGCTCGACCCGGACGGCGGCTGGCAGGCGCCGCTGACCGGCTTCCTCGACGGCGACGAGGACGCGCGCCGTCGCCATCAGCTGGCCGCGCGCCTCGCCGATCTGTTCGACCAGTATCAGGTCTACCGCGCCGACTGGCTGGACGCCTGGGAGCGGGGCCAGGACATCCTCATCCGCCCGAACGGCGAGCGCCCCGCGATCGACCCGGCCCAGCGCTGGCAGCCGGCGCTCTGGCGCGCGCTGAGGGACGACATCGCCTCGGACCCGGATCTCGGCGACGGCCCCTTCGACCGCGCCAGCCGCGCCGCCGTCCATCTCCGCTTTCTCGAGGCCGCGCCCAGCTTCGAGGATCCAGGCGACGGCGAACGGCTGCCGCGCCGGGTCATCCTCTTCGGCGTCTCCTCGATGCCGCGCCAATCGCTCGAGGTACTGGAGGCGATCGCCGGACGCTCGCAGGTGATGCTCTTCGTGCACAACCCGAGCCGGCACTACTGGGGCGACATCGTCGAGGGACGCGAGCTGTTCCGCCGCGCCTACCGCCGCAGCGCGGCGCGCAAGGTGCCCGAGGACCTGGACGAAGATCTGCTGCATCTGCACGGCCATCCGCTGCTCGCCGCCTGGGGCAAGCAGGGCCGCGACTACATCCGTCTGCTCGACGAGCACGACCGGCGCGAGTCCTACGAATCGCACTTCCGCGCCCAGAGCCTGGAGATCGATCTCTTCGAATCCCCCGGCGAATCGAGCCTGCTTCGCCAGCTGCAGGGCGACATCCTGGATCTGCGTCCGCTGCAGGAGCGCCGGGAGTCGGACACCCGGATCGACCCGGACGCGGACCGCAGCCTGGAGTTCCTGGTCGCCCACGGCCCGCAGCGCGAGATGGAGATCCTCCAGGACCAGCTGCTCGACGCCTTCGAGCGCTCCGCCCGCACCGGCCGGCCGCTGCAGCCGCGCGAGGTGCTGGTCATGGTGCCGAACATCGACACCTATGCGCCCCACATCCAGGCCGTCTTCGGCCGGCTGGAGCCGGGCGATCCGCGCTTCGTCCCCTTCCACATCTCGGACCAGGGTCTGCGCCACCGCAACCCGCTGCTGATCGGACTGGAGACATTGCTCAGACTGCCCGGCTCGCGGTTCGCCGTGAGCGAGCTGCTCGACCTGCTCGACATCCCGGCCCTGCGCGCCCGTTTCTGCATCGAGGAGTCCGACCTGCCGCGGCTGCGCGCCTGGGTCGCGGGCGCCAACATCCGCTGGGGCCTGGACGCCCGCCAGCGTGCCGCGCTCGACCTGCCGGAGGGACTGGAGCAGAACAGCTGGCGCTTCGGCCTCGCACGCATGCTGCTCGGGTTCGCCAGCGCCGGGGCCGGACCCTGGCGCGGCGTGGAGCCCTACGACGAGATCGGCGGTCTGGAGGCGGCCCTGCTGGGCCCGCTGAGCCGGCTCCTGGAGACCCTGGAGCACTATTGGACCGAGCTGCAGCAGGCGCGTCGGCCCGCCGAATGGGCCGCGCTGATCGGCCGGCTGCTCGCCGACGCCTTCGCCGAGACGGGCGACCCGGATGCGCTGGCCATCGCCCAGGTCCAGCAGGCGCTCGAGCACTGGGAGGACGCCTGCCGCCAAGGCGGGGCGACCGGAGAGGACCTGCCGCTCGAGGTGGTACGCGAGGCACTGCTGGGCGAGATCGACCAGCCCGCGCTGAGCCAGCGCTTCCTCGCCGGCGCGATCAACTTCGCCACCCTCATGCCGATGCGCGCCATCCCCTTCCGCCACATCTGGCTGCTGGGGATGAACGACGGCGACTATCCGCGCAGCCGGCGGCCGGCCGACTTCGACCTCATGGCCGACGACTACCGCCCCGGCGACCGCTCGCGCCGCGAGGACGACCGCTATCTCTTCCTCGAGGCGCTGCTCTCGGCGCGCGAGCGCCTGGTCATCGGCTGGGTCGGACGCAGCATCCGGGACAACTCGGTCAGACCGCCCTCGGTGCTGGTCGGGCAGCTGCGCGACCACATCGCCGCCGCCTGGCGCACGCCCGGCGGCAGCGGAGAGGACCTGCTGGAGGCGCTCACCACCGAGCATCCGCTTCAGCCCTTCAGCCGGCGCTATTTCGAGCCCGGGCGGGATCCGAGGCTCTTCACCTATGCCGGCGAATGGCGTCTGGTCCACGAGGAGCGTCCATCCGACATCGAGCCGCCGCCCAGCCTCGATACGCCAATCCTGGACGCGCCCGTCCGGCTGCAGACGCTGGGGCGCTTCCTGCGCCATCCGGTCGCGAGTTTCTATCGACAAAGGCTCGCGCTCCATTTCACCGAGCCCGGCGAGGGCGCCGAGGACGAGGAGACCTTCGCGCTGACGGCCCTGCAGAACTGGGACCTGCAGAACCGCCTGATCCAGTCGGTCGCGAGCCGTCTGCACCGGGATCCGGACATCCCTGTCGAGACCGCCCTGGAGCGGGACATGGGGCGCCTGGCCCGCGCCGGCCATCTGCCCCTGCCGCCCTTCGACGCGGCCTGGATCCAGTCGCTGACCGAGCATCTGCGCGACCCGGTCGCCCGCTATCAGGCGCTGCTGAGGGACTATCCGGAGCCCTGTCCGTCCAGGCGACTGCTGCTCGAACGGCCCGGGATCCGGCTCGAGGACAGCCTCGACGACCTGCGCCGGAACGCGGACGGACGCTGCATCCTGGTCCAGCTCCAGGCCAGCCGGCTCCACGCCGGCGACGACCTCAAGTGGCACCATCTGGTGCGCCACTGGCCAACGCATCTCGCCGCCCAGCTCGAGGGCCCGGTCGTCACCCGGCTGCTGGGACCCGAGACCGACCTGGCCCTGGACCCGCTACCGGTCGAGACCGCGCGCGCGCTGCTGGAGGACCTGCTCGACGCCTATCTCCAGGGCATGACGACACTCCAACCGCTCGCCTGCCGGACGGGCTTCGCCCTGCTCCGCTCGCAGGAGGGCAAATCCGCGAACCCTACGGCCGTCTACGAGGGTGGCTTCAACCAGGCCGGAGAAATCGACGACCACCCGGGCTATGCGCGCTTTTGGCCGAACTACGGCCGGCTCTCCGCCGGCCCGATATTCGAGACGCTGATCGACCGGCTCTACCGGCCGCTCTTCGAGCACCCGAGCCTGGATCCGGCGACCCGCACGGAGGTGAATCCGACATGAGCCGGACACTCGAACCGCTCCGTTTCCCTTTCGAGGGAAGCCGTCTCATCGAGGCCAGCGCCGGGACCGGCAAGACCTTCACCCTGGCGCTCCTCTACACCCGTCTGGTCCTGGGACACGAGACCCGCTTCGGGCGCGATCTGACGCCCTCGGACATCCTGGTGCTGACCTTCACCGAGGCCGCGACCCAGGAGCTGCGCGACCGCATCCGCGCGCGTCTGGTCGAGGCGTCGGCGCTCTTCGAGTCGAGGGACGAGGACAGGGGGAAGCCCCCCTCGGGCCGCGACCCCATGAGGGAGCTGCGGGCCGCCTACCCACCGGAGGCATGGCCCGGATGCGCGCGCCGTCTGCGGCTTGCCGCCGAGGCCATGGACGAGGCGGTCATCTCGACCATCCACGGCTGGTGCAACCGCATGCTCGCGGAGCACGCCTTCGACACCCGGGGTCTGTTCGACCGCGAGCTGGTCACCGACCAGTCCGATCTGGTGGCTGAGGTGCTGAGGGACTATTGGCGCGCCCATTTCTATCCGCTCGAACCGGACCGGGCGGAGGCCGTGCTGGAGGTCGCGGGGTCGCCCGAGGCCCTGGGCCGCGAGCTCTCGGAATGGATCCGGCGGCGCGATTCCGGATTCACCTACAAGGGCGAGCCGCTGATCTGCGCTTCGCTGGATGCGCCCCTGTCCGCGCACCTGGCCTGGTCCGCCGAGCGACGGGCGATCGAGGCCGAATGCGCAGAGCTCGAGACCGAGCTGCATGCACTGGAGGATCGGGCGCGCGCGGCCTGGCGGGCGGACCGGGCCGGTCTTGAGTCGCTGCTGCGCGACCTGCGGCCGCATCTCAACGGCACCTCGCACGACAGCGCCAAGCCGGACAAATTCGACCAGCTGCTCCGGTCCGTCGCCGACTGGTCAGAGGGCGCCCAGGCACCCGGCAAGCTCAAGAACTTCGCCCAGGGCGCCTTCTCCTTCAAGAAGACCGCCAAGGTTCGCACCGAACCCGTGCATGCTGCCTTTCAGGCGATCGCCGACTGGACGGCGGCCGACGGCGCGCGCCCGGTCCCGCCGGACCCGCCCGAACCGCCGCTGAAGCCCTGTCTGCTCGCGCACGCCGCGGCCTGGGTGCGCCGCGAGCTGGACCGACGCCTGCGGCGCCGCGCCGAGATGGGGTTCGACGACCTGCTGCGCCAGCTCGACTCCGCCCTGGACCCGGACCTCGGCGGCGACCGTGCGGCCCACCTGGCGGAGACCATCCGCCGCCAGTTCCCGGTGGCGCTCATCGACGAGTTCCAGGACACGGACCCCATCCAGTACCGCATCTTCGACCGCATCTATCGGGTCGCCAAGCCCCATCCAGGCAGCGCACTGGTGATGATCGGAGATCCCAAGCAGGCCATCTACGGCTTCCGCGGGGCCGACATCCACGCCTATCTGGCGGCCCGCTCGGCCACCGAGGGTCGCCACGACAGCCTGGACACCAACTACCGCGCCACCAAGCCGCTGGTCGCTGCCTGCAACCAACTCTTCAAACATGCCGAAAAGAGCTGGGATCGGGGCGCCTTTCGCTTCAGGAACGAGACCGGCGAAAACCCCATCCCCTTCGAGCCGGTCCTGGCCAAGGGCCGCCCGGAGCGTCTCAGGCTGGATGGGTCGGAGCCTCCCGCGCTCACCTTCTGGACCCTGGACGCGGGCGAGGACCCGGTCTCGCCGGAGACCTATCGCCGGACGATGGCCGAGACCGCGGCGACCCGGATCGTCGACTGGCTGAGCGCGGCGCGCCGGGGCCAGGCAGGTTTCGCCGGTGAGGGCGGATTCGAGCCGCTGAGACCCAGGGACATCGCCATCCTGGTCCGCACCGGCCAGGAGGCGGCCCTGATGCGCGAGGCGCTGGCCGAGCGCCAGGTGCCGAGCGTCTATCTCTCCGACCGCGACTCGGTGCTCGAGACCCGTGAGGCGGCCGACCTTCTGCACTGGCTGCGCGCCTGCGCCGCGCCCGGGGACGAGGGGCTGGTGCGAGCCGCGCTCGGCACCAACACCCTCGCGGTCCCGCTCGCCGAGCTGGCGCGACTCCAGGACGACGAGCTCGAATGGGAGGAGCAGGTCGAGCGTTTCGGTCTCTACCAGCGTATCTGGCGCCGCCAGGGCGTGCTCGCCATGCTCCACCGTCTGATGCAGGACCTGGACCTGCCGGCCCGCCTGGTCGGACGCGCCGACGGCGAGCGCATCCTCACCAATCTGCTGCATCTGGCCGAATGGCTCCAGTCGGCGGCCACGGCGATCGACGGCGAGCAGGCCCTGATCCGCCATCTCGCCGAGCAGCTCGGGTCCTCGGACAGCGAACAGATCCTGCGCCTGGAGAGCGACGCCGAGCTGATCCAGGTCGTCACCATCCATAAATCCAAGGGGCTCGAGTACCCGCTGGTGCTGCTGCCCTTCATCTGCGGCTGGAAGGAGGTGGACGGCAGGCGGCATCAGGTGCCCTACCGCCATGATGGCCAGACCTATCTGGAGATCGCCGCCAAGAGCGGATTCGCCGAGGCATGGCAGGCGGCCGACGAGGCGCGTCTGAGCGAGGACATGCGTCTGCTCTACGTCGCCTTCACCCGCGCCCGCCACGCGATCTGGGCCGGCATCGCCCCGCTCAAGAGCGGACGCTCCAGACGGCCCCAGCTGGAGAAGTCGGCGATCGGACACCTGCTCGGCGGCGGGGCCGTCTTCGAGGATCCGCAGGCGGTCTGGGAGGCGCTGGGAGAATTGAAAGGCAAGTGCAAGGACATCCGCATCGAGCCGGTCCCGACGGCGCTCGCCATCCCCCTGCAGCCCGAGGACGTCCGGACGCTGGACCGGGCCAGACCGGCCCCCGAGATCCGGCTCCAGCCCTGGTGGATCGCCAGCTATTCGGCGCTGAGACGCGGCGCCGGGGCCGAGACGGGATCGGACCCGACGCTCTCGGCCGAGACCGCCGAGCAGGAGACCGCGCAGGAGGAATCCGCGAACGCGAGCGGACCGGCCGCCCCCACGCGGGACCCGGCCGAGACCGGACCCTCGCGCGGCCGGCTGCACGACCTCCCGGCGGGCGGACGCTACGGAACCTTCCTCCACGGTATCCTCGAATGGGCCGCGGACCAGCGCGCCCGGACGGCGGACGGACGCCTCCTCAGGGGCTATGCCGCGGCGGCCGAATCGGACGCGCTGCGCCGCGAGATGCTCGGCCGACGCTGCAATCTGCGCGACCTGGAACGCTGGATCGACCCGCTCGACGCCTGGCTGAGCGACCTGCTCGGACGCACCTGGAGGCTGCGGGATCTGGCCCCAGATCCGGCCGATCCGCCCGAACTGGCCCTGCGCGACCTGGAACCCGAGCGGATGCAGGTCGAGATGGAGTTCTGGCTGCCGAGCCTGGGCGTGGATACCCGGCGCATCGACCGTCTGGCGCTCGACCACATCCATCCCGGGATTCCCCGTCCCGCCCTGGCGCCGCATCGGCTGAACGGCATGCTCAAGGGATTCGTCGATCTGGTCTTCGAGCACCGTGGGCGCTACTACCTGGCGGACTGGAAGTCGAACAAGCTGGGCGACACCGACGCGGACTACGGCACCGAGGCCATGCGCGCGGCCATCCTCGAGGAGCGCTACGACCTCCAGTACCTGCTCTATCTGCTGGCCCTGCACCGCCAGCTGAAGGCGCGGCTGCCGGGCTACGACTACGAGCGCCACGTCGGCGGGGCCATCTACGTCTTCCTGCGCGGCACCGAGAACCCCAGTCAGGGGCTCTACATGGACCGCCCCGGCCGCGAGGCGATCGAGACGCTGGACGCGCTCTTCGCCGGGGGCCGGGCAACCGAAGGGGGCAGCGATGCAGACCGATAAGGAGACATTAGACCGCGAGGGCGGGAACGCCGAAAGGGACGGGGTCATGAACGCGGAGGATCTCTTCGAGCGCCTCGAGACCTGGGTGGACGCCGGCGGCATGCGCGCGCTCGACCTGGCGCTGGCCCGATTCGTCCACGACCGGGGCGGCGAGACGGATCCGGCCGTGCTGCTCGCGGTCGCCCTGACCAGCGAGCGCAACGCGCACGGTCATGTGTGCCTCGATCTGGTGGGCACCCTGCAGCGGCCCGACCTGGTGCTCGGCGGACCGCGCACCGACTCGGTGGAGGCCGGCGAGGCCCGCCGCGCCCTCTCGGGACTGCTGGCGACGCTGCGGATCCGGGACTGGTTGGCCCGGCTCTCGGCCAGCCCGGCGATCCAGTACATGCCCGACCCGCTCCAGACGGACGAAACGGGGGACATGGACGAACCCCCACCCCTGGTTCTGCAGGGCACGCCGGATCGGCCCCTGCTCTATCTGCGCCGCTACTGGCTGGACGAGCAACGGATCCGCTCCGGAATCGAGCGGCGTCTCGCGACGGTCGTGGATCTGCCCCTGGACCGGGTCAGGGATCTGCTGGACCGGCTGTTCCCCGCCGAGTCCGGCGCCCGGCTCGACCCCTGGCAGAAGATCGCCTGCGCACTGGCCGCGCGCAATACATTCGCCGTCATCACCGGCGGACCGGGGACGGGCAAGACCACCACCGTGGTGCGTCTGCTGGCGCTGCTCCAGGGGCTGGCGATGGGGCGCGGCGAGACGCCGCTGCGCATCCGCCTCGCCGCGCCCACCGGCAAGGCCGCCGCGCGGCTGAACGCCTCCATCGCCGGCCAGGTGGCCGGTCTGCCGCTCGATGCGCTCTCGGAGGGCGAGCGCATCCGCGCCGAGATCCCGACCCAGGTGACCACGCTGCACCGCCTGCTCGGGCCGGTTCCGGACAGCCGGCACTTCCGCCATCACGCCGGCAATCCGCTCCCAGCCGATCTGGTGGTGGTCGACGAGGCATCCATGGTCGATGTCGAGATGATGGCCGCCCTGCTCGCGGCGCTGCGCCCCGAGACCCGTCTCGTCCTGCTCGGCGATAAGGACCAGCTGGCCTCGGTCGAGGCCGGCGCCGTGCTCGGCGATCTCTGTCAGCGGGCGCGCGAGGCGCACTATCGTCCGGAGACCGCCGACTGGCTGCGTGACGTCACCGGCCACCCGATTCCATCGATCCATCTCGACCCCGATGGTCGGCCGCTCGACCAGGCCATCGTCATGCTGCGCCGCAGCTACCGCTTCAGCCCCGAGGGAGGGATCGGCGCACTGGCCGAGCTGGTCAACACCAGCCTGCCAGACAGGAGATCGGCCGCCGAGCGGCTGTCGGCGCTCGACGCACTGTTCGCGCGTCGGCAGCCCGAAGCCGACGGTCCGCTCGGGCGCATCGAGGCCATTCGGCTGAGGGATGCGGAGGACGCGGACTTCGATCGTCTGGCGCGGGACGGCTATGCCGATTATCTGCGGCGGATGCGGGATGACGATCCGGGGGAGCGGGCGAGCCGAGAGGCGCTGGATGCCTGGGCCGCCGCCGTTCTGGAGGCCCATGGCCGCTTCCAGCTGCTGACAGCGCTGCGCCGGGGCGCCTGGGGCGTCGAGGGGCTCAACCGGCGGCTGATCGGCGTGCTGAGCGCCGGACCCGAGCCGCTGCTGCGGCCACACGCCGGTCCTTCGCCGAGGCTCGGCGGCACCACCGAGGGCTGGTTCGCGGGCCGGCCGGTGATGGTCACCCGCAACGATTACGGGCTGCGGCTGATGAACGGGGACATCGGCATCGCGCTCGAGGTCCCGGTGCGCCAGTCCGACGGCGGCGTTCGGCGCGTCCTGCGCGTCGCCTTCCCGAGCGGCGACGGAAGCGGCGCAATCCGCTGGATCCTGCCCAGCCGGCTCGCATCGGTCGAGACCGTGCTCGCCATGACGGTACACAAATCCCAGGGTTCCGAGTTCGTCCATACCGCACTGGTGCTGCCGGACGCGCCCAATCCGGTGCTGACCCGCGAGCTGCTCTACACCGGCATCACGCGCGCCCGTGAGAGGTTCACCCTGCTCTATCAGGAGCCTCAGGTCCTGGCGGATGCCCTGAGCCGAGGCGTCGAGCGCGTCAGCGGCCTATCCCTGACACCGGCGGCTGGTGAATGAGAGCGAGCCGCCGATCCAATTGGAAGCGGACTGAGGAAAGGTGCGGGGATCCCCTTCGAAAACCCGCGCATACCGACGCTTCCGAACGCGACCGATACCTTGATGCGCACCTCGACGGGGGCGTCTTGAAGATATTTTAAAGATGGCGGGAATCCGGCCGATACACCAGGGTTGAGAGTTCTTCGGCCAAGGTAGGTAATCATGCAAGAGGTGGATCATGATGTCTGAGACTTGGCTCTCAATTCGATGCGGCGCATCTTGCGTCCGCGCTCGACATCGTGAGACCTTCAGCGAAACGATCAGATGGTCGGAGCAGAAAGTACAGCCATCCCCGGGCGAGAACGGACCCATGAACGCAGGTACTCTCAGCCCACAGGGCAGATGGCATTCGCAGGATGGATGGCGCGCAGGGCATGCATGGCCGCTCGATGGACGCCGGCAGGCTGCCGACCCGCGACATCGGACGAGATCGGGTTGGGGAGCCTCATGAATCCCGCCTCGAGTCCGGATGACGAGGACGCGCTCTTCCTCATCGAGGATCGGCCCGAGGGGCGCGACCAACCCAGGGACGTCTGGCGCATCCTCATCGTCGACGACGAGGCGGATGTCCACGAGGCCACCGAGCTGGCCCTCCGCGATCTGATCATCGACGATCGCTCGCTCGTCTTTCTCCACGCCTATTCGGCACAGCAGGCCTACGACATCCTGGCCGAGACCCAGGACATCGCCGTGGTGCTGCTCGACGTGGTCATGGAGTCGGAGGGCGCCGGGCTCGAACTGGTCCACCGGATTCGGGAGGAGCTTGCCCAGCGGGCGGTGCGCATCATCCTGCGCACCGGACAGCCCGGCTATGCCCCCGAGATCGATGCCATTCGCGCCTACGACATCAACGACTACAAGACCAAGTCCGAGCTGACCCGGGTACGGCTGTTCACCAGCCTGACCGTCGCCATCCGCTCCTATCGCCAGATCCACCAGCTCGAAATGGGCCGGCGCGGCCTGGAGCTCATCGTCTCGGCAAGCCTCGGACTGGCCAAGCGCAGGGCACTGCACTGCTTCGCCGAGGGCGTGGTCACCCAGCTCTGTGCGCTCCTGAACATCGCCCCGGAAGGGCTGGTATGCGTTGCCTCCCCCGCTGGAGGTGAATCGCCTTGGCTCATCGCGGCCGCCGGACACTACCGGGATCTCATCCAGTCCCCGCTCCATGCATTGCCCGACACCGAGGTGCGCGAGGCGCTGGAGCGCTGCCTGAGGCTCAAGACCCATGTGTTAGAGCCGCGGACCTGTCTCTACTTCGATGTGCAGGGCACCCAGGGCATCGCGGCTCACGTGGCGGCCGATCTCCCGCTCGAGCGGGTGAACCGCAACCTGCTCGAGGTGTTCTGCGCCAACGTGACGGTCGGCTTCGAGAACGCGCTGCTGCATGAGCAGCTCACGGATTCGGCCTACTACGATCCCTTGCTGCGCCTGCCCAACCGCACGCGGCTCATTCAGCTGATCGACGATCGCAAGGACGCTCATCGAGACTCCACGCTGGCCCTGGTCGACCTCGACGACTTCGCCGAGATCAACGCGGCGCTCGACCACCACTTCGGCGACCGGGTCCTGCGCGCGGTCGCCTACCGATTGGAGCAGGTCTTCCAGCCGCCGACCCTGATCGCCCGTGTCACGGCCGACGCATTCGCCCTGCTCGGCCCCAGCGAGGCGATCGATCGCCGCGCCATCGAACAGGTCTTCTCGACCCCCTTCGATCTGCAGGACAAGTCCATCCGCATCTCGGCGACCGCCAGTCTCATCCGCGTCGGTCCCGAGCCGCGCGGAGGCGCCGATCTGCTCAAGGACGCCAGCATCGCGCTCAAACAGGCCAAACGCCTGAACCGGGGCCGGGCCACCCTCTTCACCGAGGATCTCTCGCTGGCGGCACGCGACCGCATCCGCCTGCTCACCAGCCTGCGCTCCGCCTTCTATGCCGAGCGGCTCCATCTCGCCTTCCAGCCCCAGGTGGAACTCGAGACCGGACGCGTGGTCGGGGCGGAGGCCCTGCTGCGCTGGACGACCAAGGAGGGTCAGGTCATCCCACCCGAGCGCTTCATTCCGCTGGCCGAGCATTCGGGGCTGATGATCCCCATCGGCGAATGGGTTCTGAGGACCGCCTGCCTGCAGTTGAAGCGACTCGACGACCGAAAGCAATCGGGATTCCGAATGGCGGTCAACGTCTCTCAGACCCAGTTCCGCGAGCCGGACTTCATCTCCATGCTGGATCGCGTGCTGCGCGAATACCAGGTCGCGCCCGAGCAGATCGAGCTGGAGCTGACCGAATCGATCGCCATCGGCCATATGGAGTCCACGGCCGCCAAGATCGCCGAGATCCGGCGCATGGGCGTTTCCATCGCGCTCGACGACTTCGGTACGGGGTATTCCTCGCTGAGCGTGCTCAAGCAGCTGGGCATCGACCGGCTCAAGATCGACCGCGCCTTCGTCCAGGAGATCGGGCGCCCCAACGACAGCGGGATCGCCGATCTGGTCGTGGCGCTGGGTCGTCAGCTCAATCTCGGCACCACGGCCGAGGGCGTGGAAACCGAGGAACAGAGACGATGTCTGATGGAGCACGGCTGCCAGGACGGCCAGGGATATCTCTTCGGCCGACCGCTGCCATCCGCCGATTTCGAGACATGGATGGCCGACAACGGCTGAGGATCGCACCGCACCGGACACCGCATTCATCGCCTCCACATTTTCATGAGCACACTCAAGCCGCTGCGTCTGCTGCTGATCGAGAGCTCCTCGGACGACGAGATTCGGCTCCTGAACGCGATCGCGGAGGCGGGATACGCCGTCAGACACCAGCGCGTGACGAACGAGCGCGAGCTGCGCGAGATCCTCTACGCGGGCTATTTCTGGGATGTCATCGTCTCGGACTACGAACTGCCCGAGCTCGAAGGTCTGCGCGCCCTCCAACTGGTGCGCCAGCAATACCGAGACACACCCTTCCTGTTCGTCTCGGGGACCCTCATGGACGACGTGGGACTCCGGGCGATGCGCAGCGGGGCGAACGACTACCTCATGAAGGACAACCTGGCGCGGCTGGGTCCGGCACTGGAGCGCGAACTCAAGGAATCCGCCAACCGGCGTCAGACCCTGGTCACCAAGGTCCAGTACCGGGCCATCCTCGACAGCACCCTGGACGCCATCCTGGTGGTTCAGGAAACGGGCTACGTCCAGATCTTCAACAAGGGCGCGGAAACCGCGTTCGGATACAACGCGAGCGAGATCCTGGGCCAGCACATCGGGGTTCTGCTGCCGGGCGACGCCTTCCACCGCCTCAAGCTCATCCCCGCCAAGCTGGCCCCCGAGCCAGCGGGCACTCGGGTCTACGAAAGCCACTACATCGTCCTCCGGGGCACGCACAAGGACGGCCGGACCCTTCCGCTCGAGGCCAGCTGCTCCAGGGCCAGGTGCAACGAGGAGAAAATCTACACCATCATGCTGCGCGACATCTCCCAGCGGCTCGCCTCCGAGCGGGCGCTGCGCGAGAGCGAGGAGCGGTTGCGTCTGCTGATGGACAACATCCGCGACTACGCCATCATCATGCTCGACACCCAGGGCAGGGTGACGACCTGGAACCAGGGGGCCGCCAACCTCATGGGATACGAGGCGGATGAGATCATCGGTCAGCCGGCATCCCTCTTCTACCCTAACGAGGATACCGCCGACGGACGCCCTCGCGACCGGCTCGAGCAGGCGATCGCCGAGGGACGCAGCTGCGACGAGGGATGGCGGGTCCGCAGGGACGGCTCCAGATTCTATGCCGAGGTAACGCTCTCGGCCGCGCGCGACGCCGGCGGCTCGCTCTGCGGCGTGGTCAAGATCACCCGCGACATCACCGAGCGCCGAGCGATGGAGGACGAACTGCGACGCCACCGCGACGCGCTCGAGGCGCGAGTGGCCGAACGCACCGCCGAGCTGGAGCTGGCCCGACAGCAGGCGGAGCGGCTGGCGCGCTCGAAGAGCGACTTCCTGGCGAACATGAGCCACGAGATCCGCACCCCGATGAACGCGGTCCTGGGACTGGCCTACATGCTCGAGCAGCAGAACCTGCCCGAAGACGCCCAGGATCTGGCGCGCAAGATCCAGAAGTCCGGCCAGACCCTGCTCGGCATCATCAACGACATCCTGGACTTCTCCAGGATCGAGTCGGGAGGCGTCGAGATCGAGCAGGCCCCCTTCCGGCTCTGCGACGTCCTCGACAATCTGGCGACCATCATGACCGCCACCGCCGCCGACAAGCCGCTGGAGCTGATCATCACACCGCCCGATTGCATCGATATGATCCTGCGCGGCGACGCGTTGCGGCTGGAGCAGGTCTTGATCAACCTCACCAGCAACGCCATCAAGTTCACCGCATCCGGAATGGTCGAGGTGCGGATCCAGATTCTCGAGCAGACCCAGACCAGGGTCGGACTCAGATTCTCGGTCATCGACACGGGTATCGGCATCGACATGGCCTCCCAGGAAAGACTCTTCCGGCCCTTCTCGCAGGCGGATCCGTCGACGACGCGCCGTTTCGGCGGATCCGGCCTCGGTCTGGCCATTTGCCGCAGGCTGGTGAATCTCATGGGAGGCCGCATCGGGGTGAGGAGCGAGCCCGACCAGGGCAGCACCTTCTGGTTCGAGCTGGAGCTGGATCTGATGGAGCGCCGAGACGACCCCTGGCGCGACCATGGAATGCGCATGAAGGTCCTGGTCGCCGACGCCAAGGCCCTCGTCCGCGAGGCGCTTGCGACCACCGTCACGGCACTGGGCTGGACGGGCCGGCAGGTCGACTCCGGCGAGCGCGCACTGCAGATGGTGCTCCAAGACACGGACCTGCAGGGCCCCAACGCCCTGGTACTTCTAGACTGGCGCATGCCGGACATGGACGGACTGGCCGTCGCGAGCGCCATCCGCCAGGCACTCCCCAGATCCAGACAACCGCTGCTGTTCATCTCGAGCGCGCACCGCCGCGAGCGCATCCTGGCGATGCCCGGCGCCGACTCGGCCGACGCCGTGCTCGCCAGACCGATCGCCCCCTCCCCGCTCTACGACGCGGTCATCCGGGCCCGCAGCCGGCGCCTGGGGGTTCGATCGCCCGAGCGGCCCTCGCCACAGACGGCCGAGGGCCAGCTCTCCGGTCTGCGCCTCCTGGTCGTGGACGACAGCGACATCAATCGCGAGGTCGCCAGACGCATCTTCGCCGACGCGGGCGCGCAAGTCTTCATGGCCGAAAACGGACGCGAGGCGGTGGAGTGGCTCGTCGCGCACCCGAACGCGGTGGATCTGGTGCTGATGGACGTCCAGATGCCCGTCATGGACGGACACGATGCTACCCGCCTGATCCGCCGAACGCAGGCCATCTCGGACCTGCCGATCATCGCGCTCACCGCCGGGGCGCTGAACAATCAGGAGACGGCCGCGCTGGAGGCCGGCATGGACGCCTTCCTCCCCAAACCCTTCGACGTATCCAAGACGATCGCACTGATTCGGCATCTCACCGGCAATGACCGGGCTCGTCCCGATCGGGACGCAATGGCCGCCTCCGGCATCGAGATGGATGGCACGCAGAAGGGGACGAAAACCGGAGAAGCGCAGCACGAACAGGGACGCGACCTGCCCGGACTGGCCGTCGGCAAGGGACTGAGGCTGTGGCGCGATCCGACCGTCTATCGCCGATATCTGCGCCAGTTCGCCCAGGACTACCGTAACGCGCCGGCGCATCTGGCCAAGCTCGAACGCGAAGAGGCCAGGCGCTATCTGCACAAACTCAAGGGCGGCGCCCACCAGCTGGCACTGCCCCGGGTCGCCGACTGCGCCGAGCGGCTCGAGCGGACGCTGTCCGGATCGGCTGGATCCGCCGACTACAGGGCCTTGAAAGACGCGCTCGAGACCGCCATGACATCCATCGGCGCCTATGCCGCAGACGCCTCGGACCCTGCCGGTCCAGAGACGCCAGGCACTGGTTCGGCGTGGGAGGATCCGGATCCCGGCCGCACCGCCCAGCTGCTGCGCGATGCGCTCGCGGCCTTCGAAGACTTCGATATCATTTCTTCCGAGCCCATACTGGATACCCTCTCCGAGCGGCTGCCGGCCGGATTGCTCGCCCCGGTGCGCCAGGCCGTCCAGAGCTTCGATTCCACCGCGGGTATCGCCGCCATCGGCGAGCTGGCCGAGAGGATGAACATTTCGATCGAGGAACCTTGATGCGCAACGGTCCAATTCTGGTCGTCGACGACGAGCCCCAGAACCTGGCGGCCATGCGTCAGGTTCTCGCCGGGGATCATCCGCTGATCTTCGCCCGCAGCGGCCAGGAGGCGCTGAGGGCCGCCGTCGCCCGCCAGCCCTCGCTGATCCTGCTCGACATCCAGATGCCCGACCTCGACGGATACGCCGTCTGCCGCGCCCTCAAGACCGACCCGACGACCGAACCCATCCCGGTCATCTTCGTCACCGGGCTGGCCAACGTGGGCGACGAGGCGGCCGGGTTCGACGCCGGCGCGGTCGATTACATCGTCAAGCCTCTGTCGGCGCCCATCGTGCGCGCCCGGGTCAAGACCCATCTCTCCCTCGTCCAGGCCTCGCGCCTGGAGAAGAGCTATGGCGACGCGCTGTCCATGCTCGGCGAGGCCGGCCATTACAACGACACGGATACCGGAGCCCATATATGGCGCATGGCCGCGTTCGCGCGCGAGCTGGCCGGTGCCTGCGGCTGGAGCCAGGCCGCTTGCGAGGATCTCGAACGCGCCGCCCCCATGCACGATACCGGCAAGATCGGCATTCCGGGCGAGATCCTGCGCAAGCCCGGCAAGCTGGACGCGCACGAATGGGAGGTGATGAAGACCCATGCCCGTATCGGCTACGACATCCTGAGCAAGAGCGACGCCCCGGTGTTCGCATCGGCGGCCGAAATCGCACTGCGTCATCATGAGAAATGGGACGGCAGCGGCTATCCGGATGGACTCGCAGGCGAGGCCATCCCGGAATCGGCGCGTATCGTCGCCGTCGCCGATGTCTTCGACGCCCTGACCATGAAGCGTCCCTACAAGGATGCCTGGCCGATCGAAAAGGCGGTGGATACCCTGAGAACCAGCTCGGGGACCCACTTCGAGCCGCGCCTGGTCGGACATTTCCTTG
Source organism: Imhoffiella purpurea (assembly GCF_000585215.1). GTDB lineage: Bacteria > Pseudomonadota > Gammaproteobacteria > Chromatiales > Chromatiaceae > Imhoffiella > Imhoffiella purpurea. The sequence goes on along the minus strand of NZ_AONC01000006.1, from coordinate 38,624 downwards.
AGATCCTGCCCCGCATACTAGGCATCAAGGACCAATGGGACGCACGCGAGCTGAGCTCGTCCTGACCGACCGCCCCCGACGGGCGCTAGCCCCATCTCCCGACGTCCAGCAGCGCCCGATCGAGCCCCTCCAGAATCGCCATGGAATCCTGCTCGAACTGGTCGAAGAGCCGCTCGGCCTCGGACGCATGCCCCGCCCGCTCGAGCTCGACGATCTGCCCAACCAGCCGATGCAGCGACTGGTGCGGCGCGGCGATCGCCACGAGCGCCTCGGGAAGCCGCGTGCGCCTGGCCGACAGCGCCTCCAGCCAGCGGCCGAGCCCGCAGTCCAGATGCGACATCGACTCGTCGGCCGACAACTCGAGATGGCCGTCGAGAAAGGCGCGCACACGCATCTTCCACAACAGATGCGCGGTCTTGGCCGCGGCGATCTGGTAGGCCCAGTCGTCGACGGTATGGAAGGCCCCGAGTGCGTCGACGACCTTCGCCAGAGCGGAGCCGAACCGGCCGTTCCGGCCAGCGGATTCCCCCCCCAGATCGAGCATGGCAGCGGCGATTCTATCCATATCGACCATGGTGCGGGCGACCTCCTCGGACACCCGGCTCTGATCCAGGGAGGCCCTGGCGATCTGTGCGCTCAGCGCGCCGATCGCGGTCGCCGAGTCATGAATGGAATCCAATGTCTGCCGGGCCTCCGTGGCAAGCCTCAGTCCCTCACCGGTAGAGTCCAGACAGGACTTCATTCGATCCAGCGTCTCTCCGACGTCCTGGTCGAGACGCTCGATCCGAAGCCGAATCTCATCGGCCGATAGCTGGGTACGCCGGGCCAGCTCACGCGCATCCTCGGCCAGGATCGAGAATCCCCGCCCCCGCTCTCCGGCCTTGGCGGCCTCGCTGGCGGCGTCGAGCGCCAGGAGATGGGTCTGATCCGCGATCCCATGGATCGTCTCGACGGCCGAACGGATACCCTCGGCATCCTGGGCGAGGCGCCCCACGCGGTCGCCCGCATCCCGTATCCCCGCGGCCAATGTCTCGATCGCGACCAGCGCACCGTCGACGACCTCCCGACCCGCCAGCGCCTGCCGATCCAGGTCACCGGAATTCTTCGCGGTCGCCCCGACGTTGCGCGCGATCTCCTCGGCCGAGGCGGACATCCGCTTGACGGCGGAGGCGACCAGGGAGGTCTCTCGGTCCAACCGATGCATCTGCCGCGACACCCGAGCTCCGGTGGACGACAGACCCTCTCCCGCGAGCACCAAGCCCGACAGCTCGCACTGCACGGCGACCAAGAAATCTCGCATACGTCCCAACAGCTGTTGGAGCGCGGCGCTCATGCGTCCGATTTCGTCATTCCGATCGAAACCGCCGAGAGGATCGACGCAGCCGTCCTCGGCGATTCGCCGCATCGACTGACTCAGGTTCTGGAGTGGAGATCTGATGTCGCAGATGACGGACCAGGACATGAGAACGAAGAGGATGAAAATGCCCAGGATCCCGGCACCGAAGGACCAGGGATAGTCGGCCGCCACACCGAGCGTCCCCGGATCGACCGGCCGGCCCCAGAACAGGAAGGCGGTCAGGAAACCGATGGCCAGGCCGAACAGGAGTCCGCAACAGACGAGGATGATCAGCCTGACTCCAACCGAGAAACCCGATATCACAAACCCCATGGATCAGTCCTCTGCGGTCGTTTAAGGGCGATCTGGAAGCCGGCCGAGCGGCCTCGGGCCCGACACGCGCGGCACCCGAGCCAGCGACAGCAGCTGCTCGAGGAACGACTCGCGCGCCACCATGAGCTCATCGAGCAGCGCCAGCGCCTCCTCGTCCCGCGCCTGATATTTGAGCTCCAGCATCTCGACCGCACGCGCGTGGATCCAATGGTGCCTGGCGCTCAGGACATCGAAGGATTCGAGTCCTCCGTAACGGGCGCGACCCTCGCCATGGAGCCAGCGACCGAAGCGGCAATGGCGCCCATCCAGGGGCGGTGGCGAGGTTCGGTCGAAACGCACGACCCCCTCGAGCTTGCGCAGCCAGGCACGATGCTCGACATGGGCGAAGATCAGGGGCAGATCGTCTCGCTCCATCCGCGACTCGCTCGCCCAGAGCGTCGGGGGCCGCCAGGCCGCCACCCAGGCCGGCAGCTCGCCCCCCGGCATGGCCGCCGAGATTCCGAAACCCTGCGCCAGCTCGCAGCCGAGCTGGCGCAGCAAGCGCCCATGCTCCACCGTCTCCACCCCCTCGGCGATCACCTCGCGCTCGAAGGCCCTGGCCAGGCCCAGCACGCCCTCCAGGATCGAAAGATCGTCCGGATCGTCGAGCATGTCGCGCACGAAGGTTTGGTCTATCTTGAGCGAGGAAACCGGAAGACGTTTCAGATAGGTCAGCGAGGAATAGCCGGTACCGAAATCGTCGAGCGAGAAGCGCACGCCGATCCCGGCGCATTCATGCATGATCCTGGACACCTGCTCGGTGTCCTGCAGAGCGCTGCTCTCGACGACCTCGAGCTCCAACAGACCGGGCGGAACATCCGGATGGGCCGACAGCAGCATCGACAGACGGTCCATGAAATCGGTCTGCTGCAGCTGATGGGCCCCGACATTGACGCTCACGGGGATCTCGAGACCGGCCGAGCGCCAGACGCGCAGCTGTCTCAATGCGCTGCGGATGACCCACTCGCCCACCTCGACCGCCAGGGCGTGTCCTTCCAGGGCCGGCAGAAAGGCCGCCGGCGACAGCAGACCGCGCTCTGGATGCTGCCAGCGGATCAGCGCCTCGGCCCCGACCACGACCCCCGAGCGCATGTTGACCTTGGGTTGATAGTGGAGCACGAGTTCGTTGCGCTCGAGTCCGGCACGCAGGCGCACCAGGCACTCGTGGCGGTCCTTCTGGCTGTGCGCCTGGTCCGAGTCGAACAGCTGATAGCCGTTCCTGCCCGCGAGCTTGGCCTGATACATGGCCTGATCGCTCTGGCGCAGGAGCTGATCGGCGTTGACCTCATGGGCCTGAGGGTAATGGGTGATGCCGATGCTGACCGACACCTGGAGGATGAGTTCGCCAGCCAGCACCGAATCCGAGGCGGCGGTGAGCAGACGCCGGAGAATGGGCTCGCAGACGGCATCCTCGTCGGTATCCAGGAGCACGGCAACGAACTCGTCCCCGCCGAGACGGGCGATGGTGTCTCCTTCGCGCAGCGCCTGCGGCATCCTTTGGGCGAGCGTGATCAAGAGCCGGTCGCCGACGTCGTGACCATAGAGGTCGTTGATCGACTTGAAGCCATCCAGGTCCAGATAGGCGACCGTCAGGCGTCGGCCGCGCCGCTTGACCTCGAGCATGGCGCGCTGGAGCCGCTCGGCCAGCAGGACCCGATTGGGCAGACCGGTCAGCAGATCGTAATGGGCGACGTATTCCAGATGGCGACGATGCTCCTCGTGGCCCGAGAGTTCGAAGAAGAGTCCCACGAAATGCCGCCGCACCCCCTGGGGATCGCGCACGGCGTCGATGATCGCCGTCCCCGGGAAGAACCGACCGTCGGCGTGCCGGTTCCAGATCTCGCCATGCCAATGATCCTTGTCGACGAGATCGCGCCACACGTCCGGGATGGAGACAGATCCCAGGGTCCCGGAGGCCGGGGAGAACAGGCTGCGACCCAGGATGTCCTCGCGCGAATAGCCGGAAATCAGACCGAATGCGTCGTTCATGTCGATGACCAGCCCCTCGGCATTGGTCACCAGGATACCCTCGCGGGCATTCCTGAAGATGGCCTCGGCAAGGGCCGGTCCGGAGTCCAGAAATGGCCAGGCGGCACATTTCCCACCCGTCGCTACCGTCGGTTGGCCGTCCGCCGACCTCGGAACCCTCGGGCGAACATCCGGGAGAGAATCCCGATCGTGCTCATCCATCGGCACACCAGTATGGATAAGGCCGCGGGGGAAGGGCGGTCGTTCAAGGCGAGAGGCGTCCGGGGACAGGGGACGCGGACCGAGAGACCGGAGGACGTCGGGGTCAGGGTCCTCCGTGACTCGAGCACCGACCGTCGATCGGCCGGATCAATACATAGCATGAGGCCAACCCGGGTTCAACCGGGCTCGCGCCCCGAGGCATCAACCAGAGCGTCCCGCCTCCTTCTTGCCCTGCCGGCCGCGCGAGGGGAGCGGGGACTCCTCCGACCCGCCCGGAGCCGAGGGACGCAGATCGTTGATCAGCTGCCAGGCGTTCAGCACGTCGACGGCCACCTCGCGCACCTTGCGGCGCTCGTTGCGCGATCGCTCGCGCATCGTCTCGAAGGCCTCGTTGCGGCCGATGTGGTGACGCTCCATCAGTATCCCGATCGCGACATTGACCAGACTGCCCGTATCGACGGCATGGGCGAGACGCTCCTTCTGCTCGAGCAGATCGCGAATCTCTCGGGCCCGTTCCAGGGCGGTCCGGATACCGGGAATGGCCCGCACCGCGTCGATGGGCTTGACCAGATAGCCCAGCGCCCCGCGGCTGACCGCCTGCTCGACCGATTCCCGATCGTCATAGGCCGACAGGAAGACGACGGGGACCCCCATCTCACGCATCAGATCGGCGGTATCCACCCCGGAGAGCCCCGGCATGCGCAGATCCAGGATCGCCAGATCGGGGGGATCCGACCTCGCCTTCATCAGGGCCTCGGAACCCGAGCTGGCCAGTTCCACGAGAAAACCGGCATCCCGAAGACCCTTGCCGAAGGTCGCCAGCACGACCTCATCATCGTCCACGACCAACAGTGTCGATGTGTACATATCACCTCGTGAGCCGAGCATCCCATTCATGACCGACGATGCCTTCCGGCGAGTCATGCCGAAGCATCCATCGCCGGAGAATCGATCAGCAGCGGCGGCCCCATGCGCACCGTCGCCGCGACCCGCCCCTCGAGCTGCTCGATCGAGAGGCGCGCCCCCTGATGCGGAAGCATGTCCCGCAACAACTCGAGTCCGGTTCCCAGCCCCCGCCCGGCATCGAAATCGAACCCGGCCGGCAGGGCGCCCGCATTGCTGATGACGAGGACCAGCCATTCCCGATCGTTGCGCTGCGTCAGCTCGACCGGACAGCCAGCGGTATCCGGCGTGCTCCATTTCACGGCGTTGACGAGCAGTTCGTTGACCACCAGGGCCAGTACCACGGCCTTGTCGCGGGCGATGCGGGGCTCGCGCCCGCTCGCCTCCTCGGGGGCCAGCAGCAGGGGAACCGGGCTGAACCCCTTGACGTTGGATACTATCGCCTCGAGCATCTCGCGAAAACAGACGTCCGACCCGGCATCGCGGCTCTGAAGCCCATAGACGGCGGAGATCGACTGCACCTGAGCGACCGCCCCGGCGATGACGCCGCTGCACCCGGTCTGCTCGCTGGCGCCCAGCGAGAGCAGCCCGATCAGCCCCTGGAGATGATTCTTGATGCGGTGATGCACCTCCCGCACCAGCACATCGCGCTGCCGCTCGAGCTTGGCCAGCCGATCGCGCTCGGCACGCTGGCGATCGGTGATGTCGTGGATGACGTGAACCCAGCCGCAGAGCCGCTCCGCATGATCGTACAATGGGGACATTGTAACGCGCAAAAGACGCCCCGGTCCGTCCTCCTCGATCTCGCTGACGCGGGGTTGCCCACCCTGACCGCCGAGCGTCGGAACGGCGCGGTGGAGACGCATCATCAGGCTCTCGATACCGCTGCCGAACCGCTCGGAACAGGCCCGGTTGACCTTGAGGATCCGGCCCTCGACATCGAGGATCAGGATCGGATCCGGAACCGTGTCGAAGGTCTTGGACCATTCGTCGTTGGCCCGGCGCAGCTCCTCCTCGACCCGATGCCGATCGCTGAGATCGATGGCGGTCCCGACGACCTTCGAGGGCATTCCCGCGGAATCGCGCACCAGGGTACCGCGAAAGGCCAGGCAGAGATCGAAGCCGCTCCGTCCGGGGACGCGCAGCAACTGATCGAACTCGGTCAACTCGCCCCTCTCCAGTTTCCGGCGCAGCAAGCTGGCGGACGAGCGGTCCCGAGGAGGCAGAGAGGCGATCAGATGATCGACATCGGCATCGGCATCGGCATCGATGCCGCCCGAGACGCAACCGAGGATGCGGTGCAGAACAGGATCGCTGAAGACCCTGTCGGTGCTCAGATCCCATTCCCAGACCCCCACCCTGCCGGCCTCGGTGGCCAGCACATAGCGACGCTCGCGCTCGGCCAGACGCCGGCCCATGTCCGCCTTCTCGATCGCCGCCGCCATCACGGCGACCGCCGACTGGAGCGCCGCGACCTCGGGCAGCGACCAGACCCGCTCCTCGTGACAATCGTCGAAGCCCAGGAATCCGGAGAAGACGCCGTCGACCAAGAGCGGCACCAGGAGCAGGGATCTCACCCCCAAAGGAACCAGAAACCGCTCCTCGGCGGGCGAATAGTCGCGACGCAGACAGCTCAGACTTCCACCGCTGCTCAGGACGAGATACCAGTGCCACAGGTCCAGTGCCCGCCAGTCGATCTCGAGTCGTTCCCACCGCGCCCGGGTCGGCTCCAGATCCTCCGCGCACCACTCGTAGCCCAGGCGGCAGCCATGCCCGCAGTCGCGGTCGCGCGATCCCTCGAACAGATAGGCACGGCTGACCCCGGCGGCTCGACCGAGCTGTTCCAGCGCATCGGCCATGACATGGGTCCAGCGATTGGCCTTGAGGAACAGCTGCGAGAGATTGGCCACGGCACAGAGGATACCGTCCCGACGCCCGAGCTCGGACTCGACCAGCGTCTGACGGGTGATATCGCGAGCCAGGGAATAGAGCCCCAGGACCCGTCCGTTGCCGTCGCGATGCGGCAGATAGGAGCCCTCGAAATGGAGCCGCCCGCGAGTCGGGTGGTCGTAGCTGAACCGATAGGCCACCTCACGGCCCGCCAGGGCGGTCTCGAGATAGACCCGCAGCTGATCGTAGATCTCCGGCCCCAGGGCATCGGCGACGCGATGCCCCTGGACCCTCTCGTGCTCGAAGCCGAGCAGCCGGGTATAGGCCCTGTTGACGAACCTGTATCTCATCTCGTTATCGATATAGGAGATGAGCGCGGGCAAGGCGTCGGTGACGCGCTGGAGCTGGGGCCCGCCATGGCTCGCGAGCCGCCGATAGGGTTCGGCGAGATCCTCCCGGCTCGAATCCGCTGTCTCGCAAGGATGCGATCCTTCCGGGTCAAGGATGTCATTCATTAGGTCTCAAGCCCCACTACAGACTCGATGACGGCATGGACACGCACACCGCGGGCCGGCTCAGTCCCCGTACTCCTCGGCCCGCCGCGCGTCGCCGCGCACCTTGTCGGCCGGATATCGACGCTCGTTGATGCGGATCTTCTCCTCGGCGGCGGCGATGAGATCGACCCCGAGCCGCTCGGAGATCCGGATCAGATAGATGAGGATGTCCGCCAGCTCGTGGGCGACCCGGCGCCTCTTCTCATCGTCCAGCGCGGCGCTCTGCGCCTCGGTGAGCCACTGGAAGTGCTCGAGCAGCTCGCCGGCCTCGCCGGCCAGGGCCATGGCGAGGTTCTTGGGCGAATGGAACGGCTCCCAGTCGCGCTCGCGGGCGAAATCCAGGAGACGGGCATTCAGGCGGTCCAGGCTGTCGGGCCGATCCGAGCCGTCAGCCATGAGTCAGCCGTTCGCGCGCCCGCGCGGCGGCGGCCCGAACCTGGACCGGCGCGGTCCCGCCGAGGTGGTCGCGCGCAGCGACGGACCCTTCGAGCGTCAGCACCTCGAAGACATCCTCGCCGATCGCCGCGGAGAACTGACGCAGCTCATCGAGGGTCAGCTCGGCCAGATCCCGACCCTCGCGCACCCCGAGCGCGACCGCCTTGCCGACAATCTCGTGGGCGTCGCGGAAGGGGATGCCCCTGCGCACCAGATAGTCGGCCAGGTCGGTCGCGGTGCTGAATCCCTGCTTGGCGGCCTCGCGCATGCGCTCGCGGTTGCAGCGGACCTTGGCCATCATGTCGGCGTACACCTTGAGCGAACCCTTGAGGTTGTCGACCGTGTCGAACAGCGGCTCCTTGTCCTCCTGATTGTCCTTGTTGTAGGCCAGCGGCTGGGCCTTCATCAGTGTCAGCAATCCCATGAGATGACCGAAGATGCGTCCGCTCTTGCCACGCACCAGCTCGGGCACGTCCGGGTTCTTTTTCTGCGGCATGATGGAGGAGCCGGTGCAGAAACTGTCGGAAAGCTCCACGAATCCGAACTGGGCGGACGACCACAGAACGAGTTCTTCGGAGAAACGTGACAGGTGCATCATCAAAATGGCCGCGTCGGCGCTAAATTCGATCGCGAAATCACGATCCGAGACCGCGTCGAGCGAGTTCTCGGCCGGACGGTCGAAACCCAGCAGCTCGGCGGTGTAGTGCCGGTCGATGGGATAGGTGGTCCCCGCCAGGGCGGCGGCGCCGAGCGGCATCACGTTGAGCCGGCGGCGGCAATCGGCCAGACGCTCGCGGTCGCGCTCCAGCATCTCGAGCCAGGCCAGCATGTGGTGGCCGAAGGTGATGGGCTGGGCGACCTGCAGATGGGTGAAGCCGGGCAGGATGGTCTCGGCCTCGCGCTCGGCCAGGTCCAGCAGGGCCAGCTGCAGACGCCGGATCTCGGCGCGGATGGTGTCGATCTCGTCGCGCAGCCAGAGCCGCACGTCGGTGGCGACCTGGTCGTTGCGCGAACGACCGGTATGGAGCTTCTTGCCGGTGATGCCGATGTCCTGGGTGAGCGCGGACTCCACGTTCATGTGGACGTCCTCGAGCGGGATGGACCAGCTGAAGTCCCCGGCATCGATGCGCGCGCGCACCGCCTCCAGACCGGACACGATGGCGTCGTGCTCGGCCTCGGTCAGGATCCCCTGGCGGGCGAGCATGGAGGCATGGGCGATCGAGCCCTGGATATCGTAGCGATAGAGCCGGCGGTCGAAGTCGACGGAGGCGGTGAATGCCTCGACGAAGGCATCGGTGGGCTCGTTGAAGCGCCCGGCCCAGGGTTTCGAGGCGGAATTGGAGTCTTGCATCGGTCGTTCCAGCGAAAGGCAAAGAACCAATTCTACACGCTGGGTTTCGCCGGATGGGGCACGGAGAGACACACCGGACACCGCGGATCAGGCACCCGGGACCGGTTCGAGACGAACATGACACACGGCCCGGCAGCGAAATAGGCCGCCCAGGGGTTCCTTCCACACGAAGAAATCACTATTTATGCGGTTGCGCTATCTTTGCGCGTACACGACTCATTCCATGGAGGCGGAACATCAGCATGAAGATTCTGGCCGTTGACGACACATCTCCAATGCGGGAAGGCCTACGACACCTGCGCGCGGACAGCGATATCGGCCGTAACGCGCCCCCATATCCGATGCGACGCGGCCGGATCAGCGCCCAATACCGCGGCCGGGTTCGCTCGGTGGATCTGAGCGACGTCATCTATCTGCGCGCGGACCACAAATACGTCACGGTGAAACATCTGGGCGGCGAATTGCTGATCGACGAGTCGCTGCGCTCGCTGGAACAGGAATTCCCGGATCTGTTCGTACGCATCCACCGCAACGCCCTGGTGGCGCGCAACCGTTTTCTCGGTCTCGAGAAGCATTCGGACGGCACCACCTGGGCTCGGCTTCACGACTGCCCCGATCGGCTGCAGGTCAGCCGGCGGCATCTGGCCCAGATCCGGCGCTGGCTCGGCCAGCGCGACCGGCAGACCGATTAGGCGGAGCGCATCCGCGCCGAAAACCGCCAGAAGAGCCAGGCCAGCGCGCCGATCCAGGCCGCGGCCAGCAGACCGATGGTGCCGTCGTAGTCCCCGACCAGGAAGCTCCAGGGCGAAGCCGGATCGCCGTCGGTCAGACGGCGCGTCGACTGGATGACGAAGACCCAGCCGGCATGCATCCCGATGCACCAGCCGATATGTCCGCTGCGCTCGCGCACCAGCGAGAGGAAGACGCCGACCAGGAAGAGCGCGAGCAGGGAATCCAGGTTCTTCCACTGGAAGAGATCGAGAACGGCGTGGAGGCACATCGACAGCGCCCCGGCCCAGTCGAGCGCCGTCCCGGCCGGCAGCGCGCTGGGCTTCATGAAATGCAGCGCCGCATAGAGGAGCGACGACCAGATCACCGCCGAGCGCAGACCGTCGCGGCGCCGTATCGCCGTGTAGAGCGCCCCGCGGAAGAAGGTCTCCTCGAGGACCCCGATCAGAAGCCCTCCGATCAACGCCTGCAGCGCCTTCCCGGCGAATCCCGGCCAGATCTCGACCCCGGGATCCGGGACGCGAATCTTCAGAACCAGCAGCACCACCACCAGCAGGATCAGGATCGCGACCCCGATCGACCAGCCGGTCACCAGGCTGCGCAGCAGCTCGGCGCGTTTCGGGCGATATCCGAGCGACGCGCGATCGTCGAGTCTCAGGGCGACGAGCATGGGCCACAGACCGAGCAGAATGAACAGCTGGGCCAGACGCCCCATGACGCGATGCGGCTCGATGGCGATCCAATCCGTCGACATCAGCGGCGGGGTGAGCAGCGCCGCCGTCAGCAGACAGACGAACAGAAAAACGAAGAAGCGTGCTGTTATTCTCATGCTGTCATGTCGCTCACGGCATCGTGCCGCCGGGTACATACCGACAGGACCCTTTCGGACCCGATCCATGGCCGCGAACGGCCGTGAGGCAACGGCGGATCTCTGGGGGAGAAAGGATCGCACGGGATGTGGAAAGGACGGGCGACGGCCACCTCGGGAGCCGGATTCTATCACGGCTCGCTCACCGATCCGCGGGTTCCGAGATCACGGCGGGCTGACAGAAATCTTGCCGATCAGAGACTTCGCGGTTAACCTCGCCGCCTTCAATGCCGTCTGGGGCGGTTGGATTCGCCGAATTCCCGGGTAGAGGTCTGCGTGGTCATTCATGCGCCGAATGCGGCATCCGTCGAGCTCGCCGCCAGCACCGTCGGCGCACCGACGGCGGAGCTGTCCCAACGAACGGCGACGAACCGACCACGCAATCTGTTGGAGCCTTGAGTCATGAGTGAGAGCACGTTGATGATGGAGAGCCTGCGCCTGATGATGATCGGCATGGGCATCGTTTTCGGCTTCTTGCTGCTTTTGGTGGGCATCCTCAAGCTCGTGTCGTCCGTCGCGCAGCGCATCGTTCCGGCCGAAGCGCACCCGGTCCCGAGCCCCAGCCCACTCCCGCATCCACCGGCGTCCGATTCGGATGACCTGATCGCGGTCATCGGCGCGGCCGTCGCGCGTTACCGTCGAGGCCATCGCTGAGGCAGGCCACGCCTCGGCAAGTCCCGAACCCTCACCGACGACGCCTGACCCACGGCCCGAGGCCGGGATCGGCGCGAACACGCAGAAACATGCCATGAATCAGAACATCCCACTCGGTATCACCGAAGTCGTCCTGCGCGACGCCCATCAGTCGCTGCTGGCGACCCGCATGCGCATCGAGGACATGCTCCCGATCGCGGAGAAGCTGGATCAAGTCGGTTACTGGTCGATGGAGTCCTGGGGCGGAGCCACCTTCGACGCCTGCATCCGCTACCTGGGCGAGGATCCCTGGGAACGTCTGCGCCAGCTCAGCGCCGCTATGCCCAACACGCCGCAGCAGATGCTGCTGCGCGGTCAGAACCTGCTCGGCTACCGCCATTACGCCGACGATCTGGTGGAGAAGTTCGTCGAGCGCGCGGCCATCAACGGCATCGGCGTCTTCCGCATCTTCGACGCCATGAACGATCTGCGCAATCTGGAGCGGGCCGTCCATGCCGCCCTGAACACGGACGCCCACGCCCAGGGCACCATGTCCTATACGGTCAGCCCGGTCCACGACGTCGACTACTGGGTCGACATGGGGCGCCGTCTGGAGGACATGGGCTGTCACTCCATCTGCATCAAGGACATGGCCGGGCTGCTGCGGCCCTATGTCGCCGAGGATCTGGTGACCCGTCTCAAGGAGACCTGCTCCATCCCGATCGCCATGCAGTGTCATGCCACCACCGGCCTGAGCACCTCGTCCATCCTCAAGGCGGCCGAGGCCGGGATCGACATGGTCGACACCGCTATCTCCTCGATGAGCATGACCTATGGCCATTCCCCGACCGAGTCCGTGGTGGCCATCATGCAGGGCACGGAACGCGACACCGGCCTCAAGCTCGAGCTGCTGGAGGAGATCGCGGCCTATTTCCGCGAGGTACGCAAGAAGTACGCGCGCTTCGAGGGCTCGCTCAAGGGCGTGGACTCGCGCATCCTGGTCGCCCAGGTGCCGGGCGGCATGCTCACCAACATGGAGAACCAGCTGCGCGAACAGGGCGCGGAGCAACGTCTGGACGAGGTACTGGCCGAGATCCCCAAGGTGCGCGAGGAACTCGGCTATCTGCCCCTGGTCACCCCGACCTCGCAGATCGTCGGCAGCCAGGCGGTCCTGAACGTGCTCACCGGCGAGCGCTACAAGAGCATCACCAACGAGACGGCGGGCGTGCTCAAGGGGGCCTATGGCGCCACCCCTGCCCCGGTCGATCCCGAGCTCCAGTCGCGCGTGCTGCAGTCCGGCGAGGAACCCATCACCTGCCGCCCGGCCGACGACCTCCCGCCCGAGCTGGACCGCCTGACCGAGGAGCTGGAGGGCATCGCCCGCGAGCGCAGCCTGGATCTGGTCGACCAGGTCGTGGACGACGTGCTCATCTATGCCATGTTCCCCCAGGTCGGTCTCAAGTTCCTCGAAAATCGCAACAACCCGGGAGCCTTCGAACCGCGCCCCTGGGAGATCCAGGAGGCCGCTCCGGCGCCCGCCGCCACCCCGACCGCGGCACCGGCCGGCGGTCCCGAGCAGTATCGAGTCGAGGTCAACGGCCGCGCCTACGAGGTGCGCGTCTCCCCTCAGGGCGCCGTCGATTCGGTCGTCCCGAGCGCAGCACAGGCCGCCGCCGCTCCAGCGGCGGCACCGACGGGCACCCAGGTGGTCGAGACGCCGCTCGCCGGCAACATCGTCCGGCTCTGCGTCACGCCGGGCCAGACGGTCGCGGCCGGTGACGTCGTCGTCATCCTCGAGGCGATGAAGATGGAGACCGAGGTCCGCACGCCATGGGCGGGCCAGGTGGCCGAGATCCGGGTCAAGGAAGGCGACACCGTCGCCCTCGGCACCCCGCTGATGGTTCTGGGCTGACACCTATGGAAGTCATGGAGAAACTCTGGCTGTCGATGGGCCTCGCCAACATGGAATGGGGCCAGCTCCTGATGATGGCCATCGGCTGCGTGCTCATCTATCTGGCGATCGCCAAGAAGTTCGAGCCGCTGCTCCTGGTCCCGATCGGCTTCGGCGCACTGCTGAGCAACATCCCGGTCGCCGGGATCGGCGGTCCGGACGGCATGATCGGACAGATCTACCACGTGGGCGTGGAGACGGGGGTCTTCCCGCTGCTGATCTTCATGGGGGTCGGGGCGCTGACCGATTTCGGCGCGCTCATCGCCCGCCCCTCGACGCTGCTGCTCGGCGCGGCCGCCCAGTTCGGCATCTTCGCCACACTGATCGGAGCGGTGGCGCTCAACTATCTGCCCGGATTCGACTTCACGCTCCAGGAGGCCGCATCCATCGCCATCATCGGCGGCGCGGACGGCCCCACGGCCATCTTCCTCGCCTCGCGTCTGGCGCCCGACATGCTCGGGGCCATCGCCGTGGCGGCCTATTCCTACATGGCCCTGGTGCCCATCATCCAGCCGCCGATCATGCGCGCCCTGACCACCAAGCAGGAACGCGCCGTGGTCATGCAGCAGCTGCGCCCGGTGTCGCGTCTAGAACGCATCCTCTTCCCCTTCGTGGTGCTCATCCTCTGCGCCCTGCTGCTGCCCTCGGCGGCCCCGCTGATCGGCATGCTGACCTTCGGCAACCTGCTGCGCGAGGCCGGCGTGGTCGAGCGCCTGAGCCGCGCGGCCCAGAACGAGATCATCAACACCGTGACCATCATGCTCGGCCTGGCGGTCGGCTCCAAGCTGTCGGCCGACAAGTTCCTCGCGGTCGAAACGCTCGGCATCCTGGTCCTGGGCGCACTCGCCTTCTGTATCGGCACCGCGGCCGGGGTTCTCATGGGCAAAATCATGTACCGGGCGAGCGGCGGCAAGGTGAATCCTCTGATCGGGGCCGCCGGCGTCTCCGCCGTGCCCATGGCGGCGCGCGTGGTCAACAAGGTCGGGCTGGAAGAGGATCCGCACAACTTCCTCGTCATGCATGCCATGGGGCCGAACGTAGCCGGCGTCATCGGCTCGGCGGTCGCGGCCGGCATCCTGCTTGCGCTGACGGGGAGCTGATTCCCGCTCCCTCGACCAGGTGAGGCGCTCGGTTCGTCGTCAGCGGATCGAGCGTCGCCTTCGCATCGACCAAACCGCGTCCGGCCATCAGGATGCGATGGCGCATTCCAGACGCCATCCCAATTCCGCCCGACGCCCCGCGGGCAGGAGGAACCGATGATCGACATCCAATGGGACGATAAATTCTCCGTCGGCCACGCACGTATCGATCACGAGCATCAGGTCTTTCTCGACCTGATCAGAAACGTCTCGCTCGCCGACGACCAGAAGGCGCCGCGCGAACGTATCCTTCGCCTCCTGACGGAGATCCGCAAATACGCCGATTTCCATTTCTACAGCGAAGAGAACATCATGATCGACCACGCCTATCCGGATTACGAGGCGCACAAGCGCGAGCACGCCATGCTCGTCAGCAGCCTCGACAACCGGATCCACCAATACCGGCTGGAGGAGGACGACGACCTGGGCTCCATGGTGGAATTCCTCTTCCAATGGTTCGCACTGCACACCACCGGATCCGACAAGAAGCTGGTCAGCCATATCGGCCCTGAGGCGCACTCGGCCTAGCCCGGCGGCCCCCCGCCGGGACCGGCCGTTCCGGCATCCCGCTCCTCGCGGCCGCCGAACCAGCGGCCGATGAAGCGGAACAGACGCCCCAGCCCACGCCAGATCTTCGGCAGCAGCCACACCAGGAACGCCAGAAAGACCGCCAGCAGAACCAGGAAGACCAGGGGATGGCTGACGGCGAGCAGGAGACCGCCCACCACTCCGACATCCTCGCCGAACGATGCGGCCCAGTTGGTGAACGGCTCGGGCGAGGCATTGATCAGGACGCGGCTGCCGGCCTTGGCGACGTGCGAGGCCGCGGCGAGCCCGCCACCCAGGATGGCCGCGGCGAGATCCGCCCCGGTCCCCAGATCGCCAGCCGCGCCCGCGGCCAGCATGGCACCGGCCGGGATCCGCACGAAGGTATGGAGCGAATCCCAGGCGGTATCCACGCCCGGCACCTTGTCGGTCACGAACTCGACCAGATACATGAAGCCCGCCGCCAGCAGCACCAGCGGATCCATGAGGATATCCAGTCCGGGCGGCAGATCCACGGTCCCCGTCGCACCCAGCAGGCCCAGCAGAAGAACGGTGGCATAGAGGTTGATGCCGCTCGCCCAACCGGCTCCGAGCGTCAACGCCAGGGTCTGAGTCATCTCGTCCACGGCAATGCCTCGCATCGATAGTCAGACACCCGATTATAGTGGCGCCTCATCTATAAGCGCCCCCGAAACCACCGTAGAATGGCCCATCGTTCCGCAGCCGCCATCCAGGGAGTCCCGGTCATGGGCCGCATCATCGCCTTTCTGCTCTCCTTCGTCCTCGTCGCCTACGCCGTCTGGCCCTATTACGGAATCCTGCGTATCGATCAGGCGCTCTCCGAGCCGGACCCTCAGGCCATCGCACCCTTCGTGGATCTGCCTGCCATCCGGGACGCCTTCAAACAGCGTCTCGCCGACGGCATCACGACCGAAATGCCGCGCGGAGAGGGCACGGATCCGCTCGTCGGTCTCATCGCTCGGGGCGTACGCCAGATCAGCGACAGCCTGATCGAGCACAGCCTGGACCTGAGCGGGGTCCAGACACTGCTCCGCTCGGCGGCCGCACGCGCTACGGATCGCCGCCCGGCCTATTTCATCGCCGGAATCCGATACGCCTTCTTCGAGTCCTGGAACCGCTTCGCCATCCGGCTCGGAGACGGAGAGGACGCGACCCAGATCATCATGAGCCTGCGCGCTCTGGAACGGCGGATCACGGATATCGGTCGGCGACCCGGATCCCCATAGGCATCATTCGATCGGCGAAGGTGCGACGATCGAAAAAACCAGAAGCCGGGGTTCGCTGTAAACTTCCCGTCATGGATTGCACCGGCGAGCGGCATGACCCGCTCCTGGATCAGGAACCCACATCGAAACTCGGGAGAGACACGAAATGAACACACTGAACAAGGCGGAAGCCGTCAAGCAATCGGCATTGGGTGCCGAACTCGATCCGAACGAATGCCAGGTCCTGGCCGACAAGATGGGCCTGGAGTCGCTCTCGGACGGCGACCGCCTGGTCGAGGAAGGCGACGAGCGGCGCACGCTCTTCCTGCTCGCCGAGGGCCGCGTCTGCGTCTGCCGCTGCATCGGCGGCACCGAAGAGACGGTCTATCGGATGCGCCCCGGCGAATGCGCCGGCACCCGCGCCTTCGTCGACGGCTCGCCCCGCAAGGCCGGACTGCGCGCCGAGGCCGACAGCCAGGTGATGACGCTCGAGCCGGACGATTTCGAGGCACTGATCGACACCCATCCGCATCTGGTCTTCAAGATCATGCGCGCCATTTTCCGCATCACCCACGCCAACCTCATGCGCATGAATCTGGAGAGCGCCGAGATGCGCAACTATCTGCTCAAGAGCGGGGGACGATACTGACCGCGCGGACGACCGCAGGATGCGCCTACCGAACCTCGGAGCGGCATCTCGGCCGTGCGAGCCGCTCCAGGACCCCGGATGTCAGGACGTCTCCCGGCCTTCCGCTGGACCGAAGCGATAAGCGGCCATCTCCCGGTCGAGTTCGTCGACCAGGGCCTTGAGCCGCTCGCAGGCATCGGCGGTCTCCGAGACGCCCTGCGCCGTCTGACCGACCGACCCCTGAATGGCATGGGCGCCGCGGTCGATCTCGGCGGCGACCTGGCTCTGCTCCTCGGTCGCGGTCGCGATCTGGATCAGCAGATCGCTGATGGTCATCACGGCACGGCCGATCGCCTTGAGCGCGGTATCCACCTCGGCCGTCTGCTCGCGCATGAGTTCGGCCTGATCGCGGTCCCGGCTCATCGCCTCGGTCACCGCCTGCGAGCCCTGCTGAATGCGCGCGATCATGCCCTCGATCTCCTGGGTCGACTGCTGGGTCCGCGACGCCAGCATGCGAACCTCGGACGCAACCACGGCGAAGCCGCGCCCCTGCTCGCCGGCACGCGCCGCCTCGATGGCTGCATTGAGCGCCAGCAGATTGGTCTGTTCGGCGACGCCACGAATCACACCGACCACCGAGCCGATTTGCTCGATGTCCGCATCCAGTCTGGACATGGCCTCGGCACCGCTCAGCACACCCTCGGCCAGACTCTGGACCGAACGCATGGCCGTCTGCATCACCTCCTCGCTGTGCCGGACGTCCACCTTGGCGTCCGCGGCCGAATCGGAGGCGACGGCGCTGTTGCGCGCCACGTCCTGCACGGTCGCGGCCATCTCGGTGATCGAGGTGACCATCTGGTCGATCTCGTCCCGCTCGCGGGTGATGCTCTCGAAGCTGCCGGTGGCGACCGAGCGCAAGCGCTGCATGATCCCATGGATCTGACCCACGTCCTCGGCGGTTTGGGCGAAGGTCCGGACCAGGCTCTGCTGCAGGCTCATGACGGCACAGCCGAGCCGTGAGATCTCGGTATTGCCGCAAACCGATATCTCGCCGCGAAAATCCTTCTGCGCCATGCGACCGGTCAGGCCCTCGAGCACCGCGAGCGGCGCGAGCATCCGCTGCAGGGCGAACTGACCGCCGATGAGCGCGATCGCCACCAGCAGTGTCGCGATCCAACTGACGGTGGTCGCCACTCTCAGCTGAGACTCCAGGCCCAGCTGGGCGTCGAGCTTTTCGGACTTGGCGTGCTCGAGCAAGATATCCAGCTTCTCGCCCATCACCTCGGCGGTGGCGTCGAATCCGGCCATGAGCTGGTTGCCCGCCTCCGGTCCCTGCTCGACATAGAGATGGGCCATGCGCTGACCGGCGAGGTAATAGTCCGTCAGAGCCTGGCGCAGATCCTTGGGGAGCGCGTCCGGTTGCGAATAGAGCGATTCAAGGAGCTCGATGGTCTTCCCCGCCTGCTCGTAATGTTCGCGGGCCTTGTCAAAACCATCGTCCAAGCCGTTCAGACCCCGCGTCGCGCTGATGTCCGTCAGCCATTGCTGGATCTGGACGACGTCGATCCTGAACTCGTAGGACAACTGCTCGATCTGATCCTGCTTGACGACGATCTCGTCGAGCGCCGACTGGACATGGCCGGCCATATAGTAGGCACCGAGCCCGGCCATCAGAGACAAGCCGCCAAGCACCGCGAACAGCAGACGCGCGCGCGCCAGAATGCCGAAGCCGAAGACGGACATAGATAGCACCGGAAAATAGAGTGGAAACAAGGACGCGTGGCCGGGCCCGGGAACACGCTATGTAGGATTCAAGAGTAGTGTACCCTGTCCAAAGCGATAGAGTATGCGTAAAAGCCCCCGATCCTCTCGCCCCCGAGGAGCGTCGCAGGAACCGGAACGCCAGACGCCGTGCGCGATCTGGATATGGCGAAACCTCAGTCACCCGACCCTCGGTCGCTCGACTTGGGGCGCCGCCCGGATCGCCTTCCGGATGCCTCCGAAGACCCGGCAGACCCGGCATGTCCAGTCCCCGGCTCGACGACGGCGGTCAAAACACCCTCGGCCAGACGCACCTCGATCCGTGTTCCAGGCACGGCGTCGGTGGCATCGCGCAGGATGCGGCCGTCATCCGACCGCGTCACGATGGCATAGCCTCTGGCAAGCGTGGCCAGCGGGCTGCGGGCCTCGAGCCCGGCGACGAGACGCCCGAGCCGATCGCCTCGGACATGGAGCATCCGCTCGCCGGCATACGCGAGCCTCCGCGCCAGGATGTCCAGCCGCATCTCGATTTGCGACAAACGCCGCTCGGGAGAAGCCGCGTGCAGGGCCGAGATGAGCGGATGCAACCTCGCACGCCCCCTGGCCACGCGCTCGGACAGCAGAAAGGTCAAACGTTGCTGGACATGATCGAGCCGCTGGGCCTGCTGCTGCAGACGCGCGCTCGGATGCAGCAGCGCCAGATGCCGAGCCAATGCCTCGGCGCGCCGACGCTCCGCCGTCAGACGCCGCCGCTGCGCGTCGCTCAGACGCAAGGCCAACGCGGCGACCCTCTGCGTCAGATGCTCGGCCGAAGGCGCGACCAGCTCGGCCGCGGCCGAGGGGGTAGGCGCGCGGCGATCGGCGGCCAGATCGGCGATGGTCAGATCGGTCTCGTGACCGACGCCGCTGACCACGGGAATCGCCGATGCGCGGATGGCGCGCGCCAGCCCCTCGTCGTTGAAGGCGGCCAGATCCTCCAGCGAGCCACCGCCCCGTGCCAGGATCAGCAGATCGCACTCGGCGCGCGCGTTGGCCAGGGCCAGCGCGGCGATCAGGGACGCGGGCGCCGCCTCGCCCTGGACCTGGGCCGGATAGATTAGGAGCGGCAAGGCGGCGAAACGCCGCCGGAAGACCGCCAACAGGTCGCGCACCGCCGCGCCCGTCGGCGAGGTGACGAGCCCGACCTGTCGCGGGAAGGGCGGCAAAGACCGCTTGAGCGATTCGTCGAACAGCCCCTCGGCGGCCAGCCGCTGCTTCAGCCGCTCGAAGGCCAGTCGCAGGGCGCCCTCGCCACCCGGCTCCATGTGGTCCACCGCCAGCTGCAGATCGCCGCGCGCCTCGTAGAGCGTGACCCTGGCGCGCACCAGAACCTGCTGGCCGTTCCCCGGTCGAAACGCCAGCAGGACACGCTTGGAGCGAAACATGGCGCAGCGGATCTGGGCCCCTTCGTCCTTCAGGGTGAAATAGATGTGCCCGGATGCGGGCTGCGCCAGATTGGAGATCTCGCCGCGCACCCAGACCGCCGGGAAGCTGCCGTCGAGAACGGATCGGACCTCGCTCGTGAGGCGCGCCACGCTGTAGATATCGCGACCCCCGTATCCTGAACGCGGGTCTCCGGCGAGAGGCCTCACGCCCGGAAGACCAGGTCGAAGCAGAGCCCGATAACGCCGGACTTGTATTTACAAGAGGTCATCATAGTTTTATAGTTATCTGTTACTTTCCAGTCTTTGGAAGCGATTCGCGGAGCCCGATTCCCATGCGCCTGATCCAGGAAGCACTCACCTTCGACGACGTTCTCCTCGTTCCCGCCCATTCGAGCGTTCTTCCCAACGAGGTGGATTTCCACACCAAACTCACCCGCGAGATCGATCTCCGTATCCCGCTCGTCTCGGCGGCGATGGATACGGTCACCGAATCCAGGCTGGCGATCGCCATGGCGCTCGAGGGCGGCATCGGCATCATCCACAAGAACATGACCGCCGAACGCCAGGCGCGCGAGGTGCTGGCGGTCAAGAAATACGAGAGCGGCATCATCCGCAACCCCATCACCGTCTCGCCGCACGTCAGCATCGGCGAGGTGGTCCAGCTCACCCACGCCAACAACATCTCGGGCGTGCCGGTGACCGAGAACGGCGAGCTGGTCGGCATCGTCACCGGGCGCGACCTGCGCTTCGAGACTCGGATGGACGCCCCCGTCTCCGCCATCATGACACCCAAGGAGCGACTGGTCACCGTCAAGGAAGGCGCCAGCCGCGAGGACGTCATGGCCCTCCTGCACAAGCACCGGATCGAGAAGGTGCTGGTGGTCAACGACGATTTCGAGCTGCGCGGCCTGATCACGGTCAAGGACATCCAGAAGGCGCGCGACTTCCCCAAGGCCTCGCGCGACTCGCACGAGCGTCTGCGCTGCGGCGCGGCGGTCAGCGTCGGCAAGGGCACCGAGGAACGCGTCGCAGCGCTGGTCGAGGCCGGGGTCGACGTGGTCGTGGTCGACACGGCACACGGCCACTCCCAGGGCGTGCTGGACCGCATCAAATGGGTCAAGACCCATTATCCGGACCTGCAGGTGATCGGCGGCAACATCGCCACCGCGGACGCGGCGCGGGCGCTGGTCGAGGCCGGAGCGGACGCGGTCAAGGTCGGCATCGGCCCGGGATCCATCTGCACCACCCGCATCGTCGCCGGTGTCGGCGTGCCCCAGATCACCGCCGTCTCGAACGTCACCGAGGCACTGGAGGGCACCGGCGTGCCGCTGATCGCCGACGGCGGGCTGCGCTTCTCGGGCGACGTCGCCAAGGCCATCGCCGCCGGCGCCAACAGCGTCATGATCGGCGGGCTCTTCGCCGGCACGGACGAGGCGCCGGGCGAGGTCGAGATCTATCAGGGCCGCTCCTACAAGTCCTATCGCGGCATGGGATCGCTCGGGGCCATGGGCTCGTCCGAGGGCTCGAGCGACCGCTACTTCCAGGAAGGCACCGACAAGGAGAAGCTGGTCCCCGAGGGCATCGAGGGCCGCGTCCCCTACAAGGGCAGCCTCTTCAACATCATCCACCAGCTGATCGGCGGCCTGGGCTCCAGCATGGGCTATACCGGATGCGGCACCATCGACGAGATGCGGACCAGGCCCCAGTTCGTCCGGGTCAGCGCCGCCGGCATGCGCGAGTCGCACGTGCACGACGTGCAGATCACCAAGGAAGCGCCGAACTACCGGATCGACAACTGAGGCGATCGTCCATCGCGACGCACCGGCGGGGCTCGAGACGGCAGCCCCGCCGGCTCCAGCCGACCACCGCTCGGCGTCCTCCCCGTTCAACCGGGCTCGTCCCCATCACCCAGCACACTCATGGCCAATATCCACGCCGACCGCATCCTGATCCTGGACTTCGGATCCCAGTACACCCAGCTCATCGCCCGGCGCGTCCGCGAGGCCGGCGTCTATTGCGAGCTGCATCCCTACGACATGGACCAGGAGGCCATCCGTACCTTCGCGCCGAGCGGCGTCATCCTCTCGGGCGGCCCCCAGTCGGTCCACGAGGCCGAGACCCCGCGCGCCGATCCCTGCGTCTTCGAGCTCGGCGTTCCCGTCCTGGGCATCTGCTACGGACTCCAGACCATGTCGGCCCAGCTCGGCGGCACGGTCGTGCCCTCGACCCATCGCGAATACGGCTATGCCCAGGTCCGGGCGCGCGGACACTCGCGCCTGCTGCGCGACATCGAGGACCACGCCAGCCCCGAGGGCTTCGGCCTGCTCGACGTCTGGATGAGCCACGGCGACCGGGTGGAGAGCCTGCCGCCCGGCTTCCAGGTCATCGCCGAGACCGACAACGCACCGCTCGCCGGCATCGCCGACGAGGAACGCCGCTTCTACGGCGTCCAGTTCCACCCCGAGGTCACCCATACCCGTCAGGGCCAGCGCATCCTCGACCGCTTCGTCCACGACATCTGCGGTTGCGGCCGGCTCTGGACCCCGGACAACATCATCGAGGACAGCATCGCCCGGATCCGCAACCAGGTCGGCGACGACAAGGTGCTGCTCGGACTCTCGGGCGGGGTCGACTCCAGCGTCGTGGCCGCCCTGCTCCACCGCGCCATCGGCGACCAGCTGACCTGCGTCTTCGTCGACAACGGTCTGCTGCGTCTCGGCGAGGGCGACCAGGTGATGAGCACCTTCGCCCGCCACATGGGCGTGCACGTGATCCGCGTCGACGCCGAGGACCGCTTCCTCGGCCGGCTCAAGGGCGTCAGCGATCCGGAGCAGAAGCGCAAGATCATCGGCAACACCTTCATCGAGGTGTTCGACGACGAGGCGAGCAAGATCCAGGACGTCAAATGGCTGGCCCAGGGCACCATCTATCCGGACGTCATCGAGTCCGCCGGGTCCAAGACCGGCAAGGCCAAGGTCATCAAGTCGCACCACAACGTCGGCGGACTGCCCGAGGAGATGAATCTCGATCTGGTCGAGCCCCTGCGCGAGCTGTTCAAGGACGAGGTCCGCAAGATCGGCATCGAGCTCGGACTGCCCTCCGAGATGGTCTACCGCCATCCCTTCCCCGGCCCGGGCCTGGGCGTGCGCATCCTCGGCGAGGTCCGGAAGGACTATGCCCAGACACTGCGCCAGGCCGATCACATCTTCATCGAGGAACTGCGCAAGGCCGATCTCTACGATCAGGTCTCGCAGGCCTTCGCCGTCTTCCTGCCGGTGCGCTCGGTCGGCGTGGTCGGCGACAACCGGCTCTACGCCCACGTGATCGCCCTGCGCGCGGTCGAGACCATCGACTTCATGACCGCCCGCTGGGCGCACCTGCCCTACGACTTCCTGGATCTGGTGTGCCGACGCATCGCCAACGAGGTCCCGGGCGTCTCGCGCGTGGTCTACGACATCACCGGCAAGCCGCCGGGCACCATCGAGTGGGAGTAATCCTGGAGACGGAGCAGGACGCGCATTGGATGCGCCATGCGCTCGCCCTCGCCGAGCGCGCGGCCGAGGAGGGCGAGGTGCCTGTAGGCGCGGTCCTGGTCCGCGACGGAGAGCCGATCGGCGAGGGCTGGAACCGGCCGATCGGCGCCCATGACGCCACCGCCCATGCCGAGATCCAGGCACTGAGGGATGCCGGCCGGCGGGTCGGCAACTACCGCCTGCCCGACACCCGGCTCTACGTGACCCTGGAGCCCTGCGTCATGTGCGCCGGCGCCATCGTCCATGCCCGCGTCGGCGAGGTCATCTATGGCGCGACCGATCCCAAGGCCGGCGCCTGCGGCAGCGTCTTCGACCTGCTCCCCTCGGATGGACGCTTCAACCACCGCACCCAATGCCGAGGCGGCGTCCTGGCGGAGACCTGCGGCGAGATGCTGCGCGCCTTCTTTCGCTCCAGACGCTGAAACAAGGGTTGTCCACCCGTCGACGCCCCCGAGTGTTGCTATGATAGCAACATACCGGCGCAACTCCTCGCCCACGAACGCCAGCCCCTCGCAATCGACCTGTTCAAGGAGGTCAAGGTTTAGCGATTGCCGGAACCGATGGATGGATGCAGACATCGATACAAGTACCGATTGGCTCTGGTGCATGAGGATCGGTGCGTGTTGCGCTACGACAACGAGCGCGGCAAGGGCGACCACAAGCATATCGACGATATCGAGACCCCGGTGACCTTCGTCGATCTCGCAACCCTGTTCGCGGACTTCCACCGTGACATCGAGACCTGGAGGCGAGCCCATGGACACACTGACGATTCGCGTTGAAACCGAAGCCGAATGGAGCGCGCGCCTGCTACAGGCCATCGAGCGCGGAGAACCGCAACCGCCCGGGTATTCCTTCCAGACCGACGAGGATTTGCTCGACACGCTCAACGGCAACCGCTTCACCATCCTCAAGGCGCTGGCCGGAACCGATCCCATCGGGGTCCGCGAGCTCGCGCGCCGGGTCGGACGTGACGTGCGCGCGGTCCATGCCGATGCCCAGCGCCTGGCAGCGATCGGATTGATCGACAAGTCCGAGAACGGCAAACTGCATTTCCCCTATGAGGGGGTGCGTATCGAGCTGGGCTGGCGCGTGGCGGCGTGAGGACACCCCTCCCCCGCCCGCTCGATGCATGCGTCGCCTACACATGCCGCGCCTTCAGGATCCAAAGCTGCTGAAATCCACTACCAGCGCCGTCACATTGTCGTGTCCGCCCGCCTCGCAGGCGGCCTCGACCAGCGACTGGGCCGTCGCCTCCGGCGGTTCGGCGCGCGCCAGTATCTCTGCGATCCGATCCGAGGTCAGCTCCTTGTCCAGACCATCGCTGCACAGCAGATAGCGGTCGCCACCCCGAAGTGCCTCGATCCTGCGATCCAGCACCAGATCGATCTCGCCGCCGACGGCACGCACCAGGACGTTGGACAGCGGGTGGTGTTCGGCCTCCTCGGGGGCGAGCAGACCTTGATCGACCATCTCCTGCACCTGGGTATGATCGGTCGTCAATTGGAGCAGACCGCCGTCGCGCAGCCGGTAGGCCCGGCTGTCGCCGGCCCAGAGCAGGACGCAATGGTCGCCGACCGCGAGGATCAGGACCAGGGTGCTGCCCATGATGCCGCCACCGGACAGGGCCGCCTCCTCGATCAGACGATGATTGATGTCGGCGACGATGGCGCTCGCCGAGTCGGCCGCGACGCCCAGCAGCGAGGCGGCGCCCATGGAGCTCAGCCGCTCCACGATCATGCGGCTCGCGGCCCCTCCCCCCTGATGTCCGCCCATCCCGTCGGCCACCGCCCAAAGTCCAGCTTCCGGGCGATCCAGGAAGGCATCCTGATTGTCGGTGCGGACCCGGCCCGCATCCGTCGCAGCACCGGATCGCCATTCCAGCGACATGGAAGGCGTCATCGTGGCTCCTCGCTCGAACACGAGGGATCCTCCCGAGCCGGCGGGAACTCCCACCAGCCGTGACCGGACCAGTTACCGCCGATGAGCGCGCTGAAGCCCTCGGCCGGCGGAAGCCCCTGGCACAGCAGCAGCGAGGGGGAGACCCGCTCGGACCCCTGCGACCACCAGAAGCTGTAACCGAAGAACATCTGATCCAGCGCGCGCCTCAGCAGTGGCGCACAAGCGGCGCGCATCTCGGCGGGCGTGTCGGCGCAGAGACGCCAGGCATTGGGCCGCACCAGACCCTCGGGCTGAGACGGCTCAGGAACCGACGGGCTCGAGGGCGGCTCGCCCAAAGACTGGACCTGCAAATCGAAGGCGTCGAACGTCCACTCGTCCTCCAGGGTGGACAACAGCAGGAGCTCGGCACGCTCGAACCAGTAGGATTCGCCCAGGACGGCCATGAGATTCCGGTCCGGCGAGAGCGGACAGGCCAGGGTGAGCGGGAAATAGTGCCCGACCCGATCGACGCTCGGCATCATGACCCCGGCCCAGGCCGACTGGCCGGCCAGGCCCGAGGTCAATGCGAAACGCCACGACGGACTGGTCAGATAGACGTCCAGCCAATCGTCGCCCAGCTGCAGCTGGCCGCTGGCCAGAGACTCGCGTAGCCAGAGATCCCAGGGCTGGATGAACTCCTTCGGCAGACGCCGGGTGACGACCCCCCCCAGATCGGGCAGCTTGCCGTAGAAACCGACCATGACTCTCCCCTTGTCGCTTTCAGGCGTGCCGGACGCGCACCGGCTAGACCAATCCGTGCTTCTCCTCGACCATGCGATCCAAGAGCGTCATGACCTCCTGGCTGGCCTGCTCCGTGGCACGCATGGAATCGACGATCTCCTGCTGGATCGACATGTCCGTCTGCCAGTCGCGCTTCAGCTCCTCGAGCACCTTGTGCACGCTGTAATGCACCCTGGAGTGAGGCTCCTGCAGGGCAGTGTAGCTGTCTGTCGCACCGAACAGATCGCGGCCCTGGGCCTCATACCATTGACCGAGCCGGCAGCTGAAATGGTCCACCTTGATGGGATCGGTGAAGCTGGAATCCTGGCCGCCCGTGCTGATGGCCATGTAGGCGCGCTGCTTGTAGATCATGTGGTCGACCTTGACCAGCGAGCTGAACCCCATGTCGCCCGCCAGCAGGGCGCGGGTCCGGGTCTCCTGGGCGGAGGCGGCGAAACGCCCGAATCGCCCTTCCATCTCGTCGACGATGGAGCCGGTCCGCTTGGCGACCTCGCACATGGTGCCCGCGTATTCCGCCATTCGCTCGGTCTCGTCGCTCAGCCCTCCCATGACCTCGCCGATGGATTCCGATGCCTTCTTGGTATTGTCGGCGAGCTTGCGCACCTCCTCGGCGACCACGGCGAATCCGCGGCCGGCCTCCCCCGCGCGCGCGGCCTCGATCGCCGCGTTCAGCGCCAGGAGGTTGGTCTGATCGGCGATCGAGTTGATCAGCTGGGCCGTCGAGGTCACCTGCTGGCTGCGGGCACTGAGACTGGCCGCGACCGCGGCGGTATGGTCGATACGCTCGCTGATGGATCCCAGATGCGTCACGGCCTGGTGCACGCCGTCGCGGCTCTCCTCGGCCTCCTCGACCGTGGCGCTCGCGAGCTTGAGAACGGCCTGCATCTCATCGTTCACCCGCACCAGATCACGCTGGTTCGAGGCCAGATTGTCCAGCAGATTCGTGCTGTTGAGACTCTGGATACGCGCGATGA
Source organism: Imhoffiella purpurea (assembly GCF_000585215.1). Lineage (GTDB taxonomy): Bacteria > Pseudomonadota > Gammaproteobacteria > Chromatiales > Chromatiaceae > Imhoffiella > Imhoffiella purpurea. The sequence continues at coordinate 11,499 of NZ_AONC01000006.1, read as the reverse complement.
GATGATTGCGCAGACGTTCGAGCTGAACGTCCTTGATACTGTCCAGCAGCCGATTGTTGTTCTCGATACCGTCCTTGAAGATCCCTCGGAGACCGCCCAGGAATGCCTTGCGATGGAAGTGGCCATCGAGATGCTGCCGGAAGCTGGTCACTTGCTCGCGATGATAGGCCTCGAGCTGGTCGACCAGATCGTTCATCTTCCAGGCCAGCTCGCCCAGTTCGTCGTTCGCCCGGATTCTGGTCACGCGCTTGCCGAACCGGCCCTGACTCATCTCCGTGACGATGCATTTCAGATTCGCCAGGGACGAGAGCAGATTGCGAAGCCCGATCTGAGCCCAGACGGCGATGGCCACGCCCAGCACCACTGGGACGATCAGCTGCCAACTCCAGCCCGAACGGGCGATGCCGACGCCCGCCGTCAGCACCAGCAGCGCGGTCAGGGACCAGAGCGGAGCCGCGATCCTAGAGCCCAAGGACAAATTCATCATAGGTCATCCCCTTCTCGCGGAAGCTGTCCTGCAAGATCTTGGAGGAGGCGGCGATCGCATCGCGCGGACCGGCCTTCCGCTCGGCCTCGACCATTCCGCGATAGAGCTGGGAGATGGTCGCGACGGCAGACGCCTTGGGCTTGCGCCGGACCGAGAAATAGCCCGTCACCTGGCGTTCCTCGTCCATGTCCGGGGTCACGTTGGCGAACACCCAGTAGAAGCTGCCGTCCCTGGCCATGTTCTTCACATAGCCGTTGAACTCCCGCTGACCTCGAATGGTCTCCCAGAGCAGGGCGAACACGGCGCGCGGCATGTCCGGATGGCGAATGATGTTGTGCTGGCTCCCGAGCAGGTCCTTCTCGGTGAAGCCCGAGAATTCGATGAAGGTTCGGTTGCCGTAGGTCACCCGACCCTTGAGATCGGATTTGGAGACGATGAAATCGTCCTCGCGCATCACGCGCTCGACCGACGTCGGCGTCACTCGGTTCTTCATGCTGGTGCATCTCCTGACATGGACATGAACGAGGGCCTCGCAACCGAAGGAGCGATCGGGGACTGCATGACGAGACCAGGGGACGTATCGGGCGACGAATGGCAAGCCGACACCCGAAGGGCACGCTTCGGTGAGGATTCGCCCTAGCCGACTGATTCGGTCAGATTAGTGCCTCGCCACCCCGGCGACAAGAAGGATGCCATCATATCGTGAACGCATCCACAATCGATACGAGCCAAACCCTCAGCGACCGAGGAGGGACTCGAAGGACTTGGAGCCGAATCCGCGCGGCTGATCCTGCTGGTCGCGGACGATGAAATAGGCCACGAGCCCCTGCGACTCGGCCACCTCCGGACCGCGCCGATCGCCCAGCACCATGAGCGCCGTCGCCCAGCCGTCGGCGACCATGGCCGTCTCGTCGACCACGGTGACCGATCCCAGCCGCTTGTCCACGGGCGCCCCGGTCATGGGATCGATCTCATGCGAATAGCGCTTGCCGTTCTCCTCGAAGAAGTTGCGATAGTCGCCCGAGGTCGAGAGCGCCCTGTTCGAGACCGGGATGATGCGATGCACGCTGCGCCGGTCGGGGAGCGGTTCCTCGATCGCGATGGCCCAGGGCTCGCCTTTGGCGTTGATCCCACGGGTGCGGATGGCGCCGGCGACCGCGACCATGTAGTTCTCGATGCCCTGCGACTCCAGCCAGTTACCGACCCGGTCGGCGCCGTAGCCCTCGCCGAGGGCCGAGAGATCGATATAGATGTCGCCCCGCGCCTTGCGCAGGGCCGGCGGATCGGCCCTCAGCTCCAGCTTGTGCCAGCCGACCCGGGCCTTGGCGTCGGCGATCTCCGCCTCGGTCGGCAGTCGGGCCGGACGCGTCTCCGGGCCGAATCCCCAGAGATTCACCAGCGGACCGATGGTGATGTCGAAGGCGCCGTCGGTCAGAGAGGAGATGCGCTGACCCTCGGCGATCACCCGGTGGAGGTTCGCCGAGATGGGGATCCAGTCGGTGCTCGGATTCTGGTTGAGCCGCGACAGCTCGGAGCTGTCGTCGTAGGTGGAAATCTCGGCCACGACCGCGTCGAGCACCTCGGCGACCCCGGGCTGCAGGGATTCGGCGGTCATGCCCTCGGGTGGACGCGCGATCTTGACCGAGTAGTAGGTCCCCATGGTGGGACCATCGAAGGCGATCTGCGGATCCTGGTGCCGGGTGCAGCCAGCGACGAGCAACAGAAGTACCGACAGGGACACAGTCCACAGCAGTACCGAACCGGAAATCGATGCGCGTTTGGCGGTAGCATCTCGCCACGAGCCAAGTCCAGGAAAAGGCATGTCGAACACCTGAATCAGCGAAATGGATAGGCCGGCATCAATGCCGGCCCTATTGAAACGTCGAACCAGGCTCGCAAGGTGGCGGTGGCTTCCCTCATCTGGATGCAGATCGACGAGCCTGGAATCTGAGCAGATCAGGCGGAGGGCGTATCGTGCTCCTTCCTGAACTGCAGCACCTCCTTCGCCCGCATCGGCGGACAGGGCTGATCGCTCAATGTAATGCAGCCCTCGCGGCAGTCCTCGACACAGTTGCCGCAGAGGATGCAGAGGCTGTGATCGATCGCCCAGGTCTTCTCCTTCTTGTTGGCCACGATCGCCCTGGTCGGACACTTGTGGGCGCAGATCGTGCAGAAGTTGCAATTGTCGACCACGAACAGGATATGGCCGCGCGTCTTGGCGTAGGGCGTGCGGCGCTCGATCGGATAGAGCCGGGTGACCGGGGGCTTGAGCGCGCTGCGCGTGACCAGCGATGAAACGGACAACCAGGACCATGACATGGCGTCACCTCTCGTTGCAGCTGACGCAGGGATCGATGGTCAGCACGATGACTGGAACGTCGGCCAGTTCGCAGCCTTTCAGCATGTGAACCAGCGGGGCGATATTGGCGAAGGTCGGGGTGCGCACCCGGAATCGGCCGAGGTTCTTCTTGCCGTCCGCCTGCATGTAATAGCAGACCTCGCCGCGCGGCTGCTCGAGCCGGCTCATCAGCTCGCCGCTGGGACGCTTGCCCTTGACCGAGACGTCGATCTCGCCCTGGGGCATGCGGTCGAGACACTGGGCGATGAGATCGAAGGACTGGCTGATCTCGCGCAGCCGCACCTCGCAGCGGGCGTAGCAGTCGCCGGCCTGCTCGACGACCGGCTCCCAGTCCAGCTCGCCGTAGGCGGCATAGCCCAGCTGGCGCGTATCCCGGGCGACGCCGCTGCCGCGCAGCACCGGACCCACGGCCCCCAGCGCATAGGCGTCCTCGGCGCTGAGCACGCCGATCCCGACGGTGCGCTGCTTCACGGTCAGATCGCGGCGGAAGATGCCGGCCACCTCGTCGTAGTCCGACTCGATCTCGCGGATCCGCTGGCGCACCCGGCCCAGGGTTTCGTCGTCGACGTCCTTGCGGATGCCGCCGACCTTGCAGGTCCCGAAGATGACGCGCCCGCCGGTCGTCTCCTCGATGATGTCGACCAACCCCTCGCGGATGCGCCAGCTGTGCTGGAAGAGGCTCTCGAAGCCGAAGGCGTCGGCCGAGAGCCCCAGCCACAGCAGATGGCTCTGGATGCGCGAGACCTCGCCCCAGAAGGTACGCAGATAGACGGCGCGCGGAGGCAGCTCCAGCCCCATCAGCGTCTCGACCCCCTGGCAGTAACCCTGACTGTGGATGAAGCTGCAGATGCCGCAGATGCGCTCGGCGACCTGGGCCATCTCGAGGAAGTCGTGACGCTCGGCGAGCAGCTCCAGACCGCGATGCACGTAGCCGATCGAGGGCAGCGCCTGGACCACGCGCTCGTCGTCGAGCTCCAGGTCGAGATGGATCGGCTCGGGCAGGACCGGATGCTGCGGCCCGAAGGGTACGATGGTGGTATCGGCCATGGCTCAAGCCTCCCCGGTGGAACCGGATGTCGAGGGCGCGGCGACCTTGGTGGCGGGCGCCTTGGCACCCGATTCGGTCTTCAGCTCCACCTTCCCGGAGAAGGGGATCTTGGTCTTGGTGCGCAGGAAGCCGCCGCCGTAGTCGACCGCGAGCCCGGGGACCTCGAAACCGAAGAGGTCCTTGAGCTCGTTCTCGTAGGTGAAGGCGGCGAGGAAGACGCCGCTCAGACTGGGCAGCCGGGGACGCTCGCGCGGGACGCAGACCCGATAGTGGTTGCAGCGGTAGTCCTTGTCGTAGCTGATCATGATCTCGAAATGATCCGCGCGCGCAGTGCCGGTCATCTGCACCAGCCGATAGCCCTGGTCGCGGTGACGCTCGGCGGTCGGGACCCAGGCGTCCAGCTCCAGGTCCGTGAAGGATTCTTGCTCACTCATGCTCTCACCATTCTACGCTGACGTTTCCGCTCTTTGGCGCGCTCTTCGAGGATGCCCAATGCCTGCACCACGCCGTCGATGATGGCCTCGGGCCGGGCCGCGCATCCGGGGACATAGACGTCGACCGGCAGCACCTGATCGATCCCGCCGTAGACGTTGTAGGCGTCGCGGAAGATGCCCCCGCTCAGGGCACAGGCGCCAATGGCCACCACCACCTTGGGGTCGGGCATCTGGGCATAGAGATTCTCGACCACCTTGCGCGACTCCTCGTTTACCGACCCGGTGACCAGGAAGATGTCGGCGTGCTTGGGGTTGCCGGTGTTGACGATGCCCAGGCGCTCGACGTCGTAGAGCGGCGTGAGACAGGCGAGCAGTTCGATGTCGCAGCCGTTGCAGCTCGTCGCCGCATAGTGCAGCACCCAGGGGGATTTCTTGAGGAAGCTCATGACGAATGACCGATCAGAGGGAGGACCAGAAGATTGGTCACGCCGAACAGCACGGTGACCCACCAGGACACCCGCAGCGCGCTCGACCAGGTGAGCCGCGCATGGGTGTTGTCGACCAGCACCTCGGCGAAGAAGAGGACGATCGAGATCGGCAGCGCCACGGCGAGTCCCCATGGCGCGAAGAAGAGATAGAGCCAGCCGAGCAGGATGACGTTCTCGTACCAGTGTCCGATCTCGACCAACGCCAGATCGGTCCCGGAGAGGTCGGTGGTGATGCCCTTCACCAGCTCCTGATGACCGTGGTGCGAGGCGCTGAGATCGAAGGGCGACTTGCGCAGCTTGATGGTCAGGACGAAGAGGAACCCGATCAGGATCCCGCCCAGCTGCAGGACCTGCCAGGGGCTTCCCTGGACGATGTCGGACACCCGGAAGCTGCCCGAGACCAGGAAGAAGCCGAGCGCCACCATGATGAGCATGGGCTCGTAGGCCATGGTCAGCATCAGCTCGCGCGCCGAGCCGATGTTGCTGTAGGGCGAGTTGGTCGAATAGGCCGCCAGACAGAGAAAGATGCCGGAGACCGTCAGGGCGAAGAGACTCAGCAGCAGATCGCTGCCGAGGAAGAGGATGAAGCCCGAGATGAGCATGAAGAAGAGGAAGCCCCAGAGATAGAGGCTCTGCAGATGGGTGACGACGAGCGTGTCCTTCTCCAACAGCTTGAGGACGTCGTAGACCGGCTGCAGCAGGGGGGGGCCCTTGCGCGACTGCATGCGTGCCGTGAGGATGCGGTCGATGCCGGCCAGCAGCGCCCCGACCAGGGGCCCCAGCACCAGAAAGCCGATCGCCAGCCACCAGGTATAGGCGCTCATAGTCCAGCCCCCAACATCAGGATCACGAGAAGAGCGGAGCCGATCAGCGCATAGCGCATCAGCGGCACCTCATGGATGAACGACTGCAGATAGTAGGAGCGGCTCTCGACCTGGCGTTCCAGGCCCATGGCCCCGCGGAACGAGGCCCCACCGGAGACGTTGGCGCCGCTCAGATATCCGCTCACCTCCGCGTACTGGGGACGCCGCAGCCAGAAAGCCAGGGGCAGTGTGAAGAGCCCGGCCAGCATGACGCTCATGAGCACGATCGTCTCCCAGGGGATGCGGTCGGCGGACGCCGGGATCAGGCCGGAGTCCACGAGCGCCTGGGTGTAGGGCTGAACGAAGGCCAGATCGGCCAGTGGGAAGAGCGCGCAGGCCACGTAGGTCACGACCGTCAGGCTCACCAGCGCGATCCACTCGTCGCGCGGGATCTTCGGCTCGGGACTCGGCGCCGAGCGCGGCACGGCGACCAGCTTGCCCATCCATTTGCTCCAGAAGAAGAGGGTCGGCGCGCTGCCGAAGGCGAGGATCGCCGCCAGCAGCACCCCGGCGCCCGGCATCACGTCGACGGTCAGGAAGGCTTGGAAGCAGGTGTACTTGCTCAACAGCATGCCGAACGGGGCCAGGAACATGCCGAGGACGCCGACCAGCAGCATGGCGGCCATGGTCGGATGGCGATAGACCAGCCCCTCCATGTCCTCGATGTCGCGGCTGCCGATCAGATGCTCGGTGGTCCCGACGCCCAGGAACAGCAACGCCTTGGCCACCGCGTGGAAGAGGATCAGCAGGATCGCCGCCCAGAGCGTCGCCGTCGTCCCGATCCCGGCGCACATGACGATGAGCCCCAGATTGGCGATGGTCGAATAGGCCAGGACCAGCTTGGCGTTGCGCTGATTGACCGCGATCAGCGAGGTGACGAGGAAGGTCACACCGCCGATCAGCGACAGCGAGAAGCCGGCGAAGGTCCCGTGGAACACCGGGGCCAGCTTCACCAGCAGGAAGACGCCCGCCTTGACCATAGTGCTGGAGTGCAGCAGGGCCGAGATAGGCGTGGGCGCGACCATAGCGCCCAGCAGCCAGGATGAGAAAGGCAGCTGGGCCGACTTGGCCAGACCGGCCACCGCGATCAGAACCGCCGGAATCAGCGCCAGGGTGGAACCGGCATCGACCAGACGGTCGAGCTCCCAGGTGTGGAGCCCAGGCCCCATCGTCAGCCAGACCAGGGCCCCGGCGAAGGCGACACCGCCGACCAGATTGAGCCCCAGGGCACGGAAGCCGTTGCGCACCGCCTCCTCGGTCCCCGAATAGGAGATCAGCCAGAAGGAGCAGAGCGTCGTCACCTCCCAGAAGAAGAAGAGCCACAGCAGATGATTGGCGAAGACGATGCCGAACATGGCCCCCAGGAAGAGGAACAGCATGAAGAAGAAGGCCGGACGCCGGTCGGAAATCCCTTCGGCATGCGCCTGATAGTCCTGCATGTAGCGGATGGCGTGGATGCAGATGAGACCGCCGACGCCGCCGATGATCAGGGCCATGAGCGCCGAGAAGCTGTCGACGTAGAGCGCGTGCTCCACCTCGGGATGCTCGGCGGCGAATTCGACCGCGAGCATGAGCCCCGTCTGGAGCAGGATCAGGACCGGGATGTACCACTCGCGCGGGCGGATGCGGCGGCAGAAATAGAGCAGCACCAGCGCCAGGGCGAGCGATGCCGCCGTAATGGCGAGATCGAACCCATGCTGGGTGCCCTCACCCAGCGCGAAGAAGCGCGGCGCCTCGCCCATCGAGGAAAGGGCGAGCAGTACGGAGACCAGGGCGATCAGAGCGACCGAGAGACGGACCCAGCGCCCTCGGGTCTCGGCATCGGGCGCGGCGGCGATGGCCAGGCCCGCGACGAGCGGAAACCCCATGAGAAAGATGATCGGAAACATCGCGACCCCCTGCGGGACGAAATAGGCGAACGAGGATATCTGTCAGGCCGAGGATCGCCGAGACTGCGGGGCGAAAGAGCGTCGAGCGGGAAGAAGACTGAGAGCCGGCCCGTGAACATCGTAGAACTCAGAGTCCAGTGCCTCATAGTAGGCGATGGACAGAATCTTCGGGGTAGATGGCGACGGCTTCGAGTCCTACATTTTGCGGTAATATGTTGCGCTGCATCATGGCTTTGCACGATCCAACGGCCAAAGAGCCGTCCCGATCGACCAAGCCCCACCATCGGAGACCCAGATGTCGGAAGAGCTCAACCAGAGTGCATTAGACTACCATCGCTATCCCAAGCCGGGAAAACTGGAGATCAAGGCCACCAAGCCGCTGGCCAACCAGCGCGACCTGGCGCTGGCCTACTCCCCCGGCGTCGCGGCGGCCTGCCGCGAGATCGAGAAGGATCCCCTGACCGCCTCGCACTACACCTCGCGCGGCAACCTGGTCGCCGTCATCAGCAACGGCACGGCCGTCCTGGGCCTGGGTGCGATCGGCGGCCTGGCCTCCAAGCCGGTGATGGAAGGCAAGGCGGTGCTCTTCAAGCAGTTCGCCGACATCGACGTCTTCGACATCGAGATCGAGGAACGCGACCCCGAGCAGTTCATCGAGACGGTCGCGCGCCTGGAGCCCAGCTTCGGTGGCATCAACCTCGAGGACATCAAGGCCCCCGACTGCTTCATCATCGAGCGCGCCCTCAAGGAGCGCATGGGCATCCCGGTCTTCCACGACGACCAGCACGGCACCGCCATCGTGGTGAACGCGGCCATCCTCAACGGGCTGCGCGTGGTCGGCAAGGACATCGGCCAGGTACGCCTGGTCACCGCCGGGGCCGGCGCGGCAGCACTGGCCTGCGTCGATCTGCTGGTCGAGATGGGCCTGCCCAGGGAGAACGTCACCCTCACCGACATCGCCGGCGTCGTCTATGAGGGCCGCGTCGAGGAGATGGACCCCTACAAGGGCCGCTACGCCGTCGCGACCGACCAGCGTACATTGGCCGAGGCCATCGAGGGCGCCGACATCTTCCTCGGGCTCTCCGCGGCCGGCGTGCTCAAGCCCGAATGGCTGGCGCGCATGGCGGAGCGCCCCATCATCATGGCCCTGGCCAACCCGGTCCCCGAGATCATGCCCGACCTGGCCCGCGAGGCGCGCCCGGACGCCATCATCGCCACCGGCCGCTCGGACTTCCCCAACCAGGTCAACAACGTCCTCTGCTTCCCCTTCATCTTCCGCGGCGCGCTCGACTGCGGCGCCAGCGAGATCAACGAGGCGATGAAGGTCGCCTGCGTGCGCGCCATCGCCGACCTGGCCATGGCCGAGCCCTCGGACATCGTGCGCGCGGCCTACGGCGGACACCAGCTCCAGTTCGGTCCCGAATACCTCATCCCCAAGCCCTTCGACCCGCGTCTCATGGAGCACCTGGCCCCGGCGGTCGCCCAGGCGGCGATGGAGTCGGGCGTGGCGACGCGCCCCATCGAGGACCTGGATGCCTACCGCCAGAAACTCGGCCACCGCGCCTATCGCACCGGCATCACCATGAAGCCGGTCTTCGACCAGGCCCGGCTCGCGCCCAAGCGGGTCGTCTTCGCCGAGGGCGAGGAGGAGCGTGTGCTGCAGATGGCCCAGCAGGCGGTCGCCGAGGGCATCGCGCGCCCCATGCTCATCGGCCGTCCCGAGGTCATCGGCAACCGTCTCGAGGATCTGGGCCTGAGCATCCGAGCGGACAAGGATTTCGACCTCATCGTCCCCTGCGAGAACCCCAACTTCGAGACCCACTGGCAGACCTTCTACGATCGGGTCAAGCGCCGCGGCTACGCCCCCGACGAGACCCGCGAATACATCCGCAACGACCCCACGGTGCTGGCCGCCACCATGGTCCGCTGCGGCGACGCCGACGCCATGATCTGCGGCATCGTCGGCCGCTTCGCCCGTCACCTCAAACACGTCGAGGAGGTCATCGGCACCGCCCCCGGGGTGCGCAAGCTCACCGCCATGAGCGCCGTGGTACTGCCCAAGGGCCCGCTCTTCATCGCCGACACCTACGTCCAGGCGGATCCCAGCGCCGAGGACCTGGCCGAGATCACCCGTCTCTGCGCCGCCGAGATCAGACGCTTCGGACTGGTGCCCAAGGTCGCCTTCGTCTCGCACTCCAACTTCGGCAGCCACGAATCGCCGACCGCGACCAAGATGCACGAGGCCCTGCGCCTGCTGCGCGGCCAGGACCCCGAGCTGGAGGTCGAGGGCGAGATGCACGCCAACCTGGCCTTCGACGCCATCGGCCGCCAGGCCCGCTTCCCCGACTCGCGCCTGGAGGGACGCGCCAACCTGCTGGTCATGCCCAACCAGGACGCGGCCAACATCTCCTTCAACCTGCTCAAGACGATGAACGAAGGCGGCGCCTTCGGCCCCATGCTGCTTGGCACCGCCCACGCCGCGCACATCGTCACCCCCAGCACCTCGGTGCGGGGCCTGCTCAACATGACCGCACTGGCGGCCGTGCAGGCCGGCTAGGATGAACGCCGACCCGCGACGTAGGGCGCAATAGCGCCAGCGTATTGCGCCGCATGGCAGGCAGCCGCGAGACCTGGATCGCGTCTGCCACTCCCATACGGCGCAATACGGCCGCCCCGAGATCGAACGCCGGCGATTCATGAAATGGACAACCAGAAGACAAAGGTCTCAGCCACCCGTCGATGGCGGCCTATTGCGCCCTACCCGAGATCGGCCCTCACCCTCCGATCGAGCGCATCCCCGATGCCGACCATAGCGACTCGGTCCGCACAGCGGACCCTACGCTCGCGGCCTCGGTAGGTCCGCTGTGCGGACCGGACCTGGTGTTCATCAACTGCTGTCACCTCGGACGCCTGGACGGTCAAGGAAAGCACTCGGATCGCGGCGAACCTGGCGGCCCAGTTCATTCGCATGGGGGTGCGTGCCGTGGTCGCCGCCGGATGGGCCGTGGACGACCAGGCGGCCCCGACCTTCGCCGAGACCTTCTATCACCTCATGACCAACGGCTCCCGTTTCGGGGAGGCGGTCCGCCGGGCGCGCGAGCGAACCTGGCAGGACCATCGGACACACAACACCAAGCGTGCGGCCGACTACGTGCGTGAGTCTCCCGGTGCCTCGGCCGATGCCATCAAGCTGGAACTGAGTCTGCTCATGCGCCTGAGACACTACGCATTGACCGGTTCCGAAACCGAGACCCATATCGCCGAACTGAAGGGCATCATTACCCGTGGGGCCAGCTATCGTCAGCTTTCGTCGCTCCTCGACTATGCGGATCTGCTCCGGATCCTGTGCGAGGGAGCCAGTCACAAGACGTCCAGCTTCCATTCCCAGACGACGCCGCTCGAACGCATCACCGACGTACTGGAGGATTGGCTGACGGAGCAAGAGACTTGAGCGAGATATGCCAGCGCATCGCATGCGCCCGCCATGGGGCCAGATATCCTCGGGAATAGCCATGCAGCAATACCTGCCGTCTCAAAATGACACAAGGTGTCACCTCATGACGGCGCATATCGTCACTCCCAAACCAGCGGCGGCTCAAACCATTGATTTCATAGGACCAGAAATCTTGACGCGCCCGATGCCAACTCGCTACCAGAGCAGCTTGCAGCCGCTGACTCCGCGACTTCGCTTCAGGGATCGATCAAGTTTCAGCCGTGGATGCCGATACAGGGACCAGGAAACGAGGCCATTACCGGTCATTGGCCCGCAAGGACGCCGTTTCGCTTGGCAGTGTGGTGTAGGACCCAAACAGTTCAGTCAGTCTGTCAGTCGATGTAGTCCATAGCTTTACCCATAAGTCGAGTCCGCGTGCCCGCTCAGACACTTACGGCACCCGGTTTTCGTCTCACGAAGCTGGCTACTCATGACTCC
>NZ_AONC01000005.1 GCF_000585215.1 Imhoffiella purpurea | reverse complement strand
GGGCGGGTCTAGACGATGGGTGTCGTGGCGCCCTGGACCGGGGCATCCGGAGGGCTGAACCAATTCAGCTTGTCGCGTAGCTCGACCACCTCGCCGACGATCACCAGGGTCGGCGGCTTGGGCTGGGCCGATTCGACGATGTCTCCGATGGTCGCGAGCGTGCCCGTGTGGACCTGCTGCAGATGCGTGGTGCCCTGTTCGACCAGCGCGATCGGCATCTCGGCCGGGACGCCGTGGGCCAAGAGCCGCTCGACGATGACGGGCAGACCGACCAGCCCCATGTAGAAGACCACCGTCTGATTCGGCTGGGCGAGCATCGGCCAATTGAGGTCGATGCTGCCGTCCTTGAGATGGCCGGTGACGAAGACGACCGACTGGGCATGGTCGCGGTGGGTCAGCGGGATGCCGGCGTAGGCGGCGCAGCCCGAGGCGGCGGTGATCCCGGGAACGACCTGGAAGGGCACGCCCTCGGCGGCCAGGGTGTCGATCTCCTCGCCGCCGCGCCCGAAGATGAAGGGGTCGCCGCCCTTGAGTCGCAGCACCCGGTACCCGTCCTTGGCCAGGTCGGCCAGGAGCCGGTTGATCTCCTCCTGGCGCATCGCGTGATGGTTGCGCTGTTTGCCGACATAGATGCGGCGGGCGTCGCGCCGGGTCATCTCCAGGATGGGGTCGGCGACCAGACGGTCGTAGACCACCACGTCGGCCTGCTGCATCAGACGCAGGGCGCGGAAGGTCAGCAGGTCCGGATCGCCCGGGCCGGCGCCGACCAGATAGACCTCGCCCATGTCCCGATCCAGGGCGTCGGGCGCCAGCTCGCGCTCGATGACGGCCTCGGCCTCCTCGAACTGGCCGGCGAAGATGCGCTCGGCGACCGCGCCCTGCAGCACCCGGTCCCAGAAGCGGCGGCGGTCGCGCTGATCGGCGAAGCGCTCCTTGACGCGATCCCGGTAGCGTCCGCTCAGTTCGGCGAGCCGGCCGTAACCGGCCGGGATCAGGGATTCGAGCCGGGTGCGCAGCAGGCGTGCCAGGACCGGGGATGCCTTGCCGGTCGAGACCGCCACCGTGACCGGCGAGCGGTCGACGATGGACGGCAGCAGGAAGGTGCAGGCGTCCGGATCGTCGACCACGTTGACCGGGATGTCGAGTTCGCCGGCGAGCCGCGCGATGCGGCGGTTGGTGTCCCGCTCGTCGGTCGCGGCGATGACGAGGCGGTTTCCCGGCAGGTCTTCCGGTTCGAAATGGCGCGCGAGATAGCGGAGCTCGCCGGCCGCGGCCTTGCGTTCGAGCGTTTCGCAGAGGGTCGGTGCGACCAGGGAGACGGCCGCGCCTGAGCGCGTCAGGCTGCCCACCTTGCGGGCCGCCGTGGTGCCGCCGCCGACCACCAGACAGGGTTTGCCCTGGAGGTCGAGAAAGATCGGGAGGAGTTCCATGGTCATTTCGGTGGTGATAAGCCCGCAGGATCGTTGAGTTGGTATTCAAAAGTCCTTAATATACTTAATTGCTTAGTTTTATGGTAGGACGTGAAGCGTGGTCAACGAGATCGAGTCGGAGCCGCTGCGTCAGCGGCTTCTGGAAGGAGAGGAGGTGCTTCTGGTGGATATCCGCACCCCGGCCGAAATGGCGCAGGGCGTCATTCCGGATGCACTGCAGATGCCGATGCATCTGATCCCGGTGCGGATGAGCGAATTGCCGAAGGACAAGGACGTGGTGCTCTATTGCCGCAGCGGTGCCCGTTCATATCAGGCCTGCGCCTTCATGATGCAACAGGGCTACGACCGGGTATTGAACCTGAGAGGCGGCATCATCGCCTGGGCGCGCCACGGCTACCCGATCGAGACGGGCGCCTGACCCGAGCGCAAGGATGCCGAGATGGCGTAACCGTTTTGTACGTAACTTGTTTTTTTTATGGGATTCGCCTATAACCGCGAATTCTCGTGTCTACTGATATTCTAAAACAACAGACTCAGACCGGAGGTACTCAATGGCAGATTTCGACCAGGAGCTCGACGCAAGCGGCCTCAACTGTCCCCTGCCGATCCTGCGTGCCAAGAAGACCCTGAACGCCATGGCGAGCGATCAGGTCCTGCACGTGATCGCGACCGATCCAGGCTCGGTCAAAGACTTCGACGCCTTCGCCAAGCAGACCGGCAACGAACTCATGGAGTCCAAGGAGGAGGGTGGCAAGTTCCACTTTCTGATCAAGAAGTCCTGACCGACCAGAGTCTTCGCCCAATCGATCTTTTCGTCGCATCAACACTGACTTCGCGCGCCTGAAGGTCGGGCCCGCGAGGAGGACTCGATGGAACAGAAGAAACTGGCGATCATCGCCACCAAGGGCTCTCTGGACTGGGCCTATCCGCCGTTCATCCTGGCTTCCACCGCCGCCGCGCTCGGCTACGAGGTGCAGATCTTCTTCACCTTCTACGGCCTGCAGCTGCTGAAGAAGAAGCTCGCGCTGGAGGTGACGCCGCTCGGAAATCCCGGCATGCCCATGCCGATGGGCATGGACAAGTGGTTCCCCGTACTGGGTCTGACCCTGCCCGGAATGCAGGGCATGATGACCTCCATGATGAAGAAAAAGATGCAGGACAAGGGCGTGGCCAGCATCGAGGAGCTGCGCGAGCTCTGCCAGGAGGCCGAGGTCAAGCTGATCGCCTGTCAGATGACGGTCGATCTGTTCGACCTGAACCGGTCGGAGTTCATCGAGGGGGTCGAGTACGCGGGTGCGGCGGCCTTCTTCGAGTTCGCCGGCGAGAGCGATATCTGTCTCTACATCTGATCGCCGCGCGTGATCGGAGTGCATCGGACGCCGCCGTCTTGGCGGCGTCTTCGTTTGACGACTCCGTCCTCGCGCTATGATCGGGGTCCAATCAACAAGCCAGTTTGCCTTCCATCTGCCCAGCCATGACAAGCCCGACCCCCTCCGGGGCTGCCCTCCTACTCGATGTGCTCACCGACCTCGGCGTCGACTATATCTTCGGGCACACGGGTGGGGCCGTGATCCCCATCCATGTCGAAATCAACAAGCGTCTGCGCCGAGGCGCGCGCGTGCCCAAGTTCATCCTCTGCCGCCAGGAGGGCGGTGTCGGCCATGCCGCCGAGGGTTATGCCAGGGTGAGCGGCCGGGTGGGCGTCGCTCTGGTCACATCCGGTCCGGGCGCTACCAATCTCGCGACCCCCATCGCCGATGCCCATAAGGATTCGCTGCCCACGCTCTTCATCACCGGCCAGGTGCCGAGCGGCGCCATCGGTTCGGATGCCTTCCAGGAGGTGGATACCGTGGGCATGACCCGGCCCATCTCCAAGCACAACTATCTGGTCAAGGACGTGGGCGATCTGGAATGGGTGCTGCGCGAGGCCTACGCGCTGGCCACCCGTGGTCGTCCCGGTCCCGTGGTGGTGGACATCTGCAAGGACGTCCAGCTGGCCTTGGCCGATCGGAGCAATGCCTCCAGGACGCGTCATCGCGAGCCGGTCGCCTTCGATCCGGTCCGGGCCGACGCCATCCTGGATGCGATCGCGCGCGCCGAGCGTCCGGTCGTCAAGGCCGGCGGCGGGGTGATCCATGCCAATGCCGCCCAGGCGCTGCGGCGATTCGCCGAGCTGTTCGACGTGCCCGTGACCACCACCTTCAACGCCCTTGGCGCCATGGCCTTCGATGCGCCGCACAATCTCGGCATGCCCGGAATGCACGGTACCATCCCGGCCAACTACGCCCTGCGCGACGCGGATCTCATCCTCTCGCTCGGCGGGCGTTTCGACGACCGGGTGGCGGTGCGCGGATTCGCCGAGGGCAAGCGCATCGCCCATGTCGACATCGATCCGTCCGAGATCGACAAGACCATCGCCACGGACCTCTATCTGGTCGCCGGGCTCGACGAGTTCCTGGCCCACGCGCTGGCCTCGCGCCGCACGGCCAGTCATGCGGACTGGATGGCGAGCGTCGCCACCTGGCGCGGGCAGATGCCCAAGCCCTACGAACGCTGCGAATACATCAAGCCGCAGGAGGTGGTCGAAATCGTTTCCGAGCTGACCGCTGGCGACGCGACCGTGGTGACCGGAGTCGGTCAGCATCAGATGTGGGCGGCCCAGTACTATCGCTTCCAGCGTCCGCGCCAGTGGGTCAGCTCGGGCGGCTTGGGGACCATGGGCTTCGGTCTGCCGGCCGCCGTGGGCTCCTGGTTCGCCGATCCCAGCCGGCCCGTCGTTCTGTTCGACGGCGACGGCAGCTTCCAGATGAACATCCAGGAGCTGGGCACGGTCGTGGCCAACCGCATCCCGCTCAAGATGTTCGTGCTCAACAACAGCTTCCTCGGAATGGTGCGCCAGTGGGAGGACATGATGGACGGCGGCCATCATTACGAGACCTGCATGGCGCGAACCGCCGATTGCGATCCCGACTGTACCGAGCTGGATCAGGGCTGCCGGCGTCAGATACCCAACCTGACGGGACTCAAATACGTCTATCCTCGTCTCAAGACCATGCGCATCAAGGATCCGGCCGAGCTGCGCGAGGGCATCGCCGCCGCGCTGGCCGAGCCGGGACCCGTGCTGGTCGACGTCTGGATCGACAAGGCCGAGAACGTCATCCCCATGGTGCGCCCCGGCCACAGCCTGGAGCAGATGATCGAGTCCTGATCCGCCGCGAGGATTCTGGCGGCTCTGGAGGTGCCGCCAGCTCGGTCTCTCGGTCCCGAGAACCTTCGTCGGGCGGTGGAGGCATGCGCCGAGTCGCCCTCCAGCGCTCCCAACAGAGCCGTGGTCCAATGGGGATCAAGACCAAGCTGATACTGATCGGGCTGCTGCCTCTGGCGATGGCCGTCGCCTTCGGTCTCATCCTCTATCGGGGGCAGCTCGAGCTGGGGCAGCTGCGCGATCAGGTGGGGCGTGTCAGCGAGATGCTGGACCAGCTCGAGCAGCTCGAGTCGTCCGTCCGGTATTTCGTGCACGAGCGCTCCGACCTGGAGCGGCGGCGAGGCTACGAGATCCTCGATTGGCTCGATGTCCGCATGCTGGCGCTGGAGGAGGGCTTTCCCGAGGGGGAGGGCGCAGGGATCCTGGCCGGGATGCGCCGGCAGCTGGTTCAGGTCCGCTGGGCCTACATGGAGCTCGACGGTCTCTATCTGCCCGGGCTCACCGCCGTCGAGCTGACCCGCGTGCAGGGCGTCGTCGCGCGCCTGCAGTCCGAGGTCGCCGTCCTCAAGCCGCTCGTTCACGGACTGCACGATCTCTCGCGGCGTCTGGTCATCGGCTACAGCGACGAGCTGTGGGGCAGCGCCTTCTCCCTGATCCTCGTCTCCGCCTTGGGGGTGATGGTGCTCATGTATCCCCTGCTGTACCGTATCGCCTCCGCGCTCCAGGGGCTGACGCGGGCCGTGCGGGCGATGAGCGGTCGAGGCGGTGCCGTGCCCCTGACCCTCGGGCTGCGTGGCGACGACGAGTTCGCGCAGCTCGCGCGCGAGTTCAGCCTCATGTCGCGATCGCTCGCCAGCGCCGAGGCGGCGCGCGAGGAACGCGCCCGCGAACTGGAGGTCGCGGTCAGGGACCTGGAGAATTTCAGCTATTCGGTCTCGCACGACCTGCGGGCGCCCTTGCGTGCCATCGACGGATTCATCCGCATTCTCGAGGAAGAGTATGGCCAGGGCCTCGACGACGAGGGGCGTCGGCTCATCGGCGTGGTGAGCGACAACGCCCGAAAGATGGAGCGGCTGATCGACGACATCCTGGCCCTGTCTCGCGCGGGCCGTCTGGAGTTCGAGATGGTTCGGGTCGACATGAATGCCCTGGTCGACGAGGTCTGGGCCGACTTGGCCGAACAGCGTGCCGAGTCCGGAATCCGCTTCGAGCGCGGGTCGCTGCCAAATGCCGTCTGCGATCCGCGCGCCATCCGCCAAGTCTGGGCCAATTTGCTGGGCAATGCGATCAAGTTCACATCCATGCGCGATCATCCCCTGATCCAGGTCCTGGCGGAGCATCGGGGAGACGTGATCCACTATCTCGTCGTGGACAACGGCGTCGGCTTCGACAACGCCTATTCCTCCAAGCTCTTTCAGCTGTTCCAGCGGTTGCACGGCATGAACGAATTCGAGGGAACCGGCGTCGGCCTGGCGATCGTCAAGCGTTTCGTGCAAAGACACGAGGGTCAGGTCGATGCGAGCGGGCGTAAGGATGGCGGAGCCACCTTCGGTTTCACCCTGCCCGTGCGGACCGAGCCGGAATCGGGAGAGGTTCATGGTCACCGAAGATACGCTGGTTGACATCCTGCTGGTCGAGGACAATCCGAACGATGCGGAATTGGCCATTCGCGCTCTCAGGAAGCATCATCTGGCCAATCGCCTGGAATGGGTGAAGGACGGCGAGGCCGCGCTGGACTTCCTGTTCCAGCGCGGCGACTACGCGGATCGTCCCGCGCGTCTGCCCAGGGTCGTGCTGTTGGACCTGCGGCTCCCCAAGGTGGACGGGATCGAGGTGCTGGAGCAACTGCGCGCCAACCCGCAGACCCATGATCTGCCGGTGGTGATCCTGACCTCCTCGAAGGAGGATCGCGACCTGATCGCCACCTATCGCCTGGGCGTCAACAGCTTCGTGGCCAAGCCGGTCGCCTTCGACGACTTCGCCAGGACGGTCGCCGAACTCGGCATGTACTGGGTCCTGGTCAACCGCGTTCCTCCCGAGATTCGCTCCGTCTGATGGACGGACGGCTGCGTCTTCTCCTGCTCGAGGACAGCCCGGTCGATGCCGAGCTGACCGAGCGCGTCCTGCGCCGCTCCGGTCTCGATTTCGAGGCGGTACGGGTCCAGGATCCCGATGCCTTCATGGTGGCGCTCGAGACCTTTCGTCCCCATGCCGTGCTGGCCGATTTCAGTCTCCCTCAGTTCGACGGGGTCACGGCCTTGCGTCTGGTGCGCGAACGCGATGCCGACCTTCCCTTCATCTTCGTCACCGGCGCGATCGGCGAGGAGAACGCGGTCGAGCTGCTGTGCGCTGGCGCCAACGACTATATCCTCAAGGATCGTCTGACCCGGCTGCCCGCCGCGCTCGAGCGGGCACTGGAGGCCGGACGCCAGAAGCAGGCGCTCGCCGCCGCTCAGCAGGCACTCAAAGAGAGCGAGGAGCGCTTTCGCGCCATCGTCGAGACCACGCTCGACTGGCTCTGGGAGATGGATGCCTCCGGGATCTACACCTATTCCAGCCCGGCCTCGTTTGCCTTGCTCGGCTATGGGCCGGACGAACTGCTGGGGCGCCGGCCCTTCGATTTCATGCCGCCCGACGAGGCCGAGCGGGTCTGCGCGGTTTTCGCCGACATCGCCTCGGCGCGACGTTCCTTCTCCCTGCTCGAGCGCGTCTGTCTGCGCAAGGACGGATCCCGCATCGTGCTCGAAACCAGCGGCACGCCCATCCTGGGGCCGGATGGCGCGCTCCTCGGCTATCGTGGCGTCGATCGCGACATCAGCGAGCGCAGGGAGCTGGTGGATGCCTTGGAGGAGAGCCGGGAGCGATTGTCGCAGGCCCTGGACGGATCCGATCTGGCCATGTGGGACTGGCGCGTTCAGAGCGGGGAGGTCCAGATCAATGCGCGCTGGGCACAGATGCTCGGCTACGAACTCGAGGAGCTCTATCCGGTCGGCATCCGCACCTTGTGGTCGCTCTGTCACCCTGACGACGCCGAGATGTTCCGGCGGCGTTTGAGGGAGCATTTCGGCGGCCTCGTACCCTATTTCGAATGCGAGGTCCGTTTGCGCCACAAGGACGGCCACTGGGTCTGGGTGATGGATCGCGGCAAGGTGGTGGAGCGGGACGCCGACGGCAGGCCCTCGAGGATGGCCGGAACCCATCTGGACATCACGGCACGCAAGACCGCTGAGGAGGAACTGCGCAAGGTCTCCCTGGCCGTTCAGCAGAGTCCCAACAGCATCGTCATCACCGACCTGGAGGGTCGTATCGAATATGTGAACCCCGCCTTCACCCGGGTGTCCGGCTACGATCCGGACGAGGTGCGCGGTCGGAACCCCCGGGTTCTCGCCTCGGGCCGGACTCCGGCGGAGGTTCACGCCGAGCTGTGGCGCACGCTCGGTCAAGGCCGGGTCTGGCGGGGGGAGTTCTGCAACCGGCGCAAGGACGGCAGCGAATACGTCGAGCTGGCGACCATCTCTCCGGTGCGCCAGCCGGACGGCCGGATCACCCACTATCTGGCGGTCAAGGAGGACATCACCGAGCGCAAGCAGGTCGACGAGGAACTGGCGCATTATCGGCAGCATCTCGAGGAACTGGTCGAGTCCCGCACGCTCGATCTGAGGCTGGCCGAGGAGCGCAGCCGGCTCATTCTCGAATCCAGCGCGGACGGCATCTACGGCGAGGATACCCAAGGGCTGGTGACCTTCATCAATCCCGCCGCCTGCGACATGCTGGGCTATGGGCAAGACGAGGTCCTGGGGCGCTGCATGCACGATCTGGCGCATCATCGCTATCCCGACGGTCGCGTCTATCCGCGCGTGGACTGTCCCATGAGCGGCTCCCTCAACATCCTGCGCATCGTGCATCAGGAGCCGCTGGTCTTCTGGCGCGCCGACGGCTCCCGGCTGCCGGTCGCCTATTCGGCCCATCCCATGTTCAGACAGGGAGAGGTCGTGGGCCGGGTGGTGAGCTTCTTCGACATCTCGCTCCAACAGCAGATCGAAACGGCGCGCGAGGCGGCCCTCGCCGATGCCGAGCGTCTGGCGCGGCTGAAGAGCGAGTTCCTGGCCAACATGAGCCATGAGATCCGCACGCCGCTCAACGCGGTGCTGGGATTCGCCCAGGTCGGGGTTCGGGAGAGCGATCGGCGCAAGGCTCAGGACTTCTTCCGCCGGATCCTGGATTCGGGTTATTTGTTGCTGGGGATCGTCAACGAGATCCTGGACTTTTCCAAGATCGAGGCCGGCAAGCTGAGGATCGAGCTGGGCAGGGTCGATCTGCGCCTGATCGTCCGGCGCGCCGAGGAGCAGGTGCGCGAGCGCGTCGCCGCCAAGGGATTGCGCTTTCGGGTCGAGCTCGCCCCCGATCTGCCGGCGACCTGTCAGGGCGACGATCTGCGGTTGTCCCAGATCCTCGGCAATCTGCTGTCGAACGCCGTCAAATTCACCGAGCGGGGTCGGGTCGTGCTGTCCTTGTCCAGGACGGACGAGCGTCTCTCGATCCGGGTGTCCGATACCGGGATCGGCATGACCGAGTCCCAGCTGGCCCATCTGTTCCAGCCCTTCGAACAGGCCGACGGCTCCATCACGCGCCGTTTCGGCGGGACGGGGCTGGGGCTGGCGATCACCAAGCGGCTGGTCGACATCATGGGCGGCGAGATCGGCGTCGACAGTCGTGCCGGAGAGGGCTCCAGTTTCGAGATCGGTCTGCCCCTCGTCGACCCGGCCGGCTCCATCCGGGATGTGTGCGATCCGTCCGCCGACATGCCGGATGACGCCGGCAGAGAGCGTCTGCGGGGGTTCATCGTCCTGGTCGCGGAGGACAACGAGGCGAATCGTCTGGTACTCGAGGAGATGCTCAATCAGGAGGGCTGCTGGATGGTTGCGGTGGGCAACGGCGCCGAGGCCGTCGAGCGGGTGCGGCAGGATGGCGCCATGGCCTACGACCTGGTGCTCATGGATATTCAGATGCCGGTCATGGACGGCTACGAGGCGACCCGCCGCATCCGTGCCCTGGCGCCCGAGCTGCCGATCCTGGGTCTGACCGCGCACGCCATGGAGGGCGCGCGCGAACAGTGCATGGCGGCCGGGATGCGGGATCACCTGGCCAAGCCCGTCGAACTCGATGCCCTGGTGGCGGCGGTGCGTCGCCATGCCGGGGTGGGGGCGGTCTGCCGGAGCCGGATCCACGATGCCGCTGCGCTGGCTCGGCTGTCGGGAGCCGATGCCGGAGATTCCGGGCGATCCGGCGAGAACTGGATCGACTGGTCCGCCCTGGAGGGCCGCTACCGTCACCATGTCGGGTTCGCCGCCAAGCTGGTCGAGACATCGCTTCTGTCCGGTGCCGAGAACCTCCTGGCACTGCGTCGGGCGGTCGAGGATGGAGACCGGAAGCGACTCGCATTCCTCGCCCACAGCCTCAAGGGGACTGCGGGCAACCTGTTCGCGAATGGATTCGCCGATCTGGCGGCCTTGGCCGAGTCCAGCGCCCGCGAGGCGCGTCCCGATGCCGTGCGCCGGGCGCGCCAGCTTGCCGATGCGCTCGATTCCATGCTCGGCGAGATGAGGGCCTGGCGGTTGCGCGAGGGCGCCGAATCCGGTTCGGAGGTATCGTCCTGCTCCGACTCGATCGATCCAGATGTCTTGACGCAGGTGGTCTCGCGTCTAGAATCGCTGCTGGCGACGGACGATAGTGCCGTGAGCCGGGCCTTCGAGCGCGACGAGCCGCTCTTGGTTCGGGCATTCGGCGAGCAGGCGCGTCAACTGGGTCGAGAGATACGGCTGTTCGACTTTTCCACCGCCCTGGTCACGCTGCGCTCCGCCTGGCAGCGATGGCGCTCGTCCTGAGAACGTCTCGATCCACCGTCTCACCGTTCCAGACGGCTGGTCGATGTTCCTTTGAGTATTTCCTTTTTGGATCCTTTGCCTTGAGGTAATCAATCGGGCTAATGTTGCGCCAGCGCAGACACGGCCTGAAATTGCTTCGATCCCGCATCATCGATCCTGCCATACCTCACTGAAACAAGGCCCTCGCTGTCCGAGGGAAACGGAGGTCGAGACTATGACTGAACGCTTGGATGTGGGCGGCCTCAAGGTCGCCAAAGCACTCTACGATCTGGTCCAGGATGAGATCGCACCCGGAACCGGAGTGGACCCGGACGCCTTCTGGACATCCTTCGGCGACATGGTTCGCGAGTTCGCGCCGCGCAACCGTGCCCTGCTGGAGCGACGCAACGCGATCCAGGCCCAGATCGATGCCTGGCATCGCGAGCACCCGGGGCGTCCCGTTGCATTGGAGGAGTATCGGGTCTTTCTGGCCGAGATCGGCTATCTGGTGCCCGAGGGGCCGGACTTCTCGGTCTCCACGAGCAACGTGGATCCGGAGATCGCACAGATCGCCGGGCCCCAGCTGGTGGTACCGGTGAGCAACGCCCGCTATGCCTTGAATGCGGCCAACGCACGCTGGGGGAGCCTCTACGATGCGCTCTACGGCACCGATGCCATTCCGGAAGAGGGAGGTCTCGAGCGAACCGCGGAGCTCAATCCCGCCCGCGCGGCGGCCGTGGTGGCCCGCGCGGCGGCCTTCCTCGACGAGGTGGTGCCGCTGAACCGGGGTTCGCACGTCGATGCCTGCGGCTATGGTCTGGACAACGGCAAGCTGGTGGTGCTGCTGCCCGACAACAGCGAGACCATGCTCCAGGAACCGGAGCGGTTCGTCGGCTATCGCGGCAACCCGGATCGGCTCGACGCCATCCTGCTGGACAACAGGGGGCTGCACATCGAGATCCGCGTCGACCGCGAGCATCCGATCGGCAGGAACAGCGCGGCCGGCATCGCCGACATCCAGATCGAGTCCGCGATCACCAGCATCCAGGACTGCGAGGATTCGGTCGCCGCCGTCGACACCGAGGACAAGGTCGGGGTCTATCGCAACTGGCTGGGCCTGATGAAGGGCGATCTGACCGCGACCTTCAGCAAGGGCGGGCGCATGGTGGAGCGTGCACTGGAGCCCGATCGCGTCTATTCGCGCATCGGTGTCGGCAGTCTGACGCTGCCGGGCCGCTCGCTCATGCTGGTACGCAACGTGGGGCACCTCATGACCACGGACGCGGTGTTGGATGCCGAGGGCAGGGAGGTGCCGGAAGGCATGCTCGACGGCATGGTCACGGCGCTCTGCGCACTGCACGACGTGCATCCCGAATTCGGCGCGCGGCGCAACTCGCGCTCGGGCAGCGTCTACATCGTCAAGCCCAAGATGCACGGGCCCGAGGAGGTCCAGTTCGCGGTCGATCTCTTCGGGCGTATAGAGGACGCGCTCGGCTTGGCGCGCAATACCCTCAAGATCGGCATCATGGACGAGGAGCGCCGCACCACGGTCAACCTCAAGGAGTGCATCCGTATCGCGCGCGAGCGGATCATCTTCATCAATACCGGCTTCCTCGACCGCACCGGCGACGAAATCCACACCGACATGGAGGCCGGGCCCGTGCTGCGCAAGGGCGCCATGAAGAATGCCGCTTGGCTGCGCGCCTACGAGGACTGGAACGTGGATACGGGGCTGGCCTGCGGCCTGCCGGGCTATGCCCAGATCGGCAAGGGCATGTGGACCATGCCGGACGAGATGGCCGCCATGCTGGAGACCAAGATCGCCCATCCCAGGTCCGGTGCCAACTGCGCCTGGGTACCCTCGCCGACGGCGGCGACCCTGCATGCGCTGCACTACCATCAGGTGGACGTGGCCGCGATCCAGTCCGAGCTGGCCAAGGGCGGGCGTCGCGCCACCCTGGACGAGATCCTCCAGATTCCCCTGGATCCGGACGGCGCCTGGACGCCCGAGGAGATCCAGGAAGAACTGGACAACAACTGCCAGGGCATCCTCGGCTATGTGGTGCGCTGGATCGACCAGGGCGTCGGCTGCTCCAAGGTGCCCGACATCGCCGACGTGGGCCTGATGGAGGACCGCGCCACGCTGCGGATCTCCAGTCAGCACATCGCCAACTGGCTGCGTCACGGGGTGGTCGGCGAGGATCAGGTGATGGAGTCGCTGCGCCGCATGGCGGGGATCGTCGACGCCCAGAATGCCGGCGATCCGCTCTACCGGCCGATGGCGCCGGGCTTCGACGGCATCGCCTTCCAGGCCGCCTGCGACCTCATCTTCAAGGGCTGCGAGGTACCGAACGGCTATACCGAGCCGACGTTGCACGCCATGCGCAGACGCTTCAAGGCCGAGCGATCCTGATGAACCAGTCCCGGTTCGCGGAGGCTGTCCGGGCTATCGGGTATCCTTCGCGGCCGGGGACTGGTCGCCGCAAAACCTTGCATATTGGTGGGCTTTGCGCTCCGAGGCGGCTCGCCTATAATGGCGCGCATTAGCCGTTATCGATATACCTGGAGATTGAGCATGCCTACTTACGATTACCGCTGCGACAGCAACGGCCGCGTGATCGAGGTGAATCATCGGATGAGCGAGAGCCTGGCGACGTGGGGCGATCTGTGCGCTCGCGCCGGCATCGAGACCGGCGATACCCCGGCGGACGCGCCCGTGCATCGTCTGGCGACCGGCGGCAACGTCATCTCGAGCGCGAGCCTGGGCAGCGGCAACGCGCCGGCCTGTCCGACCGGTTCCTGCTGCGCTGGCGGAATGTGCGGGCTGAATTGATCGGCTTGACCTCTCGCGGCTGAATCTCGGTGCATCGGCCGGGATACCGATAGCTCGTGGTATCGACCCGTGAGAGGATGTGGCGTTCTATTCACATGCTCTCGTTCGCGCCGAACTTTCCCAAGTGCAGCCCCGGCGCCAGGCCGTTTCGACCATCCCCAAGACCAAAGTGCTCTTGCCGCACTGCTTGCTGGAGTTCTGCAGACTGGTTGATTGCCCGCGGCGCCCGCATCCCGCGTTAGACGGGGCCGGGCGCTGTCTCTTTCATTGCCGGGCCATCCCGAATCCCGGCCGAGCGCTCGCCTTTCCGCCCCGAGGCATCAGCAGATGCTGAAAAGAAAATCAAGCCTTGGGCGCAGGGTTTTGTGCTACCCTCCCTGATCACGAACTGCTCGACCATCTTCCTTCCTCGTTCTCACGCTTCTCAGGTCGGATTGCTGGCCTGCATATCTCTTCTCGCGATGCCTTGTGTCCGTTCGATCGGCGAGCACATCGCCAGCTCGTCAACTCGTCGATCGATATAGTCAACGGTCGAGTTGCACATCCAGCCTTTGGCCCCAAACAGGGGGGTAACCTTGTCATGACGAGCCGAGACAACGCCACTTGGAAGCAAGACTGGCGAGATCGACGGGCCGATCTGAATCAAAAGGGCGTCAATCCGCTTTTGGAGCACTGCTGGCCCAGGTCGAGAGCCATACCGAAATGGATCCGAGATTTCCTAGGAAGGCGGAGTCTGTCTTTCGGATGATCATGGCGATGTGCCATGGCGTTGAGGGATAGCGATCTGGACTCCTCGTCACCCCCTTGTCCTTATGGATTGGAGCGGTCTCCGGGAGTGAATTCGATTTACACGAAAGGAGCACCCATGATCATGGTTCGACGAACTTTTGCCTTGTCCGCGTTCTATCTGCCGTATCTAGCGCTTCTCGTGCTCGTTCCGGGGCATGCGGTTGGCCAGAATTCACCCATTGGGATCCCCAGGCATGCGACTGCGGAACGCTATGGCAGCGGATGGCAGTGCGATAGAGGTTATCGTGAGGCCGATGGTGCCTGCGTCGCTATCGTGGTTCCTGCCAACGCCTTTGCAACGCATGTGTCCTACGGGGCTGGTTGGAAGTGCGATTGGGGATACCGGAAGACAGACGATGTCTGCGTGGCCATCGAGCTTCCAGCAAACGCCTATCTCAGCTTATCCGGCGCGCTCGGCTGGACCTGTGATCGAGGATACCGACTGGAGGAAGAGACCTGTAAGGCCGTCAAGGTGCCTTCAAACGGCTACCTGACGGATACCCGATATGGGTCCGGCTGGGCATGCGATCGGGGATATCGAGCGGAGAGAGATGCCTGCGTAGCCATCAAGATACCTGCGAATGGCTACCTGACGGATGTCACCTATGGGCTCGGCTGGGCATGCGATCGGGGATTCCTGGCGAATGAAGGCGCCTGCGTTCCCATTCAGGTGCCCATGAACGGCTATTTGACCGATGCCTCTTATGGCCCGGGCTGGAGGTGCGATCGAGGATATCGGGCGGCGATGGATGGCTGTGTCGCCGTGGCGGTGCCGGAAAACGCGCACCTCGATTATTCGGGGAACGACTGGGAATGCAGCGAGCCCTACCAGAAACGAGAGGGTGAATGCGCTCGACCTTGAAGAGAGGGCGTCATGCCCGAGGTGGCTCGTTCTGGGCTCGGAATTCGATCTGATGCAAGCGACGATCGTGAGCGTCTAGCTGCATCCGAAGGTCTGAGCTGATCCAGGCAGGGGCGGCATGCCTGCAAACCCAGATGGGAGGCTTGCGGATCTCGTCCTCGAGCGGTTCGAACAGCCCTTCGACTCGGCCTTCCTCTCGAGGCTCCTCCTTCCGGGCATGAACCTGAATAACCTTCAAGTGAGGGACATGCAACGTTATCGTATCCTGCATCGCACCTACTATACCTTCACCGCGCCGGTGCAACTGCAGCCTCACGTCCTGCGACTGCGGCCGAGAGAGGATCACGAACTGCGGATCGAGTCTTCGACACTCGAGATCAGTCCTCCGGCGATCCTGCGTTGGCATCGTGATGTCGAAGACAACTCCGTGGCGATCGCGACCTTCGAGACCTCTGCCAGCCGATTGGCCATCGAAAGCGAGGTCGTCATCCAGCAGTACAATGAGCTGCCGCTCGATTTCGTGGTGGACTCCGAGGCGGTCGAGTATCCCTTCCGCTATTCTCCCGAAGACGCGCGCGTCCTGCTCCCCTACATGGATATTGCTTCGCGCGGTGGCGAAGATGTCGTTCGCGCCTGGTTGGAGTCCGTCTGGAAACATGGAGAGCCGATCCAGACCTACGCCTTGCTGCAGCGTTTGTGCAGCGACATCCATGAGCGCCTGTCCTATCGGCTGCGCGAGGAGCCCGGAGTCCAGCGTCCTGTCGAGACGCTGACCCTGGGAACAGGTTCCTGCCGCGACTCGGCCGCGCTCTTCATCGAGGCCGCCCGCCACCTCGGGTTCGCCGCGCGTTTCGTCAGCGGATACCTGCAGGCCGAACCATCGGCATTCAACTTTGGCGCGACGCATGCGTGGGCGGAGGTCTATCTGCCGGGCGCGGGCTGGAAGGGGTTCGATCCCTCGATCGGCGAGATGGCGGGTGCCCAGCATATCGCCGTTGCGGTCGCGCGGCTTCCCGAGTCGGTCCCTCCAGTCGCCGGTTCCTTCGTGGGGCCGCCGGGAGCCGAGCTCAGCGTGGGTGTCTGGGTCTCCGAACTCTAGAACAAGGTGCGCAAGCACGACCGGATATCGCGGTATTGCGATTCGAGCGATCGCTTTTTCATCGTTTTTTGTTGACCAGAGGTCCATCAATGATGGCTGCATTTCCCGCTCCGAATCCTTCGGTGGTCACGATATGTATCAAAAATCTCTCCAGCGAGACGACCCCCGCCGAGGTCGCGGAGCTTTTTGCGGCATATGGCACTGTTCAAGGCGTTCGATTGTCCGAAGATAAATTCCAGCGTCGATTCCAGAGGGTCGGCTATATCGACCTGTTATCCGATATCTCCGCACAAGCGCTTGCCGAACTGGATGGGCATCTATTCAATGGCGCCATCATCGAGCTGTCCGAATGCTCCGAGGATTCCCTGGACGCCAATGTTTCGGCCGCTCGTTCAGCCATCTCTTCGGAGCAGGACTCGCGGTCGGGCAGATCGTCACGAGAGCCTTATGCGCTCGTTTCCGTGGAAAAGACGGTCATGGGTGCTGGCCAGGGCGGGAACGATTGGTTTCGCTATACCCTCCAGAGCGGTCCGGCGACTATCGTCGGTTATCACCATGGAACCATGGAAGAGGTGATGACCTTTGCACAAGGGTGCGCGGATCGGTTCAATCTGCGTAACACGGCTGGATGGAAGTCGGCGTACGGTCGTGTACCCAAGGCTTGAGCCCGTGATCGAATGGCCATCGAAATATCGCGTGCTTTCCCGTTCGAGACCTGTTACCGTGCAGTCTAGTGAGATGAGCCGATGAATTGAATCGGTTCATGGCGTCTGCCGATTTCGCCGAAATACAAGCATTTTTCCCGAGACCTCGTAGCCTCCCTGCCTCACTGATGCCACGCCAGTGGTGCGTCCCGATCGAAATCACGGCCGTCCAGGCCGGATTCGATTCTTTTATTTTCCGTAATTTCCGAGCACAGCGAGACAGAGATGAATATCTACGTAGGCAATCTTTCTTACAACACGACCGATGCGGATCTGCGCGAGGCATTCTCGCGTTTTGGCGAAGTCAGTCAAGTCAATCTCATCAGCGATAAATTCACCGGTCAATCGAAAGGCTTCGGTTTCGTCGAGATGGCGAATAACAGTTATGCCGATTCGGCGATCAAGGGGCTCAACGGTACCGAGCTCCAGGGGCGCTCCATCAAGGTCAATGAGGCCAAGCCGAGAACTGATCGCGGTTCCTCCGGTCGGCGTTTCTGAGGTCGTCATCCACTGTCGATGATTCGCGGTAGGCGCGCGCCGGCTGGTGATCGGCCGGCGGGTTTCCGATCGCCGCGAGGACAGTGCCGGCCCATGTTCAAATTGATGAAATCCGAGCCTGTCGGCGACGATCATGTTGACCGGCGCTCTATGCGAAGCTTCGAGCAACGGGAGGTCGCGACTTTCGATGTATCCGTTCGGTTCCCCCCTGCTCTCACGCCGCAGCAGGTGGCGGCAGAACGGGAGCCGGTCGCCCCTGACGACGCTCGCGCATAACCTC
>NZ_AONC01000004.1 GCF_000585215.1 Imhoffiella purpurea | reverse complement strand
GCCGTGACCTCGACCGCCTCGCGGTCATGATGCTCCAGCAGGGGCTCGAGAAAATGCCGCGAGGAATGACAGCGAAAATCCGGCGAGACATACCCCACGCGCAATCGCCGCCGGGGATCGGAAAGGTTCGCATGGGCCCGCCAGTTCGCCCGATGTGCTTGCCCAAAGCGCCGATCGAATTCCCGGTAGGCCGCATAGATCTCTGCTCCCGATTTGTCCGGATGGTAATTGAGATTGAACAGCAGGCCACTGTGGGCAATGAGCATATCCGACTTGATCGTCAAGGCATGCTCAAGACAGGCGACAGCCTTATCCAGTAAACCCAACCGTCCGAACACATTGCCCAAATTGACATGGGCATCGAAATACCCCGAATTGATCGAAAGCGCGGTCTCCAGACGAATTCTTGCCTCCTGGTAACGACCCTGCTCCATCAATACCAGTCCAGCATTATTATGGGCTTCGGCGAATTTGGGCTTGATGGTCAAGGCCCGATCATAGCATGCCAAGGCATCATCATATCGGCGTCGCTCCTGCCAGATGTTACCGAGATTACCATGAGCTTCCGCAAGATTCGGATCTAAAAACAAGGCGTGAAGGTAATGCGCCTGAGCCTCGTCCAATCGTCCGAGATCTTGGAGAACCAGTCCGGCATTGTTGTATCCCTCGACATAATCCGGCTTGGCGCGCAATGAAAGCGAATACTGCTCGAGCGCTTCCTCGAAACGCCCCATCTGCCTCAAGGCGTTACCTAGGTTATTGTGCAATACAGGATCGGCGGAATCTATTTCCAAACCTCGAAGGTAACAGCGGCAAGCCTCCTCGTTACGACCGAGCTCAAGATTCGTATTGCCGAGACTATTGAGGATCGTCGTATTCTCGGACTCGAGTTCGGACGCCCTCATCAAATAGTGGATCGATTCCTCCAGACGGCCTAGACTGCGCAAAGCTCGCGCCATCGACTCATGAAGACCGAGCAGATTCGGGTTGTATCGATTGGCCAGACGATAGACGTCCATCGCCTCGTCATGCCGCCCATACCGCTCATAAACATGACCAAGGTTATGATAAGCCTCCGCGAAATCGACCCTGAGTTCAACCGCCCGGCGCAGACTTTCCAGCGCCTCATTCAAACGACCGAGGGTTAGAAGCGTGGTCCCTCGATTATTGTGAGCCTCGGCAAAATTTGGGTTGATACTCAATGACTTGGTGTATACCTCCAGAGCCTCGCCCAGACGACCGGAGAGCTTGTATGTATTGCCTAAACTATTGAGACAGGCAGGATCGTTCGGGTCGAGCAAGAGAGCACGCTCCAAAGCGGACAATGCATCATCTGTACGCCCTATTTCCAATAGCACGATTCCCAAGACCTTCCATCCGAATGCATGGTCTGGATATGCCATGGTCAGTTGTCGGGCCACATCCTGAGATTCCGACAAGCGGCCTTGATTGTATATTCGTATCAAGGCTTGTTGTTCAGCCGCAGAGGCAAACAAGGTGAGCTTTTCGCCTGGTTCATCGATTGCGTCCAGGCCAGCTTGATCCATGAGTGTCCGAGCTTCTTCATATCGAGCGGTCTTTATTAAAATATCGACCAAGGAACGCCGAAATTCCACACGTTCTGGTTCCAGTTCGAAGGCTCGCCGCAGGTGTCCCAAACCTGATTCTACACGCCCCCCCTCGATTTCGATCTTTCCTAGATTATGATGTGCCTGGGCCTGATTTCCGTCGATCGCCAAGGATGCGCGATAGAGGTTCTCAGCGACCTCCGCGCGTCCCGCACGCTGATGCTCGATAGCTTGGCTACAGAGTAGCCTTTCGTGGGTCAAGTTGCTTATTCCCCGTAGTCATCGATTGACGTAGAGAGCCCTGCTCACCCTCGCACCAACGTCGCCACATTCCACGATAGGCATCCTCGATTCGGCGCGTAAAGCCGATTTCGTCGCGCCATGGCCCTTCCTCCAGTTCTGAGCGCAAACGTGCCCGAATACCGACCAAGCGAGTCATGTCTGTCGCAAGCGCAACAGCTTTATCGACATAATCGTTTTCGTCCTTGGCTATCCACTCTGAATGATTGGCACCAAACAACATCATACTTCCAATACGCCCCACACTTGGCCGCTCAGCCAAAGTGATAAAAGGCACCCCCATGAAAAGCGACTCGATCAAAGTCGTACCGGAATTGTGCGGAAAACAATCCAAACCGATATCGATGCGACGCAGGACATCCCAAGGCGGACTGTGATAACCGATCTCAAGGCGATCTACCCCGATATCATGCGCTGCAAAACGCTCGGCCATTGCCGATTGCGCCTCGGAGGTAACGAAATCTCTGCTATCGATCAGGATCTTGGCGTTAGGCAATCGTTTCAATATAAGCGCCCAGACGCGGATGGTTCGATGATTGATACGAATTCCACGAGTCAATGTTCCGAATGTGACATGGCCACGTCGCAGAGCAGGCAATGGACCCACCTCACCCATTCCTTCCGTTGGTCTGTAAACCATGGAAGGGACATCGATTCGCCACGGTTCCTCGGCAAACAAGTGTTCCCCGGATGAAGGTAGCATCACCTCATCTGTCAGGAAATAATCGATGGCGCTCAGCCCCGTCGTATATCCGTATCCCATCCAGGAAACGGACACAGGAGCGGGTCGGAGCGCGAAGACGCCCAGCCGGTTGTTGGCTGTATGTCCTGCCAGATCGACGAGGATATCGATCCCGTCAGCACGAATCCGATCGCCGACTTCAGAATCCGTTAGACCAGAAGTCGGCACCCAGCTATCTACATAACGGCGATAGCGTAGAGTGACCTCGTCCTCATATGTCTGTTCTGCGTATGCGGTAATCTGAAAATTAGACCGGTCATGCCTCGCTAGCACAGGTTCAAGAAAATTCCGCGCAGAATGATTTCTGAAGTCTGGAGATACATATCCTATTCTGAGTATTCTCGCTGGATCTGGATCGTTGGCATGTCTCGGCCAACTCGAACGTTGAGGATCGACGAAAAGTCGATCGAATTCCTGATATGCGGAAAATATTTCTTCAGCTGATTTATCGGGATGATAATTGAGCGCAAATAGACGATTAGAAACCAATGCGTGTTCCGGGTTCGGGTTCAGTCGCAGAGACTCGTCGTAAGCCTCGATAGCTTCATCCAAACGGCCAAGCTCCTGAAGAGCGCCACCTAAATTACTGAATGCTTCAGCATATGTTGGATTGATTTCCAAAGCACGACGATGAGATGCTTCCGCCTCGCTCAGTCGGCCGAGCAATTTGAAGACCGCTCCAAGGTTATTATGAGCCTCTAAAAGATTGGGTTCCAAGGCTAAGGCATTCTGCAAACTCTCGATCGCCTTCTCTAGCTGGGCACTATCTTTTAAGGCAACACCACGGCTGTTGTGTGCAGCAGCATATCCGGGATTTATTGCCAAGGCTCTATCGAAGCAATCCAGCGCCTCCTGAACCCGCCCCAATTTAAGCAAAACATTGCCAATGGTATTGAGACACTCCGAGTCAGCAGGCTCTATTACCAGCGACTGCTGAAGCATTGACAAGGCGTTCCTATATTCTTGGCGCTTAAAAAGGATCGTACCAATAGCCTTCCAAGAAAAAGCAGATTGAGGATAATCATTCGTCAAACGCCGAGCTGCATTTTCCGCCTCTTCCAGCCTCCCCATGGTCATGAGGCTCACAACCTTTTCCTGCCTCGCCAAGGGTATTCCCTTCTCTTTCGGCTTGGATAGCTGCGGGGCAATATATTCAGCGCGCTTGGATACAGACAACCTAAGAGCGGAGAGAGACGACACATCCACCCCCAGAGCAATCGCTCTATTTATAATGGAATCGGCCTCATCGAACCGTCCAGCGATCAGTAGCCCTTCAGCCAGCGAAATCCAATAGCCACCCATTTCTGGCGCCAGTTCCAAAGCACGCTTCAAATTGCGCAGACCTTCATCCAGGCGGTTACTCTTGAGATGCAACAATCCTAGATTGTGATACGATTCCGCATGCAGGTCATCCAAAGCCAAAGATGCCCGATAAAGATTCTCGGCAACGCTTAAGCGTCCAGCTCGATGATGTTTTAACGCCTCGTCACAGACAAAAATAGCTGCGTTAGCTGAATCTTTATCGAAATGATTGTCGCCTTTACTCATATGCAGACAACCTGAAACAGTCTCTGGCTCATTTGACAACGCATCGATTACTACCTTATTGTCGACGATTTAACACGCTTCACTCAGCGCCGACTCGTTTCAAATATCCGCCTGATGCCACAGTTATAACGAGCTTATTTTCTATCGCGTCATCGATCACGAACTCAGAATTGCGAGCTAAATATTCTCGAACAGCAGACTTAGGGCTATTGCCAGGTCCCCATGGCCGATCAGGATACATATCACTCGAAAAATCCTCGATAATCGTATCGAATACGATACAATAACTACCAACGCTTGTCAGAGGAGCATAGGCATCGAGTTCCGCAAGAACGTGATCGTGAGTATGCATTGAATCCAGACAGACCAGGATGCGGGAATACTCAGACGCAATCTCTCTCACCTGATCGATAATGTCCTTTTCGATGCTCGACCCCTGAATCATCATAATACGCGATGACATAGGATGAGCTTCTATGGCATTACGATTGTGCTCACGAATGTCGATATCGATACCTAATACTTTCCGCTTAGGAAAGGCCGGATCCAACACGCCCCCCGTCTCGACAGCTTCAGCATAATCCAACAAAGCCAATAGTGAAGCGCTCAAAATGAGCGACCCCCCATGAGCGATCCCTGTCTCTATGATAAGATCTGGTTTGACAGACCATATCAACTCCTGAACTGCAACCATATCCTGTGGGTATTGAATGATTGGGCGGCCCAACCAAAAATAATTATAGCAATATTTCGGTACAGTAGAGGCGCGAAGAAAATCTCTGCCTGCATCTAACAGCGGTCTATTCTCTTTATTTGCCTTGACGCGTGATACGACTTCCTGCTCGAATTCAGTCATGATTACATCCCCCTTCACTCGATCATGTGGTAAGAAATCATTGCGATTTTCAAGCAACTCTGCGTTCATCCGCACGATCGATTCAATGATTCAATAGATCGACAAGACCTTCTCGAAAAGGCGTTCGGGGTACCCACCCCAATTCACGGAGCTTGGAACTGTCGCCCAGAAGCAATTTTGGCGCATCATTACGATTTGATGCCAAGTCGAGTACCACAGATGGATCGGCATCACATCCCAGCCCGAGCATAACGACCACATCTCCTATCTTAATCGGCTCTCCGGAACTGATGTTATAAGCCCCTTGAACATCCGATAGCAACAAGGTAACGAATCCCTCGGCCACATCCGAGGCATGAATAAAATCTCTATAGGCATCAGCATTCACGCCGAATGGCTCTTGGCAGCCTCGGAACACACGTATCAATGATGGAATCAAGCGCTCGTCTGATTCTCCTTTCCCGTATGGTTGAAACACCCTACCCCAAGAGCATGTTGCCCCATGCCCCTCACATACGGAACCAATAAGCCTGCGTGTCGCGTCTTTGGCAATCCCATAACTCGTCGCCGGTTTGAGCGGGGTCAGGTCCTCTTTACAGTAGCCATAAGCCCAATCGTATTCCGCACAGGTACCTGCAACGACGACCCGACGGCCACCAGCTAGACAAAATTCTTCAACCAAATGAACGCTAGCTTCGGACCAGCGAAGGTTGAGTGGTGAAGACCAGTATCTGCCATGCTCGGTATACCAGGCCAGATGCAATAGATGAGTAACCCCTGTTTTCTGACAGAGTTGCAGAATATTCGGTTTTTCGAGCAGGTCGACCGCCACGTAATCCACAGCCGCATCCAATTCAGGCCGATTACGCCCGATGCAAAGCGTTTCTATTCCGCGACGGACCAAGCATTCTAGAACATAGGCACCGAGAAACCCTGTCGCTCCTGTCAGAAGAATTTTCATATCGAAATTTCAGTGCATGATTTAACAATATTCCAATCAAACAACATCAAGTTGAGGTATAGCGGTTACGAATTGCCCGTCCCAGGCTTTGATATACTCCAACTGATCCATGATTTCATTACGCAAATTCCAGGGAAGAATCAGGATAAAACTCGGTTTTTTTTTCCTGATTATCGCTTCGGTGACGATAGGTATTCGACTCCCTGGGAGATATTTTCCCTGCTTGGACACGGCGGCATCGCATACGCAAGGGAGCAGGTCAGCTCGAACGCCGGCATAATTGATCAAGGTATTTCCTTTGGCTGCCGCGCCATACCCTACCACTTGCTTACCGGCACGTTTTTGCTCGATCAAAAACACCAAGAGGTCATCTTTGATACGGTCAGCATGCGCCTGAAAACCTTGATATGTCTCTGATCTCCGCAAACCAAAACGACACTCCTCTGACAGCACCTCGTTCACAGTCGGCGATTCAGGGCGGTCGTCCTCGGCATGGCACCCATAAATCCTGAGGCTCCCGCCGTGAGTAGACAGCTCAGAGACATCCCAAACGCGCAAACCAGCTGCTTGGAATATCTGAATCACACTAGTGAGAGAGAGATATGAATAGTGCTCATGATAGATGGTATCGAATTGCGCCCCCTGTATCAGTCGCAAGAGATGTGGGAATTCGAGAGTAATGATACCTTTCGGTTTCAGCGCCTGTTTCAGGCCTTTTGTGAAGTCGTTGATGTCGGGCACATGCGCGTAAACATTATTCCCGATGATGAGGTCGGCTTGGCGCCCCGATACGGCGAGCTTGAGCGCAAGAGACTCGCTGAAGAAATCCCTCAACACAGATATTCCCAATCGTTCGGCCGCATCAGCCGTGCTTGCCGTAGGCTCGACACCAAGACACTCTATTCCTCTGTCAAGAAAATGTTTAAGCAGATAACCATCATTAGATCCCAACTCGATCACCAAGCTGCCTGGGCCGTATTGAAAACGCTGAATCATATTTTCGGTATATCTCGCAGCATGCGCGACCCAACTGGGCGATGTGCTGGAGAAGTAGGCATAATCCTGTGTAAAAAGCTCCTCTGATCGAGTGTAGTCCTGTGTCTGAACAAGCCAACATTGCTCGCATACCAGAACCCGAAGCGGATACCTGATCTCTGGAGCATTGAGATCGCAAGCCTTGAGATAAGCGTTAGAAGGTGGACATGTCCCCAAATCGATAAAGGTAAGACGAAGGGGTGCCTTGCAGTGGCGACAGTTCACGGATGGCTCGAATATGATTGTACGATTCTAATCTAAAGACCCTTGAACCCATCTTCTATGAATGGATGCGAGGCATCTCGAACGGATATATCGGTCAAGGGTAGCGGCCAGGGTATGGCCAATACAGGATCTTGAGGATGAAGCCCTCCTTCGAAGTCGGGCGAATAGTATGCTGTATGCATATAAATCAACTGACAATCGCCGGTCAGAGTTTGAAAACCGTGCGCGCATCCCTCTGGAATGAAAAATGTTCGATGATTATCCGAACTCAGACGCTCTGCGTGCCATTGTAAAAAGGTTGGCGAATCGGCCCGAACATCAACGGCAATGTCATAAACCTCTCCATAGATACAGGAAACGAACTTTGCCTCGAGAAATGGAGCATATTGATAATGTAGTCCACGAACAGTTCCTCTGTGTCGCGTATAACTATGGTTGATCTGCACGATCTCCTTTCCTTGTGTCAATATCTGAAGATCTTGCGCACAGAACAAGCGTTCTAGATAGCCTCGTTCATCTCCGATCGGCCGGCGGTCGACGATGGCAGCACCTGAAATTCCAGTGTTCCGACAAAGGAAACGACTGTTCATATTCCTGGCCCGTCAGCGAGATAGCATTCGATCTGATCGAGCGTGACTAGAGCCATATCCTCACCCAGACGCCAAGCCTGATGCCATTCGAGCGTCTTATCCAATGCCTTAGCCAAGTCCCAATGTGGACTCCAGCCAAGTCGGTCATGTGCCTTCGCGCTATCGAGTTTGAGAATCGAAGACTCATGGGGCTGCTGATACGCGTCCATTTGCCAAGACAGACCAGATAGCTTGGAGCAAAGATAGTCCACGACCCATTCCACCGATCGAGTATCGACATCATGAGGCCCGAAATTCCATGCCTCAGAATTTGCAGGCCCCTGATCGATCAGCGATCGAGCAAGCAGAAGATATCCTGCCAGAGGTTCGAGAACATGCTGCCAAGGACGAAGCGCTCGCGGAAAGCGAATGGACACTATCTCACCGGCCTCGTGCGCCCTTAAGATATCGGGCACCAAGCGATCTTTCGCCCAATCACCACCACCAATTACGTTTCCGGCTCGAGCGCTGGCGATATGTATGCCAGCATGACCGAGAAAGCTATCACGATAGGCATTGACGACCAGTTCAGAGCAACTTTTACTGCTGGCGTATGGATCATGTCCACCAAGACGATCCGTTTCGCGATACGGCCATATCCACTCTTGGTTGTCATAGCATTTATCTGTTGTCACGACGACAACTGCGCCAACGTCTCCATTGCGTCTCACTGCATCGAGAAGGTTGACCGTCCCCATGACATTGACGGCATATGTGTCGACCGGAGAAACATAGGAAACACGCACCAAAGGCTGAGCGGCCAAATGGAAAACGATTTCAGGGGCTGCGATTCTGATTGCCCTGTCTAAGGCTTCCGTGTCGCGAATATCCTGGATGAAATGACCCGACAAATGCTCGGAGAGTCTCGATACGTCGAATAAAGAAGGACAAGAATCCGGATCGAGGGCATAGCCGAACACACGCGCGCCCATTTTTGACAGCCAGAGCGCAAGCCAGCCTCCCTTGAAGCCTGTATGTCCAGTCACGAATACCCGCTTACCGTTCCAAAAGGATTTGCTCAATTCCAGCATTTCCATGGGGCACGATTAGTCTTCCAAAGATCCTCGAGCTGATTCTTGTCGCGCAAGGTATCCATTGGCTGCCAGAAGCCATAATGTTCGAAAGCCATTAGCTGTCGCATGCCTGTGAGCCTGGAGAGTGGATCCTCCTCCCAGCTGGTATTGTCGCCCTCTATTAAATCTAGACATTTGGGAGAGAGCACGAAAAAACCACCATTGATCAAACCTCCCTCTCCACGTGGCTTTTCTACAAACCCCGTTACTTCGATTCCCTTTTTTTCAACAGCTCCATAACGGCCAGGAGCCTGAACAGCTGTTATCGTGGCCCAACGTCCATGACTGACATGAAAATCGATGAGAGAGCGGATATTGACATTACTGAGACCGTCTCCATAGGT
The DNA here is from genome assembly GCF_000585215.1 of Imhoffiella purpurea. Classification (GTDB taxonomy): domain Bacteria; phylum Pseudomonadota; class Gammaproteobacteria; order Chromatiales; family Chromatiaceae; genus Imhoffiella; species Imhoffiella purpurea. Next base: position 145,995 of record NZ_AONC01000004.1, on the reverse strand, counting down.
AAAGCAAAACGACTCATCATCCTTGATATAATCAGCTACGCGCTTTAGCCTGCCGCCCGTCATGCTATGAGGTCCCGTGTCTACCAATGTAACCCTCCACGGCTCAACCTTACGTTGATGAACCTCCATACGGTTGTTCGCGAGATCGAAGGTAACATCAGACATGTGCAAAAAGTAATTCGCAAAATACTCCTTGATAATATAACCTTTGTATCCACAGCAAATAATAAAGTCATTGACGTCGTGACTAGAGTAAATTTTCATGATATGCCAAATAATAGGCATGCCACCTATTTCTATCATGGGCTTAGGGCGCAAATGTGATTCTTCCGAGATACGCGTTCCAAAGCCACCAGCCAGGATGACAGCTTTCACTATCAGCCTCCCTCACTTATCCGATCATCTTCCAAACCGATATATTTTGCTCATTATTCGAGCAAGCATCCATGACACCTGTTTCCGAGACCATTATCGGCTGCCCTGACTTCAGTTTTAGCAGCTTGACGCGGCGATCCGATTCCAGATCATGGTTCGGATTAGGCATGAGCTTCTGCAACAGGCCCAGATCATTATGAAAAAAAGATGAATAATCTCGCTTTTTCTCAAATGCTTCTAGAACGGATGCCTGAACCCATTGCCCCAAACCTTGGCGGGGGATACGCTCATCGAATTCTGGTATAGACGGCAGAAAGGGGCGATTGATATGAATGCATAAATTTTCATCGAGCGGCTCGGCAATCCATGGCATTTCACCAATAAGATCGCGGATTGCATCGACCCCCAATCGCCGCTCACCCAAATCGAACAAACAACGAATCCGTAAGAGCCAAGTAGCGATATGCCCGTCGCCTACCATTAAAAGATTATCGAGCCGATCACGGGATTCCAGCAAGCTGTTATACCGCTCAGCCAAATTCATATCCCCGTTCATCGACATCAAATACAGATTTAGCGAAGCCTCGTACTCAAACCAAAAGGCATCTTTCGATCGATCTGCAATCTGCCAGCTAATCAGCAATGGCTGAGCAAAAGGCAAAGAAGACAAAGCCTTCAACCAGAGATTGTAATGCATTGACACCTCCGCACTTGCCCCACACCATCACCATGGTTTTTAGATCATCAACCCACGCATTCGCAACATCTCTGCCCTCTCCTCTCCGCAAGCAAACAGATTGCATTTAGAAACATCAGCAGACCCTGTCGAATCGGATAGAACCAATGCATTCAAACCAGGAATCAAACGATATATATGCATTCTCAGTTCGGTGAACATCCCTATTAAATTTTCCGATATCTTATTACCCTCGACTCCAAACATGACAAGAGGACTATGCTTAGAAAAAAAGATAAGCCCACCCTGCATGATTTTGGCTTCGAAACCCTTGGCATTGATTCGTATAAAAGACAGGTCCGAATCATGCGGCCAGCTCACTTCTTTCGCAAGTTCATCTAGAGTCAATGACTTCACCAGTTGGGTAGACTGATCGCCACCCAGATCAGTGGATCTGAGGGCCGAGCACACCGGCATCTCGACCTCACCAGATTTATCGGAAATCACCTCGCAAATCACTGACACATGGCCATCCAATCCATTCTCGACGATGCTTCTGGCAAGCAAGCCAGAGGATATCCGATCCGGCTCCAAAGCTAGGACATGTCCCTTGCCTTGAATTATTTTACCCATCGTTAATGCATAGACTCCGTAGCCGGCGCCGACATCCAGCACGGACATACCAGGCTGAATATAACGCCTTAGCCAACCCAGCTCCGGCTCATACCAGTCTTCCTGCTCCAGCAGAACATAAGTAGTGACACAATGAATATCTGCCGGAACGCAAACTTTCACATCACCTTGAATATTGACGATGAAAGGCTCGATTTGGTCTTCCCTTTGCCCCGAGAGAGAAGAAGTCAGGGCTTCCGACAGGAGGAGGTCATGCGGACCACTAGTGCTTGTTTTCTCGACAGTCGCTCGACTCGAATTCTGGCTGCCGACACTACCCCCGATTCTCAGCAACAAATCGTCCATCAATGGTGATCGAAGACCATTGTTTTCAGCTCGTTCGATGACGTCACGCGCCTCTGCCGAACGTTGAGACAATAGCAGCGCCTCTGCCAATTTCACCCAATAATCCAGAACATCCGGCGCATTCTCTACCGCCTTTTTCAAATGCACCAGACCAGAGTCTATATGACCCGATTCCAACTCCAAAACCCCGAGATTGAAATTGGACTCGGGTTGTTCGGCATCCATCGCAAGTACTGCACGATATAACCAGCCAGCCGCCTCGCCTCGACCAGCACGGTGATGTTCCAATGCCTGTTCGAGAAGGCGTTCGGTATCGCTCACAGTATTTAACTCCGCGTCCGAGTGAAATGGCGACCGCTCACCATAACGAATAATATCGGGTTGGAAGCAGCACGAGACGAAGATTGCTTCCGATGAATATCAATTATTGCAAAACCAAGTTACCGCACAACCCAAGAATCATCATTTTCTCGAGCAAACTACGCCATAGAGATCTTCCAGCGAGCCTCTCCTCGCCACTTTTTTATTTTTCCCGCTGGATTTGAGTCGCTCTAACGAATTGGCTATCATTTCTTTTTCGAGTCTTCCTTTAGCAATAACGAAAGCCTCTGCCAAGCGAATAGAATCCAATTGATCAGAAAAGCTGGAAGCGACTTTATCAGAAAAGGACTTATCGGTTGATATTTTTCGGACAATCAATGCGCGATGTCGTTGAATTCTTTTTACCATCGCCCAGTCTCCAGCAACTGCAGCATCCCTCATCTGAAGCGTAGCGCCATTCAGATCGGAAACCAAGCGCGCAAGATTCGCCATGTATCGCCCCCTGACAACCTTTCACAAGTAAAACGACAATATATTCACATAAAATTGAACAAACTCATCCTGCCGACTTGTGCGAAAGTTTTCTGAGCAGCCTGCAGAACGATATCTTCCATTTCGAATCTGCTAATCGCTTCTGCATAGTCGAGATCCCGAACGTCGGACAGAGTGGACTCCAAGTCGAGCTGACGCTCAGCATTCAAGTCGGTCTGAATGTCTATCGCACTGAGCCGTAAGCCGACAGAGGTCCTAATTTCATTCATTCTGTCCAGGCCGGAATCAACATTCTTGAGCGCGATGGCGATTTTATCGGCCAGGGAATCTTTATCTGCATCTTGAGTCAAGGGTGATTCCAGTGCAGATGCAACAGCATCGAGCGTATCGAAAATATCGACGTATCGAGCGGGCTGAGAGACCACCGTATCACCCGCGGCAGGAACTCCGGTAAGACTTACGCTGCGCCCAGCGAATTCTATTGGAGAATCTTCGTCGAACTCTCCTTGAATAGGGTTTCCATCCTTATCCGTGACGGGCGCAGGGGGGGCTGAGGAATCGTAGACGGCATAATTCATCTTGGTCGTCATCGCATCGTATGTAAACTCAATACTGAAACGTTCACCAGAATGAAGATCATACTCCTCCGAATCCACGACCTTCGTCTCATCAACGACTAGTGTCCCGGTGTTGTGATCGGCCACAAGGGCCTCGATGATCTTGCCACTCTTCTCCGGGATATCCATGAAAACGGATCGACCGGTATCGCCAACCTGAATCGAGCGTGTCGCGCTGATAGCGACATCTCTGACAGCGCCCTCTCCATCGGCCCCCACATAAGAAACGACATCATCGCCGTCCGCAACGAACGGTTGAACGAAGGACTCCGTCCCTGAGAACAGATATTCCCCATTCGAATCCTTCGTATTTGCAAGACCCAATATGCCTTCTCGCAAATCACGAATCTCACTGGCGATGCTTTTTCTATTCTCGTCATTGTAGGTATCGTTATTGCCGAGGACAATGAGTTCTCGGGCACGATTCAGATAGTGTTCATAGGAGTTCAAGTGCGCCTCTTCCTGCTCCAATCGCGGCTGCGCCAAATCCACGTTGCGCTGATGCTGCTTCGTCGCGTTGATCGCCGCCAAGAGCTGTATAGACACTGTCGCTCCGCTCGGATCATCGGATGGCGTCAAGATCCTCCTCCCAGTCGCCATCTGCAGATTGGTATGGTTCAGGTTGGACTGGGCCCTCTGCATCGCCGAAAGGCCCGATTGGAATATCTGATTGCTCGACAGGCGCATATCCTTTCTCCAGACGTTGTCAGCCGACAGCGTTCAGAATCGTATCGAAGAGTGTTCTGGCAACATTAATCACTTGGGCCGATGCCTGATAGGCTTGTTGATAGCGAATCAGATCGGCCGCCTCTTCGTCCAGATTCACTCCAGACAAGGCCTCTCGCTTGGCCTGAGCCGATTCGAGCAAGGTCGCGCTCGAATCGCGCAGAATTTGGGCGCGTTCCGTTTGAGTTCCCACGCTCGCGATGATGTCCGTATAACCGCCTTGAATCGTGGTCTTACCCTCGATCAATTGCTTATCTTCTATATCCGACATCGCAAGCATGTTCCGATTATCACCTTCAAAGGTGTCGTTGCGACTGACGATAAAACGATCCTGATCATCTGGAGTGCCCGAAAGCGTCAATTCCCACCCATTGGCACTGATGGTCGTAATCCCGTCCTTTGTACTCACCGATGGAGTCGGAGAGACGGCAACCCAGGTATCGACACCCGCAACATCCTCCAGCGTCATCACCGAATAACTTGTCGTCGCCTCGTCATAGGTGACGAGCGCCTCCTTGAACAGGGTTGCAGAGTCCGTCGTATCGATCGCACGGACGCTATCGATCACCGCAGATCCGGTATTGAGCTCGCTAGGCTCGACCTTCACCGCTGCGGCAGCCGCGAGGTCGGCTGGATCCGTCATCGAAACCGACAGCTGCGAGGCCGCATTTCGGGTCGGCTGAATCAGCCAATTGTCGCCGCGCTCAGCCCCAGTGATCGAGGATGTGTCGATTCTGAGTCCATCTGCCGTAACCGCACCAGTCGGACTGATATCCCAAGAGTCGTTGTTAATCGCAGAAGTGAGCTCAGTGGTATCTATTCTCATACCCTCGCCGATCAATACATTCGCATCATTCGGGTCGGGAGCAAGCGCAATGACCGTGCTGTCGGACAAGCGTGTCAGGCTATAATTCGTACCATTATAATTCAGCGTATACCCCCCCGAATCGAAACTCGCAGGATCCGTCACTTCGACTTCCGGATCGTTGGTTTCGTTATTGGCGACATTATGCGCCGCTGCCGCTTCCGGAATCAGCGTCACATTGGTATCGTCGGAAAGCCGCTTGAGTTGATAATCCGTCCCGTCATAGATCAATCGATAATCGCTTGCCGTCATCGCAGAGGCTTCTTCGATGACAACCGCCGGATTTCCAGTCGCATCGTTCAAAAAATTGGAATTGACAGTCACCTCGGGCATATTGAATATATCTGTGCCGAGTTGACCGTCCATATCCAGCCCAAGCCGATTTTGCGCGTTGTAGGACTCCGCGATGTTCAGTGCAATCAAACCGAGCTCGTTCTGGGAACGATCGAGAAGATCGTTGCGAGCATCGACCAACCCCCCGATCTCCCCTCCGGAAATGAATCGGGTAATTTTGGATACGGCACCGGTAACTGATGATCTGACACCAATATCCGGATTCACCGGATCGCCCGACAGGTTGTCCACGACCAGCTCGTTCGCCGTCGAATTGACGACCAGCGCCTGCCCCGTCCCTATAAAGACGTTGAGCGCTCCGTTATCTTGAGACGTCACGCTGACATCGACCTTCTCGGCCAGTTTTCGCAACAGATTGTCACGCTGGTCGAGCAGATCGTTCGGCATCTCACCCACCGAACCCCCGGAGACGATCTGTCCGTTGAGTTTGGCCAACGCGGTGGCGTAATCGTTGATTTCGGCTACCGAGGTTTCGATCTGGCCGTTGATCAGGGTCCGCTGCTCTTCAAGCTGCCTGGCGATTGAATTGAACCGCTCCGCCAGGGACACGGACTCTTCCAACATGACGGTTCGCGACGACATGGAGGTCGGGTCGCTGGCGACATCCTGGGCCGAATTCAAAAAACGCTCGAGAACCGGTTCGAGCCCGGTGCTCTCGTCCGCGAACAGGGTATCCAGTTGCTCGGCCTGCGAGGCCAAGGCCGCTGCATAGGAGTGGTCCGTCAAGCTCGACCGCAGCGCAGTATCGATCAAATCGCTCTGCAGCCGCTGAATGGTGGAGACCTGAACCCCTGTCCCGAGATAGTTCCCGCCGAAATACTCGGGTTTATTGGCGTACAAATCGGCTCGTTGTCGACTGTAGCCTTCGGTCGAGGCATTGGAGATGTTATGCCCCGTGGTCGACAAGGCTGTCTGATGGGCCCTGAGGCCAGTGAGTGCGACTTGGAGTAGGCTCATAAGACCACCTTGCGGATGAAGTAATCAGGCGAAATCAGCGCGAACAACCGCATACGACTGCCCCTGACATCCTGCTTACACTTCGTTCGGACTATCGGCCGCAAACCTGGAGACTTGAGTCTCGAGCTCGGCCCCGAGCGCCATGACGCGATCGCGAATGCCCAGTACCTTGGACGCATAGCGTGGATCGGTCGCATAGCCGGCCGACTGCAGCCCACGGATGAAGTCCTCGGCATCGGTGCTTCGCAATGCATCACGATAGCGCGGATTGCGCCTTAGAAAGGCGACATAGTCGACGAAAGACTCGGCCGGATCGGCATAGGCGCGAAATTTGGCTTGCTCGCGCCGTGCCACACCGTTGCGATACTCCAGGGTGCCGACGCTGACCCGATCGCCCTCCCAGCTGCGGTCCGCCTTGATGCCGAAGAGGTTGTAGCTGCTGCTGCCATCGGAATGTCGCGGCACGTGCTTGCCCCAGCCCGTCTCCAAGGCGCTTTGAGCGAGCAGGATGCTGGTATCCATACCAAGCGCCTCGGCCGCCCGATCGGCATACGGCTTGAGATAGCCGACGAAGTCCTCCGGACTGGCCGGTGGCCACTGACCCGCCGATGGACGAACCGAAACCGAGTTGGCCGATGCCGTCTTTTCGACATCGCTCGCACTCTCAGACGTAGAGGCGTCAACTTGATGACGGACGAGCGGTCTGAGCGCCATATTCCGCTCGGGCAATTCCAAGGAAGAGGGATCGCGCTCGTCAGGATCCTCGGAAAATTGAGGGGCCAGCTGACGCACCAGGGCCTTGCGGATGCCCAAACCATCGCCCTGACTGATGACGCTGGCGATCTGCTGGTCGTAGAGATCCTGATAGAGCTTGCTCTGAGCCGAGTCGAGCATGCCTTCGCCGAACGAGGCGGCACGCATCTGTTTCAGCATCTGTCCGACCATCAATGATTCGAACGCCCTCGCGGCCGCCTCCAATCCGGCCTCACCTCCCTGCTTGGCGGTTCGCTGCAAGGAATGATAGCTGGCCGGATCGCTGACGAGGCCGGTCTGAACGCCTGCCTTGACTGCCGCGCCGGATAGGCTGGAGGACGAGATCATGGCGGATCAGATGACGACCAGGTCGGCCCGTAGCGCACCGACCTCGCGCAGCGCCTCCAGAATGGCGACCAGATCGCCCGGGGCCGCGCCGACCTCGTTGACCGCCTCGACGATATCGCCCAAGGATGTTCCGGGGGCGAAGAGGAACATGCGATTGTCGTCCTGCTCGATGTTGATATCGCTCTGAGGAACCACGGCGGTCCGCCCCTGACCGAACGGCTGAGGCTGAGAAACACCGGCATTCTCGGCGATGGTGACCGTCAGATTGCCGTGCGACACGGCCGCCGGCAGCACCTTGACCCCGGAACCGATCACGACGGTTCCCGTTCGCGCGTTGATGACGACGCGCGCGGGGGGCTCGGCGACCGCCACCTCCAGATTCTCGATCTGCGAGGCGAAGGAAACCCGCTGACCAGGATCGCTCGGCGCGCGCACCTCTACGGAAGTGGCGTCGAGCGGCTGGGCGATGTCGTCGGCATAATACTGATTGATGATATCGGCCATGCGGCTGGCGGTCGTGAAGTCCGGCTCCTTGAGGTTCAGGACCAGCGAGCCGCCGCTGGAGAACCCGCTCGGCACCTCGCGCTCGACCGTCGCGCCATCCATGATGCGCCCGACACTCGGGATATTGACCGTGATGCGGCTGCCGTCGGCCCCATCCGCGCCGAAGCCCCCGACCGTGAGATTCCCCTGAGCCATCGCATAGACCTGACCGTCGGCGCCCTTGAGGGGGGTCATCAGCAAGGTTCCACCGCGAAGACTCTTGGCGTTTCCGAGCGACGAGACGGTGACGTCCAGTTGCTGTCCCGGCTTGGCGAAGGCCGGCAGATCCGCCGTGATCATGACGGCGGCGACGTTCTTGGTCTGGGGGTTGGAGCCCGAAGGCACGGTGACCCCCAACTGCCCCAGCATGTTCTTCAGGCTCTGGACCGTGAAGGGCGACTGGGTCGTCTGATCTCCGGTACCGTTGAGCCCCACGACCAGGCCATATCCCACCAGCTGGTTTGTGCGCACACCGGCGATATTGGCGAGATCCTTGATGCGTTCCAGCCCCAGGTCCTCGTTGCCGCCGGATCCGGTTCTCAAGCCGTATTCGTCGAGCGGATCGTTATTGCCCGCGTGCACGGTCGCCACGCCGGACCATCCCAGGCAGGCGATGCAGGCGACGAATGCGAGCGATCGGATTCTCTTCATGGACATTCTCCGCTCAGGATTCGGACCGAGTCGTCAGATCGGCCAGAGTGGGCTGTTGAAGAAACGGGTCAGCCAACCGGGCGCATTGCTGTCGCGCAGGGTTCCGGTGCCTCCGTAGGAGACCTCGGCGTTGGCGATCTGGGTCGACTGGACCGTATTGGTGGTGGAGATATCGACCGGTCGAATGATGCCGCGCAGGCGCACGTATTCGGATCCCTGATTGATGCTCAGCCATTTCTCGCCCTGAATGACGAGATTGCCGTTGGGCAGGACCTCGGCGACCGTGACCGTGATATCGCCGGTCAGCGAGTTGCTTTGGCTGGAGTCGCCCGAGCCATCGAAGGTCCGCGATCCATCTCCTGAGCCCACCAGCAGATCGGCGCCGGCGAGCGTGCGCCCGGCCACCGAGATATCGCCGAGGCTGAAGTCGACCCCCGAATCCTTCGAGGTGCTGGTCGCCGACGACTTCTTGGCATCCGTCTTCTCGACCAGCTCCACCGTGACCAGATCACCGACGTGGCGCGCCTTGTAGTCCTCGAACAGCCCTTGCGACTGGGATGCCTGATAGATGGCCCCCTTGTTGAAGTCGGCCGGAACGGGCGCGATGGGGGCCACGGGGCGATATTCGGCGGAATCCCCGGGGCGGGGCGGATTGATGGTGCTGCAGGCCGCCAGCGACAGGCTCGCGGCCACACCCAGCAGAAGAGTCGTGAAGCGCATCATTGCCGCCATCCCCCGCTCGGCTAGCGGGCCAGGTTGTTGTTGACGAACTGCAGCATGCCATCCGCCGCGGCGATGGCCTTGGAATTGACCTCGTAGGCGCGCTGCGTCTCGATCATGTTGACCAACTCCTCCGCCATATTGACGTTACTGGTCTCCAAGGCACCCTGGATGACGCTGCCGACACCGTTCTGCCCGGGATTGGCCTGCTGAGCCGCGCCCGATGCGGCCGTTTCCAGATAGATATTCTCGCCCACCGGCTGCAGACCGGCCGGATTGACGAAATCCGCCAGCTGGATATTGCCCAGCTGAACGGGATCGACCTGATCCGGGAGCTGTGCCGTCACCGTACCGTCCTTGCCGACCGTGACGGTCAGCGCGTTCTCGGGAACCACCAGCCCCGGCTGTACGGCATAGCCATTGGACATTACGACCTCGCCGTTGGCGTTCAGCTGAAAGGAACCGTCACGGGTGTATCCCAATTCGCCGTTGGGCATGAGAATCTGGAAGAAACCACGGCCCTCGATCGCGATGTCGAGCGAATTCTCGGTCTGAGCGAAGCCACCCTGCGTGAACAGCTTCTCGGTCGCGACCGTGCGCACACCGGTTCCCAGCATCAAGCCCGAAGGCAGCTGGGCCTCCTGGGTCGCCTGGGCGCCGGGCTGGCGAATGGTCTGATAGATGAGATCCTCGAAAACGGCGCGCCCCTTCTTGTAGCCATTGGTATTGACGTTCGCGAGATTGTTCGAGACCACGGACATGCGGGTCTGCTGCGCGTCCAGGCCTGTCTTGGCGATCCAAAGGGCTTCGTTCATGATCGATCTCCGTGCATTTCATTCAGGCCATGCTCGCGCGGCGTCCGGCATCAACTGTTCGCCAGCAAACGATTGTGCGTTTTCTCAACATTATCGGCGGCTTCCATCATCTTGATCTGGGTCTCGAAATGACGAGACAACTCGATCATCTCGGTCAAGGCCGCCACGGTATTGACGTTGCTCGTCTCCAGCATGCCCGTGATGACCCGGACATTGGCATCCGCCACCGGCTCCTGACCATCTTGAGCACGAATCAGGCCATCCTCCGAGCGCTTCAAGGTCGCGAGATCGGGGTTGACCAGACGAATCCGATCGACGGCCGCCAGGGCATTGGGGTTGGAACCAAGGGGCCGAATGGTGATGGTGCCGTCCGTGCCGATCAGCAGACTTTCGTTGGGTGGAATGGCGATGGGGCCTCCACCATCGCCAAGCACGGGAAGCCCGCGGTCGGTCCGTAGAATGCCCGTCGGATCGATGTGCAGATTGCCTGCCCGGGTATAGGCCTCGCCACCGTCCGGTGTCTGGACGGCGATGAAACCCTCGCCCTCGATCGCGATGTCGAGATCGCGCCCGGTGCTCTGAAACGTCCCATAGCTGAAATCGATCACCTCGTCCCTGATCTGAACGTAGTCCCTCGAATCGTAGACCGGACCACGGTCAGGAACCGTATAGGCATCGCCGAGCGCCTGACGAAACCCATGGGTCGTCGCATTCGCCAGATTGTGGTTGTTGATGGCCTGCGCATAGGCCGTCTCCTTGGCACCCGACATGGCGAGATAGAGAAAGCGATCCATGGTATCGACTCCTGCAAGGCTGGCCGTCGCGGGACGATCCGGCGAACCGGACCCTCCGACGACGCGCTCAGTTCAACGACACTGCCAGAACGATTGGGGTTACTGGATATTCAATATCGACTGGGTGATGGTGTCGGCCGCGCTGATAGTCTTCGAATTCGCCTGATAGTTGCGCTGAGCGGTGATCAGATTGACCAGCTCGGTCGCCAGGTCGACGTTCGAGGTCTCCAGCGCCCCCCCTTGGATGAGGCCCAAGCTGCCTGTCCCAGGCGAAAAGATCACCGGATTGCCAGAGTCCGTGGTCTCGGCCCATGAAGTGTCGCCGATCTGCTGGAGACCCTGCGTATTGTCGAAGTCGGCCAGGGCCACCTGACCGAGCGGCAGCGCCCGGCCGTTGGAATAACGGACGAAGATCACACCCTCCTCGTCGGCGTCGACACCTGTGATGCGGCCGGTCGTGTAGCCATCCTGCTCCAGGCTGCTCACCGCGTATTTCTGGCCGTACTGAGTGGTGCCCGTGAGATCCAATTGGACGATATTGGTACCCGGAGTCGTTGGGGGGGGGATTGGCTGAGTCGGATCGTCCGTCCCGAGTGTCGCGCCATTCAAGGGCTCATAGTTGTCCATCTCGAACTCGAGATTCGTCAACGCGGGATTCGGGGTCGTTAGAACGCCATTGGTGTCAAACTCCATTGCGATCGGCGATCCGCCTGGAAATGTATCCGGATCGATGGCGCCATCCATTTGCACATGAGCTTGCCAGGCACCAGGGCCAGTGGCATCGTCCTTGATGAAATACAGCGTCACCGGGCGCGGGGTTCCCAATGAGTCGAAGATCGTAGTCGAGGTCGAAAAATTGTAGGTGTCCGGATTGTCGATTTCGAATCCACCCGCACCAGTAGCAGTTGGATCTATGGGATCCCCGTTTCCATCGACCGGCGTCGTGGCATCAGAGCGCAGGTTGATCTGCGCCGCGATCTCGGATGTCGCATTCGGTGGCGAATCGCCCAAATTGACCTGCATATCGGTTCTCAATCCGGTTCGGAAGGTGCTGTTCGGATCGCTGGGATCGACTGGAGGAAATCCCTGCAGGCGTAACGGAGGAGACCCGTTGTTCACGATATATCCCTCGCTATCGACCTGAAAGGCCCCGGCGCGGGTATAGACATTATCGTCGTTACCTGCGCTGTTCAGAACGAAAAAACCGCGCCCGGTAATGGACAGATCGAGACTGTTACCAGAAAACTCGAGCGTTCCCTGGGTGAATTGCTGAGTCGTCGCGATGGTGCGCACACCGGCACCCGTATTGGTGCGGCTGATGGTTCCATAGGAACGCGTGAATATATCGCCAAATTCAGCGCGGGACTGCTTGAACCCATTGGTCGCCACATTCGCGATATTGTTGCCAGTCACCTTGAGATCGGCCGCTGCCGCGGTCAATCCACTCAACCCGATGTTGAAAGCCATGAGATCACTCCTTCGTGAAGCCTTGGTTGTCAATATTCAATGAGCGCCGGTCCGCCATGCGGCTCTCCGGGCTCGACCGATCCGGGCGACACCCCGAATCAAATGGTGTTATGATTTCACGCCATCAGGTCTTGCCACCCGTCATCGAAACACCAGACCGAACACACTCTCACCTCTCATTGAGGCGACAGAAACGCAAGAGACTCGTTCAACCGATACGAAAAACGTCGCTGAACTTGACATTCCCCAGCTCTTTCAGATTCAGAATCAGGCTCCCATCGACGCTATCGGTGAACACACTCTGAACCTCGCCCTGCAAAAGCGGGACATATGCATTGGATGCCCCGTCGACCTGCCCCACTATCTCGAAGCTGTAAGTGCCTTCCGGAGCCAGCTCTCCATCCTCCGTATACCCATCCCAAGCGAAATCCTGCACCCCTGCACTCAAGGTACCGAGATCGAGCGTGCGAACCAGCTGACCGGCGGAGTCCTTGATACTCACAGTGACATCCAAGGCGCTGGAGTCGAGCATGATCGCGCCATTGATGCCCTCGCCCTCCTCCAGATCAGCCGTCTCGGAAGGAATCAAGACATCTCGTCCCACCAAGCTCGCCGCCTGCAGTGCCTGACCTTGAAGAAGGCTTTGCGAAAGCGTTTCGAACGCAGTGGTCAGCTCTTGTATGCCGGTCAGACTCGAAAACTGTGCCATCTGGGCGATGAAGTCCGTGTTCTCCATCGGGCTCATCGGATCCTGATTCGTCATTTGCGTGATCATCAGGTTGAGGAACTCCTCCTGACCGAGCTCTCGATCGCCCGTTTTCGGTTTCGCCGGGGTCGGGTCATACGGCCTCAGGCCCAAGCTGGACAGGTAGTCGTTGGTTACCTCAGTCATGAGAAAAATCTCCTAGAAAACGCGAATACGCTCTTCTCAAGCAGGCGCGCACACCAAAAAAATGCATCGATCGTACCCACAATTCATCGGTGAGCACTCGACTAGCTCTTACCGGTCTGAAGCGTACGCTGGAGGAGTTCGCGCGTGGTGGTCATGACCTCGACATTCGCCTCGTAGCTCCTGGATGCCGACATCATGTTCGCCATCTCCTCGACCACATTCACGGCCGCGTGAAACACGTAGCCCTCCTCGTTCGCCTGAGGATGATTCGGCTCGTAGGAAGGGAATGGCTGGGCTCCAGAATCCAGTATGTCGGAGACACGAACGGGCATGGTCACGTCATCCGGATCTTCTTGATCCATGATCGTCTGGAACAGCACCTGCTTCGAGATGTAGGCATCCTCCGGAGTCGATGCGACGGTATTGGCATTGGCCAGGTTCGAGGCCACGGTATTGAGCCGCACCGACTGAGCGGTCAAGGCCGAGGCGGATGTGTTGAAGACGCTGAATAGATCGCTCATGACATCACTCCTTCCTCAAGGCAGCACGAATGCCGGATACACGACGATCCAGGAATTCGAGTGAACTTTGATACAGCATGGTGTTCTCGGCGAAGGCGGCCCTTTCCAATTGCGGGTCCACGGTATTGCCGTCGAGCGCCGGCTGGGCCGGAATGCGGTACAGCAGATCGGGATGAGTGTCCTCGTCGGGAAAGCTCAGAGCGATATGAGAGGACTGCGTCCGCTGCAGCGGCAAGACGTCGTCCCGGCCCTTGATCGCCGCCAAGGTGGCCCTGAAATCGAAATCCCGAGATTTGTACTCGGGGGTATCGACGTTGGCCAGATTGGAGGCGAGCAACTCGGTGCGTCGGGCCTGGAGCTTGACCGCCGCGGGGAGAATGCCGAAGGCTTTGTCGATGGAGAGGCTCATGGGCATGGAGGTCCGGCTGATAGCGTTATCTGGCTATCTGCAACCAACATGCCATGAGTGAAGATCAATCGCCCCGGAGTTCCTCTCCCTGGATCAAGAGGGGATGGGCGTCGGCGCCTTCAACGGCGGCGCAGCATGGTTCCCTGGGGAGAGCGGACGATCTCGAAGGCGTCCGTATAGGATCCGACGGCCTCGGATGCGCCAACGAAGAGATAACCGCCGGGATCCATCTGACGGGCAATGCCGTCAAAAATCCGGCGCTTCGTCTCGGCGGAGAAATAGATCAGCACGTTGCGACAGAAAACAATGTCGAATTTACCCAGCATCGCATAGGAATCCATGAGGTTGAGCTTCTGGAAACGGACCCGGCGCTGGATCTCCGACTTGATGCGATGGCCGTTCTCGACCGTTTCAAAGAAACGCTGACGGCGCTCCGTACTCAAACCGCGCACGATGCTCAAGCCGTCATAGACGCCGGAACGGGCCTCGCTCAGAACGCTCTCGGACAGATCGGTCGCCAGAATGCTGACGGAGGTGTTCTTGGGGGGGAAGGTGCCCTCCCATTCGGCGACCACCATGGCGATGCTGTAGGGCTCCTGCCCGCTGGAGCAGGCCGCCGACCAAACCTTGATCGGCTTCTGCTTGGCCGCCAGTTCGGGAAGCACGACCTGGCGCAGGATCTCGAAGGGATAGGTGTCGCGAAACCAGGAGGTCTCGTTGGTCGTCATCGCATCGATGACTCGAGATTTGAGCGCGGGATTCTTGGACTGACGCAAGGATTTCAGGAGGATCCCGACATTCTCGAATCCGAATTCGTCCAGAAGACGCGACAGTCGGCTCGAGACGAGATACTGTCGGTTCTCTCCGAGCACCAAACCGCAACACTCCGACAGAAACCGGGCGAACTCGGCATAATCCTGCGCATCAATCACGGCTTAACCTTGCGATAGCTCTTGGACCCATATCCTCGACCTCCGAGTGCGCGCTGGCGACGCCCTCCCCCATTCACGACCCACGCAATCCAGAGGATGCCGAGGCCCCCCGCAGGCTCGCCCGTCATCCCGACGTGTTCTAAATCCAAAGTGAATCCAGTGCACCGTCGATCAAGCGCCATTGACATACCGAAGCACCGTCGCCCCCAACTCGTCCGGATCGAACTTGGCGAGAAAATCGTCGGCCCCGGCCCGCTTGACCATATCGACATTGAACTGGCCGCTCAAAGAGGAATGCAGAATGACGCGAAGATCCTTGAGCTTGCCATTCTCCCGGATCTTACGGGTCAAGGTATAGCCGTCCATGCGCGGCATTTCGATATCGGTGATCACCATCTCGACCGAGGCATCCACCGCATCCTCGGCCGCCAACTCCTCGAGATATTCCAGGGCGGCCCGACCGTCCGAGCGGGTCTCGGTCTTGAAGCCCAGCTCCACGATGGCGCGCTCGATCTGCTTGCGCGCCACGAGCGAATCGTCGACGATGAGGATACGGCGCTCGTGCGAGACCACCTCGGCCTGCTTCTGCACCTCCTCGGAGACATCGGCCTTGAGCTGATTGACCTGGGCGAAGACCCGTTCGACGTCGATGATCTCGACCAGTTTCTGATCCACCTCGGTGACGGCCACCAGATAACTCTCGTGCTCCGTACCATGCGGCGGAGGCTTGACGGTCTCCCAGCTCACGTTGACGATCCGATCGACCGCCGACACCCAGAACCCTTGAACGGAGCGGTTGAATTCGGTCACGATGACCTTGGCATCCTGATCCTCGTCGACGGGCTGAGGGTTGAAACCGATCGCGTGCGCGAGATCGATCACGGAGACCGTTCGACCGCGAATGTTGGCCACGCCGCTGACGATCGGGCTGGAGCCGGGGAGATGCATCAGCTTGGGCTTGGCGATGACCTCGCGGACCTTGAAGACGTTGATGCCGAAGGTCTGCTTGCCCCCCAGGTGGAACAGGAGCAATTCCATGCGGTTCTGCCCCACCAAACGGGTTCGCTGATCGACATCGTCAATAAACTGACTCATCTCGCCGCCTCCTGCTCGAAATCGGCCATGGTTGAATTTGCTCAGGTTGGATTCAAGATCGGAAATCGGGAGGATCCGACTAGTCTAGCAGCATGATAGCCTACCCCTGCGACTTCAACAGACGGACGAGACGCGGATTTGCGCAGTGGTCGGCGTAATTCGTGCACCATCCCCTTCCTCAGGTGTCACCAGCCGAATATCAGCCGATGAGGATCGACACACATCAGCCCCAACGCACTCTCATCCACCGGATCGCTCGCCTCCTGTTCATCGTGATGACGGCACTTCCGCTGAGCGTCGTCGCCGAGAACCAGATCGAGCCGCTGGAGCGCATCATCGAAGCCGCGCACGCCTTCCTGACCCAAACCCTGGCCACGGATCGCGATGCCGACACGCGCATCGAGATCGGGCGTCTGGACAGCCGTCTGCGGCTTCATCGCTGTGCCCATACGCCGACGGCGCAGATGGCGCCGGGCGGACGCACCAGCGGAAGCACGACCGTCAACGTCCGCTGCAGTTCGCCCGTCTCCTGGTCGATCTTCGTTCCCGTGACCATCGAGCGCTATGCCGATGCCGTCGTCGTCGCTCGACCCATTTCCAGCAGACAGACGATCCAGCGGGACGATCTGCGCATCGAGCGCACGGAGATGACCATGCTCGCTGGAGGATATTTCTCCGACCTGGAATCGGTCGTCGGACTGCAGACGCGTCGCTCCTTGACGCCAGGACAGGTCGTGCTTCCCGGACACCTGACGCAACCCCGTTTGGTCGAGCGCGGACAGCTGGTCACGCTCTACGCGACCCGTCCCGGTCTGTCCGTGCACATGAAGGGTATCGCGCTGGAAGACGGCCGGGAAGGAGAACGCATCCGGGTTCGTAACCGTTCGTCGAAACGCATCGTCGAGGGCATCGTCGATGCCAGGGGCGAGGTGCATATCGGAATGTGATCCCCGTCTTGTTTTCTATCGACCGGCGAAGGGATTTGCTCTACAGTTTTTCCAATTGCGGCCGATACCTTAGCCAAGCACCTTATCTAGACGCGGATCGATCTATGGACATCAAGAATCTAGCTGGCAGCGCCAGGTTGCCAGAGGCGACGAGCACGGGAACGGGCGCGCGTGTCGGCAGCAAAGATTCCAAGCATTCCGACGCGATCGGCAACCCCTCTTCCGAATCGCTGACCTTCACCCAGACCACACAGATGCTGAATGCCGCCAAAGAGGACGCCAGCACTGTGCCATATGACAGCGACAGGGTCGAGCGCATCAAGGCCGCGATCGACGAGGGTCGCTACGAGATCGATGACCGGAAGGTCGCCGAAGGCATGCTCGCCTTCGAGGAGAGCCTGGTCACCGGATGACCCTGGCTGGGACTATGGCTCGAGGCGGCATCAGAGGTCGAGTCTCTTCCCTCGGGCTGACGGCCTCATCGGCCGGGGGTCCGCTCGGAGTCAGGGTCTGGCCGCCGTCGAGACAGCGTTCGCATCACCCGAAGGGCAAACCTGAATGGACCAGATCACCGAGTTCTCAGAATCGATCGACCGCTCCCTCCAGTTCATGCAGGACCTGGAGCATTTGATGCTGCTGGAGACCGAGGTTCTGGCCTCGCGGGATATCGGCCGATTGCAGCCGATTCTCACCGAGAAGCAGGCCCTGATCGAGCGGCTCGAGCAGGAAACGGGCAGACAGAAGCAGTGGGTGGAGGGCGCGGGTCACGCCTTCACGCCGGCGGGCATCGCTCGGTTCTTTCGCGAGTTGGATCCGAGCGCTCGGCTCTCGAATCACTGGTCGACACTCAAAGAGGCGATCGAGCGTTGCGACCGACTGAATCACGCCAATGGCCTTTTGATCGAGCGAGGCCGGAAGCGCGTCGCCATGTCGCTTCGTCTGCTGAGCGGCGACGACGGACAGTCGACCACCTACGATCCTCACGGACGCCCGAGCTCCTCGAAGCACCGCAGCCGCACACTCAGCCGTGCCTGACCAGCGGCGAGCCGACCTGCCTCAGGACGCGGCGCCGGAATCCGCGATACTGACCTCTGCGAAGCGCATCGGAGAGGTTCTCGAGGAGATCAACCGCCATCTTGTGCTCGTGAACGTGCGTCTGGATCCCGACGGTCCGCTTTACGATTCCGCGCTGATCCGTCTGGATCAGGCCGAGCGGCTCCTCTATCTCGATGAGTTCAAACCAATGGAGCCAGACGAAGGGATCGATCCCGGACAGGCTCTCGACGTCTTCGCCAGCCTGCGCGGCATCGCGATTCGCTTTACCATGCAGGTGCAAGAGGTGCTGCAGAGCCACTCATCGAGGCTCTATGTCGGTCGCTTCCCCGAGCAGATGGTCTATCTGCAGCGACGCGATATCTTTCGGGTGCACCTCCCCCTCTACGACAAACGCCACCTCAGGCTGCGCAGTCCCCTCACGAGCGACGAGGTCGACGCACGTCTCATCGACATCTCGGTGAAGGGCTTCTGCGTCGAGGCACCGGAGACGGCATTCGACGGCGTTCGGATCGGAATGCGGTTCGGGTATCTCGACATGGATCTCCCCGGTCTGCGCACCAGCCTCGCCGGCACCGGAACCTTGGTCAATCTGCGCCCATCGCCCAGATCCGGCGTCGTCTCGGCCGGTTTCGCCATCGAAGACCTGGATCCGCAGACGGAACGCTCATTGATGCGCGCCGCACTCTATTATCAAAGGGAAGCCAAACGAACCGGAGGCTGAGATCTCGAACCGAGGCGAAGGCCAGCAGCACGCGGCGATCGATATCGAGACCATTCCATGACTCAGCCCATCCAGCCAGCCCTTCCGATCGCGCTCGGCACCGCGAGCCAGACGACGGATGCGTCTCGAACCAGCCGTTCCGAACTGCCGGATGCCATCAGCGTCGGCGCTCGACTCGAGATCCAGCTTGCCCGAGAGCTCTCTTCAGGCATCGCGGACATACGGGTCCGCACGGCGGAAACCCATGGCGACTGGTCCAAGCCGATTCGGGCACGGATCCTCGCCCCCAATCCGTCCGGTCATGGGGCGCCGGATGCCGCCGCTCGAACGGGCCCGAACAGACTGGTGGCCGACGTGGTCAGTGTCACGCCCTCGCTCGTGCTGAAGCTGCAGCCCAACCCGGCCAGCGGGCGGGCAACGATGCTCGAACCGGCCGCCGGCACAGCTCAATGGCGGGACGCGCAACTGCGAAGGCATCTGCCTCAGTCGAAGCCGCTCGCCTCGACACTGGAGACCTGGCTGACCCAGCAGCCGCAGAGTCAGCCTCGAACGCTTGCGCCAGGCCAACAGGTTGCGGCCGGCCCACCGACCGCATCGATGCGGCTTCTCCAACCCATTCTCGAAGTCCTGGCTCGCCCTGCCGACCTGATCGATCCCGATCGGCTGAGCAAGGCATTGACAGGTACCGGAATCTGGCTGGAGGCCACCCTGGCGAGAACGGCATTGGAACCCGGATATGGCGAAAACCTCGGACGGGACCTCAAGGCGCGCCTGCTCCTGGTCGCCGATCATCTACGGCGTTCGAATCTCGCCCCGACCACCTCCGATACGCGAGAGACCCCGAATCGTCCGGTACCCGGAAAGACCCAGCAGGCACCGGAGCTGGCCGGAGCCCGGAACCCGCTCCCTCAGCCCGGGCCGGCCCGCAACGCTGCAGCCAATACCGGACGCGATGTCCCGCCCCAGAACGGCGCCCAGCCTTCGCTTCCCGCCACTCGGCAGACATTCTCGAACCAGATGGGCGGCTTGCCCGATCAGCCAGACCGGCGAGACACCGAGCCAGACCGCCAGATGCCACTCCGACCCGGATCGATCGACACGAAAGGCATCATGCCGGCTGAGAACCGAAGCGACTCCCCCCACCGAGGCCGAGAGACCGCGACGACCCCGCACTTACCCAGCACCGAGGCAGGAGCGACCGCAAAAGCTCAGCGTCCATTCGAAGAGAAGCCACTCGCCATCCTCGTGCGTAGGCTCAGCGGAACGACCGTGCAGGAGAATGGAGCGCCGACCTCGATGCCTCGCGCCCAGAAGACTCCTGCGAACCAGATGGAATGCCTGCCCGATCCGCGAGTCCAGCGAAACACCGACCCAGAGCGCCAGATGCCGCCCGTAACGGGATCGATCGACACGAAACGCGCCTTGGAGGTGCTGACGGAGACCCGAAGCGGCCAAACGCCTCCCAGAGGCCATGAAAACGCCCCGGCCCGGAGCCTGCCCGAAACCGAGAAGGAAGCACCCGCGCAAGCCCGGCGTCCTGTCGAAGACAAACCGCTCGCCCCCCTGCTGCGCGAACCGAGCGGAAGGATCGGGCAAGCGATCGGCCAACAGACCCAAGTTCGGGATCCGTCTGGAGCCGCACATTCCCAACCCGGCCAACCGACAGCCTCGACCGAGCCGGAAATCGGGCGCAAACCGACCCCGGAGCCTCAGATCGCGCTCGAATCCAAAGGCACCCAGGATCGATCACCGAGCAGGGAGGGCGACCCGATCCGCACGGCGACGCCGGGACGCTCAGACATGCTCGGAGCCAATCCGGCTGAGAGCAGTCACAAAGGCATGCCGGCTAACAGGATGGAAACCACCTTGGATCGCCCGCCCGCCGACGCGGGAACGGAGCACGCCAGAACGAGACAGGCATTCGACGAAAATCTGACACGCAGCCTGTCCCGCGATGTGGACGGAATGGTCAAGCAGGTGATCACGCAGCAGCTGCAATCCCTGGATCGAGACCCACAAGAACCGCGTTGGGTACTCGAACTCCCCTTGCGCACGGAAGACAGGGTCATGGCGATCGAGGCGGATATCCGACGCAAGAAGGGTAAGGCCGGGGATCGGGAGCCTGGTTGGGACATGAAGCTTCGGCTCGACCTGCGCAAACTTGGACCCGTCGGCATCCATCTGCATCTGAGATCGGGTCGGCTGAACGCCTCCCTCAGCAGCGAGAGCCTCCAGGGATCGAAGATCCTGCAAAAACACCTCGAACAGTTACGCCGACAGTTGGATGCGAGGGATCTCGATGTCGGAAGCCTGAATGCCAGCTATCGCCCGGAAAGGAACGCGGATCCGCTCCGAGAATCGGAATCGCCTCTGCTCGACGATCACGCATGAACGAGAAACCGAGCCTGTTCACGGCATCCAAGGCGGTCGCACTGCGCTGGGACGGGCAAGGCGCCCCGCAGGTCACGGCCACGGGGATGGGCGCCACGGCCGAACAGATCCTCCAGATCGCCGAGGCCCATGACATCCCGCTCGAATCGGACCCGGCTCTTGCCGAGGCGCTGGCCCAAATCCCGGTCGGCGACGAAATCCCCAAGGAACTCTATGTCGCCGTCGCCGAGGTGCTCGCCTTCATCTTCGCGCTGGAAGGCATCGATCCGCGCCGACCCGGCCTCGAGGACTCGCACCAGGATTGAGCCGACGCCCAAGAGACCTAGCCCCTTCCCGAAACCGTCCGCGCACCTGGCTCGAGAGTCGTTCCAGGCCCATGCAGACTGAACAGCAGATCGGCCTCGGATTCGGTCAGCGAGCACAGCCTCCGGACCTCTTCACGGCCACGACCGCTCTGAATGAGCCGGATCGCCTGCGGATACAGCCCCTCATCCACTTCACGCAGTTGCATCTGGCTCTGCAGATCCGCCAACCGATCGAGCGTCCGCCTGACCGAGGACTGCGCCTGCCCATGGGCGATCACGTCTTCCGAGATGGTCTTCATGGCACCATGCAAGGCGAGAATCGCCGTACTCTGACGCTGCTGATCGCGCTTCAGTTCGAGGAACTCGGACCGCAGCCGCTTCTGGGCCAGATGCATGCGCACGAGGATCACAAGCCCGAGGATCGCGAGCAAGAGGGCCAAGCCGGCCGTCGCGAACGGGAACCAGAACGGAATTTCCATCATGACGGTCCAGCCCCATCCACCGCTCGATCAGGCACAGATTCCCCTGCCGAACGCTCAAGCGAAGTCATCGATGATGCCACGACGGCGACGCTTCCATGGCGTATTCGCCCCTTCACCCGGCTTGGGCGGGTTGTTTCGTACGAGCCGGGGCTGACCACCCATGCTGGAACCCCGCCGCTCGCCCGAGCGACGGTCCGTACCCCGACGATCCAAGGCGCGACGATCCAGGGAGCGACGCTCATCGGACAGACGGTTACCGGTACGTCGGTCGTCCGACCGACGCTCATCTCGGCGTCTTTCGGATCCTCTGCGCTCGCCCGAGCGCCTCTCTCCAGAGCGTCGTTCGACGAACCTGTTCGTGGAACTCAGCCAATAGGTCGATTTGGCGTAGCTTCGGTCCTGTTCGTCGGCCGACGAACGCGAGGGGTTCTGGGCGGAGACCGGCGGCAACGGCTTGATGGGCTCGCTCATGGGATTCTCCTGTGGCCTGATCGTCGATTCGCCGCGAACGCCTCCAGATATGATCCAGGCCGATTCATCAACTCGATCTCAGATATTTCGAATGGTCGCCCATTCGTCGTCGGAGAGCAGCTTGTTCAGATCGATCAGAATGGTGAGACCCTCCTCCGTGCTGGTCACGCCGAGGATGAACCGGCTCGTCTGGTCGTTGCCCACGGCCGGGGCCGGATCCACGGCGTCGGGCGAGATCTGAACCACCTCGGCGACCGAATCGACCAGGATTCCGACGTTCTGGTTGTCCACGTCGATGATGACGATACGCGAGGCGTCATCGGGCTCCCGATCCGGCAGAGCCATGCGACGCCGGGCGTCGATCACCGTCACCACGTCGCCCCGCAGATTGATGATACCCAGGATGTAATCGGGAACGCCGGGCACGGGCGCGATGTCGGTGATCTTCAGCACCTCCTGCACCTGAAGCACGTCGATGGCATAGGTCTCTTCGGCGAGACTGAAGGTCACGAAGGCGGAAGAAGGTCCCTGGTTCTTGGTCTGAGAATCTGATGTAGTCATTGCTTCCTCACGGGTCTAAGCGAAAGCGCTTGATGATCGGGTTTCGTCGGACGACGATACCCCATGCTCCTGGCCCAATATAGTGACGCTCAGCGAAGTTCGCCGATCCCCTCCTCGTAATCGCGCCTGAGCCGTTCGGGCTCGGACGTCCCATCGCGATGCGGGGAAGGTCCAGGCAGCACGATCACCTCGACTCGGCGATTCTGCGATCGACCTTCTTCCGTATCGTTATCGGCCAGGGGCTGATATTCTGCATAGCCGATCGCCACCATCCGCCGGGGATCCACCCCATTCTGAGCGAACAGATTGACGACAGTGGCCGCCCGACCGGAGGAGAGCTCCCAATTCGAAGGATAGATCGAATTGCTGATCGGCCGGTCGTCGGTATGGCCCTCGACATGGATGCGGGCGTCACGCTTCGACAGGATCCGGGCGACGTCCTGAAGCACCGGACGCGCGGCGGGCTCCAGCGTCGCGGATCCGCTGCCGAACAAGAGGTTCGTGTTGATGGTGATCTCGAGCCAGTAGGGCTTGCGCTTGACCTGGATATCGCCTTCCTCGTTGAGCCTGCCCAAGGCATTCTCGATCTCTTCGGACATCTCGGCGATCTCGCGCAGCATCTCCTCGCGCCCTTCTTCGCTGACCCCGTCGAGCACGCCCTCGATGGCCACATCGGTCGGCGATAGCGGCTCCAGCTCGGACCTCTCGCTCTGCCGCGATTCGCCTGCGGTATCCTTGATCTCGAACGGCGCGAGCGAGCGCCGGACATCGTCCGTCAACAGATTCAACTCCAGGCTGGGCTCTCCGATCTGGATCGGATCGACCGGAACCTGGGATCCGAACGCCTCGACCAACGAATTCGACAGGACACGGTACTTGCCCGCATCCACGACCGAAATCGCGTACATGACGACGAAAAAGGCCATGAGCAGGGTGACGAGGTCGCCATAGGGAATCGCCCATGCCTCGTGATTCGCATGCTCCTCGACCTTGCGGCGTCGCGCCATGAGACCAAGCCTCAACCCTGAATGAAACCGCTGAGCTTGTTTTCGATGTTGCGCGGGTTCTCGCCCTCGGCGATCGAGATCAAGCCTTCGAGCAACATGACCTGATAGTTTACACGCGCCTGTACGATTCCCTTGAGCTTATTGGACACGGGCAAGAAGAAGAGATTGGCCATGCCGACCCCATAGATGGTCGCGACGAAGGCCGCCGCGATCCCGTGCCCGAGCTTGCTCGGATCCGCCAGATTCTGCATCACCGCCATCAGTCCCATGACGGCCCCGATGATGCCGAGCGTCGGCGAATAGATCCCCATGCTCTCGTAGACCTTGGCGCCTTGCAGATCGAAAGACTCCCGGTTGTCGAGATCGGACTCGAGTATCTGGCGCAGCGCTTGGGGCTCGACACCATCGACGAGCAGCTGCAGCCCCTTGCGGAGAAAGGGATCGGGTTCCACCTCCGAGGCATTCTCGAGCCCGAGCAGCCCTTCCTTCCTCGAGAGTGCCGACCAGCCCACGATCTTGTCGATCATGTCCTTCGCATCCAGGTTCGGCGGAACGAACACCCAGGGAAAGATGCGCAGGGCATGGATGAACACGGGAACGCGCGCCTGAATGAGCGTGGCCCCGAGGGTTCCGATGACCACGATGAGGAATGCGGCCAGATTCCAGAGCGCACCGAGACTGCTTCCCTTGGCGACGGCCCCCCCCAGGATGGCGACGAGACCCAGGAGGATCCCCACCATGCTGAGGATATCCATGTCAGCAGAAAACCTTTACCAGAGCCGGTCCGAAGTCCTTGAGCGAATAAACCTGATCGGCGAGTCCGGCCTCGATGATGGCGGCGGGCATGCCGAACACCACGGAGGAAGCCGCATCCTGGGCCCAGACGTGCGCCCCCTGCCCCTTCAGCGCGCGTGCGCCCTCGCGGCCGTCCGCCCCCATGCCGGTGAGCACGATGGCCAGCACCTGGGACTTGAGCGCGGTGACCGCCGAGTTGAAGGTGATGTCCACGCTGGGCTTGTAGATGGTGCCGGGCGGACTCTCCTGGATTCGAATCCGGGTCTGGCCGCCGCCCTCCAGGATCATCTGGAGCCCGCCGGGCGCGAGCAGCGCGCAGCCCGGCTTGAGCACATCACCGGATGCGGCCTCCCTGACCTCGATCTGGCACAGACCATTGAGCCGCTCGGCGAACGCGGGGGTGAAGCTTGCGGGCATGTGCTGAACCAGCAGGATCGGCAAGGGAAAGGAGCTGGGAAGTCCTTTGAGCACCTCCTGCAAGGCCACCGGCCCCCCCGTGGAGGTTCCGATGAGCAGCGCGCGCAGCGAATTCAGCGGAATGGCCCCCGCCGCGGGACGCGGCTGGAGCAGGGGTCTCGCAGCCGGAGCGGGTTCAGCGAAGGCCGTCCGATCGCGTGGTTCCGCGTGCTGGTGCGTCCCGGCCCGCATTCGGCTGCGTCCCAAGGCCCGAACCCGGCGCCTGAGCAGGATCTTGGCGGAATCCTCGTCCTTCGCCATCTCGCTGAAGCGCTTGGGCAGAAAGTCCGTCGCACCGGCGTCCAGCGCATCCAAGGTGGCCTTGGCCCCCTCGGTCGTCAGGGTCGAGAACATGAGGATGGGCCGCGGCGACTCGGCCATGATGCGACGCACGGCGGAGATGCCATCCATCACCGGCATCTCGATATCCATGGTCACGACATCCGGGTCGAGTTTCCTGACGACCTCGATGGCCTCCCGGCCGTTCGAGGCGGTGCCGACCACCTCGATACCGATATCGGCGTTGAGAATCTCGACGATGCGCCGCCGAAAGAAACCGGAATCATCGACCACGACGACACGCAATGCCATCGGTCAGTCCTCCGCCTCCGCCATGGCGGGCTCCGCGCGCGCGGCGCGTCCGCCATAGCCGGGACGCCCCATGAGCGCCAGAAGCTCGGGTACATCGATGATCAATGCGATGCCGCCATCGCCGGTGATGGTCGCCCCAGCCAGTCCGGGAACCCCCTGCAGACCGAGACCGAGCGGCTTGATGACCACCTCTTCCTGACCGACGAGACCGTCCACCACCAGGCCGACCTTGCGCTGAGCCACGTGCACCACCACGACATGGGCGTCCGTCCTGGGCTCGATCAGCTTGTAGGGATGCAGCCAGCGCGAGACATAGTAGAGAGGCAA
This sequence comes from Imhoffiella purpurea, assembly GCF_000585215.1. Lineage (GTDB taxonomy): Bacteria > Pseudomonadota > Gammaproteobacteria > Chromatiales > Chromatiaceae > Imhoffiella > Imhoffiella purpurea. The sequence continues at coordinate 119,584 of NZ_AONC01000004.1, read as the reverse complement.
GGCATGGCTGCGCACCATGATCGCCTCCTGGTCGTCGACGAAATGGGTCCGGGTGAGGTCCAGGTCCAGGATCTCGGAAACGGAGGCCAACGGAATCGCGAAGCGCCGGCCGTCGAGGATGACCATGAGCGCGGGAAGGATGGCCAGGGTCAGCGGCAGCTTGACATGGAGTTTGGTGCCTTCGCCCAGCACCGAATCGATCTCGACCGAGCCGTTGAGCTGGGCGATGCGCGTCTTGACCACATCCATGCCGACACCGCGCCCGGAAACGTCCGAAATCTCTTCCTTGGTGGAAAATCCGGCCATGAAGATGAGACTGAAGGATTCGCGATCCGTCATGCGCTCGACCAGGGCGGGGTCCAGCAGCCCCTTCTCCACCGCCTTGGCGCGCAGCTTCTCCGGATCCATGCCGCGCCCGTCGTCCTGGATCAACAGCGAGATGTGATCGCCCTCCTGGGCCGCGCCCAGAACCACGGTCCCCTTGCGCGGCTTGCCGTTGGCCTCGCGCACGTCGGGCATCTCGACGCCATGGTCGACGGCGTTGCGAATGAGGTGGACGAGCGGATCGGCCAACGCCTCGACGAGATTCTTGTCGAGGTCCGTGTCTTCGCCGAAGGTTTCGAGCTCGATCTCCTTGCCCAGGCTGCGGGCCAGATCGCGCACGACGCGCGGGAACCGGCTGAAGACCTTCTTGATCGGCTGCATCCGCGTCTTCATCACCGCGGCCTGCAGGTCGGCGGTCACCAGGGCCAGCGCGCCGATCGCCTTGCCGAGTTCATCGTCCTCGGTTCGGGTCCGCAGCATGCTCATGCGATTGCGGACCAGCACCAGCTCGCCGACCAGATTCATGATTTCGTCGAGCCGCTGGGTGTCGACCCGGACCGAGGTCTCTCCGACTGGGGCACGGGCATTCCTCGCGGCGGCTGCGGAGCTATCCTTGTCCGGCGCGGAAACCCCAGTGGATGGTGAATCGGCCGCGGATGGGGCCTTGGCCGGTGCCGGCGCCGCCCGCGAGTCTCGGGAGGCGGGCGCGGCCGTCTCGGCCTTGGGCGCGGGCGCAGCGGCTGGAGCGACGGACGCGCCACCGCCATGCAGCTGATCGAGAAGCGACTCGAACTCGTCCTCCGTAATGAGATCGGAGGAGGCATCGGAACCCGCCGATTGCGGCGGCGCGGTCTCGGCCTTCGCAGCAGGCGGCGACGCGCTGCCATCGCGCGGCAAGGCATCCAGCAATGCCTCGAATTCGTCCTCGGTGATCTCGTCGGAGTCGTCCGCGGCATCCCGAGGCGCTGGAGCCGGAGCGGACGCCGGCTCGAGTTTGGGTGGTGGCGGCGGAGGAGGAGCGGCCTCAGGAGCGCCAGAAGCCCCATCGGGGGAGGCAAGCCCCGCGAGAGCGGCGACGAGCGGTGGCGGCGCAGGCTCGGGCTCCTTGCCCATCTTGAGATCGCCGAACATGACGTTGAGCACATCCAACACCCGCAGGACCGTGTCCATCAGGAAGGCATCGATCTTGCGCTCGTTGTTGCGCAGCAGATTGAAGACGTCCTCGGCGTGATGGCAGACCTCTACCAGGGCATTGAGATTGAGAAACCCCGCCCCGCCCTTGATGGTATGGAAGCTGCGGAAGACCGCGTTGAGCAGATCCCGATCCTCCGGGTTCTGTTCGAGGTCGATCAACTGCTCGTTGAGCGCCTCCAACAACTCTCCAGCCTCGACCAGGAAATCTTGGAGAATCTCGTCATTCGGATCGATTGCCATGCGTGTTCACCAAAGAGGTCGGCGGGCTAGAAGCCCAGACTGGAAAGCAGTGCGTCAACATCGTCCTGGCCACTGACGACATCATCCGCCGCATCTTGGGTGTTGGGAACGATGGGTCCGTGTCCCTTGGTCTCGGCGGCCTCCTTCTCGCCTTCCGCAGCCATCGGCAGCTGCCGCACAGGCTCCATCCTGGCGCTCGAGAGGCGGATCAGACCGACCAGGTTCTCCTCGACCTCATGCACGAGCCGAATCACGCGCCGAATGATCTGTCCGGTGAGGTCCTGGAAATCCTGCGCCATCATGATCTCGGAGATGAGCGAGCGCAGACGATCGGTTTCGGTACCGGCCAGCGCGAAATGCTCGTCGATATCGCGAGCCAGATCCCTGAATTCGTCGACGGACAGTTCGCGATTGCGGAAACGGCTCCATCGCCCGGTCAATTCGATCGAGCGCGCATGGAGCGTCTCCGCCATCGGCATCGCCTCGTCGATGGCGTTCAGGGTCCGGTGGGTCGCCTGCTCGGTCATGGAAACGACGTAGTTCAGCCGTTCCTTCGCATCCGGTATCTCGTCGCGCGTCAGCTCGACGAGACGCGAGTCTCCCCGAAAGCTGTTCAGAGCCTCGTGCAGATCCCGCGTCAGCTTGCCCAGCTCGTCGAACAGTTCGCGCTCGTAGGGAATCCGCAGCTGCCGAATGACCGCTGTCGCCTGGTCCCCCTCACCCGCCTCCAGATGCGCAACCAGTTGGCGCGCGAGATCCAGCTGCGCCTTGATGCTCGTGTCGTCATTGTCCATCTATCGTTCCCGGGCGAACTCTTTAACTTGAAGTGACCCTTGGCCAATCTTGACCGGAAATGCGGATGTCCCAAGGTCGCACCGATCGTGAACATCCGCAGTCCACGAACCGAGCGGGCGCCACGGAAGAAACCGCGCGGACACCCGCTGGATCACCCCGCCTCGAGACGCTCGAAGATCTTGTCGATCTTCTCCTTGAGCGTCTCGGCCGTGAAGGGCTTGACGATATAGCCGTTGACGCCGGCCTGGGCGGCCTCGACGATCTGATCGCGCTTGGCCTCGGCCGTGACCATGAGCACGGGAAGGGACTTGAGCGCGGGATCCGCCCGCACCTGGCGCAACAGCTCGATACCTTCCATGTTCGGCATGTTCCAGTCGGTCACGAGGAAATCGAAGTTGCCACCCTTCAGCATCGGAAGCGCGGTACTCCCGTCATCCGCCTCGGTGGTGTTATTGAATCCCAGTTCGCGCAGCAGATTCTTGATGATACGTCTCATCGTGGAGAAGTCGTCCACGATGAGGATTTTCATGCCTTTGTCCACACAAAGCTCCCAATGGCATTGGTCGGGTTGATGTTCACGAGCCAGCCTCCTGTATCCATTCCTGCAAACGGACGCGCAGCCGGTGCAGAGCCTGGCTGCGAATCTGGCTCACACGCGATTCGGTGATGCCCATGACGCCACCGATCTCTCGCAAATTCAATTCTTCATCATAATAGAGCGCGAGGACCAGGCGTTCCTTGTCGGGCAATCCCGACAAGGCCTTGGCCAAGGCATCGCGGAACTGGTCCTGCTCCAAATGCTCCAGCGGCGCCGCGCCCCCTCCGGGCAGCATCCGGTCCGGATCGGCATCCTGTCCGAACAGATCCTCCAGCCCCAGAATCTGAGAACTGGCCGAATCCTGCAGCATCATATGATATTCGTCGAGCGAAACCTCCAATGTCTGGGCGATTTCACGGTCGCTCGCCGCGCGTCCCTCCCGACCTTCGATCCGCTGGATCGCCTCCGAGATACGCCGAGTATTGCGGTGCACGGAGCGTGGTGTCCAGTCGGCGCGCCGCAATTCGTCGATCATGGCGCCGCGAATGCGAATCCCCGCATAGGTCGCGAAGGTCGCGCCCTGTCCGGGCTGAAACTGTCTCGCCGCCTCGATCAAGCCTACCATGCCGGACTGGACCAGATCCTCGACCTGAACCGAGGGCGGCAGACGCGCCGCCAGGTGATGGGCGATGCGCCGCACCAGGTCGATATTGGCCGCAACCAGCTGTTCCGACTGATTGACGACATCTGGATATACTGATCGCAAGCGATTGAGGGCCATCAGGCACTTTGCAACATCCGTTCAACGAAAAAGCCGATCCCACCCATATCGGTCTCGGCAACCGTCCAACGATCCATCTGGCGCGCCAGCTCCACGAAGGCGCGTCCCGACGGACTGCCGGGAAACAGACTCACGACGGGCTCCCGCCTCGACACCGCCCGCCGCAAATTGTCGTCCATCGGAATACTGATGGCGGCCTCCAGCATCACATCGGGCAGGTACTGATGACAGACCGCCGTCAGCTTGTGCATCAGCCTGCGTCCGGACTCCGGCGACTGGAGCATGTTGCAGATCACCCGGAAGCGTCTCAAACCGTGCTCCTGATGCAGCACCTTGATCAGCGCATAGGCATCGGTCAAGGAGGCAGGCTCGTCGCACACGACCACGAAGACATGCTGAACGGCACGGCAGAATGTGGTCACCGACTCCTGCACCCCGGCGGCCGTATCCACGATCAGCACGTCGAGCGGCCTCTGATAGCTGCTGAACGCACGAATCAAGCCGGTGTGCTCGGCCGGCGTCAGATTGGCCATGGAGCCGATACCGGAGGCCGAGGGCACCAGCATCAGGCCGTGCGGCCCCTCGACCAGAATCTCCTCGAGGGAATCGGCCCGGCCCGCGACCAGATCGTGCAGCGTCTTCGTCGGCCGCAGCCCTAAGATAAGATCCGCATTGGCTAAACCAAGATCGGCATCGAAAAGCATGACGTGTCGCCCCATCTGGGCCAGACCGACGGCGAGATTGACGGCGACATTGGTCTTCCCGACCCCCCCCTTGCCGCTGGCGATCGCGATGCTCTTGAGCTGCCGAGCTCTAGTAGGCTGCATGAAGGGCCTTCCCGAAAGGCAGGACCGACTCGAGCACCATATCCTCTCGCACGTTCCGAGTCTGTGAGGCAGCCGGCACTCTGTCGACCGAAATGGGATTGAGCAGCATGGCCTCCTGGGGTTGCCGGGGCTGCTGGGGCGGAGCCGAATGGGCGGGCTCCTGCAATGCGAGGCGCGTGAGATACATGGTGTCCGCTTTGTGAAAATCTTCGTCGAGCCGCTGGCCGTCCGAATAGAAGACCAGACCGATATGCTGCTCCAGGAGCACCGACAGGGTTTCGCCCAATTGTTCCGCTTCGTCCACCTTCGTCAAGACCAGGGCGGCCGGATCGCAGACCTGGAAGGACTCCAGAACCTGTCTCAGGACGGCCGACTGATGGGTGGCGGCCACGACCAGCCAGGTCTCCAGATCGACCTCGTTGCGCACCTGGGCGAAGAGTCGCCGCTCCGCCGCATCGCGCGCCGCCTGACCCTGGGTGTCGATCAGGACCAGCTTCCCCTCGCCCGCCCGATCGGTCAAGGCGGTCAGATCCCGCTCGCTTTCGAGCAGCATCACCGGAATGCCGGCCATCTGTCCGAATGCCTGCAATTGCTTATAGGCGCCGATACGCTGTCTGTCGAGCGTCACCAGGGTCACCGAGTCGGGGCCCATCCGGCGAATCTGGCGCAGCGCAAGCCGATTGAGAGTCGTCGTCTTGCCGACCCCCGTCGAACCCACGAGAGCGAGCATACCACCCTGCTCGAGAACGGTGGGATGGCTTGTGGCGATCGAGGCCGATAGACGCGAGCGCAGCCTCGACCAGGCCATGTCCAGAGAACCGTCCTCCTGGACGCCCCCGGCGAGACTGCGGGCGAGCTTCTCCGAGAAGCCGCCCTGCGTCAGACGCTCGATGCACTGAGCCGCCAATGGATGACGCGCAGCCCATTGATCGCGCTCAGACAAGGCACTTTGCTGCATCAACAGGGTGCGCAGATCGCAGATCTCACGCCGCATGGCCGCCAGCTGAGGATCCACGGGGCCGATGTCGACCGCGTCCTGGGCGAATGACGAGACACCGGCAGCGGGCGCGGCGTCGAGCGAGACCACCACCTCGAGCATCCCGTCATCGCCGCGACGGCTCGACAGAATGACCGCATCCGGCCCCTGATGCTCGCGCACCTGACGCATCGCATCGCGCATGTCGCGCGCCCTGTATCGCCGTACACTCATCTCTCTGCTCCTGTTCGTTGGGTCATGCCCGCGCCTGTGCCGGCTCGCTCTTGCCGACGGTGGCCACGACCCGTATCCGCCGGTTGTCGGGAATCTCGGTGAATGCCAGCACGACCAGATTCCGCACCGCCCCCCGTAGCCAGCTGGCGATCCAGGATCGGATCTCCGGGGCCACGACCAGCACGGCCGGCGCCCCCTCCGCCTCCTGGCGCCGAGCCGCATCCATCACCAGTCGCTGAACCCGCTCGGCGAGACCGGGCTCGATGCCGATGGTCTCGCCTTGGCTGCCTTGCAGAGATTTATGCAACAATTGCTCCAACGCGGGGTCGAGCGCGATCAAGGGCAGCTCGTCCTCGGGGCCGACGAGATCCTGAACGATCGAGCGCGACAGGGCGACCCGCACGGCGGCGGTCAAAGTGGCGGGATCCTGGCTCTTCAGCGCGCGCTCCGCCAAAATCTCGGCGATCGTACGCAGATCCCGAATCGCCACCTGCTCGGCCAGGAGGTTCTGCAGGACCTTGAGCACCACGCCCAGGGAGAGCGCCTTGGAGGAAAGCAGATTCTCGACCAGCTTGGGCGAGCGCCGCGCCAGCTGATCGAGCAGATGCTGGACCTCCTCGTGACCGATCAGGCGGTGCGCGTTCTCGCGGAAGACCTGGGACAGATGGGTCGCGATCACGGTGGCCGTATCCACCACCGTGTAGCCGGCGGCCTGGGCCGATTCGCGATCCGACGGATCGATCCAGAGCGCATCCAGATTGAAGGTGGGATCCTTGGTCGGCGTCCCGGGCACCGAGCCGTAGACCTGGCCCGGATTGATCGCCAGCTCCCGGTCCGGGAAGACCTCCGCCTCCGCCGCCGTCACGCCGAGCAGCGAGATCCGGTACTGATTGGGAGACAGCTCCAGATTGTCGCGAATGTGCACCGGCTGGATGAGGAACCCGAACTCCTGGGACAGCTTGCGCCGAATCCCCTTGATGCGCCCCATGAGCTGGCCGTCCTGACTGCGGTCGACCAGTGGAATCAGGCGATAACCCACCTCGAGCGAGACCAGGTCGACCGGCGGAACGTCCTCCCAGGACAGATCGCGATCCTCGGGCGCGGGCAGCTCCATTCCGTCCGGCAGGCGCTCGACCACGTCGGGAGCGGGCGCGACCGGCTTGCGCGCGTTCAGATAGGCGACCCCGCCCAGCATCGAGGCCAGCCCGAGGAAGACCAGATTCGGCATCCCGGGGATCATGCCGAGAATGCCGAGGATCCCCGACGCGACATAGAGGACGCGCGGGTTGGCGAACATCTGACCGAAGACCTGCTCCCCGATGTCCTGCGGGGTCGAGCTGCGGGTCACGATGATGGCGGTCGCGGACGACAGCAGCAGCGCGGGAATCTGGGCGACCAGCCCGTCGCCGATGCTCAGGAGGACGAAATTGTTGGTCGCCTCCTCGAAAGTCAGGCCATGCTGGGTCGTTCCGATGACGATGCCGCCCAGCACGTTGATGAAGAGGATGAGGATGCCGGCCATGGCATCGCCGCGCACGAATTTGCTGGCACCGTCCATGGAACCGTAGAAGTCGGCCTCCTCGGCGACGCCCTCGCGCCGCTTGCGGGCCTCGTCCTGCGAGATGAGCCCGGCGTTCAGATCGGCGTCGATCGCCATCTGCTTGCCAGGCATGGCGTCCAGGGTGAAGCGCGCGCTCACCTCGGAGACGCGTCCGGCCCCCTTGGTGATGACCACGAAATTGATGATGACCAGGATGGTGAAGACCACCACGCCGATGGCGAAATTGCCGCCCAGCACGAATTCGCCGAAGGCCTCGATGACCTTGCCGGCCGCTTCCGTACCCGAGCCGCCGTTGAGAAGAATGACCCGGGTCGAAGCCACGTTGAGCGACAGGCGCAGCAGGGTCGCCAGGAGCAGCACGGTCGGAAAGGCGGCGAAATCGACGGGGCGCGGCGTATAGACGGCCACCATCACCACGATCAGCGACAGCGCGATATTGAAGGTGAACAGCAGATCCAGCAGGAACGGCGGCAGCGGCAGCACCAGCATCGCAAGCAGCGCGATGAGCAGGACGGGCGCACCCAGACCGAGACGCGCAAGCCCTCCGAGCCGTTCGGCAATGGTCGACATCGGACGCTACCTCCGGACCCGGCGCGCGCTCTGGGGATCCAGATATTCCTCGGGAACCGGCAGCTCGTCTGGGAGCTCGACCCCGAAGTCCTCGCGCTTGAGCTGGTAGACGTAGGCCAGAATGCGGGCCACGGCGACGAACAGACCGCCGGGAATATCCTGATCGAGTTCGGTGGTGAAATAGATGGCGCGCGCCACTCGCGGCGCCTCCACCAGCGTGATCCGGTTCTCCTCGGCGATCTCGCGAATCGCCTTGGCGACGGCATCCGCCCCCTTGGCCAGCAGACGCGGCGCACGCATGGTCGCGGGTTCGTACTGGAGCGCAACGGCATAATGGGTCGGATTGGTGATCACCACGTCGGCCTTGGGTACCTCGGCCATCATGCGCCGCCTCGATGCCTCCATCTGCATCTGCCGGATCCGCCCCTTGACCTCGGGCTTGCCCTCGGTGTCCTTGAATTCGTCCTTCACCTCCTGCAGGGTCATCTTCAGCTGTTTGTTGTGGTTCCAGAGCTGAAAGGGGACATCGATCGCCGCCACCAGGATGAGCGCGACCGAGGCGATGAGAAAGACCCACGTGGCCATGTGGCCGGTCTGGACGATGGCCTGCCTGATCGGCTGATCGCCGAGCGACATCAATGTGCCCCAGATCATATTGATCGCCAGACCCGCGACCAGCGCGACCAGAAAGAACTTGCCGATTCCCTTGACCAGTTCCATCAGGCCCGTGACGGAAAAGACCCGCTTGAGACCCTTGAGCGGATTCATCTTGGAAAACTTGGGGGTGAGCGATTCGGCCGAGAAATTGATCCCGCCGATGAGCACGGGCCCCATCAGGGCGACCACGACCAGCATCATGAACAGCGGCGCCAGAATCAGCAGCGCACGCTCGATCATGGCCGCGAGGTGCGGAATCATGAGCGCGGGATCGAAGATCAGTCCGCGCTCCAGATCGAGCGCATCCGTCATCAGATTGGCGATTCGAGTCCCGAAATACCCCCCGAACAGCAGCAGCGAGCTCGCGCCGGCCAGCAGGACGACGACCGTGTTGAACTCCCGCGAACGGGCGATCTGACCCTTTTCGCGCGACTCCCGCAAGCGTTTTGCGGTCGGTTGTTCCGATCGTTCCTGGCCATTTTCGTTTTCGGCCATCTAAGCCCCCACGAGCTGCCGAACGAGCCGAACGGCGAGCCACAGGAGCTCGCCGACCCGGACGCTCAGCTGAGGTAGTGTCAGCACGATGATGATGAGACCCGCGAGCAGGGTGACGGGAAATCCCACCGCAAAGATATTGAGCTGGGGCGCGGCACGCGTGACGACCCCCATCGAGATATTTATAAGCAACAAAGATGCCACCGCCGGCAAGGCGACCAGCAGGGCACTGGAATACATGCCGCTGACGAACCGGACCACGGCCCAGAGATCGTCCGTCGAGATCCCTGACGCGGCGATCGGGAGCGTCTGGAAACTACGCAGGAGGAGCTCGAGCAGAATCAGATGGCCGTTGAGGGCGAGAAAGATGAGTGTCGCCAGGATCGTGTAGAACTGGGACACCATGGGCACCTGAATCCCGCTGACCGGATCCATGGCCGAGGCGAACCCCAGCCCCATCGACAGTGCGATGCTCTCCCCCGCGAGGACCAGGGCCGCGAAGACGATCTGAACCACGAACCCCATGGCGATCCCGACGATCACCTGATGGATGGCCACGACCAGTCCATCGAGGCTCAGCGGATCGATCTCGGGAACGGGCTCCAGGTCGGGTGCCACGATCAGGGCGAGCAGCAGGGCGAGCCCGAGTCGCACCCGAGCGCTCACGTTGCGCCCGCCGAAGATGGGCGCGACCAGCAGCATGGCGCTGATGCGCACGAAGGGCCACATGATCGCACCGACCCACAGCAGGATGTCGTCGGCCGCGAAGGTCATCCCGATCCGTACCGAGCGTCCGCCCGTCAGCCGATCAGATTGGGGATGCTGTGATAGAGACGGATGACGTAATCCGTGATCACCGACAGCATCCAGTGACCGCCGATCACCAGGGCCGCCCCCACGGCGAGCAGCTTGGGGATGAAGGTGAGCGTCATCTCCTGAATCTGGGTCGCGGTCTGGAACAGGCTCACGATGAGACCGACCACCAGACCCGCGAGCAGCGGCGGGGCCGCCATCAGGATGACGATCTCGCCCGCCTCCTTTCCGACGTCGATCACCATTTCGGGCGTCACGTCACACCTCCTCAGGAATAGAAGCTCTGAGCCAAGGTGCCCATGAGCAGAGACCAGCCGTCGACGAGCACGAAGAGCATGATCTTGAACGGCAATGAGATGATCATGGGCGACAGCATCATCATACCCATCGACATGAGCACGCTGGCGACCACCAGATCGATGATGAGAAACGGAATGAGGATGAGGAATCCCATCTGGAAGGCGGTTTTCAATTCGCTGATGACGAAGGACGGAACCAGGAGCGTCAAGGGGATGTCGTCCGGCGTCTCGAAGCCGTCGATCCCTTTGATCTCGGCGAACATCTGCAGATCCGTTTCACGCGTCTGCTCCAGCATGAAGGTCCGCAGCGGCTTGGCCGCCTTGGCCAGCGCCTCTTCCGTGCCGAGCTTCTCGTCCATGTAGGGCAGGACCGCGGTGTCGTAGACCTCCTGGAACACCGGTGCCATCACGAACAGAGTCAGGAACAGAGCCAACCCCAGCAGAATCTGATTGGAGGGCGCCTGGGCGGTACCCAATCCCTGTCGCAGCAGTGACAGCACGATGATGATGCGGGTGAATGAGGTCATCATGATCAGGGCCGACGGCAGCAGCGTCAGCATGGTCATGATGATGAGGATCTGCAGGGTCACCGAATAGACCTTGCCGCCATCCGGGGCCGTGGTCACGGTCACGGCATTGAGCCCGCCGCCGACCTGAGCCCACAGGAGCACCGGAAACAGCCCCAGGAGCAGACCCGCGAACATCCGCCAGGGAACCCTCACCCCTACTGCTCCTTGCCGCCGAAACGCCGCAGCAGACTCGCGAAGTCGAGCGCCACCGGCTGGGAACGGACGCCCGGATCGAGCGGTTCGATCGGTCGTGACAGGGTATGGACGTGACGGATCCCGGCCGGCGTCATGGCCAGCAGGATCTGATCCTCGCCCACCTGAACGAGCATCAGCCGCTCGCGCATCCCCAGCGGCTTCACCGCCAATACCTCGATCATCTGGCGTCCCTGCATCCCGCCGGCCGAGAATCGCTTCAACAGCCAGGCGAGAACCAGGATCGCAAGGACGATCAAGGCAAGTGAGCCGATCAGCTGAGTCAGATATGTCGCAGGCGCATGGGCCCCGCCCGTCTGCGGATCCGCGAACACCGGCGAGCCCGCGAGCGCTGCGCCGCATGCCACAAGGCACTGGAGCCGAACCGAACCGGTACCCCTGCAGAGAATCATCTCAATTTCCTGACCCGCTCGCTTGGGCTGATGACATCGGTCAGACGGATGCCGAACTTCTCGTTGACGACCACCACCTCGCCATGGGCGATCAGGGTTCCGTTCACCAGAACGTCGAGCGGCTCTCCAGCGAGCCGGTCCAGTTCCACGACCGAACCCTGGTTCAGTTGCAGCAGATTGCGAATGGATATCCGGGTCCGACCGATCTCCATGGCGATGGTGACCGGAACGTCGAGGATCATGTTGAGATTGACGTCGGACGCCTGGTCGGGCGCCTGCCAATCGGAGAAGTCCTCCGGACTCACCGTGCGGGCCTGGAGCGACTCGGCCGATTCCGAGGCGTAACCACCCCTCGCGGCAGACTTGGCCGCCGCCGCGCCTTGCGCCATCAGATCCGCGGATTTGTCATCCTCGGTCGAACTGTCCCGCTGTTCTTGCAGTGCAGCCGCCCAATCGTCGGCAATGGCCTCGTTCGGATCCTGATTATCGCTGCTCATTGAATCTCGTCACCCATTCGCTTTCCATGAATCATTGTGTTCCACCACCCAGGCAAGGGTTGCACTCACTCGATCACTTGATCAGCGTCTCGGAGATCTTGATGGCGTTGATGCCGTTCGAGACCCCGTACTTGCCGCGAAACATCGGGATATCCTCGACGTTGACAACGACCTGCTCGGGAAACTCGATGGGAATGATGTCTCCCGGACGCATGTCGAGCAATTGCTGGACCGTCAGGGTTTTCTCGACCAAATGCGAGAAGATTTCGACCTCCGCCACCTGCACCTCCTCCTGCAATGCATTCAACCAGCGCCGATCGACACCGGAGCGGTCGGACTGCAGGCCCGTGTCCAGCTGCTCGCGAATCGGCTCGATCATCGAGTAGGGGACCGTGAAGTGAAGATTCCCTCCTCCACCATCCAGCTCGATATGGAAATCGTTGATGACCACGACCTCGCTGGGACTGACGATATTGGCGAACTGGGGATTCACCTCCGAATTGACGAACTCCAGGTTCAGCTCCATCACGGGTTCCCATGCCTTCTCCATGTCCTGGAAGGCCGCGTCGAGCAGGCTTCGAATCACGCGCAGTTCCATGGGCGTGAAATCGCGGCCCTCGATTCGCGAATAGAAGCGACCGTCGCCGCCGAAGAAATTATCCACCAGGCTGAAGACCAGCTTGGGATCGAACACCATCAGGGCCGTACCGTGCAGCGGATTGACCCGGAGCAGATTCAGGCTCGTCGGCACGAAGAGCGAATGCAGATATTCGGAGAACTTGGTGACCCTGGTGCCGACCACGGAGATCTCCGAGGCCCGGCGCAGCATGTTGAAGAGATGGACCCGCAGATAACGGGCGAAACGCTCATTGATCATATCGAGCGTGGGCATACGCCCGCGCACGATACGATCCTGGGTCGCGAAATCGTACGGACGCGCCTGACCGTCGACCGGAAAGGCATCTCCGTCGGTATCGACATCGCCGCTGTCGACGCCATGCAGAAGGGCATCGATCTCGTCTTGACTGAGGATGTCGGTCTGCTGAGCCATGGCCCCGCCTCACTGCATGACCAGATCCGTGAAAAGCACCTCGACGATGTCGGAAGGCTCGGCCGATCGCGTCAGAATACCCTTGATCATGGTAAGCAACTCCCCGCGCAGCTCGTCCTTGCCTTCACGCGAGTTCAGAACCGCCGCATCCTGGCTCGACAGGTGCGCCAGCAGATCGTTGCGGATCACCGGAAGGTGCTTGTCGATGGCCGCCACCACCCGCTCGTTGCGTGTGACGATGGTGATGTTGATCCTGAGAAAGCGTACCGATCCAGGCGCTGTGATATTCACCGTAATGGTTTCGAGCGCATGATAGATCAAGGGATCCTGAGGGGATGCGGGCGCGGTCGCCTCCGAAGACTCGGAGTCGGCCGGCTTGGCCTCGGTCTCCGCGGAATCGGTCTCCGAACCCTCGACGCCCTCCTCGGCCGAATCGTCCGAAGAGTCGAGAACGAGAAAATAATAGGCCGCACCTCCGCCGCCCCCCAGAACCAGAAGCACCAGCAGAATCAAGATGATGAGCTTGAGTTTGCCTCCGGATGCCTTGACGTCCTCTGCGGGTTCCTTCGTCTTCTTGTCGGCCATGCTTCACACCTCTGGTATCTATTTCGCTGAGATCCGATGGAGATCGACAGGCCGCCCGCGCCACAGGGGTCCGCCTACCGATCAGATGTAGTAATCGAGACGCTTCGACAAGGCCGAAACGGTCGTATTGAGCAATGGAGGCTCGCTCAGGATGTCATCGTCCAGCGCATCGGCTTGCTGAAACGTCCCGTTCGACGAGGATCCATTCGACCCAGTCCCGTCCCGCCCGGAGGCGTCCCCGCCCCGGGCACCCTGATCGGCGACCGACAGGTTCGCCAGAGACAGCCCGTCCTGGGCGAGCGCATCCCGCAAGCGCGGCATCGCCGCCTCGAGCACCTCCCGCACCACGGGGTGCGGGGAGACGAAAAGGACGCTGGCCTTGTCGCCCTCCATGGTGATCTTGACATCCAGACTCCCCAGACTCGGCGGCTGCAACCGCATCTCGGCCTTCGAGAGCCCTTCGCTCAACGCCCATCTCACCTCGTCCCCGAGAGCGGCTTCTCCACCTGGCTGCAACAGACGGTAGAGATCCAACGCCCCCGCGCGTTGCAGACCCGACCCGGAAGCCGAGTTCGAGTTGGTCGAAGCCGTGGCCGCGACCGATACGCCCTCGCTTCCGGAGGCGTCCGCATCCCCCTGAATCGCGCGCGAAGAGGCATCGACGACCTCTTCGAGTCCCCCGGCGCCCTCTTCTTGAAGCGGCGCCCGGGCCTGATCCGGGATCGGGCTCAGAGGATCGGTCGTACCGCCACTCCGGACCGGGGATGAATGGGATCGGGCGTCGAGGACCGCCTCGCCCTCAGGATCCACGGCCACTGGATCGGAGGATTCGCGCGCCTCGGACGTCCCAACGACCCCTTGATTCGACCCGCCCCCTCGAAATGCCTCGGCCAGTCGTTGGAGGGCTCCAGTCAGCGAGCCCGGCACCCCCTCCTCGTAGAGAGGATCCGAGATCGCGCCCCCCGCGGCATCGGCCGAAGCGCTCGCCCGCCGGTCAGCGGCCGTGCGCGCCAGATCGTTCAGGAATGACCGAACGTCCGAACCGAACCCAGAGTCGCTGGCGTCAACCTTACCCCCAGCGGACAGGGACTCCAAGAGCCGCCCCAGTCGGTCGATCGCCGCTTGCGATGCCGGTGACGACTGTTCGACGGAATCGGAGCCCGCGAATCGGACAGCGCCGGGGTCGGCATAAGCGCCCGGCCGCTGCGTTTTGTCATCGGGCATCGCCGCGGTCGAAACCGCGACCGGATCACGCACCGCGGGATCCATCCGAACGCCGCGAGCTGCAGGGATCGGAGCGGTCGGATCGGATGGATCCGAAGCGCCCGGATCGGGCAACCGGGCATCGAGAGACACCTCATCGGACACCAGACTCGGAACCCGATCGAACCGATCCGCCTGAGATCGTTCAGACTGAGACCGCGGCACAGCGGATGTCACCGTCATGGACGCGCCAGCGTCATCCTCGGTATCAGACTCCGTCACCAGGGTCTCGAGCGGGGCCGAAACCGACCGATCGTTGCGAGCCGAGGGCGTCGAGTCGGCCATGGATGCGTCCGGAGATGTCGTGACGCTCGAGTCCGAACCCATCGTCTCGGAAGCGAGCGGATCCTTCGTGGTCCCGGACTCGATCAGCCGAGCCAACCGGTCCGAGGAGGCGCGAAAGCCCGGAAAACTGGACAGTTCCGCCAATGATGACCGACCGTAAGAGCCGGACGTCAAGCGGTCGGAGGTCACCACCGCTGCGGCGGACGCCGATTCCAGAAGGCGCCCGAGCGGATCCGTCGGCGTCACGGCGCGATTACCCGATGAACCCTCGGCAGCCGACGGAAGAGACTCGTCACTCGGTCCGGCGGAGGACCGACCGCCCGAGCCGGACGCCACGCTGCCCGAGGTCATCGCCGCTCCGGGGGACATGGATTCCAGAAGGCGTGCCAGCAGATCCGCCGGCGTCTCGATGAGAAAATCCGAGGAATCATCGATGCCGGACGACATGGACTCGGCATTCGACCCGGCACCCGCCCCGGTAGTCGATTGGACCGATTGCGGCCCCTGGATCAGCGCCACGAACTGAGCGAGCAGTTCCTGGCCATCGTAGGCGGCGATCTCGGCCGGATCCAGCCCGCGATCGACCAGCATCTCCTTCAGCTGGCCGCCCAGGGTGTCGAGAAACTCAGCCCCCTCTCCCAGAAGAGAATCGCCGTTGCTCCCTGCAGTACCGCCGAGCAACTGAGCGAGCAGGCCCGATAAGCCGGCTTGCAAACCATTCGATTGCATCATCCCGCACCTCCTCGATCGGTTACATCTCGTTATTGGAATCCTGCTGAAACGCCTTTCGGGTCGCCCACATGTCCTGCTCGCGCTGTTGATTGCGCGCGTCGCGCGCCTGCTCGGCACGGCGACGGTGCTCGATCAGCTTGTCCAGCGACAGGCTCGCCTGGTGCCGCTCCGACCAGATGTCCCGGGCCTGATCGACCTGCGACTGAGCCGCCGCGATGCGCAGATCCTGCTGCTGCATCGCCTCGCGCAACTGCTGGTGCATCAGACCCAGCTGTTTCAGCATATTGGCGTCGTTGGGGATCAAGGCATGCAGATATTGATTCTGGTATTCCAAGAGCTGATCGCGCTGCGACTCGACGCGGTTCAGCTCGGCGAGACGGTCCGCCAGCGCGACGGCGGCCTCGCTCTCCTGGGCCTCGCGGATCTTGAGCAGACGTTCGAAACGCTTCACGCTCATGATCACTGACCTCGGTTGAATCCGCCCGGTGCCGAGACCAGGTCGAACAGCGCCTGACGGGACGCCTCGAACCCGGCCGCCTCTCCCCGATCCTGACCGAGATAGGCCTCCAGCCGCGGCTGCATGGCCACCGCTTCGTCCAGCTGAGGATCGGACCCCTTGCGGTAGGCGCCGACCGCGATCAGATCGCGGTTGCGGGTGTAGGTCGCGAGCAGATTGCGGAAACGATAGGCCGCCTTCTGATGCTCGGGCGTCACCACGGCACTCATGACGCGCGAGACCGAGGCGCCTACGTCGATCGCCGGATAGCGCCCGGTCGCGGCGATGTCGCGCGAGAGCACCACGTGACCGTCGAGGATGGCACGGGCCGAATCGACGATCGGGTCGTTCTGATCGTCGCCCTCCGCAAGTACCGTATAGAAGGCCGTGATGGAACCGCCGCCCTGGTCGCCATTGCCCGCACGCTCGACCAGTTGCGGCAGACGGGCGAAGACGGATGCCGAATAGCCCTTCGTGGCCGGGGGTTCGCCGATGGCCATCGAGATTTCGCGCGCCCCCTGGGCGAATCGCGTCAGGGAGTCCATCAGCAGCAGCACGTTGAGCCCGCGATCGCGGAAATACTCGGCGATCCTGGTCGAGACCCAGGCCCCGTGCTGACGCAGGAGCGGCGACTGATCCGCGGGAACCGCCACCACCACCGTGCGCTTGCGCGAGTCGACGTCCAGAATCTCGTTGATGAATTCGTTGACCTCGCGGCCACGCTCGCCGATCAGACCCACGACGATCACGTCGGCCTCGGTGTGCTTGGTCATCATCCCCAGGAGCACGCTCTTGCCGACGCCGCTGCCGGCGAACAGACCGAGACGCTGACCGCGTCCGACCGACAGCAGCCCGTTGAGCGCCCGGATGCCGACATCCAGAGCGGTCTTGACCGGCGCCCGGGTCAAGGGGTTGATGGGCCGCCCCTCGATCGAGACCTCGTCCTGGGCCCGGATCGGACCGCCTCCGTCCAGCGGCTTGCCGATCGCGTCCACCACGCGGCCCAGCAGCTCGGGACCGACGGGAATCCGACGGCTCTGCTCCAGCGGCTCGATACGAGCGCCAGGAATCAGTCCATCCAGGTGCCCCTCGGGCATCAGGAAGGTCCGCTCGCCATTGAAGCCCACCACCTCGGCGCCCAGACGGTGGCCGCTCACGGTATGGATGGCCGCCCGTCCCCCGATCGGCAGACGGATACCCTCCGCCTCCAGTGTCAGGCCCACCATGCGCGACAGGCGTCCTTCCGGTTGAGGGTCCGGTGCCTTCTCGATGCGCTGGCGCGACTGGGCCAAGCGCTCGCGGAGCCCTTGCACCACCTGTCCGGTGCCCCGATCCTGAAGGTCGCGAATGGTCTGTGTCATGGATTGGTCTCGGCTTGGTCCGTCTCGGGCTCACTTATCTGAGGATCGGTCGCTGGCTCCGGCTCGGGCACCGGCTCGGGCACCGGCTCCGGCTCCGGCTCCGATACATCTGGTTCGCCGAGATCGGCGATCGATCCTGGCGATTGGCCGTCGAACGGGGATTCGTCCGTCCCGCCCCCCATCGAATCGCCCGCATCGATCGGATCGCCACCCTCGACCTCGGGAGCCGGATCGTCCTGCGCGGGAGCCGGCGGCGTCAGCTCGCCCCAGATGGCTTCGACCGCCTGGCGCAAGCGGGTTTCGAAACGGGCGTCGATGCGGCTCGGGCCACTCTCGACGATGCAACCGCCGCGCCGCATCTCCTGATCGGCTACCCAGGTGATGGATTCGTCCATCCCCTGGGCATAGGTCTCGAGGATCCTCTGCTCGTCCGGGTGGACATGAATGCGAATCTTGTGATGGCGTGACGGAAGCTGGTCCAAGGCACGCTGGAGTACGCCCAACAACAGGTCGGGCCGCCTGTCCAGCTCATCCATGATCACCCGTTCGGCCAGAGTCACCGTCAAGGTCAGGAGCTCGGGCTCCAGATCGTCGCCGAGCGAGGCCAAGGGATCGGCGAGGTCGTGGGCGATCCCCTCCAAGGCCGCGACCGTCTCCCGCAGCGTCTGCTCGGTCTGCTCCCGTAGCCCCTGCTCGCGCGCCTCGCGCTCTTGAGATTCCGCCGCCGCCTCCGCATCGGCCTTTTCGCGCCCCTCCTGATACCCTGCCTGGTAACCCTCGCGAAAACCGGCCTCGGCGCCGGCCAGCCGCGCCGCCTCCTTGATGGCGGCGATCTCCTCCTCCGTCGGCGGTTCGACCTCGGGCTCCGGCGGCTCCGGCGGGACCTCGGGCTCCCCCACGTCCGGCGGCAGCCAGCGGCGCACCTCCGGGCCATGATCCTGGGCCGCCGCTGTCTGCAGCCGGCTCACAGCATGGTCTCCCCGCCCTTGCCGCCGAGAACGATCTCGCCGCTATCGGCCAGTCGTCTGGCGACGGTCAGAATCTCCTTCTGCGCCGTCTCGACATCGCTGACCCGAACCGGACCCTTGGTCTCCAGGTCCTCGCGAAGCATCTCGGCGGCACGCTTGGACATATTCTTGAAGATCTTGTCCTTCAACTCTTCCTCGGCACCCTTGAGTGCCAAAACCAGGGACTCGGTGGACACCTCGCGCAACAGGGTCTGGATGCCACGGTCGTCGACATTGACCAGACTGGCGAACACGAACATCAGCTCCTGGATGCGCTCGGCCAGATCCTCGTCGACCTGATTCACGCTCTCCATGATCACCGACTCGCGCGCCGTATCCACGAAGTTCAGGATGTCCGCAGCGGCCTTGATGCCGCCGACCATCGACGACTTGGCAGTATTCTTCCCGGAGAGCTGCTGCTCCAGGATCTCGTCGAGCTCCTGCAGGGCGGCGGGCTGCACCCCGTCCAGGGTGGCGATGCGCAGGATCAGATCGGACTGCATCCGCTCCGGCAGATAGGACATGGTCTCGGCCGACTGGTCCGGATCCAGATGCGAGAGCACGATCGCGACGATCTGGGGATGCTCGTTGCGGATCATCTCCGCGATGGCGCGCGGGTCGAGCCACTTGAGCGCCTCGAGGCCCTTGGAATTGCGCCCGAGCAGGATCCGGTCGATGAGGCCCGACGCCTTGTCCTCGCCCAACGCGGAGAGCAGCACGCTGCGCACATAGTCGTCGGCCCCGACACCGAGCGAGGTCTGATCCTGCACGGCCTCGGAGAACTCCTTGAGCACATAGTCGATCTCGGATCGCGTGATCTTATCGAGCGACGCCATCGCCGTACCGATCTTCTGGACCTCCTTGGGCCCCATATGGCGCAGGATCTCGGCCGCGGACGCCTCGCCGAGACTCATCAGGAAGACCGCGGTCCGTTCGGCACCGCTCATTTTCGAGGGATCAGTTGCCATCTTCATTCAACCAGGTCTTGATCACTTGAACGACGAGCTTGGGATCGTCCTTGATCATCTGACGCACGGCGTCCAGATCCAGCTGCTGCTGGTCATGCCCCTTGGGTCCGAGCAATGCCGCGACGGACGAGGTTCCCTGGGTCAGGGCCAGCTGCTCTTCGCCCTCTTCGCCCTCTTCGCCTTCCTCGCCACCACCAGACTCGTCGGTCAGCGCGCGGGTGCCATCGCCGATACCGCCACCCTCGAGCGCCTCCTGAGACTCGGGCTCGGGTCTGGGGGCCAGCTGCGACAGGGCCGGCTTCACGACCATGAGCAGAACCAGCAGGGCCGTCAGGAAACCGCCGACGATCTTGACCAGCTCGAGGAACCAGGGCTGAGTCCAGAACTGGACGATCTCGTCATCGAGTGTATCAGGCACGAAAGAGACCGAGCTCACATTCAGAGAATCGCCCCGGGCCTCGTTGAATCCGACCGCCTCGCGCACCAGCGCCCGAATCTTGTCCATCTCGTCCTCGGACCGGGGAACGCGCACGGGCTCGCCCTGATCGTTGACCTGATCCTGGTAGTCGATCACCACGGCCGTCGACATACGCCTCAGGCCGCCCGGGGTCTCCTGCACATGGGCGATGGTCCGGTCGACCTCATAGTTGCGGGTCGCCTGCTGGCTGCGGCTGCTCGGCACGGTGGCCGCGGCCTCGGCCGCGGCCTGGCCTCCGGCGACCCCACCCTGGGGCGGCTGGTTGGTCAGCGCACCCGGGATCCCGCCGATGGCCGGATCCGCACCGATCCGCTCCTCTTCGCTGGTCTGCTCGGAGCGGATCGCCGTGCGGTCTGGATCGTAGCTCTCCTGGGTGCGCTCGACCCGCGAGAAGTCGACATCGGCGGCCACCTGCACCCGCACCCGATCCCGGCCCACGATGGGTGTCAGCAGGCTCTGTACACGCTCGACGAAACCAGTCTCGACCCGGCGCGTATAATCCAGGTTGTCGAGCGTCAGCTTGTTGCCCTGGTCGTCGTCCTTGGTAGTCATGAGACGACCGGTCTGATCCACCACGGTCACGCGCTCCGGCAACAGCTCGGGAACGCTCGAGGACACCAGATGCACGATCGCCGCGACCTGCGCGTCGGTCAGACTGCGGTTGCCCTTGAGCCGAACCACGACGGAGGCGCTGGGCGGGGTGCGCTCGCGCACGAAGACCGAGCGTTCCGCCTGGGCGATGTGGACGCGCGCCGACTCGACCGGCTCGAGCGCCGCGACCGAGCGACCCAGCTCGCCTTCCAGCGCCCGCTGATAGCGCGCGCCCTCGATCAGCCGGCTGGTTCCGAAGCCGGAATCCTCCTGCAGGAGCTCGAAGCCGATATCGGCCGTCTTCGGCAAACCTTGACCGGCCAGAAGCAGACGGGTCTCGGCGATCCGCTGTTTGGGAATCTCGATCCGGCCCGAGAGATTGTCGACCTTGTAGGGCACGCCCATCTGCGTCAGGGCCTGCATGATCTCGGCCGCCTCCGCCTCGTCCACTTGGCCGAACAGAGGCGCGTAGGTGGGTTTCAGTGCCCAGACGAGAATGGCGGCAGCCGCCACGATGCCCCCCGCGACCATGCCGATGAGCGCGATCTGGCGCCCGACGGGCATCTCCCGAAAGTTCGTCACTCCGGTCGAAAGGGCTGCAGAGAGAGAGGACGCCATTGAGGGTTATCTCCGCGATCGCGATCCCAGGACCTCAGACCGACATGCTCATGACTTCCTGATAGGCCGAAAGCAGCCGGTTGCGCACCTGATTGGTCGCCTCGAAGGCGACCGAGGACTTGTTCATGGCCACCATCACCTGAGGAAGGGAGACATTGGCGTCGCCGAGCTCGAATTGGGTCTGCATGGTCGTGGCCTCTTTCTGAATTCGGTTCACGGAGCGAATGGCATCGCGCATCTTGTCCGCGAAATCCTCTCCATCGAGTTCGCGAGCGGGCTCGACCTTGGAGACGGGCTCGGCGCCTTCCACCCGGCCAGACTGAGAGAGTGCACGCATCTGCTGCAGCACGTTCTGAATCTGCATGTCGCTCATGATCGCCGTCTCCGTGATTCGCCTGGACCCGCTCCGAAGTGCCGACGGAAGGGCCCGCATTCTGGCGCATAGGGAACGATGACATGCCTATGCAAATAAGGCGCCAACCGAGACGACTGGAATCGAGGAATCGGACCCGCGAATCGGGGGCAGATCTTCGAAGGCGAGGAAGAATCCCGGCTGCGGACGGGATAGGCGTCGATGGCACAAATCGGGGAGATCCGCGGACACGAAACGCGGTCTCTGGAAAGGCACGCACGGCGCGTCAGGGCGAGAGAAGTCAAGTGGACGAAATCTTGACGCTTCCGGTCGAATCCTCATGCTACAGCAGGCACGCGGTCGCCGGAACCGACGACGAGAAGAGTGGCCGATCAGAGATCCTGGATGTCATCGCGGGCGTCGCGCTCGAGACCGAATTTGCGCATCCGCTCAACCAGGGTCGTGCGACGCATCCCGAGCCGGCGCGCCGCGCGCGCAACCACGAAATCGTTCTCGGCGAGCGCGATGACGATCATCTGACGCTCCAGATCGTTCATGTACTCGCGCAGCTCGGTCCCCTCGGGAGGCAGCCCCATGACCGTGCCGCCGAGCACGACCTCGTCCCGGACGCCGGGCTCGGGAGAGTGCGGCTGCAAGGGCTCGAGCACGGGATCCAGCTCGGGGGGCCGAAATCTCGGCGGCAACTGAGCGAGATCGACCAGCTGCTCCGGATACATGATGGACAGCTGTTCGAGCAGATTGGCCAGCTCGCGGATGTTGCCGGGCCAGCCGAGCGATTGGAGATGATCGACCACCGCCGGGGTGAGGTTGGCCGGGTTTCCGCCCTGATCCGCGAGACGGCGCTCGAGCGTCGCGATCAGCAGCGGGATGTCGGTGCGCCGCTCGCGCAGCGGCGGAAGGTCGATGGGAAAGACGTTGAGACGAAAGAAGAGATCCTGACGAAAATTGCCGGCACCCACCGCCTCCTCGAGATTGCGATGGGTCGCCGAGATGACGCGCGCATTGGTCTGCAGCGGCTTGTTCGAGCCGACCCGCTCGAAGGTCCGTTCCTGCAGCACGCGCAGCAGCTTGACCTGCATCGGCAAGGGCATGTCGCCGATCTCATCGAGGAAGAGCACGCCGTCCGCGGCCAGCTCGAAGCGGCCGGCACGCGCAGTGAAAGCACCGGTAAAGGCACCTTTCTCGTGCCCGAACAGCTCGCTCTCCAGCAAATCCGGCGGAATGGCCCCGCAATTGACCGCGACGAAGGGTCTGTTCGAGCGGCTCGAGGCGGCATGGATGGCGCGCGCCACCACCTCCTTGCCCGATCCGGTCTCGCCGAGGATCAGCACCGTGGCATCCGTGTCGGCAACCTGGGCGATGAGCCGCTTGACGTTCAGCATGCTCGAATGCCGACCGACCAGTCCGACATCCATCTCGGCGCCCGGCCCCATCTCGCTCCGTATCCTCTGCAGGACATGAATGACCTGGCCGGGGGTCATGGGCGAGACGACGAAGGCCCGACGTTGCAGTCCGGCCTCCTTCAATCCGCAATCGTCCGTCGGCTGACAGACCAGCGGCATGGAGAGAGAGGCCGGCAGGACACCCAGGATGCGCTCCAGCTCGGAGGGCGTGCCGCAGAGCCAGAGCGCAGCCAGATCCGAGGGAATCGCGCTCGGGACCTCGACCACGCAGACCTCGCAGCCGAGGAACTCCAGGACGCAAGCGGTCCTGATACGCGCCCACTCCTGACCGTGCAGACCGATTCTCAACACCTGTGCGGATTCCCCGAGTCCATAAGACCTTACGCAATCCCTGGATATTCTGAACTAATTTGCTTGATCGGTGCCGTCAATCGCGGCCCCGAGATGATTCCCGGCGCGTCCAAGGACGCCCAAAAGCCAATGATTCACTGAAACGCAACGGAAAGAAGACGGATCGCGCTTCCCGCCACGGCCCTGGACGGCAATGACTAGAGGTCCCGCCGCGAGACGTCCGGACCGGCGACAGCACCGCCCTGCATCCGCCTTCGGGCCACCTCGCGCCTGTGGATACGGAACACCCATCGACCGATCGCATCGCGCAGGACCGGATCCGGAGAGCGCCAGCTTGCACCGCAGACACCATCCCGAACCAGGATCGGTCCCAGCTCCAGAACCACGGGCTGAGCAAGCCAGTGACAAGGATAGATCTCGATGCGATCGCAGTCCGAAGCCAGCGAACAGGTGGAAAGCACCAGGCCATCGGCGCTGACGGTCACGGGAGTCCCCCGCGGTATCCGATCGGCGAGCAGCGACGAGACCAAATCCGTCAGCAGATCGATCTTGACCTCGAGCCGCTGCAGATCGGGAGCCTGAGGTTCGTCCTTGGGACGCTGCGGGCCAGCGTCTTCGATCAGGGCGATGGCCTCGAGCAGATGGGCCGCCGAATCGCCGGCGGTGATCGGACGCTCGCTCGGTCCGACCGGAAGCTCCAGACTCACCGCGAGTCCATCGCCGAGCACCTCGCTCCAGATCTCGTTCGTCATGCGGACACCGCGCTATACCAGACCATGCTAGACCGATCCTAACCGCTTCAGGGTCAAGGGGGGAAGGGATTCACACCCAGAGGGTGGCTCTTGCTAAGATCGGATCTTGCCGTCCGAATCCCAAGGGCAGCGCCCGAGACGAGACGACAACAAAACCATCCACCCGAACAGGTGCTCAGATGCCATCCAACATCGGCAACTATTACGAGCGGCTCGTCATGGAGCGCATCCGCGAGGTCATCGAGGCGGACCAGGCGCCGAACGAGCCGACCTATATCGAGGACATCGCCTGCGTCGCGCTCAACGGCCTCCCCCCACGTTACATCAGACACTCGATCGACCTGGCCTCCCATCTGACCGACGCGGAGCACGACCGGATGCGCCAGCAGGTGAGCGAGGCGGTCGAGATGGCGCTCACCACCGTTCAGCGGCGCCGCGCGGCACGGGATCCGGACCTCTGATCCCCCTGAGGCGGTCAGCGGCTCACGCCGCCCTCCGTTCCAAGGCATCCCCGGCCAAGTCCACCAGCCGACGAAAGGCATCATAGGCCGCGGCGTCGAGCCGACAGTCGGCGGTGCGCCGATCGGCATGAACGATGCCGACCGGCCGCCCCCCGACCCAAAGCGACTTGACGAAGAATCGCTCGACTCCGATCAGCTCCAAGAGCGGTCGGGGCAGGCGCGGCAGCAGTTCGGCCGCGTTCTCGTCGCTCAACCACAAGGACGCCGGACGCTGCATCAGGTCACCCAGACACCCGGCCTCGGCGACCGACAGAGTGAACCGGTTGAAGGCCGGCTCGAAATCCGTCCCGGCCAGATACTCGGGCCTGAAGGCATGGGCGTGGTCGGAATAGCTCGCGAACACCACCCGATTCAACCCGAGTCCCCGGTGCAGCCCACGCAGAAGCGACGTCAACAGCCAGCCCCGATCCATCGGATCGGATCCCTTCAGCTGATGCTCCGCCGCCAGATAGTCGTCACGTCTCGGGGCCAGACAGACGCTGGTCGGCTCGGTGGGCCTGGCGCCCGACATCAGGACACCCTCGGCGTGGATCGGCAGCCGAGAGAGCGCCGAGACACCGTAATTCGCCGCGATCCGGTTGAAATCATCCAGGACCTGATTGACCCGCTGGATGAGCGAGGCGATGTCCATGTCGAGCATCTCGGCGGCCAGGCGCAGGTCGGTGAACTGGGACGGATGCCGCCATCCGGCAAACGCATAGCGCGCCGTCTGAGTCGCCAGCATGACGCACAGGGTCCTCAGATGCTGGGCATTGCGGGCCCGCATCGCCTCCCGGACCATCTCGGGCAGCCCCCAGCGCACCGCCAGCACATGCCCCAGTTCCTCGAGACTCTCCCCCAGAGACATGTATTCCGCCTCGTGCGGAAAGATGTGAAGAACCTCGACCATCTCCAGATAGCGCGCCATTCGGGCATCGCCATGCGCGAGCAGATAGAGCTCGCCCAGATTGTTGAGCAGGGCCGCCAGGCTGACCTCGGAGGGAAAGCGGTCGCGATCGATCCGAGCCCAATCCTGGGCCAGCAAGGCCGCCAGGACCGCGCGTCCGGCGCTGCGCCGATAGTGCTCCAGACGATTGGCGTCGAGCACCTCCTCGGCCTGGCTCGCCTCGGTCGCGATCCCGAGTAGCCGCTGACAGCCCAGCATGTGGGCCGCGTCCTCGAGCATGAAGAGCTCGGCGCCGAAATGACGATGCGGGATGGCGTTCGCGCTCTGCAGCACCCGCAGCGCCAGCCCCGGATCCTCCATGATCGCCATCGCCAGCGTGCGCCTCGGGGCGAGATCGTCCTCCAGAACCCGGGGGAGACGGCGCCGGGTCCGCGCCAGCACGGGCAGTTCCTCGGGCGCGGCATCCGCCGTCACCCTGCTCAACCAGCTCGACAGCACGTTCGAACCCTCCCCCATTGATCGCCGCCCCGCGTTGGTTGACCGAGCACGAGCGGCACGAATTCATTATTATCTTCCGCTATCGGCCCGCCCCTCAAGCGGTCCATCTCAACGCCGGGCAACGTCCCAGAGGGTTCCGTCGCGTGAATCTGATCCTTGGCGCCATCGTCGTATTCGCATCCGTCCTGGGCGGATTCAGCATGGCCGGCGGCCACATCGCTGCGCTCTGGCAGCCGTTCGAGCTCGTCATCATCCTGGGCGCGGCCTTCGGCGGCTTCATCATCGCCAACCCCATGGGGGTGGTCATCAAATCGCTCAAATCCATTCCCAGCCTCTTCAAGGGACCGAAATACAAGAAGGCCGACTACATGGAGGCGCTGGGCTTCATGTACGCCCTCTTCACCAAGGCACGCAAGGAAGGGCTGATGGGGATCGAGTCCGATATCGAGGAGCCGCAGAACAGCCCTCTCTTCCAGAAATTCCCGCGCCTGCTCAAGGATCATCACGCCTGCGAATTCATCTCGGACTACATGCGGCTGGTCGTCAGCGGCAACATGAACCCCTTCGAGCTCGACAATCTCATGGAGGTCGAGCTCACCACCCATCATCACGATGCCGAGAAACCGGCGCACGCCATCCAGCGGGTCGGCGACGGTCTGCCCGCATTCGGCATCGTGGCGGCGGTGCTCGGCATCGTCCACACCATGGCCGCGCTCGGAGGCCCCATGTCCGAGCTGGGAAACCTGGTCGCCGCGGCCTTGGTCGGCACGCTCAGCGGCATTCTCATCTCCTACGGCTTCGTCAGCCCGATCGCCAGCCTGCTCGAGGATCTCGCCGCCCAGGAAACCAGCTACCTCACCTGCCTCAAGGCCTGCATCCTCGCCAACGTCCAGGGCTACAGCCCTCAGGTCGCGGTCGAGTTCGGCCGCAAGACCATGCCGCCCGATTTCAGGCCCAGCTTCACCGAGCTGGAGCAGCAGCTGCGCGGCGGGAGCTGACAGGAGTCATCCGGCATGGCCATCGACACCAACAAGCAGCCCATCATCGTCAAGAAGGTCTTCAAGGGAGGCGGTCATCACGGCGGGGCCTGGAAGATCGCCTTCGCCGATTTCGCGACCGCCATGATGGCCTTCTTCATGCTGCTCTGGATCCTGGGGTCGACCACCGACGCGCAGAAGGCCGCCATCTCGGAGTATTTCAACAACCCCTCGGCCTTCGAGGGCGTCGCCACCTCCTCCTCTCAATCCGTCGGCGAGGGAACGGGATCCAAGCCGTCCATCATCGATTTCGAGGGGGCGATCGACATGGGGCCGCCAGACAACCCGCTAGAGCCCATGGAAACGCAGGAGCAGATCGACGAGATGGCCGAGGCGCTCGACCGCGAACGCCTCGAATCGCTGCGCAAGGTGCTGGAGGAGTCGCTGGACAAGAGCCAGACGCTCGCGCCCTACAAGGACCAGCTGCTGATCGACATCATGCCGGAGGGTCTGCGCATCCAGATCGTCGACAAGGAGAACCGCACCATGTTCGACCTCGGCAGCGCCAAGCTCAAGGACTACACGGATGAGATCCTCGAGGAGCTCGGATCCATCATCAACGAGGTGCCCAACCGCATCAGCATCACCGGACATACGGATGCGCGCCCTCTCAGCGGCAGCTACAGCAACTGGGAGCTCTCCACCGAGCGTGCCAACGCCGCGCGCCGGGCGCTCATCGCGGGCGGCATGCACGAGGACAAGGTCGGGCGGGTGGTCGGCTTCGCCTCGACCGTCCCGTTCGACAAGAACGACCCGAACAATCCGATCAACCGGCGCATCAGCATCATCGTCATGAACAGGAAGGCCGACGAGGCCATTCACGAGGAACCGAGCGCGCCGATCCAACAGCTGATCGAGCCCTGACCGGCACCCGACTCCACCATCCCCGCCGCCCCGGCCGCCCCGGAGTCGACATCTTGACATCCTGACCGGGAGTGGGGCCTCTCGTGCTCCACGGACCCGCTCCAGCCTCGCCTGGCCCCGATCCTGCATTCGATTCGACAGACATCGTGGATCGCGTGGAACGCCCCAGCGTCCCGCGCCCCATCACCACCCGAATCCGGACGGATGGAAGGTACAGCATGTTCGAATCGATCGCCCTGGGCATAGTCAGCATCCTCGAGAGCATGGACTCGACGATCGTCACCGGCCTCTTCGTGCTGGTCATGGCCGGACTCTTCGTCGGCGCGCTTGCCGCCATCGTGCGCCGACGCGCCGTCGCCTTCTACCAGAGCGCTCCGACGCTGCTCACCACCATCGGTATCCTCGGTACCTTTCTGGGTATCGCCATCGGGCTGCTGGACTTCGATTCCTCGCGCATCGAGTACAGCATCCCGCTGCTGCTGGATGGCCTCAAGCTGGCCTTCACCACGAGCATCATCGGCATCCTGCTCTCGGCCGCGCTGCGTCTGATCCTCTCGGTGCGCCGCGACGGCCGATCCCCGGATCCGCAGGTCTCGTCCGAGACGACGGCGGACGCGCAGGAGCCGGACCCGCTCGTCGAGCTTCTCCAGCAGCAGGGCCGTCTGGCCGAGGCTCAGCTCGTCTCCAGCCAGCAGATCGTGGATCAGATGTCATTGCTCGACGAGCGCCTCGTCGACACGCTCGAGCGCCACCATCGCGAGCAGATCGCCGCATTCTCGGATTTCGCAACCCAACTGAGCGAGCTCGGATCGCGCCAGCTCATCGCCGCGCTCGAATCCGTGATCCGGGACTTCAATGCCCAGCTGGGAGAGCAGTTCGGCGAGAATTTCCGCAGACTCGACGGTTCGGTCGAGAAGCTCCTGGTGTGGCAGGATCAATACAAGGACCATATGGATGCGCTCGGGCGCCAGCTGGACCGCGCCATCGAGGGCGTCGCCCAGTCCGAGGCCAGCCTGCAGGCACTGACCCAGCAGGCGCTGCAGATCTCCAACCACATCGCCGATCAGGAGACGACGATCCAGGGACTGAGACGCGAGACCCTGGAACTGGAAAGCGTGCTCGGCAGCATCGCCGATCTGCGCGAGCGCGCCCAGGAGGCATTCCCCGCCATCGACACCCGGCTCAAGACGATGCTCGAGAGCATCGAGGGGGCCGTGCTCAACGCCCTGAACGCCCAGCGGCGTCTCGGTCAGCTGGCCGCTGAAGAGCCGCGCCATCGGCCCGAACCGCATCTCGATCTGGTCGGGAGGGCACGGGCATGAGAATGGTGATCGCGCGTCCGCCGGCCCAGCCGACGGGAATCGACGAGGACGGCCACTGGCTGGTGGTCTCCGACCTGATGGCGACCCTCATGATGATCTTCCTCTTCCTGGCCGTACTCCACATGGCCCAGGTCGAGCGCGTCCATCTGGTGGAAACCGAGGTCCGCACCACCGCCGCAGAATCCAGACACGCCATCTACCAGGCCCTGGACGACGAATTCCGGGACGACCTGCAGCGCTGGAACGCTGAGCTGGTCGAGCCCACGCTGACGCTCCGATTCCGCGAGCCGGATGTGCTGTTCGATCGCAGTTCCTCGCGGATCAAGCCGGAATTCGAAGCGATCCTGCGCGATTTCCTGCCGCGTTACGTCGCCGAACTGACGCCCTTCGCATCCGTGATCCGCGAGATCCGCATCGAGGGCCATACATCGAGCGAATGGAGCGCGGACAGCAGCCCACTGGACGCCTATTTCGCCAACATGGGTCTGAGCCAGCAGCGCACCCAGGCCGTCCTGCGCTTCGCCTACGGGCTCGATGGGATCAAGGATCAGGAGTGGTTCCGCAACCGGGTGGCCGCGGTCGGCATGTCGTCCTCGCATCCGGTGCGAGACAGCGAAGGCCGGGAGGATCCCAGAGCATCGCGACGGGTCGAGTTCAGCGTGCTCACGAACTTCGAGGCACGACTCCTCGAACCTGTCGGACTGGGCGACCAGACATCCGCCTCGCCGCTACCGGCCGATCGGGATTCGACGCCGCTGCGATGAATCCGATGAAGGTAAAACGGGATGGAGGAGGTCAGCCGTCGTCGGCGAGCTTGGGATTGCGCAGCGCCTCGACGGCCAGAACCTGATACTGGGCCTCGTCGATCAGCTCCAGGATGAGCCCGGGGTCGATATCCAGCGCCTTCAGCACCTCCGGCTCCGTCGGAGGAGCGTCACGCCAATCCCGCGAATCGAGCTCGGCCAGATGGGCCGCCGAGTTCGCCAGGTGCACGAAACCGACCGGAGCGCGCGAGGGCTCGGGCGCCTGCAATGGCGCATGGTGATAGCCGAGACAGGCGCAGAGTACGTCCGGAAGCCCCCATCGTTCGGCGAGCGCGGCGCCCAGTTGCGCATGATCGAAGCCCAATACGTCGCGCTCGGCGGCCTCCGGGCTCAGTGCGTCCGGATGCTCCAGACTGCTCAGAAAGGCCGAATGCGCCTCCTCGGGAGCCTGCGAGAAGAGCACGAGCTGCCCAAGGTCATGCAGGAGTCCGCCGAGAAAGACCGTCCCCATCAGATCGGGCGACTTACGCTCGGCCAGCAGGCGCGCGATGACCGCACAATAGGAGGAGTGTCGCCAGAAGACCTCCAACGGCAGGAGACTCTGCATGGGAAGACGTTCGGAGGCCTGGGTCACCGCGCCCGCGATGACCAGACGCCGCAGATGGTCGCGGCCCAGCAGCATGATGGCACGGTCGACCGAATCCACCGTCCGGGCGGGCGCGAAGGCGGGACTGTTCGCCAGACGCAGCACGATGGCGACCAAGGCCGGATCCTGCGCCAGAAGGGCCGCGATATCCGCCTGCCGGCTGTTCGGATCGTCCAGCAACCGCAGTATCTCGCCCACCACACGGGGAATGGCGAGCAGACGGCCTGTATTCCGAACGAGGCTCTCGAGGGTCAGTGATGACACGCGCGCAGACTCCCATCCACGACCAGAAGGATAAATCTCATAGGTTGAACATCGACTTCAATGATTCAAGGGTCTCTTCGCAGTCGGCCAAGGCCGCAATGGGTTCGCCCGGAGCCGGAGGCGCCAACCCCAAGGCACCGAAGGCGGGCACCTCGGCCGCATCCGGATGGGGCCTGCCCTCGCTCTGCAGCATGGCCCATTTCGCGACCAGGGCGATGCTCGCGTAATCGGGCTCGTCCGAGGCGTAGCCCCAGTTCGAGGATTCCTCCGCCACCCTCACCAGATCGTCACCCAGGCCCCAGTAGTTGATGACCAGCACGCCGGTGATGCTCGACAGCTTCTCGATCAGAGACTCGATCATCGCCGGTCTCGGGTCGTCATCGCGCATCTCGATGAACTGGATGATGGGGACCGCGCCGATTCCCGCGACCAGACCGGCCAGGAGTGCGCGCTCGCGGTGCTGGACCTTCAGCACATCGGAGATGAGATAACTATAGGCGGAACAGAGCACGCTATCGGTCCAGACCTGCTTCATGGATTCCCGGGTCACGGCGTGCTTGGCCTTGAATGCCTGACGCAGGGCCAGATTGGTGGTGAGCATGCGGGTATTGCGGTAACCCAGCCGGACGACGGCATCGCGCACCGACAGGATCTCCTTCGCCGCCCGAAACAGCGGGCTGTTGGTCGCATGCAGCAAGGCCCCGGCGATGGTACCGTCGTGCTGGATGATCTCGGTGAGTTCGTCGATACCGGACTCTGGATCCGAGGTGAGCTCCTGGATCTTGAGCGCGACCTCGGGTCGCGCCGGCAATTCGAGACGATTGGCGGTAATGAGCTGATAGAGCTCGGCCAGGAAGGCGGCCTCGGTCGGATCCAGGTCGATGTCGTCGACCTCCGTGCTCTTCGAGAGCGCCGCGTCCAGGGCTGCCACCGGAATGCGGAGCAGCTTGCAGGGGGTCTCCGTGATGACGCAATCGCTCTCCTGCCGTGCCTCGGGAAACAAGTCGATGGGGTCGCTCAGCTCCTGAAAACTCTGCAGCCGCTCGGTGACCCCGTCGTACATCCGAACCATATTGCCGTCGACCAGAAAGAGTCGATGGGCGCGGACATCCCCGGAGCGAATGCGCTTCTTGGCGCCAAGCTCACCGAGCCAGCACTGCCCAGCAAGCTCGCCGAGGATCTCCTCGGAAAGATCCTGGGTGAGCTCGATCTGAGAGAGGAGCGACAGAACACCGGATGTCTGCGGCATGAATCGATTCCTTGAAAGTCGATCTTCATCCCTAGTCTAGCAGGATCGACTTCGAAACCGGTGGAGCAAATCGCCGCCATTTCATCCGCCGACAGAGACCTGGGACCTCACCGGTCACGACATTCATCGGAATCATGCTACGCCGCTATAGCCGAGGAGCACGTCCGCCGTTTCTCCGGTCGTTCCATCGGAACGGTGGAAGCGCCCCACCTGCGCGACGCTATCGTAGAGGTTCAGCGCCTTGCGCGTATTCTGATACTCGAGATCCAGGGCCGTCACGTCCGCCTCGGCGAGCGTCTTGACGACCTGCTCACCATTTTCGTCGACCTGGGTGAGCTTCAGCTTGGAAAAAATCTCGTCCGAGGCATCGATCACGCCGTCGCCATTATCGTCGTATCGAGCCAACTCGGCGAATCCATGCGCAGCCCCGTTCTGATCGCCGAAGAGTTCGTGACCATTGTCGATACGACCATTGGCGTCGCGATCGAGCGCCAGGAACCAGCTCCCGCCTGTGGCAAAGCTCGTTTGATCCTGGGTGCCATCCCCGTCGAGATCGAATCGAATACCGGAGTCGACCCCCGTCGTCATGATGCCCTGACCCGAAAGATCCAGAACCAGGGGATCGCCTACCCGCACCCCGGGGACACCGATGCTCATATCCAGCCGAACCGATGCCCGCTGGAAGCTCTCGGTGCTGATGGACCAGCCGTTCGATCCGGCGCTGGCCGAGATCTCCAAGCGATCCACTGACGTGAATTCACGCCACCAGCTCAACCCTCCTTCCTTGATCGAAAAGGTCTCATTGGACAGATCCTGCGCCGAAGACCGCTCCACGGACAGCGTGGATCCCTGGGAGTCTTGCGGTGCGTCGACCTGATGCGAAGCATTCCCATGCCTGAACCCCTGGATTCTCTCCTCGAGCGCGAAGACCTTGCGGAGGATCTGATAATCCGGATCCTGCTCCAGGCGGGTGGCGATCGAGGCGCGAAGATCATGCTGCGTACTCGAGGCACCGCTTGAGGTCGAGGTCGACACGGGGTTCGACGATGAATGATGTCCGTCGACCAGATTCAGACTGAAAAGCGAGCTTGAAAAAACGGATGAGGAAAGGTGTGAAACGGATGAAATAGACATGATCGCACCTCGAATCGAGTCCAACCACCGGATTCATCAGACGGCCGACTCATCGATGAACTTCACTGCGACACCATCGGGCGCATGGCGCACGACGAGGGCGTCGACCAAGGGGGCCGGCTCTCCACCACCGAGCGGCCCAACGACCTTGACCTGGACGCGGCTCCCCATGGGCGGGGGATCCACGCCATCAAGTACCAGAAAGGCGCCACCATTGCTGAGATCGTCGGTACGAACGACGGTCAGCAGCTCGCCGCAACGGTGCAGCTCGACCTCGACGGCCAAGGGTAGCCTGGGATAAACACGTCGGTCCGACACGAAATCCTCCACTGTGGAAACCGGCTCGCATGTCGGTGCCTGGCCTATCACAGACGCCTCCTGGCGCATGGACATCAACCATCGAGCCGTGGATGCAAGAGATCCCGCAGGCTCCAGAAATCGGCTCCGCGCAGGAAACCTGCCTCGATCGCGCCGATCAAGGCAGAGGGACGCCCCTCCGCATCCCGCTCCCTGACCCAGCGAGAGGGCAGACAATCGATCAGATGAATGGGAGAGATCGAGCCGTCGGAAAATTGACACAGACGGACCTCTCCACTCTCCTGATGACGGAAAGCCGGCAGAAATCCAACCGACAGACTCGGGGTGAATGCGAGATTTTGGACGCTCGGAATCGATTCGGCGGGGGTTTCGGATCTGGTGGCGGCGAGCATCATGGCCTGTTCCTCATGTGGCGACATTCGAGATAACGGCCGGCATGCGGGTAACTTGAGCCATCAGGGCCGCACGCCCATCAGAGCGGCGACACCGCCGGATAATCGCGTTGCGGATCAGGCGAATTGGCTCAACCCCTCTTCCCGGGGCGGAGCGAAGAAGGCGGAAATGCGCGCCTCGAGACGCCTACGCGAGGCATCCGGAGGGTAGGATGCCTCATTGGTACCCTCGACCGAAAGGGAGCCGGAGGCATCGACGCCCACCGAGGAGCCGTCGAGGACACGGGATTGCGCATCGGACACTGCCTCCTCCGCGGCCAGTTTCTGCTCTTCCAACCGCTCCTCGCGAAGATCGCCCAACGCATCCATCTCCATGGCCCGGGCCGATGCGGCAACGCTGAAATCCTGGGCCGAGGGCTCGGCTGGAGCCAAGGCGGCCCGAATGATGGTCCGCGCCTTCTGGAGATTCGCGGCGGCATCCGACGACATGGACGTATCGATACCCACCTCGCCGCCGATCGCGTAACGCTGGCCGTCCGGACCCGTCTGATAGCTGTAGGACGCGCCCCCCGTGACATAACCACCGCCAGCGGCCATGTGCGCCTGCTCGTGGGCCCTCACCTCGGCATCGCGCGCCTTGAGAAGCTCGATCTCCTGCAGTTCTTCCTCGGTCAGATCCGGCTCCGCCCGATCCGAATCGGAACGCTCCGAACCGGCGCCTTCCGCCCCCAGCGCCTCGTCGTTCACGGCCGCATTCCCCTCGGTTTCACCGGAGGGCGAAACGGCCGTATCAGCGGCCCGATTCGATTCCGAGGACAGCGTATCCCGCCGCGCGACATCCGACACCTGGGTGTCCGGACGATAGGCGGTATGAAACGGCGCGGTGAAGGCGGAATGGATTTCCACGGCTGCTATCCTGGTGTTCCCGTCTGACAGTATAGCCGAACGCCATGATCCGATTTGGAAGTTCGTCCACGATTACAGTGGTTTGCACATCGCCGTCCCTGGCCTGCGGGTCTCGCCCCGCCTATTGCCGGGATTCGAGGACCGAGCCGATGCTGCGAATCCAAGGGCCGGTCGATCGCGCGCCTTCGGGCAGTTCCGACAGCATCTGCCTCGCGGCCGATCGGTTCGGAAAGCTGCCCACGACGGCGATGACGAAGGAGCGTGTCCGCACATAATGGGCGCCGCTCAATCGATGGCGCTCGACGAACTCTTGCGCCGTTTTCAGATCCTGCGCCGCAACCAGTTGGATCGTGAGCCGACCGGGATCCTGTCGCTGCAACCATGCCAGATCCTCGTCCACGGCTGACGAGCGAGACGCCGGCGCCGCAACCTCTTCGGACTGAACGGCGGTCTCCGCCACCCGATCCGGAGACGCCGAGTCCTCCGGGCGGTTCGCCTCCAGCCCAGCTGCCTCGGGCGCGATCTCGGCGGCGGGCGATACGCCGACGTCGGCGTCTTCCTGCACCGGCGCCCCGCCCTCTGCGACGCCCGGGCCATCGGCCCGGACCCCAGCTGTTACCGACTCGGGGGGAGAGTCGGGCATTTCGGCCGAAACGCTCTCGCTCTCCGTGGACGTCTCGGAACCCTGCAACAAGGGGGCGGCGCTCCGATTGCCAAAGAGCTGAAAGATGACCGGACCGACGATCGCCAGCAGCACGGCGGCAACGACGGTCGGGATGAACCAGCGCCGGTTCCAATAGGGCACCGGCCGGGCGGGAGAATCAGGCGTGGAAGGGGCCTGCGCCCTTGTCGATTCGGCCTCGAGACGCTTCTGGGTCAGCTCGTGATTGCGCACATGCCTCAGGACCCGTTCGAAATCGATGTTGTCCGCACGACTGTCCTCTTGGCGCAGAAAATCGGAGAGCTGCGGATCGCTCGGCTCGAATACATCCTCGTCCACGTCCGAATCCATATCCAGGATCCCTTCCGGGGGCGGCAAGGGAGATTCCGACTGGATATGGCTCATCGCCTCAGGGTTCTTGGCCCCACGGGCGGATGCGGACGCGGCGCCAGACTGTGCAACCAGCCCGCCGAGCTTGCCGACGACCGATTGCTTGCCGCCATCGGCGCTGCGACAGCGACGGGCCAGCCAGGCGTTGGCATTCCGATTGAGTGCCGCGGGGAGACCCTTGCTGTTGGTTTGCAGCACCGCGATATCGCCCGAGGAGAGGAAGGACTCGGGATCGTCGACTCCAGCCACACGCAGCCGATGACGCAGATAGGCCCCAGCCTGCTCGAGGTTGAAGGGCCGCAGATTGAGACGCACGACCTGATTCTCATCCGCCGGATCGTTCAAAGGCAGCCGCCCGCGGCTCAATGCCTGGTCGCCAACCAAGATGAGCCTCAGTCCCTGCCCCTTGGCCTCGAGGATCTCGGAACGCACCTTCAGCAGCTGACGAATGCTCTCCATCCCCAGGTGATGCGCGTCGTCGATCGCCAACACCATGGAGGTCCCCGTTCGACCCTGTTCTCGCAGCAGATCCGTCAGAGGACGGCTAGGATCATCGAGGCCGGCCGCACGCAGATGATTGCGGATAGTGAGATCGACGGCGTCGAAGGGGATCTCCGGACGCCCGCGGAAGGCGATGAGCTCGAAACGGTCGGCCAATGCGCCGAGCAGCCGCATCAGCTGTATGCTGCGCCCGGATCCGCTCGCCCCAGCCAGAATGACGACCGCGCCAGGGGCGGTCATGGCCCGGCTCGCGGTCTCGACCAGGCTTTCCAGAAGCGGATCGCTGTAAAGAAATTCCTCGCTCGGAGCCGGATCGAACGGCGGTTGACGCAGCTTGAGCCGAGCCAGGCAATCTGGATCCAGGGGCATGATTTTATTCGCGATTTATGCGTAAGGGATTCTATGTCGGCAGCATGCTACACGCCGCCCCCCAAGGGCATCAAGTCAATCGCGCCCCGGGGAAACGCCCGACATCCCTCCATCGACGAATCATTCGGAACCAAGCCACGCCCCCGAGCAAATCGAGATTATCATCGGACTGCGATCATGAATGACGTGAAACTCAACATGCAGGACATTGCGCGCGCCGGCCATGTCACGCGCTGGCATTCGGTACGCTGTGCGCGCAATCAGACGCTCGCCGAGCACCATTATCTGGTCACCATGATCACGCGCGAGCTCATGATGCGGATCCTGGGCGACGCGCTTCCTGCCGAGACGCGCCTGCTCGTACTGGAATATGCCCTGACCCACGACGCGCCCGAGTTGCTGACCGGCGATCTTCCCTCACCGCTCAAGCGCAGAATCGCCGAGATCACGGGCGCAGACGACCCGCTCAGCCGCATCGAGCGCGAGATCGCCCCGGAGATCGCCGCCCGCAAATCCGCGCTGGCGGGCTCGGCACTGGCGTTGATCGTCAAGCTCGCCGATCTGATGGACGGCTGTCTGTTCATCCACGAGGAGGGCATCGGGCGCCACGCGGCAATGGTCGCCCAGAAGTCCGAGATCGCCTTGAAACACAAGATCGAAGAGGCCCGAGCGGCCTTTCCGAACCTCGACTGGTCGCCCGTCATGGAACTCTATTCCCAGATGCGAGGAGAAAGCGGCGCCGATAATCGGTTTCTCTTTGAACGAGCGCAACCAACCGAATGATACGCTCATTTCAATCTTGGCTGACCTATGGAATAGGTCCACACTAACCTATTAGGAGCGTGTTAATCCACGAAATGCCCCGACCCCATGACTGAGACTGAAACCGCAACCGAAGACGCCCGGAACAGACGACAGAGTCGGAGACTGACCAAGCGAAGCGCGTGCGGCGAGACAATCAGAGAAAACATATGAGACGTATCAACGACCTGCCGATCTGGATGCGCTTGCTCGGTGCCATGTGGCTCATCCTGATACCCGCTTGGACCGGTCTTATCCTCTGGGCCGCCGACCAACAGCGCCAGACCGCCATCGACCAAGCCAAGGCGTTCACCAGTACACTCCACGAAATGACCCTGGCCGGGCTCACCACCATGATGATCACCGGCACCATCTCGCAGCGAGCCGCCTTCCTGGACCAGATCATCGAGCTCAGAAACGTCAAGGATCTTCGCGTGCTGCGAAGCAAGAACGTCTCCATGCAGTACGGCGAGGGCACCAACCACGAGAAGCCCCGCGACGAGATCGAGCGCCGGGTCCTGGAGACCGGAGAGACCTATCTCCGGCTCTCCGATGACGGCAGCCTCCTGCGCGCCGTGGCACCCGCCTTCGCGCGCAAGGAGTACCTCGGCAAGGACTGCACCATGTGTCATTCCATGCCCCCGCAGGATTCGGTGCTCGGGGCCGTGAGCATGGAGATCGAGCTCGACGAGGTGAACGCGGACGTGCGCATGTTCGCGATCAAGATCTTCAGCATGGCCGCACTGCTGAGTCTCCCGGTACTGATCGTGCTCTACTATTTCACGCAGCGATTCGTCACCCGTCCTCTGGACGAGATGACCCGCGGACTCGAAGGCATCGCCTCCGGCGACGGCGATCTGGCCTGCCGACTCTCGGCGAAGGGGGACGATGAAATCGGCCGCGCCTGCCGCGCCTTCAACGCCATGATGGACAACTTCCGGGATCTGATCCGGCGCATCCTCGATTCCACCCAACAGCTCGCGACCGCGGCCGACGACCTCGCGAGCATCACCGAGCGGACCAATGCGGGCGTGAGTCAGCAGCGAACGGAGGTCGACCAGCTCGCCTCGGCGATGAACGAGATGAGCGCGACCGCGCAAGAGGTCGCCAGAAGCGCCCAGCACGGCTCGGAGGCCACCCACGCGGCACAGGGTGCCGCCACGTCCGGCAAGGATGTGGTCAGCGGCACCATGAACCGTATCGACCAGCTGGCCTCGGAGGTCCAGAACGCCGCGGAGGTCATCCGCGAGCTCGGTCACGACAGCGAGGAAATCGGCAAGGTGCTCGACGTCATCAGAGGCGTCGCCGAACAGACCAACCTGCTGGCGCTGAACGCCGCCATCGAGGCGGCCCGGGCGGGCGAGGCGGGCCGTGGATTCGCGGTCGTCGCCGACGAAGTCCGCTCGCTGGCCAACCGCACCCAAATCTCGACCCAGGAGATCCAGTCGATGATCGAGCGCCTGCAGCAGGCGAGCCGACGGGCCGTCTCGGTCATGGAGGACAGCCAGCAACGCGCCGACCAAAGCCGTGCCAGCGCCATCGAAGCGGAAGGATCGCTCGACTCCATCACCCTGGCCGTCGCCACCATCAACGACGTCAACACCCAGGTCGCGAGCGCCGCCGAGGAACAAAGCGCCGTCGCCGAGGAGATGAACCGCAACGTCTCCAGCATCATGGACGCCGCGGAAGGCAACGCCCAGGCGGCTCATCAGACCACGGAGGCATCGGAGCAGCTGGCTCGTCTGGCGGCCGATCTTCAGAGTCTGGTTGGGCATTTCAAGGTGTGAGGAACCCCTATAGGGAATAGCCCGCTATCGCGTCTCAGGTTGCCGCCGCGCTCGAATAACCCCGTCGCGTCGGCGCCTGAGCAACGATATTCGGATTCCCCGACAACCCGAGCAGGAGGCCGACGCCGCCGATCACGGCCCTCGCCTCGATGACATCCCGGAGCAGAATCTTGGATCGCTCGCGCCTCGGAACCGAGCGTCAAAAGAAATCCGCAGAACCCAGTCTATCCTTGTCCTGTATGACCCGATGCAGATAGTGACGCTCCTCCACCTCGATCCTGGCCGCCTGCAGACGCGGGATTCGCCGAAGGAACACCGCGAAGTCCCCGCCATAGAAATGGATCTGGCGACCCGTCTCACCGCCCAAATCCTGAGCGACCAGGGGTATGGCGTCCTGTTCCAGGAACTGGCGAACGAAACGGGCATTCGCGCTACCGATTCCCTCGCGACCAGAATCCGGGCTCACCGACACATTCAGCACGTTGGCTCCACCGAATGCCTTGGCGCGCAGACGCTCGCGTCGGCCACCCAGGCGTAATACGCCATTGACGAGCAGTTCCATCGCCCACAGCCCATAGCGCCCCGCATCCGATTCCAGCAAAGGCTGCTCGGTCGGCCAGGAGCGCGCGGGCAAAAGAAAATGGTTCATGCCGATCACCCGCGCCTCCGGATCGAACAGACAGACCGAGACACAGGACCCGAGCAGCGTGGAGATGAGCATGGGCTCGTCCGTGACATAATGCTCGCCCGGGTGCAGAAAGCGTTTGCGCACCCGCGTCCCGCCGAGATCGCGCTTGCCCGATACCCAAGCATTCATCCTTGAAGACAGGCCCTCGCTCAAGTGGGGAGATGGCGAAAGATGGATGGCCGAACCATCCGCAATCCGCTGACCAGGCCGTGCAGCGACTCCACGTGACTGATGATGAGATGACCGCCCGGACGCAAACAGCGGACGACTCCGTCCAGGACCAGTTGCTTGGTCGGCTGATCGAAATAGATGAGCACATTGCGCAACAGCACGAGATCGAACTGCCGCTGATCACTGAATCCCTGCTTGAGATTATGCATCTCGAATTGCACCCGTTTGCTCAGCCGTGGATCGATGAGTAGATTGCCGGCCTGACTCCGAACGCCCTTGAGACAATATTTGGTCAGCCAGGCATTAGGCAAGCGCTTGGCGCGTTCGAGCGGATAGAGCCCGCGGCGCGCCTGCTCGATCATGCGTTGACTGATATCCGACCCCAGAATCTGCCAATCACCCATCCCAAGCCCCTCGGCCAGCAGCATCGCAAGGGTGTAGACCTCTTCGCCCGACGAGCAGGCGGCACTCCAGGCCCTGAACGATCGACCACGAAAGGCGGGTAGAATCTGGTCCGACAGATAGTCGAAATGGGCCGGCTCGCGATAGAAATAGGTCTCGTTGGTGGTCAGCAGATCGACCAGATGCTGCCGCTCCAGAGACTGATCGGAGGCCAAGGCGTGACTCAGATACTGCTCGAAGCTCCGCATCTTCAGCTGACGCAGCCGTTTCTGCAGACGCGCATTCACCATCTGACGCTTATGGGGAGCGAGACTGATGCCCGCTGCGTCGTAGATGAACCGGCGAAAGGCGTCGAAATCCTCGTCCGTCAGAGAAACGACCTCGGTCCCGGCATCCGAAACCGCCAGTGCCGAATGCGGTGGAACGGCAGGGTCAAGGATCGACATCCAGGCCCGACGAGGCCGCCTCCTCGCTGATTCGGCGCAGTGCGGCCAATTCCTGGATCGACAGCACGTGATCCATGCTCAGGATGATGACGAAGACATCCTCGACCCGCCCCATCGCCTCGATGAAATCGGTTCGGATCTCGGAACCGAACTCGGGCGGCGGTTTGATGTCTTCGCGCGAGATGTCCAGGATGTTCTTGACCTCATCGACCAGCATGCCGAGCACATGACCGTCTCCGGAACCGGATCGCACCTCCACCAGAACGATGCAGCTCCGCCGGGTGAGCGTCAGGACGCCGCGCCCGAGCCGCGCCCCCAGATCGACCACGGGCACCACGCTGCCACGCAGATTGATGACGCCACGAATGTATTCGGGTGTCATGGGAACGCGAGTGATCTGCGGGGTCTCGATGATCTCCTTGACCGCGGTGATCGACATCGCCAGACGCTCCTCGCCGACCGAGAAGGTCAGATACTGACAGACCTCCTCGGCGGAATCCTGACCGGCATCCGATCGCCTGTCGCCCATCCCCTTGCCGCTCAATACGAGCTCGCCCATTGTCGGCCTCCGCTCAGAAACGCTCGAAGTCTTTGTGTGCGAAATCGGCGAGATCGGCCGAGCCTTCCGGGAAGCCGTCCACCCGGCGGCTGCTCTGCGGCGAACCCTGAGGTGCGGACCGCGGGGCGGAGTGCGAACTCCCGGTTCCGGTGCGGAAGAAGGACATGGTCTCCTGCAGCTGACTCGCCTGCCCGCTCAGCTCCTCCGCGGTCGCGGCCAGTTCCTCGGACGAGGAGGCATTCTGCTGAGTCGCCTTGTCCAGCTGGGTCATGGCCTCGTTGATCTGGGCGATGCCGCTCGCCTGCTCACCCGAGGCCGCCGTGATCTCCTCCACCAGATCCGCCGTCTTGACGATGTTGGGCACCATCTGTTCGAGCAACTGTCCGGCATCCTCGGCGATGGACACGCTGCTGGTCGCCAGCCTGTTGATCTCCTGAGCGGTCACACCGCTGTTCTCGGCCAGCTTGCGCACCTCGGCGGCCACGACGGTGAACCCCTTGCCATGTTCGCCGGCGCGCGCGGCCTCGATCGCTGCGTTCAGCGCCAACAGATTCGTCTTGTAGGCGATGTCCTCGATCAGGCCGATCTTGCTCGCGATCTCCCGCATCGCCGACACCGTGCGCTGCACCGCCTCGCCGCCACGACGCGCCTCCTCGGCCGAATTCTTGGCGATCCCATTGGTGACCCTGGCGTTCTCCGTGTTCTGCTGGACCGAGGCATTCAGCTGCTCGATGCTCGCCGTAGTCTCCTGGACGCTCGCGGCCTGCTCGGTCGCGCCCTGGCTGAGCGACTGGGCCGTCGAGCTCACCTCGCTGGACGCGGACGAGAGATTGTCGGATCCGACCCGCACCTCGCCGACGATCTGACGCAGACGCTCGACCATGCCGTGCATATCCTTGTACACACCGCGCATCCCATCCTGGTCGAAATCGACGGCGAGATTCCCCCCCGCGACCAGGCGCGTGACCTCGGCGATCTCCGCCGGATCCTTACCCAATTG
This sequence comes from Imhoffiella purpurea, assembly GCF_000585215.1. Taxonomy (GTDB): domain Bacteria; phylum Pseudomonadota; class Gammaproteobacteria; order Chromatiales; family Chromatiaceae; genus Imhoffiella; species Imhoffiella purpurea. The sequence continues at coordinate 76,719 of NZ_AONC01000004.1, read as the reverse complement.
ACCCATCACCGTCCGGATGATCCACCAGGCGATCCCCATTCCCAACAGCAATGCGAGAACGGCCAAGACCGAGATGGTCAGCACGGCGCGATCGTTGGACGCCTGAAGCCTGGGACCCAGAACCTCCTGCTCCGCCTTGTAGGAGCTCTTGACCTCGTCGATCGTTGCAGCGAATTTGGGTCCCAGCACATCGAGGGTTCCGGACGCGAGCCGGTTGCGCTCATCGGTAAGTCCGACCACCTGATCGAATGAGGTCTTGTATTCCTCCTTCAACCGCGTGGCCTCGGCCAGCCATCGACGACGCTCGGGATCCTGGAGGCTGGCGTCCAGCTCGCCCAAACGCTTATCCAGCTCGGACCATTCGAGACCGACCCGATCCAGAGCCTGTTGGGCGCTGTTGCCCATGTACTTCTGCGCGTAGATCCGTGCCAGAAGCAGGTTGCGTAGACTGCGTGCGCTGGCCAGAACGGCCTGGGTATCGCCCGACTGATTCGCCTCCTCCAGGATCCGAGTCAGGAGCTGCTCGATCTGACGCCCCAAGACGGCGAGCACCTCGGTCTCGAGCCGATCCGTTTCGCGCGTCTTGGCCACCACCGCTTCGAAGGTCTTGTCATAGGTCTCGATATTGTTCCGGGACTCGGTAAGCTTCTCCTTGCGCTCGGGATCATGGACGATCCCGGTCATCTCATCGAGTGTCGACCGGGCCGCGGCCATATAGGTCCCGTACTGCTCGATGGATTTCTCGCTGCGAGTGCGCAGGAAGCTGATGACCTGGATGCGCGCCAACAGCATGCTGGTCTGCATCTCGCCCATGCGATTGGAGCGGATCGCCTTATCCCTATAGGTTGTGAATCCCGTCGAAGCCTGATCGATGGTGAAGAACGACAGGCCTCCCACCGCGATCAAAAGGACGAGCACCGTTCCGAACCCGAGAACGAGTCTCTTGGCCATCGTCATGGAACGCAACATGTCTTTCTCCTTATCGATTCAGGAATCCAGAATTCAGCGAGTCGCCCGAGCGCTACCCGAAGGAGAGCGAGCCCCCTGATCGACCGCAGCCAACTCCGCGACATCCAATATCAAGGCGATGTCTCCCGTTCCCAGAATGGTCGCGCCCGCGACCCCGCGCAGACGCTCGAACAATATCCCGAGCGGCTTGATCACCGTTTGCAGCTCGCCCAGGAGACTGTCCACCACCAGGCCCATCTTATGGTGCCCGAAGCGCACGACCACCAGACTCTCGCGCCGCCCGGCCTCTCGCGTCCCGCCGCTCTCGAAGATTTCGGCCAAGCGAATGAAGGGCAAGACCTCGCCGCGCAGATTGATGTAATGTCGCCCCCGGCGATGCAAGGCATCCGCGGCCTCCATCTCCACGCACTCGGCGACCTGTGACAGAGGGATGACGAACCTGTCCTCTCCCGCCCCGACCAGGAAGCCCTCGATGATCGCGAGGGTCAACGGGAGGATGATGGTGACCTTGGTCCCGACGCCAGGACTGCTATCCAATTCGACCGATCCCCGCAGCGCCTCGATGTTGCTCCGCACCACGTCCATCCCGACCCCACGACCGGACAGATTGGTGGCCTCTTCCTTGGTCGACAGACCTGGAGCGAAGATGAGACGCAGCACTTCGTCCTCACGGAGGCTGTCATCGGGCTTCACCAGCCCCCTGGCCTCAGCCTTGGCGCGGATACGCGCCGGATCCAGGCCGGCACCATCGTCGGCGATCTCGACCACGATATGACCCGAGTCGTGGAAGGCGTTGATATGGATGGTGCCAGACGCCGGCTTGCCTCGCCCCGCGCGGACATCGGGCGTCTCGATACCATGATCGACGGCATTGCGGATGAGATGGGTCAGCGGATCGGTCAGTCGCTCGATGACGGTCTTGTCGAGCTCGGTCTCGCCACCCGTGATGACCAGATCGATCTGCTTGCCGAGCTCCTGACTGGCGTCGCGCACCACCCGCCTGAAACGCGACAGACACTCCTCGATCGGGACCATGCGCAGCTGGAGCGCGCTGTCCCGGATCTCGGAGACCAGATAATCGACACCGTCGACCACCTCGGTCGCATCATCGATCCCGGCCCGATTGACCATGACCCGAATCGCGGCACTGCTGGTCACCAACTCGCCCACCAGATCGATGAGATGGCCGAGGCGCTGGGCGTCGACACGAATGAACCGACTTTCATCCTGACGCCGAGCCCTCACCGTCTCCTGCGTCTTCGCCGCCTGCTCCACCACGGCGGATTTGACGGATCCCTGCTCGACCAGGATCTCGCCCAGGCGCCGCCTCAGGTTGGAGCAGCTGGTCATCGAGCAGGCCGAAGTCTCGGTTTCCTGGATCTGCAGGGCACGCTCGAGCTCGCGCCGGGTCAGGGCGCCGACCTGCACCAGCAGCTCGCCGATGCAGCCGACCTCGTCCTCGGCGACCGACTCCAGCAGTTCCATATATCGGCTATGGGTCGATTCCGGCTCGAGGATGCGGATCTCGCAGTCCTGATCGGCGAATTCGAACACTCCGGCGATGGTCTGCTTGTCCGCATCGCTGCGGAAGGCGATCCCGAAGCACAAATAACAGCTTTCCGGGTCGAAACCCTCCTCCTGGCTGGGATCGAGACGCAAGAGGGTCGAGACATGGACCAGATCGCCCAGGGATCCGAGATAGCGGAGAAAGGACAGCGGGTCCATGCCGTTGCGGAAGGCGTCGGCACCGAATTCGAGCGTGATCATCCAGAGCTCGCTCGACACCGGCAGCCGCTTGTCCGCCGCCCCATCGGCCGGCCGCTCGGCGGACGCCATGGGCGAGGTCGCGCCGCTCTGACCGAGCCGCTGCAACAGTGACTCGCCGGCCTCGCGCAGCACCTCTCCGAACTGGACCTCCTCGTCTCCGTCCGGGCCCTGCTCCTCGATGACCTCGACCAGACGAGCCGTATGGTCGCGACACTCGAAGAGCGTGGCGATGAGCGGTTTGGTGAGCGGACGCTGACCGGATCGGACCTGGTCCATGAGCGTCTCGACAGCATGCGTGAACTCGACCACAGGTGCATAGCCGAAGACGCCGGACGTTCCCTTGATGGTGTGCATGGCCCTGAACACCTCGTTGAGAGACTCCGAATCCTGCGGATCCTCTTCCAGCGTGAGCAGGGCATCCTCCATCGAATCCAGCAGTTCGGCGACCTCGCCGATGAATGCCTGGCGGGCGTCCTCCAGATTCATGGGCCCACGTCCTGATCCATCGGACACGATTCGATACCGAGCCCGGGCGCCAGATGCAAGATCGCGATCGCATCGTCCAGGGCCGGGCTCCTTGCATCCAGGAGCAACTGCTTGCCTTGCCGCTCGGCCAATTGCTTGGTCCAGAGCAGAACCTGCAGACCGGCGCAGTCGAGCTCGGACACGGCCGAGAGGTCGAGCACGCATCGGTCGCGGTCCGCGAGAAAGGCGCGCAACCTGGCATAGGATTCGGCCGCGGTGTAGATGGTCAGCTCGCCCTCGAAGGCGAGTCTCTCGTCTTCATCCAATCCGACGGGATGCGGACTCATATGTGCCGTCTCCGGAAGACTCAGGGAAGCACCAGCTTGGATACGGCATCGAGCAGTGCAGGGGGTTGAAAGGGCTTCACCAGCCAGGCCTTGGCGCCCGCCTCACGGGCGGCCTGCTTCTTCTCGGGCTGGGTCTCGGTGGTCAGCATCATGATGGGCGTGAAGCGATAGGTCGCCTGCTTCTTCAGTTCCTTGACCAGCGTGATGCCATCCATATTCGGCATGTTGACGTCGCTGATGATCAGATGGACCTTCTGGCCCGTGAGCTTGGATAGGGCCTCCCGACCGTCGGCAGCCTCGATCACATCGTATCCGGCCCCTCTGAGGGCGATAGCGACGACGTTTCGCAGCGATGCCGAGTCGTCAACCAAGAGTATGGACTTAGCCATGAGTTAGCGACTCCAGTCGACTAGAAGAATGTGAGATCGGATCCGGCATCGCGGGCAGAGGGGTCAGCCGCACCATGATGCAGATCGAGCTCCTCGATCGTGCTGTAGGAATCGACCATCTTGGCCAGTAGCGCGTCGATCTCCAGAATGTCGTGCTTGCGCTCCATGAGTTCATGTTTGGAGCAGTCCAGCAATCGAGCGCTCAGGTCCTCCAAGCCTCCGCATACATGGGCGAGCACCTGGCTCATCCGGTCCTGGAATTGCAAATGAACCAGCGAGGCCCCGATCTCGCCCTGCAGGGTTTCGCTGAGCTGCCGCAATTGACGGGCATCCTCGTTGAGCGCGTCAGTCGTCTGACGCAGCCGCGTCAGCACCTGCTCGACCTTGCCCTCCGAATCCTTGACCAGGACATCGGCGCTCGACATGGAATCGCGAACCAGAGACCGCGTCTGATGCAGCGACCCGGCCAGTTCCTCGACCTTGGCACTGATCCGCCCACCCGTTTCGGCGGAAGAGCCGGCCAGCTTGCGCACCTCGTCCGCCACCACGGCGAACCCCCTGCCCTGCTCGCCCGCGCGAGCAGCCTCGATCGCGGCATTGAGCGCCAGCAGATTGATCTGTTGGGCGACGGCGCGAACGTCCTGAGCCATCTTGCGCATCTCGTCGCCATAGGCCGCCAGTCGCTCCACCTGCTCGCCCATCGCCGCCTCGCGCTGGAGCATGGTCGCGAAATCGCCGATCAGAGCGGCCAAGGTCTCCTCGCTCTCCTTGAACTGACTCATGATCAGCTGATCCTGCGCCCCCCCCGCCCGAGAGGCGCCGATCACGCGGTCGAGATCCGCGACCAGTTGTCCGAAACTCGAGGAGAGATGGGTGACGCTATCCTCGGCGAGTCTTCGAGAATGCTCGATATGACGCACGAAGATGGGAAAGAGTTCGATGCCCAGACGCTCGAAGGCATGGGTACAGACATCGAACTGCCCGGATCGCTGCTCGGACTCGGACCGTGCCTGCGCCTCGGCTGCGGCGAGAGCCGCCGCCAGCCTTCTGCGTTGAAGGAAAAACAGAACGCCGCCCCCCAGAATGAGGATGGCTGCAAGCGTCCAGGAGAGGATGGAGAAAGGATCGACAAGAAGCGTCGCAGAGGCCGCAGCCGCGCCGAACAGCAGGAGCGCCCAAGCTGGCAGGGATGCATTCTCGACTTGGGCCCGCCGGTCGATCGCCACTTCCCGCTCCTCCTATTCAGTCGCGCGATTCAACCTCCGATTCGGCATGCCGGATAATCCTGCATACGGCTTCTCCGAATTCATAGCCCGGATGCTAACCCGCGAGCAGGGCGCCTTCAACCCCATGGCGCCCCTCGGATCTGAGCCCCCTCCACACAGGCGAACACATCATGCGACGGCAAGTGGAATTCCGGAAATTCCGGACTTACGAGTCCATACCGGAGAGCGCGTCGAAGAACTTGTCGAGATGCCCCTGGTAGAGCGACTGCTGCTCGCTCGAAGCATCCTTGAAGAGGCTATCCTGCTCGACCAGATTCTTCATGATCTGGGTGGCGGATTCGCGCGCCTGGTCGAGGAATTCGAGCGCCGGATTGCTGTAGCTCTGTGCCATATCGTTCATCAGATGCCCCAGCCGCTTCCCTGCTCGGGCCTGGTCTGGATTCTCCAGCTGCTGGGTCTGCTGATACTGTTGAGCGGCCGAGTATTGCTCCGATCGGCTCATGCGCAGATTCATCGAAGCCAGTTGCGAGCTGTCGAACGAGACGTCCGAGACCTGCTCGAAGGCCTTCTGCACATCACCGCTGTAGAACTCGGAGGCGACCTTCCCGACATCCTGCACCAGGCTCTGGATCGCCTGCAATTCGTCCTCGTTCAAGTCCCCTTGGACACTGAAGCGATAGCCGGTGCTTTCGGTGCGACTCAGATCCCAGGTCATCGCCTGGTTGCCTTCTCCGTCGGCCGCCGCCGCGACGCTGTTCTGAATGTCCAGGTTACGGCTGAAGCTCACCTTGACGGTATCGCCTTCCTTGGTTCTGAGCTGGAGCGAGAAATCCTCCGCGCGCTGATAGCGCTCGGACATGGCCGCCGCCACGACCGTTTCGGTCAGACTCGCCGTCTGCTTCGAGGGATCGAGCTCGGCCAAGGAGTCGAAGGTCGCCTTCTCGGTGTCGGCGACCTGAGTGGCGATATCTCCCTCCAGGACCTTGAGATTCGACAGAATGTCCTTGGCCTCCTTGAACCCCCGCTCCACGCCCTTCATCGCACTGTCGTAGAGCGCCTGAATCTCTTCGTCCGACTTGCCGCGGGCGCGTGCGTTCTGGAGCCCGGACGAAACGAACTGACTGATGCGATCGGCGATCTTGTCCGGAGTATAGTCGCTGGCATCCAGTTTCTTGAGGTCCCCGACCTCCATCCCTGGAATCTCGCGAGCGATGCCGGCCAACGCCTTGTCCTGCAATTTGGACAGCGCGAGAACGGATGCATCCTGGCCGCTCTGGGCGTCCTGCCCCGACGTATGGGAACGGGTTACGAGCGCATTGTAGGCGCTGCTCAAGACCGAAGATTGCGAATGGATGTTGATCACGGCGGGCTTCCTGAAGCTGTGGGCACACGGAGAATATCGGCCGACTGGATCCAAGCTTTAGCGAGGCTCGGACGAATTCGCTGGGATCCTGGCGGATCAGGAGGTCCGACGCTCGATCGAGACCAGCCGATGATTCTCGTCGACGGTCAGACAGAAGTCGCCATGGATACCGTCCGTGGTCACGAACTGGCGTAGATTCCATGCCGGAAAGGAGATATTCCGTCCATCCTGGGCCCGCACCACTACCCGCTCGGCACTCCCTTGATAATGTCGCAGATACTCGGTGGGTGAGATACGGAGTCTGAAATAGAAGCGTTGCATGGATAGATGAAGATGCAGCCCCCGGATCGAAGGGAGACCTCGCTCGAATCGGCGCCCCCTGACGCAAGCCCCCCGTGTCGCGCCTGGCTCGACGGGATGGCTTGCCGGGAAGGGATGACCGGGACGAGACGCCTCAGTCCTCTGCGTTCATGAACTCGACGCCCACGAGATGCTGAGATTCACCCTGACTGATACGCGCCACCCGGGCACCACGCCTGAGAGGCTCGATCCGCTCGCTCGGACTGCGGACCAGGATTTCAAGCTCCTCTCCGGAATCGAGCACCTTGTCGGTGTGAAAGGCGCAGCCGGAGGCGCTCAGATTGATCAGCTTGGCCGTGATCACCTGACCGGAGGCCAGACGCGTGATGGAGACCTCGGTCTCGGTCACAAGACGCATGAAATCCCGCCGTTCGTCATCTACTAGCATCTTCGTCTCCATTTCGATTGCATTGAAAACCAAGCATCAGGACCGGCATCGACAGCATAACCTCGAACCTCCCGCGCGCAAGCCCGGTTCATTCTCGCGGTACATCCAAGCGATCGGGGTCGGTATCCGGGTCGGGTTCGGCATCCGGAACGCGGCGCGGATCGATCTCGTCCTCATCCAGAAGAATACGCCGAGCATCACCTTCGAAATCGTCGAACTGGCCGTTCCGCGCCGCCCAGAACAGAACAGCCACGGCAGCCAGACCAAGGACCAGCATGCCGGGAATCAAACCATAGATGACGTCCATCATGCCTCCTGAATCGGCGTTTCTCCACGCGAACCCGCACCCACGCGGATGCGGGCCGAGTTGGCGATGACGGCGAGCGAGCTCAATGGCATGGACACGGCCGCGATCAGGGGGGTCACGATCCCGGCCATCGCCAGGGGCACCATGATCAGATTGTATAGAATCGAGATCCCGATGTTCTGACGAACGGTTCTCAGAGTACGACGCGACAGATCCGCCGCCTCGATCACCCGATCGAGCTCGCTCGACATGAGCACGATGTCGGCGCTGGCGATGGAGACGTCGGTCCCGCTGCCCATGGCGATGCCGACATCGGCCCGCACCAGCGCCGGGGCGTCGTTGACCCCGTCGCCCACCATGGCGACCGCATGTCCCTGGCCCTGCAGATCGGCGACGACCGCATCCTTGTCCTCGGGCAGCACCTCGGCGATCACCCGCATCCCGCCGAGCTGCGCCGCGACGCGCTCTCCGACCTCGCGCCGATCGCCGGTCAGGAGGATCGTCTCGAGACCCTGCCGGCGCATGCGTCCGATAATGTCGGCGGCACCCGTGCGGAGCCTGTCCTCGACCCGCAGACGCAAGACCTCCAGGTCGTCGAGCGCCGCGTGAACCAGACCTTCGGCGCCGCATACATCCCGTCCCGTCTCGACGGAATCGCGTGTCCGCACACCATTGCGCACCAGCCAATCGCGGGTGCCGATCGTCAGGAACCCGCTACCCACGCGCCCCCGGATCCCCAGCCCCGGCGCGACCTCGACGTCCTCGACCCGCACGCCCGTGCGGTCGATCCCGGCGGCCTCGCAGAAATCCCGAATCGCCAGAGCAACCGGGTGCTCGGAGAATCGCTCCAAGGCACCGCAGAGTGCGAATAGCCTGCGCTCCCGCTCGGTCAATCGAGGAACGTCCACCGCGGCCGAGCGCCAGTCGCCCCCGGCATGGGACCAGCCCAGTACGGCCGGACGGCCCTCGGTGAGAGTCCCTGTCTTGTCGAAGACGAAGGTCCGGATGCTCGAAAGCCGCTCGAGCACGGCACCGTTCTTGACGAGAATCCCGCGCGCGGCCCCGCGCCCGGAGGCCACGGCGATGGCCATGGGCGTCGCCAGACCGAAGGCGCAGGGGCAAGTGATGATGAGCACCGAGGTCGCCGCCATCAATGCGAATTCGAGATCGGTCCCGAGCCAGACGAAGAAGGTGATCGCGGCGAGCGCCAGGGTGGCGGCGACGAACCAGGGTACGATCCGATCGGCCAGCCGCTGGATGGGGGCCCGGCTGGACTGGGCCTCCTCGACCAGCCGGATGATGCGTCCGAGCGCGGTCTCGCGCAGCAGCCCCGAGATCCGTACCTCCAGTGCCCCCGCTCCATTGATGGTCCCGACCGCGACCTGATGGCCGACCGACTTGGAGACCGGATGCGACTCGCCGGTCAGCATGGACTCGTCCACCCCGCTGCGCCCCGAGACCACCTCCCCGTCGACCGGAATCCGCTCACCCGGACGCACCAGAACCCGCTCGCCGACCACGAGCGAGCGGATCGGCACCACCTCTTCCCGCCCGTCCTCCAGGCGAGTGGCCACCTTGGGCTGGAGATCGAGCAGACGCTGGGTCGAGGCGACCGCGCGCCGCCGCGAGATGGCCTCCAGATAGCGCCCGACCAGGATCACGAAGAGGAAGTTGACCACCGTGTCCCAGTAGACGGCCCCGGTCTCCGAGCCGCCGACTGTGACATAGAGCGAATAGCCGTAGGTCGCCGTCACACCGATGGCGATCGGCAGATCCATGTCGAGCCGCGCGTTCCTCAGTCCGGACCAGGCCCCCTTGAAGAAGGGCGAGCCGGAATAGAGCAGCGTCGGGGTCGCCAGGACGAAGCCGATCCAGTGGAAGAGGTCGCGAAACTCGCCCTCGTCGGCACCACTGTAGAGCGCGATCGAGATCCACAGCAGGTTCATCATCGCGAAGCCGGCCCAGGCGAGCCGGTAGAGCAGTCTGCGGTTCTCGCGACCGATCGCGCCCTCGGCCGAGGCTGGATCGAAAGGCGTGGCGCGATAGCCGATATCGGACAGACGGCGCAGGATCCGCGACAACGGCAGCCGCGCATTGTCCCAGCGGACGTGCAGACGCCGGCCGGTCAGGTTCACCCGGGCCTCCTCGACGCCCGAGAGCCCCTCCAGTCCGCGTTCGATCAGCCAGACGCAGGCGGCGCAGTGGATCCCCTCGACCAGCAGATCGATCTCGCGGCCCTCGCAGGAGACATCCGTGAATTCCTCCTGGACCGCGTCCAGGTCGAAGAGCGAGAGGTCCTTGGGCGGCTCGGGGGGCGGCCCCAGCACCTCGCCCTCGGGGGTACGCCGATAGAAGCCCTCCAGCCCGGCCGCGTGGATGGCCTCGCAGACGCTCTTGCAACCGGAGCAGCAGAAACGGCGCTCGGCCCCGGCGATCCGCGCCGTCGCAACCGTCTTGGAATCGATCGGCAGACCGCAGTGATAGCAGCGCTCATCCTCCACCGGCATCAGCGCCGGTCCGATCTGCCCAGGCGAGACAGCGCCCTCGACCGACACCAAATCAAAGACCGCCCACATTCACGCGCTGGCTCAGGCTGTATTCGTCCTCTCCCGACCTGACCGCGATGAGCGTATCCCAGATCCCCATGAGCGGAAAGCTGGCCCGAGCGACGTAGCGGCCACGACCCTCGCGCGTCATCGGCAGCGAGAAGTCGCGCGCGGCATCGGAGGGGCGATAGACATAGAGTGTCACGGATTCGGCATCCACCGGTTGTCCGGCCTTGTCGACCAGGAAGAAACGGATGGGCCGTTGCTCGCCGACGATCAGATCGTCCGGGATGTCGGCCCGCATCGCCCAATTGGGACTGCGTGCGCGCTTGGACACGAGGGTATTCTCATAGTACTGGCCGCGCTCGTAATAATCCGCGTTGACCAGCCCCGGACTGGTCTCGAAGGCCAGATAGACCATCAGGATATTGACGGCCAGTACGGTCGCCACCAGGCCGATCCAGCCGATGACCCAGGGATTGCGGAAGGGTGCATTGTCCGTCGAAGGCGTGTGGGTGGTCATTGGAATCTCGTCGCTGGCAGAAGGTTAACGGTCGGGACCGATGAAGACGCTCTCGCGCTCGGCCTCCGCCGTCGCACCCGAGGGAAGCCGCGTCTCGGCGTGGAAGACGATGGGCTGCTGTTGCGCCGCCAATGCCCGACGCGGAATCTTGACGAAGACCATGGCCGGCGTGACGCTGCCCGGTTCGGCCTGAACCGGATCATCGGCACCGACGAGGGTCATCCGATCGTGCCCGGAGACGCCGATACGCACGGAGATCGGCTCGTGGGTCTTGTTGAGCACCTTCAGGGTGTATTTGTTCTGGATGGATCCGTCGCTCAGCAGGACGTAGAGGGGCGCGCGTTCGTGCAGCACCTTGAGTTCGAGCGGAGCGAGCGAGGTGAGTCCATAGAGGATGCCGGCCAGCGCCAGGCCCAGAATGCCCGTGTAGACCCACACCCTGGGCCGCAGCATCAGGGTCTGGGTCGGGCGTCCCTCCAGTTCGTCCAGGGAGGCATAGCGGATGAGCCCGCGCGGACGCCCCACCTTGTCCATGACCTGATCGCAGGCATCGATACAGAGCGCGCAGGTGATACAACCTTCCTGCTGCCCCTGACGGATGTCGACACCGGTCGGACAGACGGCGACGCACTGATTGCAGTCGACGCAGTCACCGGCGGTTCTTCCGGTTTCGTCGCGGCGCACCCGGCCCCGCGGCTCGCCCCGCTGCTCGTCGTAGGCGGGAACCAGGGTCGACTTGTCCAGCATCACACCCTGGATACGGGCATAGGGACAGAGCCAGAAACAGGTCTGCTCCCGCAGGAATCCCGCCAGGACATAGGTCCCGACGGTGAAGAGCGCCACCGTGGCATAGGCCGCCCCGTTCGCCTGTCCGAAGAAGAAGGTCTGCCAGAGGACGAAGGCATCCGTGAACCAGGCGACGAAGCTGAAGCCGGTGAAGAATCCGATCGCGATCCAGATGCCGTGCTTGATCGACTTGATCCGCAGCTTGCCCAGGCTCATCGGCGCCTTGTCGAGCTTGCGGCGCGCCGCCGGCGGTCCCTCGAGCCGCTGCTCGATCCAGGTGAAGACGTCGGTCCAGACCGTCTGGAAACAGAAGAAACCGCACCAGGCACGCCCGACCAGGGCCGTCACCACGGCCAGCAGGATGGCGAAGAAGAGCAGCAGCAGCGACAGCATCCAGAAGTCCTGCGGCAGGACCGTCGCGGAAAAGAGATGGTACTGGCGATTCGGGATATCGAAGAGCACGGCCTGCTGGCCGTTCCAGCGCAGATAGGGACCCAGGAAATAGAGCAGCCACACCGAGGCCATCAGCCACTTTAAGCGGCGCCACCGGCCCGGTAGACGCTTGGCATGGATGGTCTCGCCGCCCGTATTCACATGCCAGTCGTCTGCCTCGCGATAGAGCGCGTCGACGGATGAAGCAGAAACCTCTTGATTGCGCATCGACTTGACCTTCTCCACTGCTGGGTCAAACTGGTTCCGACAGGCCCTGCTCTCAAGCCCTCCGGCAGAGAATCTCATCCCCCCCATTGATAGATCTGCGGGACGCGCCGCTCCCGCCGAAGGCAAGAGGGCGGAAGCGCCCTCACCCTCGGCGCGAACGAACTCTGGCCGTGTGGTTCACTTCCCTCCGCCCAGTTCGTGTACATAGACCACAAGCTTCTTGATGTCTTCCTCGGAGAGCTTGCCAGTGTCGGTGGAACCGAATGCCGGCATCACGGCATTGCGGGTCTCGGCCACGCCGGGCTGGTTCACTCCGTACATGATGGTGTGCTTGGCGCTCTCGAAGCCGCCGGGCTCGAAGCGCCAGATCCCGTCGGTGAGGTTGGCCGCGCCCACGGTGACCACATCGCCATTGGGCATCTCGGCCAGGATGCCGTTGGCGGCTTGGCCATGGCAGGCCGTACAGCCCTTGGTCCGGAATAGGGCCCAGCCCTCCTCGCTGCCGCCTTTGCCCAAGGTCTCGCTCATCTGGACGACCCAGTTGGCGAGAGTATCCAACTCGTCCGGCTCGAGGATGCTCTGATGCGCCGTCATCGCGCCCTGACGACCGCCCTTGATGGTCTCGGCGATCTTGCCCGTGGTGCCGCCATAGAGCCAGTCGTCGTCGGCCAGGACCGGATAGCCCGGATTGCCCTGACCGCCGCTGCCGTGACAGGCGGAGCAGTTGTCGCCGAAGAGTACCTTGGCGGAGGCCAGGGTGTACTGGGTCAGGCCGGGATCGGCGATGATCTCGTTAACGGTCATGCCCTTGATCTGGTCCTCGAACTCGGCGCGCTTGGCCGCCACCTTCTCGAGTCCGCTTTGGTATTCCTTGATCTGGCTCCAGCCGAGGATACCCTGGGTCGGTTCCTGTCCGACGGGCCAGGAGGGATAGAGGATGGTGTAGCCGGCGACCCAGAGAATCGACGCCCACAGCCCGATCATCCACCAGCGCGGAGGCGGATTCTTCAGCTCGCGCAGATTCTCGTCCCAGATGTGGCCGGTATTGTTCTCGCCGGGAAAGGGATTATTGTCCGCCATCGTTGTCTCCGTTGTGCTCGTCCTCGTCGAACAGGATGTGCTTCTTGGATTCGAGCCGCTCCCGATTCTTCGGACGGAAGACCTGGAAATAGGCCACGATCATGAGCAGGAAGACGACGACCGTCAGAATGGTCCCGATCCAGTCGTTGAGCGTCATCGCCTGCCAGTCGGTTTGGAAATAGTCCGCCAGACTATTCACGATAGGCCTTCGAATCATCGAGCTTGACCATGGTGCCCAGGACCTGCAGATAGGCGACCAGCGCGTCCATCTCGGTCTTGCCCTCGAGCAGGGCCGGGGCGGACTCGACATCGGCGTCGGAGTAAGGCACGCCGACCAGACGCAGACCCTTCATATGGCGTCTGACGCTCTTTCCGTTGACATAGGACTCGTCGAGCCACGGATAGCCCGGCATCACCGATTCCGGAACCAGCGCCCGCGGATCGCGCAGGTGCTGACGGTGCCACTCGTCCGAGTATTTGCCGCCGACCCGGGCCAGATCGGGTCCGGTGCGCTTGGATCCCCACTGGAAGGGGTGGTCGAAGATGGACTCGGAGGCGAGGGAATAATGACCATAGCGCTCCTTCTCGTCGCGGAAGGGCCGGATCATCTGCGAGTGGCAGAGATAGCAGCCCTCGCGCTGGAAGATGTCGCGCCCGGCCACCTCGACGGCCGTATAGGGACGCACCCCGTCTCCCGGCTGCCAGTTCCAGGCCGTCTTGCCGGCCTCGTCGACCGTGACGATCGGCTCCCTGCCGCTCTTGTCCCAGACGATCTCCGGAAATTTGGTGTGCTCCAGGGTGTTCTTCATGAAGAAGAGCGGCACGATCTCGACCAATCCGCCCACGGAGAGCACGAGCCCCAGAACGATCAGAAGTGCCCAGATGTTGATCTCCATCCATTCCTGGAAGCCCTTCGGTTTCACCTTTGCTTCGGACATGAGTGCGACTCCTCGGATCAGGCGGCGGCCGGAACGGCCCGGGCCTTGGCCAGGCTGCCCGAAACCACGGACTTGCGGACGGTCATGAGCACGTTGAAGAGCATCACGACGGCACCCAGCAGGAAGATCATCCCGCCGATGGCGCGCATGGCGTAGTAGGGATGCATGGCGTCCACGGATTCGACGAAGGTATAGGCCAGGGTGCCGTACTCGTCGTAGGCGCGCCACATGAGACCCTGCATGATCCCGGAGACCCACATGGCGACGATGTAGATGACGGTCCCGATGGTCGCGGTCCAGAAATGGAAGTTGATGAGCCGCACCGAGAACATCTCCGTGTGGTAGAGGCGGGTCATGAGGTGGTAGATGGCACCGATGGAGATCCCGGCGACCCAGCCCAGGGCGCCCGAATGGACGTGACCGATGGTCCAGTCGGTGTAGTGCGAGAGCGCGTTGACCGTCTTGAGCGCCATCACCGGCCCCTCGAAGGTCGACATGGCATAGAAGGCCAGGGCGATGATGAGGAAGCGCAGCACATAGTCGGTGCGCAGACGGTCCCAGGCGCCGGACAGGGTCATCATCCCGTTCACGGCACCGCCCCAGGAGGGGATGATCATGGCGATCGAGACGGCGGCTCCGAGCGATCCGGTCCAGTCAGGAAGCGCGGTGTACTGGAGATGGTGGGCGCCGAGCCAGACGTAGCCGAACATGAGCGACCAGAAATGGATGACCGAGAGACGGTATGAATAGACCGGCCGGCCGGCCTGCTTGGGAACGAAGTAGTACATGATCCCGAGGAACCCGGCCGTCAGATAGAAGCCGACCGCGTTATGCCCCCACCACCATTGGATCATGGCGTCCTGGACGCCGGAGAAGATCGAGTAGGATTTGAAGAGCCCGACCGGAATCGCCAAGCTGTTGACGACGTGCAGATAGACGATCATCACCATCATGCCGAGGAAGAACCAGTTCGACACATAGATGTGCGAGGTCTTGCGCTTGGCGATGGTCATGATGAAATTGATGGTGAAGGCGAGCCAGACGACCGCGATCAGGATGTCGATCGGCCATTCGAGCTCGGCATACTCCTTGGATTGGGTGAGACCGAACGGCAGGGTCAGCACGGCCAGCAGGATGACCGCGTTCCAGCCCCAGAAGGTGAAGCGCGCCCATTTGTCGCTCCACAGCCTGACACCGCAGGTGCGCTGGACGCTATAGAAAGCCGTCGCCATCAGGGTACAGCCGCCGAAGGCGAAGATGACGGTATTGGTGTGCACCGGACGCAGACGCCCGAAGGAGATGTAGGGACTGTCGAAGTTCAGGAACGGCCAGGCCAGCTCGGATGCGATGTAGACCCCGACGGCCGCGCCGAGCACCAGATAGACGACGGCCATCACCGTGAACCAGCGCACGATCTCGAAATTGTATTTCTGCTCCAAACTGGATTTCGGTTCCAGACTGGCTTCCATAGACCCCTCCCAAGGAGACCGCGTGGGAATAGATTCGTGTGATCGAGGCAATCCAGCCGCAGGACTCGCTGCCTCGCTCCCTGGACTCCGAGGAGCCCGCATCGACGGAACATCGACCGAAGAGCAACAAGGAACGCGTTTATCGAGACGATCGAAGCGGCGCCCGAGCCAGTCGTCCTGGAACCGCGGCGCGGGCAAAAACAGGCATGAGCGGATGGGATATATAGCCTATCGACACCATCTCAAGAGAGCGGCCGGGGAGATCCGGAGCCGATCGCTCACTTGAAGAACGAATCGACCGAAAAGCCTTCCTTTTCGAGGATATCGCGCAGTCGCCTCAAGGCGTCCATCTGGATCTGACGCACACGCTCGCGGGTGACCCCGAGTTCCTGGGCCACGCTTTCGAGGGTCGAATACTCATAGCCGTGGAGACCGAAACGGCGCTCGACCACCTCGCGCTGTTTTTCGTTCAGCTTCCCCAACCAGTGTTCGATATTGGTCTGGACGTTGTTGTCCTGTATCCGGTCGGCGGGGTCGTTCGCGGCCTCGTCCTGCAGCATGTCCACGAGAGGCTTGTCGGCATCCTTGCTGTAGGGCGTATCAACCGAGGCGATCCGCTCGTTCAGGCCGAGCATGCGCTTGACGTCCCCGATCGGCTTGTCCAGAAGACCGGCGATATCCTCCGTCGTCGGCTCGTGATCGAGCCGCTGGGCGAGCTTGCGCGCCGCCTTGAGATAGACGTTGATCTCCTTGACGACATGGATGGGCAGTCGAACCGTGCGGGTCTGATTCATGATCGCCCGCTCGATGGTCTGGCGGATCCACCAGGTGGCATAGGTCGAGAAGCGGAATCCGCGCTCGGGATCGAATTTCTCGACCGCCCGGATGAGTCCGAGATTGCCCTCCTCGATCAGATCGAGCAGCGGCAGTCCGCGGTTGAGGTAGCGGCGCGCGATCTTCACCACCAGCCGCAGGTTGCTGACGATCATCCGCTGACGTGCCGCGTTGTCGCCGGCCTGTGCCCGGCGGGCGTAGTACACCTCTTCCTCGGCGGTCAGCAGTTTGGACTCGCCGATCTCGTTCAGATACAGACGCGTGGCATCGAAATCGGTCTCTCCGGAGGCATAGCGCTCCGTCGTGGACTCGACCTCTTCCGTCTCGAGAGACTCCTCGGTTCCCGAACCGGTACCCTCATCGCTATCCGTTTCGCTCGAATCGACATCCCCACCCATCAATAGCAGGGACTCGCTGTCGAGCTCCGCCGAGCTCTCGTTCAGATCGCGATCTTTGGCGGTTGGCATATCCATCTCTCTCCACGATGCCGGAAAGCTCAGTTGCGCGGGGGCAGGTAGAGTATGGGGTCGACAGCCGTTCCGTTGCGGCGCACCTCGAAATGCAGCAGGTATCGGCCCTCGCCGCCCTGCCCGATCTCCGCCACTGCCTGCCCGCGCTTGACGCTCTCCCCCTCGACCACCAATAGCCGGCGATTGAAGCCATAGGCGCTCAGATACTTATCGTTATGCTTGACGATGATAAGGTTGCCGTAACCCTTGAGTCCACCGCCGCTGTAGACGACCTGACCATCGGCCGTCGCCCGAATGGTATCACCGGGGGCGCCGCCGATCCGGATCCCCGAGTGCGTCCGGTCGCCCTCCCTGAACGTCTGGATCAAGGGGCCATCGAGCGGCCAGGACCAAACGACTCCGGATGCCGCGCGACGACTGCCGGCGCCTTCCAGGTCGCCCCCCTTCGCTTGACGCCCGACCGAACGGCGCGTTGCCGCAGGCGGCGAATCGGCCCCGGGAGCCGCGGCCACCGGGGCCAGACGACGCGGCGGGGCCTTGCCGGGAGGCGCGATTCGCAGCAGGGTATCGGCATAGATGGTGAAAGGGGGTTCCAGACGATTCCATTTCGCCAGTCTGCGACTGCTGATATTCAAGCGTTCCGCGATCACGCTCAGGCTATCCCCCTGGCGCACGAGATAGAAGCCCTCGGGAACCGGGCCGGTCCAGTTCCATCCGTACACGGGGGCAGGATGGCGCGAGGCGCAGCCGGCCAGCCAGATCGCCGTACCGACCAGCGCGGACAGGAACAGGATCAGGGCCATGGATCGTCTGCGGCACGTCCAAGAGAATGGGGACCGAAACGCCCGGAACAAGATCGGATCGAGCGTTTGATCCTGGTCTTCATCCAGCATGCCTTCTCCCGCATGAGAGATATCCGGGGGACGGGGCTCGAATCCCGTCCGCATCAATCCGTCAGACGGCCTCCCCGACCATCAGGAGACCCCGCTCAACAAGGGCACGAAGCTGGCCGAATCCAGGATCTCCTGCTCGAAGCCATCCTCGCCCCGGACCACACGCACCAGCATCTGCTGGCTCTCCTCGCCGATAGGCATGACCATCACACCGCCCGGCGCCAACTGCTCGGCGAGCATCCGAGGAACGCCGCGTGGGGCGGCGGTCACCATGATGCCCTGGAAAGGCGCGTATTCGCGCCAGCCCTGGGCGCCGTCGCCATGACGAAGGCGGATATTGCGCATCTTGAGCGCCACCAGTCGCTCCTGGGCGCGATCGAGCAGCTCGCGCACGCGCTCGACGCTGTAGACCCGGCGTACCAGCGAGGCCAGGACCGCCGTCTGGAATCCGGATCCGGTGCCGATCTCGAGCACCGTGTCCGGCCGGCCGCGCGCGATCAGCGCCTGTGTCATGAGCGCGACCGTATAGGGCTGGGAAATGGTCTGGCCATGCCCGATCGGCAACGCCGAATCCTCATAGGCCCGACTGGCCAGGGCCTCGTCGACGAACAGATGGCGCGGCAGATGACGCATCACCTGCAGAACCTCCTGGGAATGGATACCGGCCTCGGACAAGCGCCCGATCAGTCGCTCGCGCGTTCGCCGGGAGGTCATCCCGATCCCCAGATCGAATGGTTCCGCCATCAATTGCATGTCGCCAGCCAGCGCCCCAGCGATTCGAGCGCAGAGTGTCGGGTGAGGTCGACCTGCAAGGGGGTGATGGACACATGGCCGCTGCGCACCGCGTGGAAGTCCGTACCCGGCCCCGCGTCCTGCTCGTGCCCCGCGGGGCCGACCCAATAGATGGTGCGTCCCCGCGGATCCCGCGCGGACACCACTGGCTCGGCCTTGTGTCTGTGGCCCAGACGCGTCGCCCGGAAGCCGGCGAGTTCCTCGAAGGGCCGGTCGGGAACGTTCACGTTGAGGATGGTGCTCGGCTCCAGCGGCGTCTCGCGCAACCGCGAGACCAGCTGGACCGCCACGCGCGCCGCGGTGTCGAGATGGCGCGGCTCATAGGCCGCGATGGATACGGCCATCGAGGGCAGTCCCAGGAAACGCCCCTCGGTCGCCGCCGCGACGGTCCCCGAATAGAGAACGTCATCGCCGAGATTGGGTCCGTGATTGATGCCGGCGACCACGATATCGGGATCGGATTCGGCCAGCCCGGTGAGCGCCAGGTGCACGCAATCGGTCGGCGTGCCGTCGACACGGATGTAACCGTTGTCCATGCGCTTGGCCCGCAGCGGAACCTCGAGCGTGAGCGAATTGCTGGCGCCGCTGCGGTCGCGCTCCGGCGCCACGACCGAGACCTCTCCGAGTTGGCCGAGCGCGTCGGCGAGCGCGATCAATCCTGGCGACTGATAGCCGTCGTCGTTGCTGACGAGGATCTTCATGAGCTTGAGACTGCCCCTTATGGCTGACGCACGGATCGTTGGCAAGGACGCGACCCATCCGCACAGCCGATGACATTCGCATCCCGCGATAGGCTGAACGGTGACCGGCCGCCCCGATCAAGGCGACGGTGAAGCTTTGAGATCATACCCAAAAGCGTCCTGTCCGACATCCTCGCCACGGGACATCGACGCCGATGCATTTCTGCAACTGCCGGGAGAGACGGACGACGCTTGCAACCGAGTCCCCCGCCAGCTGTCACTGATATACTACAGCGCATTCCCGATGAGACGCAGTCGCCATACCCCGTCATGAAGAAACAAATCCAAGAATCCGACCTGGAATTGTTTCGCGAGGAGGTCGATGGCATTGCGCGCCTGACACCCGAGGCGGCCGAGCCCTACCGCCGCAAACCGCCCCCGATACCGCGCCCCAAGGAGGCCGAATTCCCGGACGCAGAGACCTCGGACGGACTCTCCGAAGCCCAGGTCGAAACCCCCGAGTACCTGCTGTTCGCCCGCCCCGGCATCCAGCACCGTGTGTTGGCCGACCTCCAGCGCGGGGCGATCGATGTCGGACTGGAGGTCGACATGCACGGACTCTACGCCGAGCACGCCCGACACCTTCTCGGCGAGTTTCTCGCCGAATGCCGGCACCGCCGCGTGCGCTGCGCCCGCATCATCCACGGCAAGGGGCGCCGCTCCTCCGGGCGCCAGCCGGTACTCAAGAGCAAGATCAACTATTGGCTGCGTCTCTACGACCAGGTGCAGGCATTCTGCTCGGCGACCCAGCGCGACGGCGGCACGGGCGCCGTCTACGTGCTGCTGCGCAACCCGGACAAAGACCGCCGGGGCACCCGCCGCTGATCCGACCGGAGACACGCCGACCACGGATGCCATCCATCATGCCGAACCGCCTCCTTCCACTCGCCTGCATCGCCTGGCTGTCCTCCGCACTGGGCGCAGCGCCCCAGATGGGCCTGGCCTATCAGCCCTACGTCGGCCAATGGAGCCAATTCCCGGACAACCCCTACGCGAGCGATCGCTTCTATACCCCGTCGTTCAACACCTACAAGGGCGGCCTTTCGATCGAGGATCCGGAGCGCTCGCTGCTGCGCGCCCAACGCCACGTCCATCTCTATTTCGATGCAGCGGGACGCCTGATGAACATTGAGGCCGACAGCCGTCTCGAATTCGCCGCAACGGCACTGCGCGGCGCCACCGACGCCCAATGGAGCCGGACCCTGTTCAGACGCTTCGAGGGCAAGGTGCCCCTGCCGGCCCGGGAGGTCGACCATCAGGCATCCGTGTTCCGCCAGCTCGCCTTTCTGGCCGAGGCCGCCGAGGGCGCGCCGCTCCGGCTCGCGACCTATGGCGCGGGATTTCAGGCGGGATACTGGAGCGAGATCGACGGCCGGGGCTATGCCACCATGCCCGTGTGGACCGACAACCGGGTCAGCTTCCATCCGGGAAACGGCTCGCCACCCACGACCGACCGCAGCACCGACGAGATCAACTTCTATTTCCCGCCCACATCGGTCTATGTGAAACCGGATCCGAAGGGCGTCCGCGTCCGGACACGCGGCACCCCGGGACAAGACCTGGCGCTCGACCGGGTGGATCTCCGGCTCTTCGCCCCGGCCCGCCAGGACGAGCCGGACGCCAGACTCAATCCGGGCTTCTTCGCCGGGGATGCCAACGGCCAGATCGCGCTCGCCGCGGCCGAGATCAACGCGCGCGCCGGCAAGCCGCTGCTGACCATCGCGCAGGGGGTGGAGAACGTCGCGGTCGCCGGATCCCTGATCAACGATCGCATGCGCTTCGCCATCCTCGCCGCGCTCGCCCAGGCCCGGATCGCCAACGACCGCTTTCCGGGCACGGTCACCCACCTGATCGTCGGCAACGAATACGCCGTTCCGGCGACCAAGAGCGGCACGCTGCGGACGCCCACGGAACAGACCACCGAGATGGTCCGCTTCGCCAAGGCCCAGATGGCGCCCGGCGGCGATTTCGCCGGACTCGGACTCGCGGTCGGGGTCCGCGGCAACCGGTTTCGGCTCTTGGACCCGAACGCCACGGATCCCGCCATCCGTCGGTTCACCCGAGACGCGACCCGGCTCCTCGGCGAGGTGGATTTTCTGATGGAGAACATCTATCCGAGCCCGGAAGCGCTGGAGATCGCGGCGCGCAGCGGAGACTGGGACACCTTCTTCGCCCCAGAGACGGGCGAGCTCGACATCCAATGGGAGCGCCTGAGTCAGAGTGTCGCCACGCTCGCCGGGGACAGACCCATCGAGCTGATGATCGGCGAGATCGGACACCCCAGCAACGGCATCCCCTTCAATCTGCCCGGCCATGGCAACCCGAATCCACCGGCCGATTCGGCCATCGCCCGTCTCGCCGAGCACATCGAGCGCGATCCATGGCGCCTGGAAACGGAGGGACTCGCCATCCTCCACCGCTATTGCAGCCCGGACATGAGCGCCGCCTTCCTGACCCGGGCCTTCGCCTGGTCGCGCGCCAGGGGCGTCCAGATCCATGCATTCGAGGCATTCGACGAACCCTACAAGTTCGGCCAGAATATGCCGCTTCCGGGGCTGGACGCGCGCGCATCGCTGCTCAACTGCCAGGGCAGCCATGGCGCCGAAGGGTTCTACGGGCTCTTCGGCTACAGCGGCGTGGCGGCCTTTCAGGCCGGTCCGTCATCGGCGGGCCCGAAACCGGGTTCGGCACTGCAGGCGCGGCTGCCCCGCGGGGTGGAATGGGCGGACCAGTTCTCGGGCCAGCTCTATCCCAAGCTGCCCGCATTCGACTTCGCCGCGACCGCCGCCGCATTCGAACCTGTCACACGCGAACGCTAAGCTGATCACTCTCACTCGTCCTATCCGCCAACATGCTGACCTATCCCGACATCGACCCCATCGCACTCGCCATCGGACCGCTCAAGGTCCATTGGTACGGACTCATGTATCTCGTCGGATTCGCCACGGCCTGGGGGCTGGGACGCTGGCGCATCGGCCGAATGGGCGCGCCCTGGAGCGCCGAGCGCCTGGACGACCTCGTCTTCTACTGCATCCTGGGGACCATCGCCGGGGGACGGCTGGGCTACATGCTCTTCTATGGATACGACCAGATCCTGGCCAACCCGCTCAACATCCTCAAGGTCTGGGAGGGCGGCATGTCCTTCCATGGCGGACTGATCGGCGTGCTGACGGCCATCTTCCTCTTCGCCCGCCGGCACCGGATGCGTTTCTTCCAGGTCGCCGACTTCCTGGCGCCACTGGTCCCGCCCGGACTCTTCGCCGGGCGCATCGGCAACTTCATCAACGGCGAGCTCTGGGGGCACCGGACGGACGTGCCCTGGGGCATGCAACTCCCCTGCGCCGACTTTCCGAGACAATGCCTGGATCAGCCGGCCGGCACGATGCTGAGCCCGGCCGTCCACCCCTCGCAGCTCTACGAGGCGGGCCTGGAGGGACTGGCCCTCTTCGCGATCCTCTGGCTCTATTCGAGCAAGCCGCGCCCCATGATGGCGGTCTCGGGACTCTTCCTGGCGTGCTACGGGACCTTCCGCTTCCTGGTCGAGTTCGTGCGCACGCCGGACGCCCATATCGGCTATCTCGCCTTCGACTGGCTCACCATGGGACAGCTGCTGTCGATCCCCATGCTGCTGGCCGGGCTGATTCTGCTGGGGCTCGCCTATCGCCAGCGCGCCGGGATCGGCTCCCAACCGCAGGACATCTGACCCATTTCGTTCCCGTCCCTCGAGTGGAACTCGAGGGACGGGATGCGGGCATAAAAAAACCGGCTCGTCGCCGGTTTTCTTATCAGGCCATCGCCTTGATGTGCGCGTTGAGGCGGCTCTTGTGTCGAGCGGCCTTGTTCGCGTGGATCAGGCCTTTGCGGGCGGCGCGATCGATCTGCGGCACAGCCTCTTTGAAGGCTTGAATGGCAGCATCCTTGTCTTGCGCCCGGATAGCCTTGACCACCTTCTTGATGAAGGTACGCAACGTGCTGCGCTGCGCCATGTTTCGCTGACGACGGTCTTCTGCTTGACGAGCGCGCTTGCGAGCTTGTGCTGAATTGGCCAAGTGGGTCTCCTGAGAATCCGGCTGCTTGAATCTGCATTAAAAACGTAAGATCGCGTATTGTTAACGATATGCCGACCTGTGTCAACTGCTTATTACGGAAGCCCGAAACTCTATAATCGGCGCATTTTTCGGAGCCCCAGCTTGGCCTCACTCTCCGCATCGCTCGCCAAGGTGGGCGGCAACACCCTTCTATCGCGTATCCTGGGCTTCGTCCGCGATCTGGTGGTCGCCCGCGTCTTCGGCGCCGATGCCGCGACCGACGCCTTCTTCGTCGCCTTCAAGATTCCAAATTTCATGCGTCGCCTCTTCGCCGAGGGCGCCTTCTCGATGGCCTTCGTCCCGGTGCTCGACCAATACCGCCGGCAAGAGGACCCGGAGGGACTCAAGCGCTTCGTCGACGACATCACGGGCACGCTCGGCGCCGGGCTCTTGCTGCTCACCATCCTCGGCGTGTTCGGCGCCCCGGTGCTGATCCTGGCGTTCGCGCCCGGATTCGCCGCGGATGCGGATCAGCGCGAGCTGGCCGCCGGTCTGCTGCAGCTGACCTTCCCCTATCTGCTGTTCATCTCGCTCACCGCGCTCGCCGGCGGCATCCTCAACACCTATGAGCGTTTCGGCGTCCCGGCATTCACCCCGGTCATTCTGAACCTCAGCCTCATCGGCTGCGCACTCTGGCTGGCGCCGCATCTGGATCGGCCCATCGTCGCGCTCGCACTGGGGGTGCTGATCGCGGGCGTCGCCCAGCTGGCCTTTCAGATCCCCTTCCTGCGCCAGCTCGGCCTGCTGCCGCGGCCGCGCCTCAACATCCGGGATCCGGGCGTCAGACGTGTCCTGATGACGATGGGGCCGGCCATCTTCGGGGTCTCGGTGGCCCAGATCAGCCTGCTGCTCGACACCATACTGGCCTCCCTGCTCGCCACCGGCAGCATCTCCTGGCTCTATTATTCGGATCGGCTGATGGAGTTCCCGCTCGGCATCCTGGCGGTGGCGCTCGGGACCGTGATCCTGCCGAGCCTGTCTCAGCGGCATGCCGAGCAGGACCCGGAGGCCTTTTCGGCGACCCTGGAATGGGCACTGCGCTGGGTGCTGCTGCTCGGACTGCCGGCGTCGATCGGTCTGCTGGCGCTCTCCGGACCGCTGATGGCGACGCTCTTCCACTCCGACGCGTTCGGCACCGAGGACGTGACCATGGCAAGCCTCAGCCTCATGGCCTATGCGCCCGGAATCCTCGGCTTCATGGCGATCAAGGTCCTGGCGCCCGGCTACTACGCCCGTCACGACACCCGGTCTCCGGTACGCATCGCCGCCATCGCTCTGACCGCGGACATCGGCGTCAGCCTGGCGCTCATGTACCCGCTCGGCCATGCCGGACTCGCCATCGGCACCACGGTCGCGGCCACGGTCAATGCCGGGCTGCTGCTCCAAGGGCTGCTCCGCTGCGGGGCACTGCGAAGCCGTCCCGGATGGCCGGCGCTCATCGCCAAGGGCGCCTCGGCCAGCCTGGCGATGGGAGCCCTCATCATGCTCGGCTCCGGCTCGCCGGAGAGCTGGATCGCGCTCGATCAGGGGACGCGGATCCTGAAACTGTTCGCCTGGATCCTGGCCGGCGGACTGGTGTATGCCGCCATCCTGCTGGCGCTCGGGATCCGTCCGGGGCATTTCATGCCGCGGCCGACCTCGAGCCCATGAAGATCTCCGATCAGGCGGAACCGAGCGCGGGCGAATCCGCGGGGGTCCAGGCCGGAACGACCTGGTTGCGACCACCGGCCTTGGCGCGGTAGAGGGCGCGATCGGCCGCCGCAACCACCTGGGATGGATCGGCACCGCGTCCGTCGCACAAGGCCACGCCGATGCTGGCCGTCAGCGCATGCCCCGGAAAGCGATCGACGAGCAGGCGTCCGCGCCGCTCGATGGCAGCCCGAACGCGCTCGGCATAGCTCAAGGCACCGTTCCCGGCGCTATCGACCAGCACGAACAGGAACTCCTCTCCCCCGTAACGGCCCAGGAAATCGTTCGGGCGGGTCATGCTGCGCATGGTATCGGCGACGATCCGCAGCACGTCATCGCCGGTCTGATGGCCGAAGGTGTCGTTGAAACTCTTGAAACGATCGATATCCACCAGCCCCACGGCGAACAGCCGTCCCGATTCGACCGCCTGCTGGAACGCCTGCGCAAGGAACCGATCGACCGCCCGGCGATTCGACAACCTGGTCAGCTCGTCGATCTCGGCCTTGGCCCGCTCGAGGGCGAAGGTCCGGCTGCGTTCCAGGGCGATTCCCAATTCGCCGGCGACGCGCTGCACCTCCTGCAGATAGCCGATCACCAGAGGCAGGCCATCGGGCTCGTTGGCGAGCCAGAGCACCCCCAGGAGACGACCGTTGCTCATCACGGGCACGGCCGCCGCCTCCGAGACACCGAGCGGCATCAGGATGTCGTCGTTCTCCCGCGACTCCTGGATCAGCGTCGGCCGACGCTCGCGCAGACAGCGGACCAGATCCCCGGAGAGGGTATCGATCGCCAGCTCCATGCGCATGCGGTTGACGGCCGCCGGAGCGGATCGCGGCAGGGTATGGGTGGCGACCAGGCTGCGCCGCTTGGGCTCGATCTGCATCATCAGGAGAGCGTCGATCCCGAACTCCTTGTGAAGCGCGTCCAAGGTGGCCGGAATGAATTCCTCGGGATCCAGGCTCTGATGGGGGGCCGTATGACTGAGCCGAGGATCCGGGCGCTCACCGGAGGACTCCGGAACACCGGTGCCGCGGAGACCGATGGCCGCGGTCACCATATTGGCCCGCAGCTGCATCGATGTCGGAAACTGGAGCCCGTAGAAGGTGCCGATCTCGGTGATCTCGGCATCGGCCCGCTCGAGCAGGTCCGGGAGATCGATCGCGTCCAAGGGCACATGCATCAGCACATCGGGAGACAGCGGTGGGTTGTTGAGGTTGTCGACCGATCCGATCCCCTGGGTCCAGGCGATGAAGTCGGCCATGGCCACGATGGCGACCTCCTGAGCCTCCCGGGGCGTCAGCCCCGTGGACAGACTGGGCGCATGATGGAGCTCCTGAACGCGGCAGACCAGATCGGGAAGCTCCCAGCGCTCGCAAACCACCGCGCCCACCATGTCGTGCGTAACGCCGAAGAAGGTACGCTCGTCGTGACGCGTCGGATTGCCGCTGTTTGAGGCGATGCCGAGAAAATCGCTGTAGCGGATGCGTCCGTAGGACTCGAGGATGACCTTGCCCAGATCGTGCAGCAGACCGGCAGAATAGAGCGAATCCGGCTCCGGATGTCCCAGCCGCTCGCCGATGGATCGGCTGAGGATGGCCACCAGCAGACTGTGCTGCCAGAAGAAGAGCCGATCGAACACGCCGCTGCGGCCGCGCTTCACCAGGCTCTCGAAGAAGAGGATCTGGATGGCGGCCTGGCGCACGGCCGAGAGTCCCAGCAGGGTCACGGCGCGATGGATGGACTGGATGTTGCGCGGAAATCCATAGAAGGCCGAGTTGACGATGTGCAGCACCTTGGCCGCCAACGCGGGCTCGGTCTCGATCACGCGCGAGATGGTGGCGATGTCCGTGTCCTGGTCGCTCGTCAGGCGCAGCAGCTTGACCGCGGCGGCCGGAGCGGGCGGCAGATCGTCGACATCCTGGCGCAAGGCCGCGCGAACCGAGGATTCTCTGTTGTTTGGATCATCCACTCCCTGTCGCCCCTCGATCGACATTTTCCACGCCCTCGGCGACAGCCGCTCGAGGACCGGTCGTCGAACACATAGCCTGTCCATTTTGCCGGCCCAATACCGTGAATGACATCGCATTTCCACGCCGGCCGACTCCGAAGGCTATCCTACGCAGGTCAGCCACGCCATCCGCGAGGGAACCAGTCGTCATGATCAGCGTCTTCACGCAACTGCAGAGTATCCTTCTCCCCGAGCGTCTCGTCTGCGATCCACCCGGCAAGAATCCGGCCTTCGAGATCGACCTGATCGCCGACGGCCCCATCCCCTTCCCGCAGGTCATCCTGCGCCAGCATGGCCGCGAGCGGCTGATCAACGGCGACCACATCGTCTGGGTCTCGCAGGAACCGGACGGCGGCCACAGATACCGCGTCCGGATCCAGGCGGGGCTGGTCGGTCCCGGCGAGGTCCAGATCCAGATCGAGGGCTGCCGCAGGTCGGACATCCAACTGGCGGGCGGCGACGACTGGATCAAGACCTTCCGCACGCTCCAGCTGGAGCACCCGCCCCGCCCCGCCATCCGGCGCGTCGAGGGCGGAGCGCTGCCCAAGCTCTATTTCGGCATCCACAAGCACATGCATCAGCCCTACTACGACGCGGTGGATCCGAACGCCTGGGACGGCGAGAAGGACGCCATCTTCGGCTCGCGCGGGGGACCCTATGTCGATTTCGTGACCGCCGCCATCCGTCAGTACGCCGAGGCCGATCTGCCGCACGGCGGACTGACCTGCAGCTGGAGCGGATCGCTGATCGAGCAGCTCGATCGCTGCGCCGAGCAGGGACGCTGCGGCGGACGCTTCGCCGACTGGACCCGCGAGATCCGCTCGGTCGCCCATCTCAGGACAAGTTTAGGCAATCCGCGTCTGGACCTGAGCGCCTTCGGCTTCTACCACCCGCTGATGCCGCTGATCCCGGAGCGCGACATCGTCCGCCAGATCCAGCTCCATCGCGCCCTGATCCCCAAGACCTTCGGCGCCCCCGCCTCGGCTATCCTCTTCCCGCCCGAGACGGCCTTCCATCCGCGCATCATCCCGGCACTGAACGCCGCCGGCATCCAGGCCGTGATGTACGACTCCATCCATCGCTACCGGGCCTGTCGGGACTATCCCTATGCCGGACCCAGCGAGGGCATGCTGCCGCCGAATCCCGCCGACCAGGTCGACCCGGCGGTGACCGACTGGCTGCGTCTGCACAACGTCTGGACCGGATCCGAGATCGCGCCCAGCCTGCTCAGGCCCGAATATCTCGCCTACACGGATCCGGACGGCACCACCCACAAGATCGTCGGCATCCCCGCCGAGCGTTACATCGGCAACGAGGACGCGCGCGGCGGATTCGGCGCGCTCCAATATCCGGACGTCTTCGATCAGCTCTACCAGCACCTGCAGGACCACGGCGGATTCGACCCCGAGCATCCGCCCTTTCTCCTCCTGCACTCGGACGGCGACAACCACGGCGGCGGCGCCGAGAGCTATTACCGCCACAACACGGCGCGCATGATCGAATGGCTGGCCGCCGACCCGCGCTTCGAGCTGATCGGCATCGCCGACTATCTGCAGCGCTTCCCGCCGGATCCGGACCGGGCGGTCCATATCGAGGCCGGATCCTGGAGCGGCGCCGACAACGGCGACCCCCAGTTCATGAAATGGTTCGGGCGCTATCGCGAGCCCTATTCCCCGGATCTCAACTCCTGGGCGGTGCTGACCGCGCTGCAGAACGCCGTTCACAGCCTGGAGGACAGCGAGCCGGATCATCCCTCGCTCCCGGAGCTCACCCGGCTCCTGCTCACCGCCGAGGCCAGCGATTACTGGTACTGGACCGGCCAGAGCGTCTGGGACCAGCAGGTGACGAACGCGGCCAATCGCGCCTGGTCGATCGCCGGGAGCGACTTCGAGCGGCTCGTCGGCAGCGCCGACCGGACCGGGCCGACCATCTTCCCGCCATGGGTCACCCCCGAGAACCCGGGCGGCAAGCAGTGGGGTCAAGGAGGATTGGTCGACGCACCCCGCGAGGCGACCGTGCACACGTTCGTGCACGACCTCTCGGGGCTGAAAAGGGTTACTTTGCATCTGCGCGACCCGCAGGGAGAGCGCACCCTGACCATGACCGATCATGGCCCCTACCCCTGCCAGACCGGGGCCAGGGTAACCGCCCACTACTTCACGGCCGAACTGCCGCCCGGGCTGGGCGACGTGCGTTATTTCATCGAAGCGGAGGACCAGCGCGGCAACCTCGGCCGAGGAGCCCTGGAACGTCTCTTCCTGGCATGAATCAGGACTTCGAAAATCGAACCGCAAAGGCGCAAAGCACGCAAATGCCTTTCTGATTCTCTTTGCGGTCTTTGCGGTTCAAACACTCATCGGCCGCACAGCGGCCAACGCCAGTCCGAACGCCAGCGCCAGCAGCGAGCTGATACGGATGAGCCGCAGCGCCTGGCGCAGATGACCGGCATCGAGATCGGCCGGCCAGTCCGGGTCGCCCATGTAGACCTGCGTGACCAGGCGTCCGCCCGCATGGATGGGGCCGATGAGACGCACCCGCAGCGCGCCAGCGAAGGCGGCCTCGCTCCAGCCCGAGTTGGGGCTGGGCAGGAGCGCGTGATCACGCAGCGCCGCGCGCACGGCGAGGACGGGATGCAGCCGCATCAACGCAGACGCGAGGGCGATCAGGGGCACCGAGAGCCGTGCCGGCAGCCAGTGCGCCAGATCGTCCGAGCGCGCGCCGGCCCAGCCGAAACGGGCATAGCGTTCATTCTTGAAGCCGACCATGGAATCCAGATTGGAGACCGCCTTCACCAGGACGAGCCCCGGCAGACCCAAGAGACAGAGTGCCCACAGCGGCGTCAGCACGCCATCGGTGAGATTCTCGGAAAGGCTCTCGATGGTCGCGCGAACGACGCCGTCTTGTCCCAGCCGATCGGTATCGCGCCCCACCAGCATCGAGACCGCCTGTCGTGCGCGGGGCAGATCGGGCAGCGCATCCAGTACGCGCCGGCCATGGACGAGCAGATCGCCCAAACTCAGGAGGCTGTAGGCCAGGAACAGATCCCAGCACCAAGCCAGCCAGGGATGAAGCCACACCAGCCCCTCGCGCACGCCCCACCAGCCCGCGAGCGCACCAGCGACCACCAGCAGCCAATGCAGAACCCCGCCGATCCGGCCGTTCAGTCCGAGACCGAACAGCCAGCGCTCGCACGCCAGACTCCAGATCCCGAGCAGACGGATCGGATGGAGCCGATAGACGGGATCGCCGAAGACCAGATCCAGGACGAAGGCCGCCAGGATCAGCGCCAGATGCGCGTTCAGGTCCATTTGTGCGCGAACCCGGTGACCACGGCCAGCGCCGCCAGCTCGCCCGGATCCAGCTCGTCGCGACGATGCAGCGAGTCGCGCAGCTCGACGAAACGCTCCGGCGCCACCGCGACCGCCGCCGCGAGCAGCGCGGCCTGATTGAGGATGGACTCGCGCGCCACCTCGCGGTGCAGCACCCCGGTTCGGCCGAGATCCAGGATCTCGGCCAGGGCATAGGCCGCCGCGGCGCTCTGCGGGTCATGGATGATGGCAAGCAGATTGGACTCGAACAGCTGCGCGGTCTCCGGATCCAGCTCGGCCCGCGCACGCTCGCACAAGGTCGCCTCATGGCAGCCGTGCCGACCCAGGGCGCCGCACAGCGAGCGCCGCAGCTCGGCACAGACCCCGTTCTGCAGCAGCAGACAGCGGGTCACCGCCGCGTGGGTCGCGCGCCCGAGCAGCTCGCCCAGGGTGTTGTGGCCGCCGGCCCAATGGCGCTCCCACTCCTCGCCGCGCGCCAATGGAGCGGCGATGGCGATCTGGTCGGTCCCGGTCCCGGTCGCGAGCCCGGACGACTGGATGCTCGGCATGCGCAGGTCGAGCACGGCCGTGCTCTTGCCCTCGGTCACCATGGTCGCGGCCCGCACCAGGCAGGCCGGGGTGCAGGGCTGGTTGATGAAGACCAGCGTCACGATGGTGCCGGAACCGCGGGCGTCCGGAGAGGCGGCCTCGATAGCCGGCGCCTCCAGCGGACGGCTGCCGTCGGGATATTCGTGCCAGCCGGCCGGATCGCCGGCACGGGTCGCATTGCTGAGAACCCCGGCCGTCGCCGCCACCGTCACGCTCAGATCGGCATGTTCGGCCCGGCCCAGCACGGCACACTGCATATTGGCGGCGGTCGCCATGAGCGCCGTGGTCGCGGGCGGAAGCCCGGCCTCGGCGCAGGCGCGGACATGCAGGGCCTCGCGCCCCGGATCGACGCCCGGAGGCAGCCGATGACCGACGCCCTCGCAGCTCTGATGGTTGGCGACATGGCTCAGATCCTCGCGCAGGCCGCCGTTGACGCGGCAGGTGCTGAGCACCAGATGCGGGCGTTTGAGTTCGGCGAAGAGATAGCGTCCCTGCCGACGCAGTGCATAGCGGTCTGTGTCTTCGAGCAGCATGCCTAGCCTCGCCCGTGAGGGCGGATTGAATCGCGAACGACCGCCATCATCGAGCCGACGGTTTCCAAGGGGTTGGTCTCGTCTCAGGTTAAGACAAGACGTCCGAAGGCCGCAATCCGCGCCCAGGCGCCCAAACCCGAGAAGATGCCGTCAGCCCGGTACAAGTATCGGAAATCGCTGAAATTAGCGACTACTGAAGCACCCATCCCCCTGGCGGCACCGAGGCGGGAGGCGTACCATCGGAGATGTCGAACAACCGAAGCCAATACCGATGAAGATCCGCATCTGGATATTTCTCATCCTGGGTCTCTGCGTGCTGACGCCGGCCTTCGTGGCCGGTTCCTGGATACTGACCCAGAGCGCACTGGAAGCCACCGCCGGAGCCGAGTTCTGCTCCGTCTGCCACACCATGAAGCCATTCGCCGAATCCCATGCGGCGGACGTTCATGGCGGGGCCAACCCCAAGGGTCTGGTGGCCCCCTGCGCCAACTGCCATCTTCCCCACACCGGACGGACGGACTATCTCCTCGCCAAGGCGGAGACAGGGATCATCGACGTCTGGGGCGAGTTCCTGTCCATCTTCAGGGAGCCCGACTGGGCCGCCGGACTGGAACGGCGCGGCGACTTCGTCTACGACTCCGGCTGCCTGATCTGCCATGCCGGGCTGGACCGGGCGCCCGATCAGCAGCCCGCCGCCCTCTACGGCCATCGGGCCTATTTCGCCAACGACGGCGAAATGCAATGCGTCACCTGCCACATGCATGTGGGCCACAAGGACCTTCTCGACCATCTGAGTCCGACTCCGGAGACATCCAAGGAGGCCAAGACCGGAACGGCGGACACCCCTTCGGAGTAGTGCCATGTCCCATCCAGTTTTCACCACCGCGCTGCTGAGTCTGTCGCTCATCGGCTCGAGCGTCCTCGCGCAGGACGGCGACGTCCAGCGCGGCGCCGGCCTCTACGCCTCCAAGACCTGCAATCTCTGCCACACCCTGGCCGGAGAGTCCGGTCCCATGGCGGACCTGGGCGGTCCGCTCGACGACCTCGGATCAAGACGCGACGCCGCCTGGATCAATGCCTATCTGAAGGATCCGACAGGCACGCTGCCCGGCGCCCAGATGCCCAAGGTCGAGCTGACCGACCAGGAGATCGCCGACCTCACCGCCTTCATGCTGGCCCATTGATCGGTCCCGAAACCATGGCCGACCCGCCGGGCACGCGGCGCGACAAGGTCTGTCCGCGCTGCGGACGAACCTTCGCGTGTCTCGCGGCGCACGTCGAGCGGTGCGACTGCATGAGAATCCCGCTCACACCGGCCGCGACCGCGAGCGTGCGAGCCCGTTACGACGACTGCCTCTGCGGCGACTGCCTGCGCGACTTGAGCGCCGGTTTTTTCACCCCTCATCCGGATGCCGAATCGGGTACCACCCTGAGCCCGAGCCCCGCCGCTGTATCCACATTGACCAAAATGTAGCATTCTGCTACGTTTTTTCCATGACCTCCACCGGGATCTCGATCCATGCCGAAATCCGCTTCACCCATTCGTCTACAGGACGACCTCATGCAGGCCGCCGCAGTCACGGGCGAACGCTTCCATCGCAGCACGGCCGAGCAGATCGAATATTGGGCCAGCATAGGACGCCAGGTCTCGAACCTGCTGAATCCGGACTCACTGCTGTCGATCACGACCGGATTGGCGCGAGTCCGCGTCGAACCCGTCGTATCTCCCCCCCTGGATCCGGATGAGGTATTCCGCGCGCTCGAGCAGAAACGTACCCAGGGAGCCCTCTCCGCAGCCGTGACATCCAGCCCGATCCGTTATCAGATCTCACGCGCGCATCCAGGCTATCTGGAACGCATCGGCCCACACGGCCAGATCGCCGTCGGCACATTCAATGGAGGGCGCTTCATCGAAGCGACAGAGTTCGATTCGTGAGGGAGCGAAAGCAGCTGTGGCTGCTCGCCGGAGGCAATGGCGCCGGTAAGAGCACCTTCTACCGCCTCCAGCTCGCCCCTCTGGGATTGCCCTTCGTCAACGCCGACCTGATCGCCCGGGACCTATATCCGGACGCCCCCGAGGGGCGCAGCTACGACGCGGCCAAGGTGGCCGCCGAGCTGCGCCAGCGCCTCCTGAAGGAGGGACGGAGCTTCTGCTTCGAAACCGTTTTCTCGCACCCCTCGAAAATCGACTTCATCGCCCAGGCCAAGACGCTCGGCTACGAAATCCTGCTCGTCTTCATCCACCTCGAAAGCCCGGAGCTCAACCAGGCCCGCGTCGCTCAACGCGTCGTCGAGGGCGGCCATTCGGTCCCGGCCGACAAGATCTCGGCCCGCATCCCGAGGCTGCTCGGCCACGTCAGAACGGCCCTCCCCCTCTGCGATCAGGTGCGCATCCTGGACAACTCGCGCGCCGACGATCCCTTCCGGCAGATCGCGGCGATCCGCGCCGGCCGCGTGGAGATTCCGACCCAGGAGGAATTGCCCGAGTGGGCCGGTTGGTTGCTGCAGGATCAATCCACCTCTTCGTAGAGGTCGTCGAGACTCAGCCCCATATCCAGACATTCGAATCCGATCGCCCCCTCTGTCAGGATAGACGTCGCACACAGCCATAGCCCACACCAATCCCTGCCCAGCCAACAGATCTGCGAGCATCTCGCGCAGCATGCAGCCCGGGCTCTGCAGTCGGCTGTCGGCATGTAGGCGGTCACCGGCAACGGCCTTGGGTTCGATCGAACGCTATCTTGAGCCAGGTTCAGAAGTCCCATCGCAATCGGCCCACCAACGCTCGGTAACTCCAGCCGATGTCGGTGACAGCCTGTGTCGATACCGGGCCTTGTCACATGATGTCACAAAACCCGCCCTCTCTCGGCAAGTCCCGGACACAGGGGAGTCGTGAAATAGCATTCATGGAACGCGGCGACCCGCTCACGGGATTCTCGAACCGCCCAGTTTCCAGCCGATTTCACAACCACATCGAGAGAGGTTCTCGTCATGATCAGTCTGAACACCCGTCAATGGTCCACACCGGCCATCATCGCCGCCGGCGTCTTCGTGTCCGTCTCCGGCGTGCTCATGTTCTTCGGCATGCACGACCCGGTGAAGCTGGCCCACGAATGGATCGGCTTGGCCTTCGCTGTCTTCGTCGGCCTCCACATCGCCACCCATTGGCGCGGCTTCAAAGGCTATTTCGCCCAACGCAAGGCGCTCGGAATCATCGCCGTGGTCACACTGGCAACCCTGTCCCTCATGGTCGTCTCCGGCACGCATGAAGGCGGCAACGCGCGTCACCGCATCTTTCACAGCTTCGAGCGTGCCCCGCTGACCGAGATCGCGCCCCTGCTGGACACGAGTGCCGACAGCTTGGCCACCAAACTGCAATCCGAGGGATTCAAGGTCGCCAGCACGGCCCAGTCGATCGAGGAGATCGCCTCGCGCAACGGCACCCGGCCCCCAGAACTAATCCATGCCCTGTTCGAATAAGGAATCCACCAAGACGCCGGCCAGCCGCCTGACCGGCGTCTCCTTTGCGGCCAGAATGCCCGGCTGTTCGGTATCTTCTGCGGCTTGCCGTGGCCGGGTCGCTGCACCGGATACTCTATCAATTCCTGGGTTGCGGCGATTTCGCTCGCGACCTTGGCCTTGAGTCGAAGCGGACGCGAACCCGCCGGGGCATGGATGGCTCGAGCTGAAAGACCATCCCCCCGTCTCGACTCCCCCTGCTCTTGAGGTATCATCCGGACTCGACCCAACAGGCATATCCAGCGTCCTCGGCGCCCTATCGCCTGCCCACCCACTATCTCCTCCAGGCTGTCCTTCCGTCATGCGCGCATCCAAACCATTCGGGGTTCCGATCGCGATCTGGATCCTATTCTTCACCTTTGCCGACATCATGCTCGCCGCACCCCGGATCGACCTCTGGGTCTCCGGCGCCTTCTTCTCCCCCGAGACCGGATTCGAGCTGCGCGAGCAGCCCTTGGAGCGTCTACTCTACTGGTCGGTGAACGTCGCGACGACGAGCGTCGTCGTCTTTCTCGGCGGGCTCTGGTGGTTTCGGCGGGTGCCCGGGCGCAAGCTGCTCTATCTGCTGGCCGTGCTGATCCTGGTGCCGGGCCTGCTGGTCAACTCGACCCTCAAGGAGCACTGGGGACGCGCCCGCCCCGTGCAGGTGATGGAGTTCGACGGCACCAGGGCCTTCTCGCCGCCTTTCGTGCCCTCGGATCAGGGCGGCGGCTCCTTCAGCTCGGGCCATGCGGCGGCGGCAGCCTATCTGGTCGTGGTCGCGGCGGTGCTTGCCGGGTGCAGATCCTGGTGGGTCGCGGCGGCGCTGATCTACAGCCTCATGGTCGGCTTCGTCCGCATCGCGGCGGGCGGACATTTCCTGAGCGACGTGGTCACCTCCTTCTTCCTGGTCCTGATCGGCGCGCTCATGCTCTACCGGCTCTTTTTCGGGCGGGACGCGGACTGCAGAGCCGCGCCTGATTGAGTGCGGCCCAAGACACGACATCCAGATCCAGTCATCACAATCCTCCAAGGGTCTCCACGAACATGCCTCTACCCTTCACGACGCTCAAGTCCGGCGGCCATCACGACCAAGGCGGGTCGAGGCCGACCCTGTGGCTGCCGCTGCTGGCGATCGGCATTCTGCTGTTCTTCTCGGTCGGAGAGATGTATCGGCACACGCTGGCGCTCCTGGCCGTCATCGGCCTGGTCGAATTCGTCCGCAACCCCAGACAGACTCAGGGCCCCTGGTTCCGTTGGTATCTGGCGGCCTTTCTCTGCATCTGGATCCCGATACTGATCTCGCTCCTCGACGCCGAATTCCTCGGCGCCAGCCTGACGGTGGCCGCCCGTTATCTCATCTATCTCTTCGCCGGCTATTTCATCGTCCAACGCCTGAACCTCGCCGCGCACTCGGACCTGATACTCGCCGGCGTCTTGGCCGTCCTCTCGTTCTGGGCGCTGGACGGTATGGTCCAGCTCGCGTTCGGCCACAACATCTTCGGCCGCGAGGTCTTCGAGCAGGGCCGGCTCACCGGCATGCTGCCGGGGGTGCGACTGGGGATCGTGCTCGCCATCTTCTCGCCGCTCTTCCTCCACGCGCTGTATCGCTTCGGCAGACGCCTTCCGATCCTCTGGCTGCTGCTGATTCCCTATCTGACCGCCATCCTCTACGGCGGAAGTCGGGTGTCCTGGATGCTGCTCGTGCTCGGCGCGATCCTCTACGGGATTTTCCTCAGGCTGATCGGGACCCGCATCGATCGACGCAAGATCATCGCCGGACTGGTGGTCACCGCGCTCATCTGCGGCGTCGCCCTGGCGCAGTCGGACTGGCTGCGCGACCGCTTCACCCAGCTCACGGGGCTGGTCTCGGGCGACTACCAGGCCATGAACACCGCGGTCAGCGATCGTCTGCCGCACTGGAAGGCGGGCTACGCGATGTGGGAGCAGAACCCGGTCAACGGCATCGGGGTCAGGGGCTTCCCCGACGCCTATCCGCGCTATTCGGGGGGCGACGAGAGACACCGCAGCCAGCCGCACCTCTTCCTGCTCGAGGTCGGAGCCGAAACGGGCACGGTAGGTCTGGCCGGCTATTTGCTTTTCTTCATTGTCATCCTGTCCGCGCTGTGGAAGATGGCACGGGCCGGACGCTACGAGGCCATGCCCTGGGGCATGACGCTCATGGTCGCGGCCTTTCCATTGAGCGCCTCGCTGTCGCTCTATGCCCATTTCATGTCGGCGCTCATCTGCTACCTGGCGATCCTCTTCTTCGGAATCGCCGGAGACGAGGAGATCCGCGCCGACCCGACGGACACCCGAACCGACACATGATCCACAGCAGGAGATTCACCCGCCGTCGCCGACTCGGCGCGGCCCTCGCGGGATTGCTGATCTCGGCCGCCGTTCAGGCCGAGCCGCCCGAGACCTATACCGACGCGCTGGGGATGCGCTTTCGCCTGATCCCGGCCGGCAGCTTCCAGATGGGCTGCGACGCCAGCCGCGACGACTGCGACGCGACCGAGGTTCCGGCGCACCGCGTGACCTTTTCCGCCCCCTTCTATCTGGGGGTGACCGAGGTCACCCAGCGTCAATGGGAGGCGGTGACGGGAGAGAATCCGAGTCACTTCAAGAATCCGGACAACCCGGTCGAGCAGGTCACCTGGGAGGACGCCCAGACATTCGTTCGCACGCTCAACCGGCGCGCCGACCTCGAGGGCGGCTATCGCCTGCCGAGCGAGGCAGAGTGGGAATATGCCGCGCGCGCCGGCACCCGGACCCATTACTGGTTCGGCGACGGCGAGGACGACCGGGATCTCATCCGCAACATCTGGTATCTGGACTCCTCACGCGAGCATCCCCATCCGGTCGGACTGAAACCCGCCAATCCCTGGGGACTCCACGACATCCTCGGCAACGTCTGGGAATGGGTCGGGGACTGCTACCACCCCAACTACGAGGGCGCGCCGACCGACGGCAGCGCCTGGACGACCGACTGCCAGCGTCTCGGCAACGGCAAGCTCACCCGAATCCTGCGCGGCGGCGCCTGGTACCTCTACCCCAACGGCGCACGCTCCGCCTTCCGCTTCCGCTACGACCCGAGCGTCCGCCACTACGGCTTCGGACTGCGTCTGGCCCGCTCGGTCGATTCAGAAGAATAATCGAACAGCAAGGCACAAAGGACGCGAAGGATGAAAAGATGTCTTGTGTGGGGCTGGGCACTCATACCATCGAGTCCCCCCTATACCACGAAGCCTTCAAGACTCTTTGCGCTCTTCGCGCCTTGCGGTTCAAACCCTTTCAGCAGCCAGGATCCTCCGACAGCATCTCGACGGCGCTCCGGATATGGGCGCCGGCGCGATAGAGCCCGACCAGGGTCTTGCTGTCGGTGATGGTGCCGTCGTTGCACCAGTCGAGCGCCTGGGACAGCGGCAGCCAGTGGATCTCGATCACCTCGCCGTCCTCGTGGGCCGGTTCCAGGCTGGTGAATCCGCGCGCCAGCCACAGATGGATCACCTCGGTGAAGATTCCGGGCGAGCTGTGCATGGGGCCGAGATCGGTCCAGTCGGCCGCGTCCAGACCGGCCTCCTCGGCCAGCTCGCGCCGCGCGGTCTCGAACGGGGACTCGCCCGGATCGATCCGGCCGGCCGGTAGCTCCCACAGCCAGCCGCCGCTGGCATGGCGGAACTGGCGCAGCAGACAGACGCGGTCCTGCTCGTCGAGCGCGACCGCAGCCGCTCCGCCCGGATGGCGGACGATCTCGAGCTCGACCTGTCCGCCGTTCGGCAACTCGACCGTCTCCAATGACAGGTCGATGACCCGTCCTCGATACAGAGACTCATCCTTCAGGATCTGGCCTTCACTCATCGCAGTCACCTCATCGTACGTATGGCCCGGGGTCCGATGCCGGCCTCCAGGACGAAGCCGGGCTCGAGCCGAGCAGCGATCGACAGAACGACGATCCTCGTCGCCGCAACCAGGCGCGACCTCGGTTGGAAGCCGCTTTCCAGAGGCTCTAAACTAGCCGCCTCCGCTCGATTCGACAAGCAAGACCCTAAGTTCTCCCGCCTGGAGCCCCATCGTGACCCAAGATCCACTCGTCATCGCCCTGACCTTCGGGGTCTATTTCGCCATCGTGATGCTGATCGGCTGGTACGCCTATCAGCGGACTCGAAACCTGTCCGATTTCATCCTCGGCGGGCGCACGCTGCACAGTGGCGTGGCCGCACTGAGCGCCAGCGCCTCGGACATGAGCGGCTGGCTGCTGCTGGGACTCCCGGGATTCGCCTATGCGGCCGGACTGGAATCCATCTGGCTGGCCGGAGGACTGCTGCTGGGCACCTGGCTCAACTGGCGGCTGGTCGCGCGACGGCTTCGGATCTTCAGCGCCGCCTATGATGACGCCCTGACGCTACCCGAATATTTCAGCAAGCGCTTCGACGACCGCTCCGGCCTGCTGCGCGGCCTGGCCGCGCTCTTCATCCTGCTCTTCTTCCTCATCTATACCGCCTCCGGCCTGGTGGCCGGCGGCAAGCTGTTCGAGTCCGTGTTCGGGATCGACTATGTCGTGTCGATCGCTCTGGCGGTCCTTTCCATCCTCATCTACACCGCCTTCGGCGGCTTTCTCGCCGTCTCCTGGTCGGACGTCCTGCAGGGGCTGCTGATGGCCCTGGCGCTGATCCTGGTACCGCTGATGGCCCTGGACCTGATCGGCGGGACGGATCCGGCGCTGGGCCGCATCGCGGCGGCCAATCCCGAGCTGCTCGATCCCTGGACCCACGCCGACGGCAGTCCGCTTGGGCTCATCGGCATCCTCTCCCTCGCGGCTTGGGGACTCGGCTATTTCGGACAGCCTCACATCCTGGCACGCTTCCAGGCGATCGCGTCGCACGAGAAGGTCGGAACCGCCCGGCGGATCGCGGTCGGCTGGGTGGCGCTGACGCTCACGGGCGCCGTTCTGACGGGACTCGCCGGCATTCTGCTGATCGATCCGCCCCTCGCCGAGGACGCGCGCGAAACCGTCTTCATCGTCCTGACCAATCAGCTCTATCATCCCCTGGTGGCCGGCATCCTGCTCGCGGCGATCCTGGCCGCCATCATGAGTACCGCGGATTCGCAGCTGCTCGTCTGCTCGTCCGCCTTCACCGAGGACGTCTACCGCACCTTTCTGCGCCGGTCCGCCAGCCAATCGGAGCTGGTCATGGTCGGACGCATCGCGGTCGCGCTGGTTTCGGTGTGCGCCTTCATCATCGCCCTGGACCCGGATACCATGGTCCTGGAACTGGTCTCCTATGCCTGGGCCGGGTTCGGGGCCGCCTTCGGCCCGGCCCTGATCCTGTCGCTCTACTGGCCGCGCATGAGCAAGTTGGGGGCATTGGCCGGCATCCTGACCGGCGGCCTGACCGTGGTGGTCTGGAAACAGCTCGAGGGCGGACTCTTCGATCTCTACGAGCTGGTCCCCGGAATGATCCTGTCGACACTCGCCATCGTTCTGGTCAGCCGGCGCGACCGCCCCGACCGGATCGACCCCGTGGCCGAAGACTTCATACGGGTTCGGGAGGGCGCTCGGCGGACGTCGTGAGCGAGGATTCGGCCAACCCTGACGCGACCCTGAGATCACGGTCATCTGACCGTAATCAGTCGTCAATAAAATAAGGCCGCATTACACCTCGCCCAATATCGGCATACGAATTGCGTGAGGAGACCGCCTTCACCGGAGACGTTCCTGCCCGAACGTCCCCAGCACCAGGACCCGTGGCCATGGCATCCATCCTTGTCGTCGACGACGAACCCGATATCCGCGAAGTGATGCGCTTCGCACTGGAAGGCGCCGAGTTCCGCGTCATGGAGGCCGGACACGCCGACGACGCGCGCCGTCTGCTCTCGAACGAGAGCCCGGACCTCATCCTGCTCGACTGGATGCTGCCCGGCCGCTCCGGTCTGGAACTTGCGCAGCAGCTCAAGCAGAACCCCAAGACCCGCACCGTGCCCATCATCATGATCAGCGCGCGCGGCGAGGAGGAGGACCGGGTCAAGGGACTGGACACGGGCGCCGACGACTATATCGCCAAGCCCTTCTCGCCGCGCGAGATGGTGGCCCGGGTCAAGGCGGTGCTGCGCCGGACCAAGCCGGACGAGCCGGCGGACGAGATCGACATCGGCGGTCTGCGCATCGACAACATCAGCCACCGGGTCAGCGCCGAGGGACACGCCATCGACGTGGCGCCGACCGAGTACCGCCTGCTGCATTTCTTCATGACCCATGCCGACCGGGCCTTCAGCCGCTCGCAGCTGCTGGATCAGGTCTGGGGCGATCAGGTCTATGTCGAGGAGCGCACCGTGGACGTACACGTCCGCCGTCTGCGCAAGGCGCTGGAATCGACCGGGCACGACCGTCTGCTGCAGACGGTCCGTGGCGTCGGCTATCGTTTCTCGGACAAGCTCTGAGCTCGATCGAGCTTCAAGGGGGAGCGACAAGGGGTTGAGCGATCAGAGCGACATCGAGGGGGAGTCCATGCGCCGCCCCCTGATCTTCGAGCTGAATCTCGTGCTGCTGCCGACCGCCGCCGTCATCGCGCTGGCGTCGATGGGGGCGGATCCGGCCTTGATCTGGCCGCTCGCCCTGCTGCCCTATACGACGCGCTCGCTCTATCATCTGATTCGCCTGGCGCTCCTGATCCGCCGCCAGCACCGCCTGGTCCCGCCCTTTCCGCGCGGACTCTGGGGCGACGTCTATCGCAGCATCGCCCGCTACCAGCAGCGCGGACGCAAGAGCCGCAAGCGTCAGATA
The DNA here is from genome assembly GCF_000585215.1 of Imhoffiella purpurea. Lineage (GTDB taxonomy): Bacteria > Pseudomonadota > Gammaproteobacteria > Chromatiales > Chromatiaceae > Imhoffiella > Imhoffiella purpurea. Next base: position 34,887 of record NZ_AONC01000004.1, on the reverse strand, counting down.
CGCTTCACCCGGCGCTTCCGCGAGGCGGCCAACGCGGTCCCGGACGCGCTGGTGATCCTCGACAAGCAGCTGAGGATCGACTGGGCCAACCCGGCCGCGGCCAAGCTCATGAACATCCATTGGCCGGATGACGACGGGCGGCTCTTCACCGATCTGCTCAGCAATCCGGGTCTCGACGACTTCATCGAGACCAGCGAATACATGCGCCCGCTGGACATCGCCCCGGAGCACAACCGGGCCATCATGCTGTCGCTGCGCATCACCCCATTCGGCGAGCGCAAGAAGCAACGTCTGGTGGTGGGACGCGACATCACCAAGATCTATCACCTGAACATGATCCGGCGCGATTTCGTGGCCAACGCCTCGCACGAGCTGCGCACGCCGCTGACCGTCATCGCCGGATTCCTGGAGAATCTGCTCGACGCACCCATCACTCCCATCAACCACCGGCGTCCGCTGACCCTGATGCACAACCAGACCGAGCGGATGCGCTCCATCATCGACGATCTGCTGACCCTGTCCCGGCTCGAGATGGACGAGAGCCCCGAGGAACAACAGACGGCCGACGTGCCGGACGAGCTGCATCTCATCATGCAGGAGGCGCAGGCGCTCAGCGGCGGCCGGCACCCTATGGAGATCCACGTCGACGACGATCTGCTGCTGCTCGGCAATCAGCCCGAGCTGCGCAGCGCATTCTCCAATCTCATCTTCAACGCGATCAAGCACACCCCGCACGGGACGCGAATCGGCATCCGCTGGTGCTGCGACGAGGACGGGGCCTGGTTCTCGGTCGAGGACGACGGTCCGGGCATCGCCCCCGAGCACCTGCCGCGACTCACCGAGCGCTTCTATCGCGTCGACCGCGCCCGCTCGCGCGAGTCGGGCGGGACCGGCCTGGGACTGGCGATCGTCAAGCACGTCCTGAATCGTCACGAGGCACGGCTGACGATCTCCAGCGAACCCGAACGCGGCGCCATCTTCTCCTGCCGCTTTCCGGCCAGGCGCATCGTCTGGAGAGACGAGGAAAAGCTATCGGTCAACGGGTGCTGAAGGAGAGCCTCCAGCCCCCAGCCTCCAGCAGCCTCCAGATTCATTGGCATCGAGCACGACGCCCCGGCGGACCTGATCCATTGGATCGGGACCTCGGAACGCGGAAGGCTCGGAAAAGGGAATGGCGGCTGGAAGCTGGTCGCTAGAGGCTGACAACTGAAATCAAGACGCCGGATCAGCGGGATGCCGCGACCTGCAACCGATCGGGCTCGTCCTCGATCAAGGCGTCCTGATCTTCCGAGGTGGGCGGCTGGGAATCGAGCGTCGTCTGAAATGCCTGGTTGACGCGATCCCTCAGCTCCTTGCCCGGCTTGAAGTGCGGAACATGCTTGCCGGCCAGCGACACCGAGTCGCCGGTCTTGGGGTTGCGCCCGATGCGCGGCGGGCGATAGTGCAGCGAAAAGCTTCCGAATCCGCGAATCTCGATTCGCTCTCCGGACGCGAGCGCCGTACTCATGCGCTCGAGGATCTTTCTAACCGCTTCCTCCACATCCTTATAGGGCAAATGGTCCTGCTCGGCGGCCAGAATATCGATCAGCTCCGATTTCGTCATGGTTTCGACTCCTGGGATAAGCCAGCGGGGCCCATGACGGGCCCCGCACTCAAGTAGGAACAGCGGCGATCAGTTGCCCCGCTGCGCCTCCTCCATCTGCTCCTTCAGAATGTCGCCCAGGGTCGCGGTGCCGCTGGCGGCCTCGCGTGCATAGCCCTTCATCGCGGTCTGCTCGTCTTCCATGTCCTTGGCCTTCATGGACAGGGACAGGGTGCGGTTCTTGCGGTCGACACCGAGGAACTTGGCCTCGATCTCCTCGCCGACGCGCAGCACCGAGCGCGCATCCTCGACACGGTCGCGCGAGATCTCGGAGGCCCGCAGATAGCCTTCGACGCCGTCGGCCAGGGTGATGGTCGCACCCTTGGCATCCACGTCCGCGATCACGCCGGTCACCACGCTGCCCTTCTCGTGCAGGGCCACGAAGCTGGAGAAGGGATCCTTGTCGAGCTGCTTGACACCGAGCGAGATACGCTCGCGCTCGGGATCGACCGACAGGACGACGGTCTCGAGCTCGTCGCCCTTCTTGTAGCGGCGCAGTGCCTGCTCGCCGGCCTCGTCCCAGGAAATGTCGGAGAGGTGGACCAGGCCGTCGATGCCGCCGTCCAGACCGATGAAGATACCGAAATCGGTAATCGACTTGATCTTGCCGGAGACGTGGTCGCCCTTCTTGTGGGTGGCGGCGAACTCGTCCCAAGGATTCATGGCGCACTGCTTGATGCCGAGCGAGATGCGGCGACGCTCCTCGTCGATATCCAGCACCATGACCTCGACCTCGTCGCCCAAGGCCACGACCTTGCTCGGATGGATGTTCTTGTTGGTCCAGTCCATCTCGGAGACGTGCACCAGACCCTCGACACCCTCTTCGATCTCGACGAAGCAGCCATAGTCGGCGATGTTGGTGACCTTACCGAAGACGCGGGTGCTCTCCGGGTAGCGGCGCGAGATGTTGACCCACGGATCCTCTCCCATCTGCTTGAGGCCGAGGGAGACGCGCTGACGCTCGCGGTCGAACTTGAGCACCTTGACGCTGATCTCGTCGCCGATCTCGACGACCTCGGAAGGATGCTTGACGCGGCGCCAGGCCATGTCGGTGATGTGCAGCAGGCCGTCGATACCGCCCAGATCCAGGAAGGCGCCGTAGTCGGTGAGGTTCTTGACCACACCCTTGACTTCCATGCCCTCCTCGAGGTTCTTGAGGAGCTGCTCGCGCTCGGCGCTGTATTCCTCTTCCACCACGGCGCGGCGGGAGACGACCACGTTGTTGCGCTTGCGGTCGAGCTTGATGACCTTGAATTCCTGCTCCTTGCCTTCGAGGTAGGTGGTATCGCGCACCGGACGCACGTCGACCAGGGAGCCCGGCAGGAAGGCACGCACGGTCCCCAGGTCGACGGTGAAGCCGCCCTTGACCTTGCCGTTGATCATGCCCTTGACGGTATCGGCGTTCTCGAACGCCTTCTCCAGGAAGTCCCACGCGGCGAAACGCTTGGCCTTCTCGCGGGACAGACGGGTGACGCCGAAACCGTCCTCGACGGCATCCAGGGCGACCTCGACGTCGTCGCCGACAGCGACCTCCAGCTCACCTTCGGGAGACAGGAACTGGCTGCGTGGAATGATGCCTTCGGACTTGAGTCCGGCATTGATGACGACGTTGTCGGAGGTGATCTCGATCACGGTTCCGATAACGATGGTGCCCGGCTGCAGCTGGGTGGTGTTCAGACTCTGTTCAAAAAGTTCGGCAAAGCTTTCGGTCATGAGATCCAGTTATCCTGAGAACGGCGCGCTATCCCGCCCCATCCGGAGCGAGGGGTTTCAATTAAACGAAAAGGTCGGCGCGTTCTGCACCGACCCACCTTTCGAAGACGCCCGAGGCCGCGACCTGCGCGGCTGGAAGCGTCCAATCCATCTATAGGACCGGTTCCGGGAAGACGCGCCTCACCTCTTCCAGAACCCGATCGAGCACTTCAGCGACAGACATGGAGGTGGAATCGACGAAAACCGCATCCTCGGCCGGACGCAGTGGGGCCACCGGACGGTTGCGGTCACGCTCATCACGCTCGCGGATATCTACGACAAGTTGCGCGAGGTTAGCATCCAACCCCTTTTCTTTCAACTGTTTATATCGACGCTCGGCACGCACCTCGGGGCTGGCGTCGAGGAAGATCTTGAGCGGCGCGCCGGGGAAGACGACGGTCCCCATGTCGCGTCCGTCGGCGACCAGGCCGGGCTCGCGGACCATGCGGCGCTGCCAGTCGAGCAGCGCGGCGCGAACCCGAGGATGGGCGGCCACCTTGGAGGCACACATACCGGCCTCCTCGGTACGAATCTCGGTCGAAACGTCGCTCTCATCCAGATAGACCCGACCGGCGGAGAAACGCACGGAAAGCGTCTCGGCGATGGGAACCAGCGCCTCGGCATCCTCCAGCGCGACGCCTCGACGCCGTGCCGCGACGCCCAGCACCCGATAGAGCGCGCCGCTGTCCAGGCTGTGCCAACCCAGACGCTCGGCGACCAGGCTCATGATGGTGCCCTTGCCGGTGCCTGACGGACCGTCGATGGTGATGACGGGGATCATGTCCGCACCTCCCGAATGCCGAGCCCGGCGGTTTCGGCGAGCGCGGCGAAGCCGGGAAAGGAGGTCTCGACGTTCAGACAGTCGCGGATCTCGATCGGCCCGCCCGCGCGCAGCGCGGCGATCGCGAAGGACATGGCGATGCGATGGTCGCCGTGCGCGTCGATGCCCCCGCCCTCGGAGGCCAGCGCGGAACCCAGGGTGCCACCGAGGATGCGCAGACCGTCCGGGCGCGGCTCGGCCTCGATCCCCAGCTTCATCAAACCGTCGGCCATCACCTGGATGCGGTCGCTCTCCTTGACGCGCAGTTCCTCGGCACCGGTGAGCAGGGTCTCGCCCTCGGCGCAGGCGGCGGCGATGAAGATCGCCGGGAATTCGTCGATCGCCAGGGGAACCTGATCCTCGGGGATACGGATCCCCTTGAGCGGCGCCGAGCGCACCCGGATGTCGGCCACCGGTTCGCCTCCTTCGAGGCGCTCGTCGAGCAGAGCGATGTCGGCGCCCATCAGGCGCAGGATGTTGACGACGCCGACGCGCGTGGGATTGATGCCAACGCCCTCGAGCAGCAGATCGGACCCGGGCGCAATGCTGGCCCCTACCATGAAGAAGGCCGCCGAGGAGATATCGGACGGAACCCGTAAGCGGCAACCCTTCAGTCGACCGCCACCGCAGAGACGGATTCGCGATCCCTCGACCTGAACGGGATAGCCGAACGCGGTCAGCATACGCTCGGTATGGTCGCGGGTCGGTGCCGGCTCGGTCACGCAGGTCTCGCCCTCGGCATAGAGTCCGGCGAGCAGCAGGGAGGACTTGACCTGGGCGCTGGCGACGGGCATCTCGTAGCGGATTCCGCTCAAACCGGAAACAGGCTCGATATGGAGGGGCGCGGTCCCGGTCTCGCTGGAGTTGATACGGGCCCCCATGGTCGCGAGCGGCTCGGTGACCCGACGCATCGGGCGCTTGGTCAGCGAGGCATCGCCGATCAGCGTGGTCGGGAAGGACTGCCCCGCCAGCAGGCCCGAGAGCAGGCGCATGGACGTGCCCGAGTTGCCCAGATCCAACGGACCGTCCGGTGCTCTGAGCCCGCGCAGCCCGACCCCGCGCACCCGGACCTCGCCATCGCGCGGCCCTTCGATCTCGACCCCCATGCGCCGAAAGGCCGCCAGGGTCGCCAAGGCATCGGCCCCTTCGAGGAAGCCGGTGATGTGCGTCTCGCCCTCGGCGATCGCCGAAAGCATGATTGAGCGATGCGACACGGACTTGTCGCCGGGCACGCGCAGACGCCCCTGCAACGAGCCGCCGGGGGTCACCAGAAATCGAAGGTCGGATACTTGAGCCAAGTGCACTCCCACGCGCGGAGCTTGGATGCGTAAAAAGCGGCATTCTAGACGTGCCTGCCCGAGGGGTAAACCGCCGCCCCTCGCGCGCCATGCGCCGTCTCGCTCTCGCTCGATGGACACCGAGCTCGGAGCAGCCACTATTCGCCCATGAGCGCGGGAACAGGACGAAGACCGATTGTGAAACAGCCGGTTTGTAGGCTGGCGGGCCGAGGTACGAGGCCGCATGTCGGGGCCTATCTATTTCGTCCAGCCTATCGTCCGTTTCATGTTTTCGGGCTGACCGTCCGCCATGTGCGATAGAATCGCTCTCCCTCGCGGCCCGCATACCGTACGTCAGACCCGCCCCATAAACGAATTCCCCGAACCACATGAAGATCACCGAAAAACAGAAACGCTGGCTCAAGAAGCAGGTCCATCATCTCAAGCCGGTGGTCACCGTCGGCCAGCACGGCATCAGCGAACCGGTCCTGGCCGAGATCGAGATCGCGCTCGCCCACCACGAACTGCTCAAGATCAAGATCAACGCCGGCGACCGCACGGAGCGCGACGCGGCGATCGGCATCATCCGCGAGCGAACGCAGGCCGATCTCATCAACCGCATCGGCAATGTGGCGGCCTTCTATCGGCACAACCCGAAGAAGCGCGACCCCATCGTCCTGCCGAAGCTCTGAGCCTCAGCCGTCCAGCCCCAGGTCTCGGACCAACCGCAATCCCGAACCCCGGTCGTGACAACGCACGATCGCCGACCGATCCGGGGTATGGGCATCCCACTGCAACTGCCCGCCTGCCTCGCGAATCCGCTCGACTCGATCGGCGGGTGGCGGATCCTCGCCGAACAGAGAGATCACCAGGCCGCCTGGAACCGAAGGAGGCGGCTCGGCGGACTCGCCGTCGACGAGCGCGACCCAGGCCGGCAGGAACCGGGTTCCGTAGAGGTCCAGAAACCCGTTGGAGCCGCGCAGATGCATCTCGATCGGCTGCCCGCCGATCATCTCCAGATTGCATAGCCCGGTATAGCCGGGCAGCAGCCGCTCCACCCACCCGGCGACCACCGGCTCCAAGTCGGCGAGTTCGACCCCGACCTCCCAGTAGAGCGGGCGCTCGCGATCCTTGGCGGCCGAGGCCCGGGTGTGGGCGAACCAGAGGGCTCGGCCGTCGCGCACCAGACAATCGCTGCTGGTATGTTCACCGGTCAGACGCTCGCACCAGAAGCTGCCCGGCTCCATCGGCACCCGGTCGGCGGCGACGGATCGGGCGTTCAGCCCCATCCCGGCCAGATTGACGATGGGCTTGACGAACAGGGACTCGCCCGCCGCGATGCCGCAGTCGCGCGGATCCACGCCGCAGGGCGCCGCCCGCAGACCGGCGGCCAGTGCGAGATCCAGCTTATCGTAGACCTGGCGATGATCCGGATTCAGCCGCCAAGCCCCCGTGTCGTTGACGGCGACGGTTCGGCGAGGCTGCGGCCGGAACAAATGCTCGCGTCCAGATTGGATTCCGATGAAGGGCATGCAGACGACCTCGCTCAGATTGGCTCCGGATCGACCTCCACCTGGCAGAGCCCGGACTTGAAGGGCGGAAAGCCGCTGATCGGATCCAAATGACGGTCGTCGGTCAGCTCGTTGACGTTGGCATGGTTCCAGCCGTGGGCGCAGTGGACCACGCCCGGCTTGACCCGATCCGTGACCTGGGCGAGGAACCGGACCGCCCCCCTGGGCGAACTCACACGCACCCAGGTCCCATCGGAGATCCCGCGCCCCCCCGCATCCTCCGGGTGGATCTCGATCAGGGGATCGCGCAACCCGCGACGCATCCGCTCCAGATACTGATGCTGGGAGTGGGTCGCGAACTTGGTCCGTGCCCCGCTGGTCAGGACGAGCGGATAGTCGCGCGCCATATCGGGCGTGGAGACGGGGCTCTCGGCCGGCTCGCGATAGACCGGCAGGCCGTCGTGACCGGCGGCGCGCAGCTCCTCCGAATCGAACTCCACCTTGCCGCTCGCGGTCGGGAAACCGCGCAGACGGTAGAGACGGTCGGCATCCAGGAAGCCATGCTCGACCAGCTCCTCGATGGCGTCCGCATAGACGGTCACCCCGTTCGGATTGCAGTAGACCTCCTCGCGGATCTCCTCCGGGATGCCCTCCGCCGCCTCGGCCCAGGCCGCCTCCAGGTCGCCCTGCCAGAAACGGTCGCCCATCCCGAGCCGGACGCCCAGTTCCAGAAAGATCTCGCCGTCGGGACGCGCCTCGCCCTTCGGCGGCACGACCGCACGCCGATATCGAAGCTCGCCCTGATAGGCGCAGCCCGGATAGGCGATGAGCGCCGGACGCTCCAGATTGGTCGCCGCCGGCAGAACGATATCCGCCTGCAGGGTCGCCGGATTGTGGAAGAAATCGGTCGCGACGAAGAAGTCGAGCGCGCCCAGCGCCTGCTCCATGCGCTTGGAGTTGGGCCACATGGCGGTATTGATGCCCATGGCCACCAGGGCACGCACCGGCTGCGGCCGTCCGTCCAGGATGCAGTCGGGCAGCAGCATGCTCTGACCGGCCGGCCAATAGCGGGTCCAGACCGGATAGACCTCGTCGCCGATGCGCGGCGGCAGCTCAGCGCGGCAATAGTCGAACAGCTCGATCGGCTTGGGCATCACCTTGTCGTTGAAGAAGCGGTTGCCCCCTTCGCGGTCCAGATTGCCGGTCACCGCCGACAGCAGGATGAGCGCCCGGTGGTTCTGGAAGCCGTTGCTGTGCTGGACGGTCGAGGTCGGCGAGAGATTGATCTGGGCCGGCGCCGTGGTCGCGAACAGCTCGGCGGCCGCCCTCAGATCCGACTCCTCGACCCCGCAGATCCCGGCCACCCGCGCCGGATCGAAGGCGCGCACATAGTTCCGAAAGTCCTCCACCCCATTCGCCCACTCGTCCAGGAACGCCTGGTCCTGCCAGCCGTTGGCGAAGATGAGATGATGGAATCCGAGCGCCAGGGCGCCGTCCGTGCCCGGCCGGATCTGCAGATGGATATCCGCCCGCTCGGCCAGCGGGGTGCGGCGCGGATCGACCACGATCATCCGCCGGCTCGGCCCATCCTCCCCGAGCGAAGCGGTGCGGATGTTCGCCAGCGGATGCTGGTCGAAGGGCGGGATGGAGCCGCGCGGATTGGTCGACCAGACCAGATGGCAGCGCGTCTTCGGCGAGACCACGGTCGAGGTGGTCTTGACCTTGTAGCCGAAGGTGACCTTCTCCGCGACCATGGTGGCCGAGAAACAGCAGCCGCTCTCGGTGAGATAGTTGGGCGATCCGAAGGCATGGGCCAGACGCTGGAGCTGTGGCCGTGCCTCCTTGGTATAGCCGGCGAAGAAGGCCACGGACGGCGCACCCTGCTCCGCCCTGATCGCCTGCAGCCGCTCCGCGATGGTGTCGAGCGCCGTGTCCCACGAGATCCGCTCGAACTCACCGCTCCCCTTCGGCCCCACCCGCTTCAGCGGATACAGCAGCCGCTGAGGATGCTCGCGGCGGTCGATCTGCGCATAGCAACGCGGACAATCCGGCCCCTTGATTCCAGTCGGCTCGCCGGCCTCGTCGAGCTCGACCTCGATCGGACAGTTGGCGTCGCACTCGTAGCAGGTACTGGGTTTCGATGGCATTCCGCCTCCTTTGGAAATGCGCGACAGTCTTTGAGGTGCAATAAGTCTCCGCGGTAACAGGTGGAGCGAAAATCATGGATTATCAACGGCCGGGGCGCAGCCGACGAGACTCGACCGGATTGGACTGAAAACAACCCCAAAACGCGTATTGGTTCTCAGAGAGGATCGCATCGAACTGGGATCATCCCGCGAGACAGCGATCCTCGCGTCACGTCCCCAGCAGACTGCATATCCGGATACACTGACCAGATAACAACAAGCACCAAACAGGATGAGCGGATGACCAAGAAAGAGATCCTCACACAGCTGCGCGCGGCCAAGACGGCGCATATCCAATGGCGGTCCTACGCCCAGGCATTGACTTCGGGACTTCCGGTCGATCAGGACCACGTCCCCGTGATCCACACGGCCTGCAAGTTCGGCAAGTGGTACTACGGGCCCGGCCAGCAGCTTTCCTCCCTGGAGACCTACGAGGCGATCGAGGTCCCCCATGAGACGCTGCACCGGATCTACATGAAGATCTTCAAGATCCTCTTCACCGAAGAGGATCGCGGACTGCTCCACAAACTCTTCGGTTCCAAGGGACGGCTGGACAAAAGGCAGCAGGCGGAGGTGGATGGACTGATGCAGAACCTGCTGTCGGTCTCGCGTACCTTGCTCGAGGCGATCGCGCTGCTCGAACAGGAGGTCTTGCAGATGTCAGATGAGGAGCTCGAGGCGCTCTACTGATTCCGCGTCTCCCTGCTAGCCATGTCATTGTTCTCACGCACGGAGGTGCGTGAGAATGTCACCCATGAGTTTCATCGCGTGCCAGCCGTGGCGCGTCTCTGAGCGGGGGTCGAGCGAATGCCGATACCGGAACGGATCGACCCGGACTATCGGGGTGGCGGAATCGTCAACCTGATGAGCAGCATCGTCCGGTCGCGCGGCGGGCACTCGGATCACCCGGAATCGAGGATATTGCCGGCGGACGAGCTGACCAGGGTCACCAATCTCGTCCTGCTGGTCGTCGACGGCCTCGGTGCCGACTGGCTGGCACGACGCTCGCCCGACGGCATCCTGAACCAATCGCTGCGCGGTTCACTCACCTCGGTATTCCCGGCGACGACGGCGGCGGCCATCACCACCTTCCTCACCGGCGAGGCGCCGCTCCAGCATGGACTGACGGGCTGGTTCACCTATCTCCGCGAGCTCGGGTGCGTGATGACGGTCCTACCCGGCAACCCGAGGTATGGAGGCGTCTCCTATCGTCAGGCAGGAGTCGACCCGATGGGGCTCTTCGGCCACACCTCGGTGTTCGACCGGATCCGGAGCCGCGGGATCTGCGTCTCGCCCCATTTCATCGCCCACTCGGATTTCAACCGTTCGCACGCCGGATCGGCCGAGATACTCCCCTATCGGGATCTGAGCGACATGTTCCGCCAGGCGGCTCGGGCTTTGCGGACCAAGCCGCGCTGGGGCAGACGCGCCCCGCCCGAATCAACCTACTGCTATCTCTATTGGCCGAGGCTCGACGGCATCGGGCACGAGATGGGCATGGAGAGCCCAGCCGCGGCGGAACACCTGATCCAGCTCGAACAGGCGCTCGAATCCTTCCTGGAGGCCATCAAAGGAACGGACACCTTGGTCCTGGTGACGGCCGACCACGGGCATGTCGACACCACGCCTGCAGACGTGCTGGATCTGATCGCCCACCCCGAGCTGGAAGACGCTCTGCTGCTGCCGCTCTGCGGCGAGCCCAGGGCCGCATTCTGCTATCTGCGCAACGGGCGCGAGGCGGATTTCGTGCGCTACTGCGAGGAACGGCTGGGAGACCGGATCGATCTGATTCCCAGCCGGCAACTGGTCGAGGAGGGTCTGTTCGGAATCGGCAAGCCCCACCCGAGATTCATGGACCGGATCGGCGACTACTGCATCCTGCCCCGCGATCGGGGCGTCATCCTACAGCGCCTGCCGACCGAGCGCCCCCACCCGCAGATCGGCGTGCACGGCGGACTGTCCAGCTCAGAACTCATGGTCCCGCTCTGTCTCTTCCGCCCCTGAGACAAAACGGAACCTTCTCTATCTTTGCGTCCTTTGTGCCTTTGCGGTTCAAATCAGAGATCCGCCACCCGTGTCGCCAAGACCTCACATGAGACCGAGCTGCAGCCGCGCCTCGTCGCTCATGTTGTTCTGATTCCAGGGCGGATCCCAGACGAGATCCACCTCCACCTCGCCGACGCCCTCGACGCGGACGACTGCGTCCCGGACCATCACGGGCATCATTCCGGCCACCGGACAGGCGGGCGCGGTCAGGGTCATATCGATCTTTACGTCGCCGCTACCGGCGATGTCGATGCGGTAGATCAGACCCAGATCGTAGATGTTGATCGGGATCTCGGGGTCGTGGACCATGCGCAGCGCGGCGATGATGGGTTCGCGCAGCGCCTCGGCGTCCATCCGCTCGACGGCCACGTCCGTATCCACGTCCAGATGCTCCGTCTCGTCCCGTTCCTCGTCATGCTTCCCGAAACCGGCGAAGCGGGCCAGTCTGTTCATGTTCGACCTCTCGACAACGCTAATGGCATGAACCCAACGCAGGATTCAGCGGATCCGCGCGACCGGATACTCTCGATGATGTTCATGGATCAATTCATGGGGGCGGATTCGAGCCGCCGGCCGACCCGCTCGGAGACATGGTCGCGCAGCGCCTCGGCGCTCAGCCGCTGGATGATCTCCTCGGCGAATCCGAGACACAGCATGCGCCGCGCCAGGGACGCGCCGATCCCGCGCGAGCGCAGATAGAAAAGCATCTCGGGCTCGATCTGACCCACGGTGGTGCCGTGGCTGCACTTGACGTCGTCGGCATTGATCTCGAGCTGCGGCTTGGTGTCCACCTCGGCGCTCTCCGAGAGCAGCAGATTGCGGTTGGACATGGCCGCGTCCGTCTTCTGCGCCTCGCGGGCGACGAAGACCCGGCCGTCGAAGACCGCCCTTCCGTGTCCGTGCAGAATGCCCTTGAAGATCTCGCGGCTGTTGCAGTTCGGCTGGGTGTGCTGGACGTCCAGGTGATAGTCCATCAGCTGGCCGTCGCCCGCCACATAGAGCCCCTGGAGATCGCACTCGGCGTGCTCGCCCTGGAAGCGGCAGTTCAGATCGGTCCGCGACCAGCTGGCCCCGAGACCGATGTTGACGCCCAGATAGCGGCTGTCGGCGCCCTGGGTCAGATAGAGCCCGCTGATATGAAAGGCGTTGGCGCTCTCCATCTGGATGCGGTCGTGCCGGAGCAGCGCATCGCGACCCAGGGAGAGCTCAAGGACCGTATTGGTGCAGTAAATGGAATCGCCCAGGCTGACATAGCGCTCGATCAGGGTCGCCTGAGCACCGTCCTCCAGGACCACCAGATGACGCGGCTGGGCCACGCGCGGCTCGTCGAGCCCCACCGACAGATGGACCAGCTCGATCGGCCGTTCCAGGACGACACCGCGGCCGACCCAGAGCACCAGGCCGTCGTCCAGACCGGCCGTATTGAGCGCGGCGAACAGTGGCTGGGCGTCGGTCTCGGCGACCGCGTTCAAATGCTCGCGCAGCCGATCCGGCTCGCTGGCGAGCAACTCACGCAGCCCGCCGATCCGCACCCCGGCCGGCAGATCGCCCTGCCCCGACAGCTCGGGCAGATAGCGCCCGTTGACCAGCAGGATGCGCTGCGCATCCAGGCCGGGAACCAGCACCTCCTCCAGGTCGTCCGGCTGCAGCGCCGCCATGGTCTCGCCGGTCCGTCCGAAGCCCTGCTCCATCAGCCCCTTGAGACTGGTGTAACGCCAGGCCTCGGTCTTCCTGTCCGGAACGCCCAGATCGGCCAGACGCTCGCGGGCGAGCAGACGCTGGGATTCGAGCCAGTCGGGACGGGAGCCCTCGCCCGATTCGCTCAACCAGCCCGCGAATGCCGTGAACGCCGCGTCGCTCATGCCGCCTGACCCTCCGCGTCGATCCAGCCGTAGCCCTTCTCTTCCAGTTCGAGGGCCAGCTCCTTGCCGCCGGAGCGAATGATCCGCCCCTTGGCCAGGACATGGACATAATCGGGCTGGATGTAGTCGAGCAGACGCTGATAGTGGGTGACGACGATCATGGAGCGCTCGGGGCTGCGCAAGGCATTGACGCCGTTCGCAACCACGCGCAGGGCGTCGATGTCGAGACCCGAGTCGGTCTCGTCGAGAATGGCCAGCTTGGGCTCCAGGAGCGCCATCTGGAAGATCTCGTTGCGCTTCTTCTCGCCGCCCGAGAATCCGGCGTTGACCGCGCGCTTGAGCAAGGAGTCGTCCAGATGCAGGATCTTGAGCTTCTCCTTGATCAGACGCAGAAAGGAGACGGCGTCCAGTTCCTCCTCGCCACGCGCCTTGCGGATGCTGTTGAGCGCCGCCTTGAGGAAGTAGGTGTTGTTCACCCCGGGCAGTTCGACCGGATACTGGAAGGCCAGGAAGAGCCCCAGCTGGGCGCGCTCCTCGGGCTCCAGTTCCAGCAGATCACGACCCTCGAAGGTGGCGGAACCGCCCGTCACCTCATAGCCCTCGCGGCCCGAGAGCACGTGCGACAGGGTGCTCTTGCCGGCCCCGTTCGGACCCATGATGGCGTGCACCTCGCCCGGGGCGATCTCTAGGTCCAGCCCCTTGAGGATTTCCTTGTCACCGACGTTGGCGGTGAGTCCTTTGACAGACAGCATGGTTCGCTCCAAATGTTCGTTCAACCGACCGCGCCTTCGAGACTGATGCTCAGAAGCTTCTGGGCCTCGACCGCGAACTCCATGGGCAGCTCGTTGAAGACCTCCTTGCAGAAGCCATTCACGATCATGGAGACGGCGTCTTCCTCGGTGAGTCCGCGCGAGCGGCAATAGAAAAGCTGATCGTCGCTGATCTTCGAGGTCGTCGCCTCGTGCTCCATCTTGGCCGAGGGGTGCTTGACCTCGATATAGGGCACGGTATTGGCGGTGCAACGGTCCCCGATCAGCAACGAATCGCACTGGGTATGGTTGCGCGCGCCCTCGGCGCGCTGACTGATGCGAACCAGACCGCGATAGGTCTGCTCGCCCTGCCCGGCCGAGATGCCCTTCGACACGATGGTCGAGCGGGTGTTCTTGCCGATGTGGATCATCTTGGTGCCGGTGTCGGCCTGCTGGCGCCCCTTGGTCACGGCCACCGAATAGAACTCGCCGACCGAGTCGTCGCCGCGCAGCAGACAGCTCGGATACTTCCAGGTGATGGCCGAGCCGGTCTCGACCTGGGTCCAGGAGATCTTGGAGCGGGCACCGCGGCAATCGCCGCGCTTGGTGACGAAGTTGTAGATGCCGCCCCGACCCTCGGCGTCGCCCGGATACCAGTTCTGGACCGTCGAGTACTTGATCTCGGCGTCCTCCATGGCGATCAGCTCGACCACGGCGGCGTGGAGCTGGTTCTCGTCGCGCTGGGGCGCGGTGCAGCCCTCGAGATAGCTGACGTAGCTGCCGGCCTCGGCGACGATCAGGGTACGCTCGAACTGTCCGGTGTTGCGGGCATTGATGCGGAAATAGGTGCTCAGCTCCATGGGGCAGCGGACACCCTTGGGGACATAGACGAAGGTCCCGTCGCTGAAGACGGCCGCGTTGAGACAGGCGTAGTAGTTGTCCGTGTGTGGCACCACGGATCCGAGATACTGTTTCACCAGATCCGGATATTCGTGCACCGCCTCCGAGATGGAGCAGAAGATGACGCCCGCCTCCGCCAGGCTCTTGCGGAAGGTGGTGGCGACCGAGACGCTGTCGAACACGGCATCGACTGCGATACCGGCGAGCGCCTTCTGCTCCTCGATCGGGATACCGAGCTTCTCGTAGGTCTCGAGCAGGGCCGGATCGACCTCGTCGAGACTCTTGGGACCGTCCTCGGGGCGCTTGGGCGCCGAGAAATAGGAGATCGCTTGGAAATCGATCTTGGGATAGTTCACCGCCGCCCACTCGGGCTCGCGCATGGTGAGCCAGTGACGGTAGGCCCTGAGGCGCCATTCGGTCATGAACTCGGGCTCGCCCTTGCGCTTGGAGATGGCGCGCACGACGTCCTCGTCCAGGCCTGGCGGCAAGGTATCGGAGTCGATCTCGGTGGTGAAACCGTGCTCGTATTCCGACTTGACGATGTCATCGACGGCTGGGGCTGAGGTCATCGCTCCTGGCTCCATTATCTTTAGTGCATTACTGGGTTTTTAATATACGCTTATGGTGCATAGATTCAATGCCCCCGCGCTCGCACCCTGGCGCTTGGGGCTGGGATGGGGCGGGCCAAGCGGGAATGGACCGAGAGTGGAAGATCGATTGCGTACGCATTGAAATCACCGACCGATTATATTCCGAGTTCAGGCAAGGGCTCAAAAGATGACGGGCGCGCGACCCGAACGCTCGAACCGCCCCGGAACCCATGGAGGATGCGCGCCCGGATCGGCCGGGATGCCCGGATCCTGCGGAGCCGCCCGCCGCCGGGTCCCGAACCGAAAGCGCAGCTGTGGTAGAGTGCGAGCCATTTCTCTTGGAGAACCAGCCGATGCACGCTTCGACCCGCCTATCCACTCGCCACCTCATCCCGCTCGCAGGAGCGATTCTCTGCGGCTCGCTCGCCGGCTGCCAACTGCTGCCGTCCAAGGCCGACGCGGCGAAGGCCGCTCCGGACCTGGATCCCGATTGCATCGAGCGCTGCGAACTGGCCCGCGTCCAATGCGAACAGCGCCAGGAACTCCGCGAGCAGGAGTGCCAAGCGCACATCGAGAGCCTGACTCCAGCTACCGAAGATTGCGAGCGCAACTCCTACGGGCGTTGTCTCGACCCTGTACCTTGCTTGGGCGCTGAGATGCACATTTGCAAGGTCCAGCACGACCAATGCGTCCGTACCTGCGCCCCCGAGGAGGCCGAGAAACCGGCCCTCAAGGTCATCGACAAGGTCGGCGATCCCGAATCGCCCACGACCGAACGTATCGAACCGACTTGGCACGAACAGCC
Source organism: Imhoffiella purpurea (assembly GCF_000585215.1). GTDB lineage: Bacteria > Pseudomonadota > Gammaproteobacteria > Chromatiales > Chromatiaceae > Imhoffiella > Imhoffiella purpurea. Next base: position 18,747 of record NZ_AONC01000004.1, on the reverse strand, counting down.
GAAGACCGATTGATCCCGCCGACTTCTCGGGCCGCCCATGGCCCGAACCATCGTCCCCCGCAACCGCCGGGGGCGAAATCGCTCGATGTAGGCCAGCCTCTGCGGGCCGACAGTCCGCTCGATACGACACCGAACGTCCGATAGGGCGAAGGATCGGCGATTTGCGTCTAGAGTGAAGGAGTCGCATCGGCCCGCCCTGGGTCCGATCCGGCCCGTGCCATTGGATCGACATCCTCCGGCATGGATCAGAAGCTCCACTCGAGTGACGACCAGATGAGCCGGACGCCAGTAGAGCGCGCAACGGATACCACATCCGCCACATCGATCCGGCGCAGGCACCTGTGCCAGGCCATCGCCGGTCTGGCGCTCGGACCGGCCCAAGGCATCGGCGCCCCCTACGTGCAGACCCGCGAACGGGTCAAGCTGCGCGTCCTGGGAACCCACGTCACGCTGCGCGAGGCCATCCGCCGCCAAGCCGAGCAGGATCTGGGCATCGAGCTGATCTTCATGCCCGGCGGCAATGCCGAGGTCCTGCATCGGGCATCCTCCGACCCGGACGGTTTCGACGTCTACGAACAGTGGTCAAACAGCATCAAGATCCTGTGGCGGGCGGACAGCATCCAGGCCATCGAGACCCGGCGCATCCGCAACTGGGATGCGGTCAACGACCTGACCAAGACCGGGCGCCTGACGCCAGACGCACCACTCGGACGCGGAGACGCCCCCTACAGACTGCTCAACGTCCAGCCGGACGGCAGCCTCGGCCCGCGGCCGACCGGCCGCATCAGCTTTCTCCCCTACGTCCACAACGTCGACGCATTCGGCTACGACACCCGCTTCGTTCCGACCGGGAGGGCCTACGAGACCGAGAGCTGGGGCTGGATGCTGGAGCCGCGCTGGCGGGGACGCGTCGCCCTGGTCAACGACCCGACCATCGGTCTGTTCGACATGGCCCTGGCGGCGGAGGCCCGCGGGCTGATCGAATTCGGCGACATCGGCGAGCTGACCAAGGCGGAGATCGATCGGCTGTTCGAGATCCTGATCACCTTGAAGCTCGCGGGACATTTCAGCGGATTCTGGAGCGAGGTTCCCGAATCGGTCGAGATGATGCGCAGCGGTCGCACGGCCATCGCCAGCATGTTCTCGCCGGCCGTCGCCGCACTCAAGGAGTCGGGCATCCCGGCCGTCTATGCCGCGCCGCGCGAGGGATATCGCGCCTGGCATGGCGTCATGTGTCTGTCGTCGCGCTGCCGGGGACGCCAGCTCGACGCGGCCTACGAGTATCTGAACTGGTGGCTGTCCGGCTGGCCCGGCGCCTTCGTCGCCCGACAGGGCTACTACATCTCGGTCCCCGAGCCCGCGCGAGCCCATTTGAGCACGGCCGAATGGGACTATTGGTACGAAGGCGGGATCGCCGCCACCGATCTGCCAGGGCCGGATGGAGCCATCTCCGTGCGCGCCGGCAGCCAACGCAACGGCGGCTCCTACTGGGAACGCTTCGGACACATCGCGGTATGGAACACGGTGATGAATACCTACGAATACAGCCTGCCGCGCTGGTACGAGCTGCTGCTCGCATGAAGGGCAAGCCGCTCGACCTTGGAACCGAGCCCCGCCTGAGACTGAGCATCGGGCCGCGAATCTGGCTGGGATTCGCCCTGGTCCTGTTCGCACTGGTCGCGGTCGCCATGATCGGGCACATGGGGCAGCAGCACTCGGACGATCAATTCCAGGAATTCAGCGAACTCAGTGCCCAGACCAGCACGATCCTGGACATCGAGCGCCGCATGGTCGACCTGCAACGGCGCGTACTCGCCTTCACCTACTCGGGCTACACGGGCATCGTGACCCGGGTCCGCGGGTTGGCGATCGAGATCAGACGCCAGATCGAACGGGTCAGCGACGAGGTTCGGGATGAGGAGCAACGCCGACTCCTGCATCGCATGCTATCGGTCTTCGAGCTCTATGCGGACAACTTCGAACAGGCGGTCGAGGAGCGCCGGCGACACGACCGCCTGTTCGAAGACGAGCTCGCGCCGTTGAGCCGACAGGCGGTGAGTCTGCTCGATGTGCTGCAGCGCACACCGCAGGCGGAGGATCCGGTCATGGCGGCCGGGCTGAAGGACAGCCTCGTGGACCTGCTGTTCGCCCATCAGAATGCGCTCGCATTCGAGAGCGGCCCGGACTCGACGCTGATGCAGGAGGCATTGACCCGGCTGAAGCAGATCGGCCGACGCCTCGATGGACTGCAGCGCCAGACCCGGGATCCGAGCCACCGGCAGCGGATCGCGGCGCTGATGGAGATTCTGGAGCGATACCGGACGGCATTCGCGGGCATGGTTCAGTCGACCCGGGCCTATCTGCACCTGGTGTATGTCGTCATGGCCGGCGAGGCGGCGGAGCTGGATCAACTGGCGGACAGTCTCAAGCGGAGAACGCTCTCGCAGCAATCCCTGCTGCGTCAGCAGATGATCCAGGACATGGATCTGAACCGGGAGGTGACGCTCGCGGTTTCAGGACTGACCATCCTGCTGGCCATCCTGCTCTCCTGGCGGATCGCGCGCGGCATCACCAGGCCGCTCATCGCCATGAGCGATACCCTGACGCATATCTCGGAGGGACGCATCGACGCCTGCATCCCCTATCGGGATCGCCGCGACGAGATCGGCATCATCGCCAAGGCGGCCGACGTCTTTCGCCAGGCGGTGATCAAGAAACAGCGTGCCGAGGCCGCCAATCGGTCGAAGAGCCTCTTCCTGGCGCACATGTCCCACGAATTGCGCACCCCGCTGAACGCGATCCTGGGGTTTTCCGAACTCATCGCCCAGATGGACGATACACCGAACGAGCAGCGCGTCTATCTGCAGATCATCAATCGCAGCGGCAGCCACCTGCTCAGCATGATCAACGACATCCTGGACATGTCCAAGATCGAGGCCGGTCAATACGCGCCTCACATCAAGAGCTTCGATCTCTGGCAGATGATCGACGACGTCTCGTCCATGTTCGCGCTGCGCGCCGACCAGGCCGGGATCGAATTCATCCTCGAACGCTCCGAGAATGTCCCGAGAACCATCGGCTCGGACGAGGGCAAGCTCCGGCAGATCCTCATCAATCTGCTGGGGAACGCGGTCAAGTTCACCGAGCGAGGCCATGTCCTGATCCGGGTGGAGATCGAGCGGAGCGCGGCGGACACACCGCTGCTGGTGTGCGAGGTCGAGGACAGCGGAGCGGGTATTCCGCCGGACCGGATCGATTCCGTCTTCGAGCCCTTCGTACAGGCCGATCCGCAGAGCCAGGACGGCACGGGGCTGGGCCTGGCCATCTGCGCACGCTTCGCCGAAATGTTGGGCGGCACCATCACGCTCGAAAGCATGGTGGACGCGGGCTCGCGTTTCCGCTTGAAGATACCGTTCGAGGAGACCCAGGAGATCGAGAGCCCGCCCGGAATCGCCCCCCGCGCCATGGCCAGACCGTTGCCGGGCCAACCCGCCCATCGCATTCTGAGCATCGAAGACAATGCCAACAACCGCTTGTTGCTGGAAAGGCTCCTGAAATCCATGGGAATCGAATCGAGGAGCGCGGCCAACGGCCAGGAAGGCATCGATGCCTTCACCGCCTGGAGGCCGGATCTGATTCTGATGGACATCCGCATGCCCGTCATGGACGGACTGGAGGCGACCCGCAGGATCCGCGCCCTGCCGAGGGGATCGGAATGCACGATCGTCGCCATCACGGCGAGCACCTTCAAGAGCGAGCGTAAAGGCATCCTCGACGCCGGATTCGACGATTTTCTGAGCAAACCCTATCGCAGCCGCGACATCCAAGGGCTGCTGGAGCGCCATCTGGGGTTGAAGTTCCAGGAACGCGTCGACACCATGACGGAGGTGGAGCCGATCGCCCAATCCGAGACACGGCCCCTACCCGACGAGTCGAGACAGCTCCTGGCAGAGGCACTGGTCATCGGGGATTCCGATCAGATCCAAGAGGTGCTGCAGCGTCTCGAGCCGAGCCACCCGCAGGTCGTGAAGATGCTGGGTGAATGGGCCTCCGATTATCAATATTCGAGGATTCTGAGCTGGCTCGACGATGATTCCTGAACCGACAGAGGTTTCGACCATCCTGGTCGTGGATGATACGGCGGGAAACCTGGATCTTCTCGGCCGGATCCTGGGTGATGCGGGCTATCGGGTCCGGCGCCAACCCAGCGGCAATCTGGCGATCACCTCGGCACTCGCCTCCCCCCCCGATCTCATCCTGCTCGACATCAAGATGCCGGATCTCGACGGTTTCGAGGTGTGCCTGCGACTCAAGCAGAACCCCAGCACGCGCGAGCTGCCGATCATCTTCATCAGCGCGCTTCAGGACGCCAGCGACAAGGTGCGCGCCTTCCTGTCCGGCGGCGTCGACTACATCACCAAGCCCTTCCAGACCGAAGAGGTTCTCGCCAGGGTCGCCACCCATCTGCGGCTGCACGCCTTGCAGCGCCGCCTGGAAATGCAGAACCGGGAGCTTGAGCGGCTCGCGACCACGGACCCCCTGACCGGCATCCTCAATCGCCGCAGCTTCTCCACCTACTGCCAGCACTATCGCGCCCGCGCCAGCCGCTACGGGGCGTCCTTCTGCCTGCTGATCCTGGATATCGACAGATTCAAGCGGATCAACGACGCATTCGGACACGAGATCGGCGACCGGGTCCTGGTCGCCCTGACCGAGCGTATCCGCGATACGTTGCGCGAGGTCGACCTGTTCGCGCGCTGGGGCGGCGAGGAGTTCATCATCCTCTCGCCCGACACGCCCCCGGAGCGCGCCGGCCACTTGGCGGAACGTCTGCGCAAGTCGATCGAGGCCGCGACGATCGACCCGATCGGCACGGTCACGGCCAGCTTCGGTCTCGCGGTCAACCGCGTCGGAGAGGAACTGGAGGATCTGATCCGACGCGCCGACCACGCCTTGCTAGCGGCCAAGGAAGCCGGACGCAATCAGGTTCGCATCGCCGAATGACGCGTGCGCGAAAGACGCGCCCGGCCACTCAACCGGCCGGATCGGCATCCTTGCCCTTGCCCCGCGGCAGCACCACCTTCGCCGGCTCGGCATCCAGCGACCTGATGGCACGCTCCTCGGCGGCCAGCCGCCGGGAATTGATCGCCTTCTCCTGGCGGGTTCGCACCGCATAGCCAAGCGCGGCGCCGCCGGCCGCGGTCAGGGTCACCAGCCCGAGAGTCATGAACTGAGCCAGCATCATGGCCACGCCGACCCCGACCGCTCCGCCGACGACCACCCCGGTCTTGAGACTCATCCCGGCGGAGGCGCGCTTACGGGCCTTGGAGGCCGCGCGTTCGCTGGTGAGACTCGCCTTGGCGCGCTGCTGCTCGGCCCTGACCCGAATCTTCTCGCGCTCCTTGGAGAAACGCTCGCTCGCGCGCGACACCGCCCGGTGACGGTCGGCGTAGACGATGGTATTGAACCAGAGCGCCACCAGAAACCCGATCGCCGCCGCGATCATGACGAACAAGGGCCAAGTCTTCGTCCAGTCCGTATGGAGGGCCGTATAGACCAAAAGCACCGTCAAGCCCTGGAGCAGGAAGATGCCACTGAGAAAACGGATGAGACTGCCGATACCGAAGGGAATGATATTCATGGATATTTGGATTATGGATGGGCCGATTCTGAAGAGATTGATCGGGGATGGGATGCACAGATTCCGGACGCGCCGACTCGCCCCTCAGACGTTCCGCTGCTCGATCGACTGAAGAATGACGCGGGCGAGGCGGCGAGACCAGAGCAGCGGTTGGATGTCGCCGGCGAAATGGCCGAGCATGAGGATCCATGCGGCCCCGGGGTTGGAGATGCCACCGCCCTGCGTCTTGGGCTTGATCGGAATGCGCAGCAGACGCTCCCGAATCAGAGCCAGGCTTCTGGCATCTCCGCTGAGATCGAGCGGGATCGGCCGGTCGTAGGCATCCACCACCCCGTAGAGATATTCGGGCCCGATCTCGGAGAGGTCCGCGACCAGTCTCGGAGACCGGGGAGAAGACGGCAGCAGCGCGGGCTCCAGGGTCGCGACCAGAAAGGGACCCCGACCGGTTGCGAGTCTCGACGCCAGCGCCCCCTGGCCGTCGCGTCGCAGTTCCTGACGCAGCCGACTCCGCATCAGATCGGACAGCTCGCCGGACACCAGATCGGCCAGTGAGCGACCGTCGCCCCTGGGATCGACCGGAACCAGGAAGACATGGGCCTCGGCGCTCGGCGATCCGAGTTCCTCGGGGGTCGTCGCGACATAGGTCTCGATCAGCCGAAACAGCTCGCGATAACGGTCGGCATCGACGCCGCTCAGACCGGTATAGCCGCGACCGACCAGCACGAAGGTATAGATGCCATACCCCGGAACGGCCTCGTCGAACAAGCGGTTGAGCGCCATGGAGGCATCCAGTCTGCGGCCCTCGCCCGTGGAGGGGAAATAGAGCATGCCGTAGGCGGGCAGCCTGTCGCCATCCAGCCCGCGCTCCGCCTCGGCCAGATCGGTCTGGCGAGCGACGCCGGCGGCGACGGCGCGCTCGACCCGACGCCGGTCGGAGGGCCCCATGACCGAGATGGCCCGCTGCGCGATCACATCGCGATAGGGCTCCCCGCCCTGAGCGGCCATCTCTTCGAGGATATCGGAACTGTCGCCACAGCGGCCAAGCAGCAGCGCCTCGGTCGCCTCGGCGGGATCGACCCCGGAGAAATAGAGATCGGCTACGAGCGAGCGGAGAAAATTGCGCTCGTCCAAGGCCCCGGTCCTGGCGCAGACGCGGGCCAGTTCCCGACGCAGTTCGACGGGCTCGGAACTGTAGACCTGCGATTCGGGCACGTCATCCACGGCGGAGGAGCGGCCGGGACCCGGACGCCCCACCGAGACGCCACCCAAGGATCGCCGCCAATCGGGTTCCGGAGGACCCTGGACCGATCCGGCGGAAACGGCCCGTGCGCCGTCACCGGCGGCCTGCAAGGCACCGCAACCGTTCAGTGCGGGCAGCAGAAAGATCAGGCACAGAAATCCCCGCATTGCACCCGAGACGTCCCCGAAGGAGCGAAATCCGGCTGCGAGCGCAGACTGCACAGGCATTGAGTGGAGATACATCGCGATTGACGGCCGTCGATGACAAAGGCTCATGATAGCGGATTGCACGAATGAACCCGAGTTCCGCGGCTCGGATCGCCCCCCTCGAGAGACGAGCATCGCCCGTCACCCGATCATGCCGGTCCATCGACCGTAAAAACACCCACACATTGCCATCTTTTCATGAAACCGATATGGACCGCTCGACTAGAATCGGCCCATGACCGCATCCAATCCGACCCCCTATTCAGACCTCACACCCGATCTGGTACTCGATGCCGTGGAAAGCCTGGGCCTCATGGCCGACGGGCGGCTGCTCGCCCTGAACAGCTACGAAAACCGCGTCTACCAGGTGGGCATCGAGGACGGCAGCCCGCTCATCGCCAAGTTCTACCGGCCCGGACGCTGGAGCGACGCGGCCATTCTCGAGGAACATGCCTTCGCCCTGGCCCTGGCCGAGCACGAGATCCCGGCCGTCCCACCCTCCTCGATCACCGGCCAGACCCTGCACCAGTTCGGCGGCTACCGCTTCTCGCTCACCGAGCGTCGAGGCGGCCGCCACCCGGAGCTTGGAGACTCGCAGGTGCTGGAGTGGATCGGACGCTTCATCGGCCGCATCCATGCCATCGGCGCGGTGACGCCATTCGTCCACCGGCCGACCCTGGACCCGCAGAGCTTCGGGCTGACACCGCGCGACTTCCTGCTCAAGCACGATTGGATCCCCGCCGATCTGCTGCCGGCCTACCGCAGCGTGGTCGATCAGGCCCTGCAGGAGGTCGCCGCCTGTTACGACAGGGCCGGCTCCGTCCCGCTCATCCGGCTCCATGGCGACTGCCATCTGGGCAACCTGCTCTGGACCGATGCCGGACCGCATTTCGTCGACTTCGACGACGCCCGCATGGGACCGGCGATCCAGGACATCTGGATGCTGCTCTCCGGAGACCGCCAGGAGATGAGCCTTCAGCTCGCCGACGTCCTGGCCGGATACGAGGACTTCTGCGACCTCGACCATCGCGAGCTGCACCTGATCGAGGCACTGCGCACGCTGCGCATCATCCACCATGCCGCCTGGCTGGCGCGCCGCTGGCAGGACCCCGCATTCCCGGCCGCCTTCACCTGGTTCGGAACCCAGCATTACTGGCAGAACCACATCCTCCAGCTCCGGGAACAGATCGCGGCCATGCAGGAGGGACCGCTCTGGTCCGCCTGAGCGGGCACGCCCGAACACCAGGAGACACGACCATGCCGGAACCCTGCCCATGCGGTTCGGGACGCCCCTACCCCGAGTGCTGCCAACCCCATATCGAGGGTGCGGCTCGCCCTCGGACGGCGGAGGAGCTGATGCGCTCGCGCTATACCGCCTACGCCACGCATGCCATCGCCTATCTGAGCCACAGCTGGCATCCGGATACCCGCCCGAGCGACCTGACGCCCGACAGGGACCTGAAGTGGATCGGTCTGAAGATCCTCTCGACCGAGGCGGGCGGCCCGGACGACGAGACCGGCTGGGTCGCCTTCGTCGCCCGCTACAAGATCGGCGGACGCGCCCACCGCCTGCGCGAACGCAGCCGTTTCGTCCGGCATGAGGGACGCTGGGTCTATCTCGACGGCGAGATCGAGGAACGGCACCGGTGACGCCGGCCTCCCAAAGCGGTTAAAGTTGCCCGCTCGGCCGAGCCCGCCGGCCCCGGGCGCAATCTGTCCGGGCGTAGCGGGTTCGGACGCAACGCCTATCGGTGACGAGACGGTCATCGCTCAAATGCTTATAGGTAACCAGAATGCGAGATCGCGACGAACGTCCCTTGCAGGAGGAGATCCGAGTGAACGGCTCCGCGCTGCTGGACAAGGTCAAGGATCTGATTCAGCAGGGCAACGTCCGCCGGCTCATCATCCAGCGGCCGAGCGGAAAGGTCCTGGCGGACGTCTCTCTGACGACCGGCATCGGCGTCGCCGGTGTCCTGACCCTCCTGGCACCCATGCTCGCCGCGCTCGGAGCCATGACGGCGCTGATCACCCAATTTCGGGTCCGCATCGAGCGCGATCCGGAGTATGTCTTCGAGCACCGCGACGACATGGCTCGCCGCCGACGCCGGTGAATCCTCCATTCGCTGGCCATACCCCTTCTAAATCCACGATTTGAAACGAGAATCCGAGATGCAGCAGATCAAGAAGACCGCCGAATACACCCTGTTTCAGAAGAAATCCGGCCGTTACGCGGTCAAGGGCAAAAACAAGCAGTGGATCAACGGCGACGCCAAACAGCAGATCCTGGTCGACGAAAATCTGATCACCCTGCCCGAACCCAAGGCCGCTCCTGAAGCCGAGGCCGAGTCGAGCGACTCCGAGTAAGACGCCGCAAGGCGGGATCCCGCCCCCCGATTCGGCACCGCTCGAAGCGGCCGTCCTCGGCCCCGCCTCAGCCCCCTGCTGCGGCCTCCCCGCGATCGCGCCGCCCCTGCAGCCGATGCAGCGTGCGCCTGACCCAGAAGCTGTCGGGCAGGAGCACGCCATAGACGAACAGGAGTATCGCCAGCTGATACCAGAGGCTGCCCAGCCAGGGCGGCGTCACCCCGGACTCCAGCCAGGTCTCGGCCAGGCGCTGCAGATTGAAGAAACAGAAATAGGCCAAAAAGGCCAGCGTGAGCCTCCCCGAGGTCCGCTGACGCGGCGAGATATCGATCAGCGGTATGGCCATTATCGCCAGGGTGAAGATGGCCAGGGGCGCACCGATGCGATGCTCGAGTTCCACCCGGTCGCCCATGTCTTCCGACCCTACCAGCTCCTGGGTCGGCACGGTCGAGCGCTTGGAGATGGCCTGGCGTCTGGCGCCGGTTCCAGGCACCCGGATGAGATAGTCGGCGAACTCGCCGACGAGGAAGGCGCCCGATCCGGGATCCCCGTCGAAGCGATGTCCCCGCTTGAGCGAGACCAGATGGTCTCCGGTCGCCTCCTCGATCCGATGCTCTCCACCCTCGCTGTACACCAGACGCGATTGCTCGCCGCGGCGATCCAGGATGAAGACGTCGGCCAGCGACTTGCGACGATCGATCTCGCCGATATAGACCACCAGCCGCCCCCCCTCCTCGACGTAGAAGCGCGCCGCCTGCAGCCCGGCGATCTGCGCCGCCTGTCCCTTCTGCTGCAGCCGCACCTGATGGATGCCCTCCGAGGCCCAGGGCTGCAGGATCAAGGCGAACCAGGCGGTGATCAGGGCCACGGGCAGCGCCAGCAGCAGCAGCGCGCGGTAGAGACGCGGCGGACCGACGCCGCCGGCATTCATGGCGATCAGCTCGCTGTCGTGCGAAAGCCGATTGAGGGTCACCAGAACGGCGATGAAAAAGGCGGGCGGCAGCAGGCTCGAGGCGTCGCGGACGAGCTGCAGGCGCAAATACTGGAAGACCACGCCCACGCCCAGAGCGCCGACGTTCACCTCCTCCAGGGTGCGCAGGAAGAGCATGCTGGCCACGATGAGCAGCAAGACCAGGATGATGGCGAGAAAGGACTTCGCCACCTCGCGCAGGATGTATCGATCGAGGATTCCGAGCATGGTCCGCACCAGAGCCGACGGACCCCAATTGTGTCATGCCCCACGGGCGCCTGACCATCCGCCCGAACGCCTGCGCGGCCCGGACCGTCATCCGCACGCCATCAAACGCTCATCCAGGCATCATCGAGCAGGCACATACTTAGGGTTCGTACCTCAACGCAAAGGTCCGAACAGCATGGAAAAATTCGCCGATGTACTGGATATGGCCCAGGCCCACACGGAACGCGAGGTCCAATTGAGGATCGACGCGATCCAGCGACACGCCAACGACGGATTCGGTCGCGAATACTGCATCCTCTGCGGCGAGCCCATCCCCGAAAGCCGCCGCCGCCACGTCCCCAACGCACTCCGCTGCGCCTCCTGCCAAGAGATGGTCGAGCGCCATCAGACACCGGTCAGACGCTCGGCCGCCTGACCCGGCGAGCGCCCGTTCGCCCGAAACCGGCAGGCGGCGATGTCCGCGAGCGACACGCCGCCTGCCGCATCGATCAGTCGGACTCGAGCGCCTTGGAGGCGACCTCGTAGACGTCCTTGGACAATTCCTCGGCATCCAGGATGCGGCGCAGCTCGTCGCACATCAGCGCTTGGCGCGTCCGGTCGAAACGACGCCAGCGGATCATGGACTTGAGGAGCCGCGAGGCAATCTGCGGATTGAGCGGATCCAGCTCCAGAATGCGGTCGGCCAGGAAGCGGTAACCGCCGCCGTCGGCGGCATGGAAGCGCACCTGATTGGCAACGCTGAAGACCCCGACCAGACTGCGCACCCGGTTCGGATTGCGCAGGGAGAAGTCCGGATGGCTCAGTAGACGCTGGACCTGCTCCAAGGCGTCCTCGCGCGGACTGCTGGCCTGGACGGCGAACCATTTGTCGACGACCAGGGACTCCCTGGACCAGCGCCGGTAGAAGCACTCCAGCGCCTCGGCACCCTCCGCGCCGCCGTGGTCGGCCAGCAGACGCAGGGCCGCCATCACGTCCGTCATGTTGTCCCCGGCGGCGAACTGCTCCCGGCACAGCCCCAGAGTCTCGTCATCCGGCGACTGCATCAGATAGTGCAGCGCCAGGTTGCGGATCGCCCGCCGCCCCACCTCCTCCGGGGTGAAGACATAGCCGCAGCCCTCGGCCGCGTTGGCCCGATAGACGGCGAGCAGATCCGCGCGCAGGCGGCCGCCGATCGCGCGCTCCAGACCGGCTCGCGCGCGGTGGATGCCGTCGACGTCGACCAGATCCATCTGATCGGCGAGATAGCCTTCGCTCGGCAGCGTCAGCACCTCGGCGAGCAGCGCCCGATCGCCCTCGGCGTCCAGCAACGCCTCGCGGAAGGCATCGAAGAAGGCGTCCAGAACGCCATGATCGGGATCCCGGACCAGGGCCAGCAGCAGGCGCTGCATCAGCGTCTGCGCGGCGTCCCAGCGGTTGAACCCGTCGCTGTCGTGGGCCATGAGGAACAGCAGATCCCGGTCGCCGTAATCGAAGCGCAGCTTCACCGGGGCCGGAAAGCCGCGCAGCAGCGAGGGCACCGGACGGCTATCCAGCCCGACGAAGCGGAAGGTCTCCTCCTCGGCCTTGAGTTCGAGCACGCGGGTTCCCGCAGCCGGAGCCTGGGAGTCGCCCTCCAGGCGCAGCGGCAAATCCTCGCCGTCGTCACCCAGCAGGCCGATGGCGAGCGGCACGTGGAAGGGCCGCTTCTCGGGCTGCCCCGGCGTGGGCGGGGTGAACTGACGCACGCTCAGACGATAGACGCCGGCCGCGGGATCGTAGTCGCCCTGCATCGTCAGCTCGGGCGTTCCGGCCTGGGCGTACCAGCGGCGGAACTGGCTCAGGTCGCGTCCGCTCGCATCCTCCATGCAGCGCACGAAATCCTCCGTGGTGACCGCCTGGCCGTCGTGACGCTCGAAATAGAGGTCGGTCGCCTGGCGGAAGGCATCGGGGCCCAGCAGATTGGCCTGCATCCGCACCACCTCGGCGCCCTTCTGGTAGACGGTCGCGGTGTAGAAATTGTTGATCTCGATATAGGAATCGGGACGCACCGGATGTGCCATGGGCCCGGCATCCTCGGCGAACTGATGCGCGCGCAGCAGACGCACGTCGGCGATGCGTTTGACCCCGCGCGAGCCCACGTCGGCGGAGAACTCCTGGTCGCGATAGACGGTGAAGCCTTCCTTGAGGCTGAGCTGGAACCAGTCGCGGCAGGTGATGCGGTTGCCGGTCCAGTTATGGAAATACTCGTGGGCGATGACGCTCTCGATGCCGTCGAAATCGGCGTCGGTCGCCGTGTCCGGACGGGCCAGCACGTATTTGTCGTTGAAGACGTTGAGACCCTTGTTCTCCATCGCGCCCATGTTGAAGTGGCTGACGGCGACGATCATGAAGACGTCCAGGTCGTACTCGCGTCCGAAGCGCTCCTCGTCCCAGCGCATGGCCTTCTTCAGGGAGCGCATGGCATGGTCGCACTTGTCGAGGTTGTGCGGCTCGACGAAGATCTTGAGATCCACCGCGCGCCCGGAGGCCGTGGTGAAGCGGTCCTCGATCGCGCGCAGATCGCCCGCGATCAGCGCGAACAGATAGCTCGGCTTGGGAAAGGGATCCTCCCAGCGCGCCAGGTGCCGCCCGTCCTCGAGACGGCATTCCTCGATCAGGTTGCCGTTGGAGAGCAGCACCGGAAAGCGCGCCCGGTCGGCCACCAGGGTGGTGGTATAGCGCGCCATCACGTCCGGACGGTCGAGGAAATAGGTGATGCGCCGGAAGCCCTCCGCCTCGCACTGGGTGCAGAGCATGTCCCCCGACTGGTAGAGCCCCTCGAGCGCGGTGTTCAGGCTCGGATGGATCCGCACCCGGGTCAGGAGACTGAAACGGTCCGGGACCCGATGCAGGGTCAGAGACTCCGGATCCAGGACGTATTCGGAACCGGTCAGCGGATTGCCGTCGATCTCCACCGTCTCCAGCTCGAGCTGCTCGCCGTGCAGGCGCAGACTGCCGTCCCCGCGCGTCGCGGCCGGATTGCGTCTGAGTTCCAGCCTGGACTCGACGCTGGTGCGATCCGGATCCAGGTCGAAATGCAGCTCGACCCTGTCGATCAGGAACTCGGGCGGCTGGTAGTCCTTGAGATGAATGGCATGCGGCGTGTCACGATACATGGGAATCCCGGGTAGACAATCGAATGAAGGATGGATGCCGGCTCGAAACGGTATCCGGATCGATCCGGCATGAATCGATCCTTGCTTGGACTTGGTCTTCCGGTCCGAGTCACCACTTTTCAAGGCAGCTTGACGACATCGGCCGGGCCGGCGAAGCTCCCGCGCTGTTTCAATGTCACCGGAGCGGAACGACACCATGCCCAAGGTCACCATCTATACGACACAGGTCTGCCCCTATTGCTTGCGGGCCAGAAACCTTCTCAAGCGCAAGGGTATCGCCTTCGAGGAGATCCCGGTCGATCACGACCCGGCGCAGATGGCCGCCATGGTCGAGCGCAGCAATCGCCACACCGTACCCCAGATCTTCGTCGGCGACCATCACGTCGGCGGTTACGACGACATGGCCCTGCTGGATTCGTGCGGCGAGCTGGACGAGCTTCTGGGTCTATGAACGCCTCGTCCCCGACCCAGGAACTGCGGCTCGACAAGTGGCTGTGGGCGGCCCGCTTCTTCAAGACCCGTCAGCTGGCGATCGAGGCGATCAACGGCGGCAAGATCCAGGTCGATGGACAGCGCGCCAAGCCGAGCCGTTCCGTGCGACCCGGCAGCCGGATCGAGATCCACAAGGGCAGCCTCTCCTGGCGGATCGAGGTGCTCGCCGTCGACAAGCAGCGCCGTTCCGCGACCGAGGCGTCGAAACTCTATGCCGAGGACGAGGAGAGCCGCCTGAAACGCGAGGAGATGGTGCGCGAGCGGCGCGACATGGCGCTCGGCCAGCATGACGCCAGCGGGCGCCCCTCGAAGCGCGACCGCCGCATGATCCAACGCTTCACCGGCCGCGGCGACCCCACGCCCTGAACCACATGAGCTGAGAACCCGATGGACGACGACGCCTTCCGCGACACCTACGATGCCGTCAACCAGCGCGTCTGTCCCTTCGAAAAGACCCTGCTGACGCGCCAGGCCGGCTGCACCCTGGCCGAGCGCTTCTGCATCGCCGAGCGCGAAGGCGTCCAATGCGGCTCGGAGGCGGCCCAGGGCGCCTGCAGCGAGCTGCTGGAACTGCTGCATCGGCAGGCGCTCTTCCTGACCCGCTCGACCGCGCCCCAGGGCGCCCGCCCGCATGCCCTGGCGATGCGGGTCCAGGTCGGCGGACTGCGCGGCATCCAGTCGGTCCTGGAACCGGACCGGGCCGATCCCGGCCCGGTCGAGGACATCAGCGCCCTCGTCGCGGCGGTCCGATCGCGCTTCGGCAGCCCCGACCGACTGCCCTTCTCGGTCATCATGCGTCACATCGCCGCCTATCGCGGCCGAACCCGACCGCGCCGAACGGCCCCAAACAAGGGAGAGCGACCATGAACCAGTCCGTCAAGACCGCGGTGGTCACCGGGGCCAACTCGGGGCTCGGCAAGGCCATCGCCGGCGCCCTGGCCCGGCAGGGCTACCGGGTCGGGATGGTGGTGCGGAACCGAACGCGCGGCGAGGCCGCCCTGGCCGAGATCCGCGCGACCGCCGACACCCCGGACATCCATCTGTTCGTCGCCGACCTCGCGGATCAGGGCGCGATCCGCCGGCTGGCCGAAGAGATCCTCGAACGCTTCGAGCGGCTCCATCTGCTGGTGAACAATGCCGGCACCGCCTTTCCGCACCGCCGGCCGAGCCCCGACGGGATCGAGAGCGCCCTGGCGGTGAACCATCTGGCCCCCTTCCTGCTCACCCATCTGCTGCTGGAGCGGCTCGCCGAGAGCGCGCCGGCGCGCATCGTCAACGTCGGCACCCGCATCGATACCGCCATGGATCTTTCGGATCCCAACTGGGAACGCCGCCCCTATCGGCTCATGCAAGCCTACGGTCAATCCAAGCTCGGCAACCTGCACTTCACCTTCGAGCTGGCACGCCGACTGGCCGGCAGCGGCGTCACCGTCAACTGCGTCTTCCCCGGAATCTTCCGCTCGAATCTGGGCGGCACGGACGGCGCCCAGGGGCGCTTCTGGAGACTCGTGGACATCCTCATCGGCTGGGCCCTGCCATCGCCCGACAAGGCCGCGCGCCCGATCGTCGACCTGGCCGTCTCTCCCGAGTGGGAGGGCGTCAGCGGCCGCTATCTGACTCGGGGAAAAGACTTGAAGGCACCGGCTCAGGCGCGCGATGCGGAGGCCAATCGGCAGGTCTGGGAGATGAGCGAGCGAATGACCGGGCTCGCCAAGCGGCCTTGAGGACTCGTCGGTTGATGGCTCTGAAAGCCACCACACAAATCAAGCCAGCACAGCTGTCAGTCCGCTTTCAGATCAATGCCTTGCATTTCAGAAGATAGTGTCGAATTGCGCGGAAATATTGCGGTGTTGTGGACTCGGATTCCAATGCGCTGCAAGTGAGTTTGCTATGGCTTCCGACCTGCCCTCTCGATCGCCTCGCGTGCCGCCTGAGCCAGGAATGCCGACCGGCTCATGTGCCCCGCTTTCGCGTGCGAATCGATCCGGCGGACCATCGTCTCCGGCAGCGAGATATTGATCCGCACCGACTTGGGACGGATGCGGCCGAGGTCGATCTCGACCAGCATCCAGACGCCCCCCTGATACTCCGCACTGTCGGCCAAGGACTCCAGCGGAGTTGGCACCGGGATGTGTACGCGGCGCAGAGCCGGCGCGGCCGGGCACGCCAATCCGCGCTGGCGGATGCCGATGCGGCCCTCAACAGGCTCCGGCTCTACCTGCGGCTGGCCCACCGCTGGCGCTGGCTCTCCAACAGCCAGTACGAGCACGTCAGCCGCATGGTGGCGGAGATCGGCCGGCTGCTCGGCGGCTGGATCCGTCAGGCGGCGACCGAGCGGGGGTGAGGCGCCGCGGGGCTCGTGCCCAGGCGGCGCCTCGCTTCGATATGCGCCCGACGCCGATAAGGACGTGCGGACGGGACGCACCCGCGCCATCCCCCCGGTGCCCGCCGCACCCGGCGAACCTTGGTCGGCCGGGCCTGTCGGCCTTCGGGTCCAGAGGGGGACGTGGACGGAGCAGAGGAGCCGGAAGCCAACAGAGTTGTTCCGGTTGTTGATGTCGTTGCGGTTGCGGGCGGCGGCGCGCGCGTTGGCTTGATCGTTGTTCCAAGAGCCGCCGCGCAACGCACGCCGTCGATACCGGGGCGCCCCACCGTTCTCACGGTACGCTGAGTGTAGAGCCTCCAGCCGAATCAGCAACGTAAAAAACGCGGCTCGCTTTGCTCGCCGGGTTCGCTCGCCGGGCGAGCGGACTTCAGTGGGCAGCGGATCAGCGATCAGTGGCCAGAAGCCCAGGGATCAGTGATCGATGGGGACGGAGCAGAGGAGCCGGAAGCCAACAGAGCTGCTCCGGAAGAGGATGACGAGGCGGTAGCGGGCGGCGGCGCGCGCGCCGGCCTGATCGTAGTCCCAAGAGCCGCCGCGCAACGCACGCATGGCTTCGCCTTCTGTCGCGATGTTTTCCGGATCGTCGTAGGTATTCAGGCACCATTCCCAGACGTTGCCGCTGCAGTCGATCAGATCATAGGGTGAGACGTTGCGCGGATAGAGTCCGACCGCAGTGGTCTCGCGCAGAAAGAGCAAGCCGGTCTGGTCATAGGTCTCGTCGATGTTGGCATCTCCGCCGCGATAGTCCTCGCCCCAGGGGAAGGCTCGGCCATCGGTGCCGCGAGCGGCCTTCTCCCACTCGTACTCGGTGGGAAGCCGGATCGCTTCGTTCCGGTCGATGAGGCCGCGTTCATGGAAACGGGCGGTGAGCCAGCGGCAATACGCCAGGGCTTCAACCCATGCGACATTGACCCGAGGACGATTCGGCTGATTCCATGTCGACCGAGCCGGCTCAGGGCCGACATAGCCTTCCTGCCACCACTCCTTATCGCCATAGTCCTCCGCCTCTGTAAATGCTTGGTACTGAGCATTGGTCACCGGATAGCGCGCGATCCGGTAGGCGCCGGTCTTCCGCGTCTCCCCGCCCTGCCATTGAAAGTCGCCCTCGGGGACCGGCTGCCAGACGATGTCCGGAAGACCATCGCGCAGCCCGACGCCCTCGCGCCGGTCGCCGATGGCCGCGAGCAGGTCGCCGAGACGCAGGCGCCGCCAGCGCCAGGGCTCACCCAAGTCATCGCCGAACCGCTCGATGACCGTCTCGATGCCGGTCCGCAGCCAATCGGCGAGCGCCGACTGCTCGGCCGCGATCTGCGCACCGAGTGTCTGGACCGTATCCGCACGGCGGCCTTCGGCGGTAAGCGTGCGCAGCAGGTCCAGGCGGCGCACATCCGCGTCGTCTCCCATTCGCTCGTCGAAGGCGCGCCGAGCAAGGGCGGCCAGCTCGTCGGCGTCGTCTCGCGCCAGGAAGTGGGCGATCCGCGCGTCCTGGGCCAGGCATTGCCAGACCTCGGCGCTTTCGAGGAGCTCGCGGGTCTCGGTGATGATGTCGGTCTTGTAGATGCGACCGTCCGGGCGCCCCTCGGCGTCCCAGCGCTCGGCGTCGCGCTCGACCTGGGGCTGGCGCAGCAGGGCCTCGCGGCGTCTCTCGATCCATCGGCCCAGCTCGGGCCAGGCGCTGAAGAGGGCCTCGTGGGCGACCTCGATCATGCCGCCGTGCGCAAGGCCGTCCACGGTCTCGACCGCTGGCTGCGCCCCCGTGCGGTCCTCGCGATCGGACGGGACCAGGAGCCTCGCGCTCTGACCCGCCAGGGCATGGATGAGGGCGAGCGCGTCCGGGTCGTCCCGCCAGTGATCCAGATGCTCGCGCAGGCGCGTCGGCGGCCCCTTGGGCTGGAGTCCGAGCAGTCGGCAGAAGACACGGGGCAGCACCCGCTCGGCGTCGACGCCGGATCTCTGCACGGCCTCTTGGGCGCGCTTGGCGATGACCCCTTCGAGCCAGGGCTTTGAAGGTCACGTAAGGTGAACATCCTGGCCCCAGCTGTCTTCGGGCTCGCCCGCTGTCGACTCGTTCGTCTGCACGGTGGCC
>NZ_AONC01000003.1 GCF_000585215.1 Imhoffiella purpurea | reverse complement strand
GGCGTCGTTTAGGTCGTGGTTTTGACTTTGCCATAGCGGAGCCCGTCTGTCTTCACGTCCCCAAGGGAGGAGGAGGGTCTGAACGCTTACTTCCAAAGAGCGGAAGGCGGCAGCATGGAGACCGAGAGGGCCTGGTCGCCATGCTCCGCCTAGATCAGAGCCGTGCGTGCGCGAAAGGATCGCGCTTTCTGGCGTATCGCGAGCGGGGTGTGAACGGCGCTTCTCGTCTGTGTCTGCATGGCGTGACCAAATCGGCGAAGCGGTCATTGGCCCGATCCACATCGGAAGTGCCGTCCGAGTTTTCTCGATTCTATCAACGAGGAGGCTGACAGGACTGAATCAGCCGCCGCTGCAGCGTCTCTCCCCATTCGAAGCAGGCCAGTCCGCCCAGCACGGCCGCGCTGCCGATCCAGGTGCGCAGGGTCAGGACCTCGTCGTTGAGCATCTGACCGAGCAGTAGCGCCAGAACGGGCGTGATGAGGGTGACGAGCGCGACCCGGCTGGCCTGCATCCGGTGCAGCACGTAGTAGTAGAGGATGAACCCCACCACCGAGCCGAGCACCGCCAGATAGAGGATCGACCAGAAGGCGCGCGGGCCGATCGCCGCCGGCGGCTGACCGTCGAACAGCGACCAGGAGACGACGAAGAGCGGCACGGCGATCAGCAGCGCCCCGGTCGTGGTCTCGAGCGGATGCAGCCGGGCACCGATGCGCTTGACCCAGACCGCGCTCCCCGAGTGGATCAGCACCGAGAGCAGCACGCCGGCGATGCCGAGCAGGGCATGACCGCCGAGCGCCACGCCCTGGCCCAGGATCAGCGAGAGCCCGGCGATGCCGAGCCCGATGCCGAGCAGACGCGATGGGGTGAGGGCTTGTTCGCCGAGCCAGAGCGCCGCCATCACGGCGGTCGCGATCGGGGTCAGTCCGAACAGCACCGAGACCAGTCCGGATGGGATGAACTGGGAGGCCCAGTAGACGCTGGTCATGGCGCCCCAGATCCCGAGCCCGGCGGCGACGTAGGTGAGGCTGGCGTTGCGATGCCAGCGCATGCGGCGGCTCATGAGTGCGACCAGGACCAGACAGACGAAGACGCCGATCAGCATGCGCGCGGTGACGCCGAACAGGAATCCGCCGGATTCGCTGCTCCATTTGATCGCCAGTGGCGTGGTGGCCCAGATGAGCACCACGCCGATGAAGGCCGCCGGTACGGACACTCGATACCTCCTGCAGGTGGTTGGGGAACGAAAAAGGCCGCGGGGTGGATGCCGCGGCCTTGGGGGGAATCTGCTGAGCGCTCGGAAGAGGGGCTCTAGGTCACCAGGGCACGCGGAAACGGCTGGGCCAGCGGCGGACGCGGCTCAGGACGTCGAGGTGCATGGGTTTGGGGAAGGGGTGACTCATGGCCCGAGTGTCACCGAAAAGGGCTGCGATGACAAGCGGTTTGATCCGGTGTGGGGCCGGGTGCCCGACGTCGAGGGGCACCCGGAATCTGGATCAGACCTTCAGCAGCAGGCGCGCCGGATCCTCTAGTGCGTCCTTGATGGTCACCAGGAACTGGACCGCCTCGCGGCCGTCGACGATGCGGTGGTCGTAGGTCAGGGCCAGGTACATCATGGGGGCGGCGACGATCTGTCCGTTCTCCACCACGGGGCGCTCCTGGATCTTGTGCATGCCGAGGATGGCGCTCTGCGGCGGATTCAGGATGGGCGTCGAGAGCAGCGAGCCGAAGACGCCGCCGTTGGTGATGGAGAAGGTGCCGCCGGTGAGCTCCTCATAGCTCAGGCTTCCGTCCTTGGCCTTCTGGCCGAACTCGGCGATGCCCTGCTCGACGTCGGCCATGCTGAGCTGGTCGCAGTTGCGCAGGATGGGGACCACCAGCCCGCGCGGCGAGCTGACGGCGATGCCGATGTCGTAATAGCCGTGATAGATGATGTCGCTGCCGTCGACCGAGGCGTTGATCACCGGGAAGCGCTGCAGCGCCTCGACCGCGGCCTTGACGAAGAAGGACATGAAGCCCAGGCGCACGCCGTGGCGTGCCTCGAACTGGTCGCGGTACTTGGTGCGCAGATCCATGACCGCGCGCAGGTTGACCTCGTTGAAGGTGGTCAGCAGGGCGGCGTGCTGCTGGGCCTGGATCAGACGCTCGGCGATGCGCGCGCGCAGACGGGTCATGGGCACCCGCTGTTCGGGCCGGCCGGCCTCGCCCGAGAGGTTGGGGCGGGGCAGGGCGTTGATCTCGACCTCCTCCGCCTCCGCCGCTGTCTGGCGGGGCGGCTGCTCCGGCTCCGCCGCCTCGCGCTCGTCGAGGAAGGCGAGCACGTCGGCCTTCTGGATGCGGCCATCCCGGCCGCTTCCCGGGATCTGGTGCGGATCCAGATTCATCTCCTTGACCAGCCGGCGCGCCGAGGGCGTCACCTGCGGCTGTGTTCCGCTCTCCGGCTGGTCGCTGGGAGCTGGAGGCCGAGAACTGGCCCCGGCGCCTTCCTCGATCATGGCGAGCACGGTATCCGCCTCGACGGTTTCGCCTTCCTTGGCCAGGATGTCGCTCAGAACGCCGGCCACGGGTGCCGGAACCTCGAGCACCACCTTGTCGGTTTCCAGATCCACCAGGTTCTCGGCCTCCTCGACCCGTTCGCCTGGCCCTTTGTGCCAGGTCAGGACCGTGGCGTCGGAGACGGACTCGGGGAGGGTGGGTACGCGGACTTCAAGGGTCATTGGGGCGGGATCCTTTTGTTCATGCTCGGGTTGTAGCGGCCGCTCAACGCCTCGTCGATCAGACGCTCATGCTGCTCGACGTGCGCGGCACGGTGACCGACGGCCGGCGCCGCCGAGGCGGGACGGCCGACGTAGTAGGGTCGTTTCCCATCCTGGATGAGGGTGTGGAAGCGATGCTTGATCTGGTCCCAGGCGCCCTGGTTCTGGGGCTCCTCCTGGCACCAGACGATCTCCTCGGTGGCGGCGTACTGCTCGATGACGGCCGCGAACTGCTCCTTGGGGAAGGGGTAGAGCTGCTCGATGCGCAGGATGGCCACGTCGGTCTGGCCGCGTGCCCGTCTTGCCTCCAGCAGGTCGTAGTAGACCTTGCCGCTGCAGAAGACCAGACGCTCGACGCCGGCCGGGTCGATGGGGTCCGCCTCGGGCAGGATGGTCTGATACTGGCCCTTGGTGAGGTCCTCCAGCGAGGAGACGGCGAGCCGATGGCGCAGCAGGCTCTTGGGCGTCATGACGATCAGCGGCTTGCGGTAGTTGCGGATCATCTGACGGCGCAGCAGGTGGAACATTTGGGCCGGCGTGGTCGGAACGCAGACCTGGATGTTGTGGTCCGCGCACAGCTGCAGGAAGCGCTCGAGCCGCGCCGAGGAATGCTCGGCGCCCTGGCCCTCCAGGCCGTGCGGCAGCAGCATGACGAGCCCGCAGCAGAGGCCCCATTTGGTGCCGGCCGAGGTGATGAACTGATCGATGACGACCTGGGCGCCGTTGGCGAAGTCGCCGAACTGGGCCTCCCAGAGCGTGAGCGCGTGCGGCTCGGCGGTCGCGAAGCCGTATTCGTAGCCGAGCACCGCCTCCTCGGAGAGGATGGAGTCGATGGCGATGAAGGCGCCTTGGTGCTCGCCCAGGTGTTGCAGCGGGGTGTAGGAGTCACCGGTCACCTGGTCGTGGATCTTGGCGTGACGGTGGAAGAAGGTGCCGCGCCCCACGTCCTGGCCGGACAGGCGGATCGGGATGCCGGCCTCAAGCAGTGTGGCGTAGGCCATGTTCTCGGCATAGCCCCAGTTGAGCAGCTGGTCGCCGTGGATCATCTTGCGCCGCTCGTCCCAGAGCTTCTCGACGCGGGGGTGCAGCTCGAAGCCCTCGGGCAGCTGCAGCATGCGCTCGGTGAGCTCCTGGAGCTTCTCGAGCGGCACGCCCGTGTCCACGTCCTGATTCCAGCTGGTGCCGTGACAGAAGGACCAATCCACGCGCGAGGCGTGATCGAGCCCGCAGAGCACCGGCCGGGCGATGACCACGCCCTGTTCGATCGAGTCGCGATAGTCCTCGACCATGCGCTGCGCCTGCTCCTGGGTGATGAGTCCGTCGGCGACCAGGCGGTCGGCGTAGACGGCGCGCTGGGTCGGATGCTGGCGGATCTTCTTGTACATCATCGGCTGGGTGACCGCCGGCTCGTCGGCCTCGTTGTGGCCGAGCCGGCGGTAGCAGATGAGGTCGATGATGACGTCCTTGTGGAACTGGTTGCGGAAGTCCAGCGCCAGTCGGGTGACGAAGATGACCGCCTCGGGGTCGTCGCCGTTGACGTGGAAGACCGGTGCCTGGACCATCTTGGAGACGTCGGTGCAGTAGGGCGTCGAGCGGGTGTCGAGCGGATGGCTGGTGGTGAAGCCGATCTGGTTGTTGATGACGATGTGGACCGTGCCGCCGGTCGAGTAGCTGCGCGTCTGCGAGAGCTGCAGCGTCTCCGTCACCACGCCCTGGCCGGCGAAGGCGGCGTCGCCGTGGATCAGCACGGGGAGCACCAGATCGCCGGTGCGGTCGCGCCAGCGGCGCTGGCGGGCGCGCACCGAGCCCTCGATGACCGGGTTGATGATCTCGAGGTGCGAGGGGTTGAAGCCGAGCGCCAGGTGGACGATGCCGCCGGGGGTCTCGACGTCGGTCGCGAAGCCCATGTGGTACTTGACGTCGCCCGCCATCTGGCGCCAGTCGATGTGAACGCGTCCCTCGAACTCGTCGAAGATGTCGTGCGGCGGCTTGCCGAAGATGTTGGTCAGCACGTTGAGGCGGCCGCGATGGGCCATGCCGATGACGATCTCCTTCTGGCCCTTGCGGCCGGCGCGCTGGATGAGTTCGTCGAGCATAGGAATGAGGGCGTCGCCGCCCTCGAGCGAGAAGCGCTTCTGGCCGACGTAGCGCTGGTGCAGATATTTCTCGATGCCCTCGGCGGCGGTCAGCAGGGTCAGCAGCCAGCGGCGGTCGGCGGCATCCAGCTCGGGCCTGGCGCGGTAGCCCTCCAGACGTTTCTGGATCCAGCGCTTCTCCTGGGTGTTGGTGATGTGCATGTACTCGGAGCCGACCGTGCCGCAGTAGGTCTCCTCGACCATGGCGATGATGGCGTTGAGCGGCATGCGGTCCGGCGCATAGAGCGAGCCCGTGTGGAAGGTCTGCTCCATGTCCTCCGGACCCAGGTTGTGATAGGCCGGGTCCAGGTCGGCGATCTTGGGCGGTTCGCGCAGCCGGAT
The DNA here is from genome assembly GCF_000585215.1 of Imhoffiella purpurea. Classification (GTDB taxonomy): domain Bacteria; phylum Pseudomonadota; class Gammaproteobacteria; order Chromatiales; family Chromatiaceae; genus Imhoffiella; species Imhoffiella purpurea. Next base: position 117,584 of record NZ_AONC01000003.1, on the reverse strand, counting down.
GGGGTCGATGTCCGCGACCTGATGTCCGCGATAGCGGTAGCCGTTGATCAGGCTCAGGACCGCCGACTGCTTTTCGGCCGCGGCGGGCTCCAGATGCGCGACCGAGCGTGTGCGCGCGCGTGAGCGGCTTTCCTGGGCGAGTCGCAGGAAGTTCTCTCGGACCGGTCCGTGGGGCGCCTCGGGGCCGGTCGGCTCGTTGGCGGCGGCCTGACGCAGGCCGTCGAAGCGTGCCCGCCAGGCCAGATCGATGCTGTCCGGGTCGATCAGGTAACGCTCGTAGAGATCTTCGATGAAATCCGCGTTGCCTCCATAGAGGGCGCCGGAACTCCTAAACAACTCTAGGATCGTGCTCATGCTCTGTATTTATTTTCCTTTGGTGGATTTTCGTATTTAAGGCAGCCGGTTATAACATAATCGCGCCTTTTCTGGACACGAGGCCGCCAATCGTCGCGATCGGCACGAAACGCGCACAAGGAAGCCGCTTTGCCGCATACTAGACGGATGGCGGACGGGATCCGTGGCGGACCCGGATCCACGTCCCGCGCCTGTCGAGTGCGCGGCGCTCTCGCCCCTCGCTACACTCGATGCACGGGGCCGAAGGCGCGTCGCCGATCCCTGAACCACAGAAGAAGATCGAATCCGGTTTCAGCTCCGAACGCGAGCACGTGCTGCATGGATAACCCAGACATCTCGGCCGAGGCCGACGAGCGCAAGCGTCAGCGTATCCGCCTAGCACGATTGGAGGCGGACATGGCCTATTTCCAGGCCCGGCTCGAATTGCTCGGTGAACCCAACAGCAACAACCGGGCGGCCCAGCGCAAGGTCTTCAACCTGCTGCACAAGACCGTCGCAAGCAAGATCCTCAAGGTCAAGCGCCGTTTCGCCGAACTGAATTGATGTGTGTAGCCGCCAGCTTCCAGTTTCCAGCGGCCAGCTATCCGGGCTGCTTGCCAACGACTTCCCCGACACGCGAAATGCAGGAAAACAATCGCCGGTAGCTGGTAGCTCTCAAATCATGTGCACACTGGTCATTCTAAGACGTCCCGAGACATCCTGGCCGCTGCTGGTCGCGGCCAATCGCGATGAGCGCGCCGGGCGCCGGGCGCTGTCTCCGGCCCGCCACTGGCCCGATCGGCCCGAGATCCTCGGCGGGATCGACCTGCTCGGCGGCGGCAGCTGGCTGGGCGTCAACGATCATGGCCTGGTGGCCGCGGTCATGAATCGCGAGGGGACGCTCGGCCCCCTGGAGGGCAAGCGCTCGCGGGGCGAGCTGGTGCTGGAGGCGCTCGATCACGCCGAGGCCGAGACCGCCGCCGAGGCGCTGGCCGACCTCCATCCGGAGGCCTATCGTCCATTCAATCTGGTGGTCGCGGATCCGCGCTCGGCCTATTGGATGCGTCATGACGGCGATCGTCCAATCCAGGCGATCCCGATTCCGCCCGGGCTGCATCTGCTCAGCAGCACGGAGCTGGACGATCCCGACCATCCCCGTGTCGCGGCCTATCGGGCACGCTTCGAGTCCGCCGCCGTGCCCGACCCCGAACGGGGCGACTGGTCCGAGTGGTCCGCGCTGCTCGGATCGGACGAGGCCGCCGGTCAGGCGGCCATGTGGCTCGAGAACGATGCCGATGGTTTCGGAACCCGTTCCAGCGCCCTGATCGCGGTGCCGGCCTTTCCCGGCTTCGATCGCCACGTCCTGTGGCTGCATACCGAGGATCGGCCGAATAGTGAGGCGTTTCGGTCGGTCATGTGACAAAATCCGGTCATGTGGCACAATCGCGCCGCGTCGCGCGAGCCCATCGCCTAAGAGGGCGCTATTTTCTGAAGTGAGTTCCAGGATCCAACATGTCGAACAGCATTCGTATCGCCACCCGTAAATCCCCACTGGCCATGTGGCAGGCCGAGCACACAGCCGCACTCCTGAAGGCGCGCTATCCGGATCTCGCGATCGAGATCATCGGGATGACCACCAAGGGAGACAAGATCCTCGATGCGCCATTGGCCAAGGTCGGCGGCAAGGGGTTGTTCGTCAAGGAGCTCGAGCAGGGGATGCTGGAGGGGCAGGCCGACATCGCCGTTCATTCCATGAAGGACGTCCCGGTCGATTTCCCGGAGGGGCTGCATCTGGCGGTCATCATGGAACGCGAGGATCCGCGCGACGCCTTCGTGTCCAACAAGTACGAGAAGATCGAGGATCTTCCCCAGGGCGCCTGCGTCGGCACCTCCAGCCTGCGTCGTCAGTGCCAGATCGCCGACAGGCGTCCCGATCTGCGCATCGAGCCGCTGCGCGGCAACGTCAACACCCGGCTGGCCAAGCTGGACGCGGGCGACTACGACGCCATCATCCTGGCCGCCGCCGGACTGGTGCGCCTCGGGTTCGAGGACCGCATCCGCAGCCGCATCGAGACCGGGCTCAGCCTGCCGGCGATCGGTCAGGGCGCCATCGGCATCGAGTGCCGCAGCGAGGATCCGCGCGTCAACGATCTGATCGCGCCGCTCCATCACCTCGATACCGCCGACCGGGTTCTGGCCGAGCGTGGCATGAACGCGCGTCTGAACGGCGGCTGCCAGGTTCCGATCGCCGGACATGCGGTGCTCGACGGCGACCGTCTCTTCCTGCGCGGTCTGGTCGGCAGCCCGGACGGCAGCCGCATGCTGCGCGCCGAGCTGGAGGGTCCGCGCTCCGAGGCCGAGTCCATCGGCACCCGCGTCGCCGAGGATCTGCTGTCCCAGGGCGCCGACGAGATCCTGAGCGCCTTGATGGAGCACTGAATGAGCGCCCATTCCGATCTGGCGGGTCGCGGGGTCCTGGTGACCCGCCCGGCGGGCCAGGCCGACGAGCTCTGTCGCCTGATCGAATCCGCGGGCGGTCGCGCGCTGCGCTTTCCGACCATCGAGATCGAGCCCACGCGGGATCCTCGGGCGACGGCCCTGCTGGCCGAATCCTGGGATCTCATGTATTTCGTCAGCCGCAACGCGGTCGAGCAGGCGCTGGCGCTGGTCGCCGACGGCACCTGGCCGAAGGTGGAGCGGCTCGCCGCCGTGGGTCGGGGAACCGCCCTGGCGCTGGCCGAGTCCGGCCGCGGGCCGGACCTGGTGCCGAGCGAGCGCTACGAGAGCGAGGCGCTGCTGGAGATGCCCGAGCTGGCCGACATGCGCGGTCGGCGCGTCCTGATCGTGCGCGGCGAGGGCGGGCGCGGGCTCTTCGCCAATGCCATGGCCGAGCGCGGCGCCGAGGTGCATTACGCCGAGGTCTATCGGCGGGTGCGGCCCGCGGTGGATCCGGCTGCGCTGCTGGCGAACTGGTCCCGGGACGTGGATCTGGTGATGGCGACCAGTGACGCGGTCCTGCTCAATCTGGCCGAGATGCTGGGACCCGAGGGACGGGCGCCCTTGCTGGCGACGCCCCTGGTGGTGATCGCCGAGCGTACCCGCGAGACCGCGCTCGGGCTCGGGTTCGAGGTCGTGCTCGTCGCCGAGCGCGCCCAGGACGCCTCGATCCTCGAATCACTCCGCGAGCTGGCCTCCGGACTCGGGTGAGGCGGGTACGAATCCGTCGGCCTCCAGCTGATCGACCATGGTGGCGATCACCTCGCTGATGGTGATCTCCTCCGAGGCCGGATCGAGCCGGCGCGAGCGCCCGGTCCAGACCAGCCTGCGGGTCTCGGCATCGTAGAGGTTGCTCTCCAGCCGCAGCGCCCGGTAGCCCGCATAGTAGTCGGGTGCGCACACCTGACGGTAGGTGCGCCCGAAATACTCCTCCAGATCCTCGTAGCGATCGGGAATCGCGCTCAGGCGGGATGGCGGCAGGCTGTCCGTCGTCTCCTCCGCGATCAGATGGGTCACGACGACCCCCTCGGCACCGGACATGGCCACCGCATGGCGTACCCTGGTCATGCGCGCGAGGCTGGATTCGCCGATCAGGTGGTGGCTCGGATGGGTCTTGACGCCGCGCGGCGCGAGTGCCGAGATGAAGTTGTCCTCCATGGCCTGCCGGACCTTCGGGTTGTCGGTGAGGCCGAAGATGACGAGGCTGCGATAGGGCGTCGCGGATCGGGAAACGTCGCTCCAGACCGAGCTGACCTGTCCGGTCGAGCAGGACGCCGCCGCGACCAGGACGAGCGCCCCGAGCGCGAGGGCGCGAAGGCTTGGAGCCATGTGGGGGTACCTCTGAAACCGGCGGAGATCGGATCCGGCGTTGGATTCTGCAGGCTGGCGGCCGTTCCGGCAAGGACCGGGGACTCGGCCCTGTCCGAGGCGATCCCGGATGCCGGAGGCGCGCGGTCGGTCTGGGATGGGGCGTCCGGCGGTTCCAAATACCCCGCGATCTGAGCCATCATGCGCCGTTTCTCGGAGACTCAAGACGGACTTCGGACTATGACGAATACCATCATCATCGGCTGTGGATACGTGGGTGTCCGACTCGCGCGCCAGTATCTCGATCGCGGCGAGAGGGTCGTGGGCGTGGTCCGCAGCGAGGCCGGGCTGGCCCGGCTCGAGGCGGCCGGGATTCCGGCTCTGCGCTGCGATCTCGCCGTGGATGAGCCGGACGGCTTGCCGCTCGCGGGCGCCCGGATCTTCTATCTCGCTCCTCCGTCCGGTCAGGGCCTCGAGGACTCCTCGGTCCGGCGTCTGGTCGATGCCTTCGAGCGGCACGGCCAGCCCGAGCGTCTCCTCTATCTCAGCACCACGGGCGTCTATGGCGATTGCGGTGGCGGCTGGGTCGACGAGACGCACCCGGTCGGCCCCACCCAGGACCGATCGTACCGCCGTCTGGATGCCGAGGAGCGACTGCGGGACTGGAGCCGGTCGCGCGGCGGCGAACTGGTGGTGCTGCGCGTGGGCGGCATCTATGGACCCGATCGGCTGCCGCTGGAGCGCATCCGCCGCGCCGTGCCCATGGTCCGGGCCGAGGAGGCGCCCTATACCAACCGCATCCATGTGGAGGATCTGGTGAGCGTCTGCCTGGCGGCCATGGATAAGGGCCCGAACGGTGCCGTCTACAACGTGAGCGACGGTCATCCAAGCAGTATGACGGACTATTTCCTGCAGGTCGCCGAGGCCGCCGGTCTCGACCCGCCGCCGCTCATCTCGCTGGCCGAGGCCGAAGGCCGGCTGTCGGCCGGCATGATGTCCTACATGGGCGAGTCGCGGCGTCTGTCGAACCGCAAGCTGTGCGAGGAACTGGGCGTCGAGCTGCGTTATCCGACCCTGGCCGAGGGGCTGAGCGCCTGCGGTCTGGATTGAACGGTCTTGCCGACCCGGATGCCGCCTCTGTCGGCATTGCGTGTCCAGCGTTCGCGAGACGCTCGAGGGATTCGAGTGGGTCGAGGCGGCGACGCCCGACCTTGAGCCGGGGCTGGTCGGGATTCGCCGCGGCCCTTTGGAGGCGGCCCTTCTGGTCGCGTCCATCCGCAAGGCGGGCTTCGATGCGGAGACGATGGGTACCCAAGGACTAGGAATGTCATTAGGGTTATTAGGTTTTTTTATCTCTATCCCGGTTGACGCAATGCCCCGGATCCACTAGCTTTTCCTTAGACCCAATCGCGGCTATTGCCAGGATCCCGAACCGCCGAAGCGAGTATCAAGCGCCAATGCCACTCCGGACGTGTGTCCGAGGTATGCCTTTGGGATCCGAATCCGCCCATCTAATCGTCGGCACTCTTCGCTGAAGCGTGTTTCGGTTCGAGGATCAGGACGATCTCCCAAGCACGCCCCCTTCCCATTCTCCGGTTGGTCCGCTGCGTTTTCATGCGTCCAGCGCTCGTTGTCAGGTTGGTTGGAAGCTCCTCCAATGGTTGATGTCGCCGGGAACGCGTCCCGCGTCATCAATGTCGTTGCTGTCGAGTCGGCTTGTGTGTTGGCCGCCGGCAGCATTGATTCGATCAATGCACATGAGCGCGAGAGAACGAGAGATGAGGATTTACGTAGGCAATCTGCCCTATAGCGTGACAGACGAGGATTTGCGAACCATTTTCGGCGAGTTCGGAGAATTGGCGTCCGCGGAGGTGATCAAGGACAAATTCTCCGGTCAATCCAAGGGTTTTGGATTCGTGGACATGCCCAGCAACTCGGATGCGGATGCGGCCATCAAGGCGCTGAACGAGTCCGACATGAAAGGGCGCAAACTGACCGTCAACGAGGCTCGTCCTCGCGCCGAACGTCCGCGAGGCGGTGGCGGCGGTCGCTACTGATTCGCTGACCTGACCGAGGCGCGGGAAAGCGTCCGCGCCTCGTTGCCCATCCGCTATTCCGGGCCGATCCCCAGATCCTTCCAGATTCGGTCCACCCGTTCCCGAACCGCCTCGTCCATGCGGATCGGCTGTCCCCATTCGCGGGTCGTCTCCCCCTGCCACTTGTTGGTCGCGTCGAACCCGATCTTGGAGCCCAGGCCCGAGACGGGCGAGGCGAAGTCCAGATAGTCGATCGGGGTGTTCTCGATCATCACCGTGTCGCGCGCCGGGTCCATGCGCGTGGTCATGGCCCAGATGACGTCCTTCCAGTCGCGGGTGCAGACGTCCTCGTCCACCACGATGACGAACTTGGTGTACATGAACTGGCGCAGGAAGGACCAGACCCCCATCATCACCCGCTTGGCGTGTCCCGGATATTGCTTCTTGATGCTGACCACGGCGAGCCGGTAGGAACAGCCCTCGGGCGGCAGATAGAAGTCCTGGATCTCGGGAAACTGCTTCTGCAGGATGGGAACGAAGACCTCGTTGAGGGCCACCCCGAGCACGGCCGGTTCGTCCGGCGGACGTCCGGTGTAGGTGCTGTGATAGATGGGGTCGCGGCGCTGGGTGATGCGGTCGATGGTGAAGACCGGGAAACGGTCCACCTCGTTGTAATAGCCGGTGTGATCGCCGAAGGGACCCTCGGGCGCCATGTCGTCGGGGTGGATGTGGCCCTCGAGGACGATCTCGGCGCTGGCCGGAACCTGCAGGTCCGATTCCTGGCAGTCGGCCAGCTCGGTACGGCTGCCGCGCAGCAGACCGGCGAAGGCGTATTCCGAGAGGGTATCGGGCACCGGTGTGACGGCGCCGAGGATGGTGGCCGGATCGGCGCCGAGCGCCACGGCGACCGGGAAGGGCTTGCCCGGATGGGCGCGCTGCCAGTCGCGATAGTCCTGGGCGCCGCCGCGATGCGCCAGCCAGCGCATGATGACCCGGTTGGGGCCGAGCACCTGCATGCGGTAGATGCCCAGGTTCTGGCGCGATTTCTCGGGGCCGCGGGTGATCACCAGTCCCCAGGTGATGAGCGGTGCGGCGTCGCCCGGCCAGCAGTGCTGGATCGGCAGACAGCCGAGGTCGATCTGATCGCCGGTGAAGGAGACCTCCTGGCAGGGCGCGTTGCGCCGGACCTTGGGGGCCATGTCCAGCACCTTCTTGAAGATGGGCAGCGTCTCCCATGCCTGTCTCATGCCCTTGGGCGGATCGGGCTCCTTGAGGAAGGCCAGCAGTTTGCCGACCTCGCGCAGTGCCTCGACCGATTCCTCGCCCATGCCGAGCGCCACCCGGCGCGGCGTGCCGAAGAGGTTGCCCAGCAAGGGGATCTCAGACCCTTTCGGCCGTTCGAACAGAAGGGCCGGGCCGCCGGCCCGGAGCGTGCGGTCGCAGATTTCGGTCACCTCGAGATAGGGATCGACCTCGAGCCGGATGCGCTTGAGTTCTCCCCGCTGTTCGAGCTGATCGATGAAGTCGCGTAGATCCTGATATTTCATGGTCGCGTCGTCGCCCCTGCCGCTCAGGCAGCGATCCCCGAATGACGCAGCAGCGCGTCCGTGTTGGGTTCGCGGCCACGGAAGCGGACGAAGAGCTCCATGGCGTCCTCCGAGCCGCCCTTCTCCAGGATGTTGGTCAGGAAGGATCGGCCGGTGTCGACATCGAAGACGCCCTTCTCCTCGAACAGCGAGAAGGCGTCGGACGAGAGCACCTCGGCCCATTTGTAGCTGTAGTAGCCGGCCGCGTAGCCGCCGGAGAAGATGTGCGAGAAGCCGTGGGCGAAGCGGTGAAAGGCGGGCGGGCGGATGACGGCGACACGCTCGCGGACCTGATCCAGGATCTCGTAGATGCGTCCGCCGCGTTCCGGGTCGTACTCCAGATGGATCCGGAAGTCGAACAGGGCGAACTCCAGCTGACGCACCATCTGCATGGCGGACTGGAAGTTCTTGGCGGCGATCATGCGCCCGTAGAGCGATTCCGGAATGGCCTCCCCGGTCTTCCAGTGGGCGGCGAACAGATCCAGCGAGTCGCGTTCCCAGCACCAGTTCTCCATGAATTGGCTGGGCAGTTCCACCGCGTCCCAGGGGACTCCGTTGATCCCGGAGACGGCCGGGTAGTCGACCTTGGTCAGCATGTGGTGCAGACCGTGGCCGAACTCGTGGAAGAGGGTCTCGACCTCGTTGTGGGTCAGCAGCGAGGGCGTGTCACCGACCGGTGGAGTGAAGTTGCAGACCAGATAGGCGACCGGGATCTGGTCGCAGTTGGTGGTGTGCATGCGGTTGGTGCAGACGTCCATCCAGGCCCCGCCCCGCTTGTTCGGGCGGGCGAAGGGGTCGAGATAGAACTGGCCGCGCAGCGCGCCCGACTCCAGATCGCGGATCTCGAAGAAGCGGACGTCGGGATGATAGGTGTCGAATTCGCCAACCTCCTGGATGCGGATGCCGAACAGGCGTTCGACCACGCCGAAGAGACCGGACAGGACCCTGGAGACGGGGAAGTATGGCCGCAGCTCCTCCTGGCCGATCTGGTAGCGGTGGACGCGCAGCTTCTCCGAATAATAGGCGACGTCCCAGGGCTCCAGTTCGGTCAGTCCATGCTGCTCGCGGGCGAAGACGCGCACCTCTTCCAGTTCCTGGCGTGCCTGCTGGACCGATCGCTCGGCCAGGTCGTCGAGGAAGGCGAGCACCTCGTCGGTCGAGCGTGCCATCTTGGTTGCCAGGGAACGCTCGGCATAGTTGGCGAAGCCGAGCAGCTGGGCCAGCTCGTGGCGCAGCGCGAGGATACGCTCCATCAGTTCGCCGTTGTCCCACTTGCCGGCGTGCGGTCCCTGATCCGAGGCGCGGGTGCCGTAAGCCTGATAGACCTCGAAGCGGAAGTCGCGGTCGTCGGCATAGGTCATGACCGGGACATAGGAGGGCATGTCGAGGGTGAACAGCCAGCCGTCCTTGTCCTGGCGCTCGGCGTTCTGACGGGCGAGGCCCAGGGCGGACTCGGGCAGGCCGGACAGCATGGCCGGATCCTCGATCAGCTTGCTCCAGGCGTTGGTCGCGTCGAGCAGGTTCTCCGAGTACTTGCTGGTGAGCTGCGACATCTCCTGGCTGATGGCCTTGTAGCGCGCCTTCTTCTCGGCCGGCAGATCGACGCCGGAGAGATGGAAGTCGCGCAGGGCGTTGTCGAGCAGCTTGCGCTGGACCGGGTCCAGATGCTCCTGGGCGGCGACCGCCTGGTAGGCGTGGAACAGGGCCTCGTTCTGGCCCACCTCGGTGCCGTATTCGCTGAGCTTGGGCAGGCAGGCGTTGTAGGCGGCGCGCAGCGCGTCGCCGTTGAGCACGCCGTTGAGGTGTCCGACCGGGGACCAGGTCCGGCTCAGGGTGTCGTCCATCTCCTCGAGGGGCTCGATGACGTTCTCCCAGGTCGGGATCCGGGTCCCCTGGGTCAGGCGCTCGATCTGCTCGCGGCAGGCGGCGAGACGGTCGTCGATGGCCGGTTCGATGTGTTCCGGGCGAATGAGACTGAAGGCCGGCAGGCCGGGCTGTTCGAGCAATGGATTGGACATGGCGTAATAGAACTCGATCTGGAGCCTGTTTGCAGGGTGTGTTTGAGAATCAGATGCGGTGGCGGCACCGCATCTTCAATGGGGCGAGCGTCGGGCTCAGTCGGCCTGGAATCCCGTGTTCTGTCTCGGTGCGATCTGTCCCCGCAGGGAGCGCAGCATATCCTTCTTGGGTCTGGGCCTGAACTCGCGCGGGATGCAGAAGTGATAGCGCCACAGATCCTCCCGGTAGCGCTCGGACGGCATGAAGGACAGGGGCTGCCAGTCGGCCGCCTCGACGGGGGCGAAGCGGTTGGCGTTTCCGTAGGCGTAGATCTTGTACTTGCCGCGCGGCGTGCAGCGCAACCCCTCGACCGAGAGGTTGCGTGTCCCATTGGCCGTTTCGGCGACCAGGGTGTAGCGCACCACCTGATCCGCGCCGACCTCCAGATTTTTGGCGTCTATATAGAAGCGGAAGGGCGACTTGGCCGGGCTGTCGATCTGGAATTCGACCAGGTCGGAGTCCTTGGGCCAGGGCGGCAGCGGGCGCTGGATCTCGGTCCAGGGGGTTCCCTCGGTGATGTTCGATGGACCGGGGGGCTCGGGGTCGTTGACGAAGGCGTTCTCGCCGGCCGCGGAAGGGTAGGACGTCAGCAGACAGAGCGCGATGGGCAAGGGCAGCAGTCTTCTCATGGCGGAACCGATGATGCTGGGGCAGTGGGGCCAATGATGCGCGATGCCTCCGCCGGGGTCGAGACTTCTCGGGCGCGGTCCGGGGCGACCTGAACCTGGGCGAGGGCGCAGTGCCGGTTCAGCGCTCGTCCTTGCGCCGACGTAGCAGATAGATGTCCATCAGCCAGCCCTTCTTCTCGCGCACCTCGGACTTGATGCGCAGCAGGTCGTCCGTGATCTCGTCGACGGGGCCAGAGACCAGGATCTCGTCCTCGCAGCCGAGATAGCCTCCCCAATAGAGGTCCATGTCCTGGTCGCGGAAGCGCTGGAAGGAGGCGTTGTAGTCGAGCATGACCACGGCGTTGTCGATGGTGGCGGGGTCGCAGTTCTCGGCATGGCGGCCCGTGGTGATGGTGATGCTCTCGCCGACTCGGTTGAGCGGAATCCTGTGTCGGGCGGCCAGCATCTGGACCGAGGTGATGCCGGGGACGATCTCGAAGTCGAGTCGGCCCTCGGAGCGCGAGGCCAGATCGGATACCAGGGAAACCGTCTGGTCGTAGATGGCCGGGTCGCCCCAGAGCAGCAGGGCGCCGTTCTGTCCCTCTTCCAGTTCCTCGTCGATCAGGCGCTGGAAGAGCGCGTGCTTCTCGTCGTGCCAGACCTTGACGCCCTCGTTGTAATCGCTGCTCGCCATGCGCCGTGACGGGCTTTGGGCGACCACCAGGCGGTAGGCGTCCTTGCCGAGATGAAGGTCCAGGATGTCTCGGCGCATCCGCAGCAGTTCCTCCTTGCCCCGGCCTTCCTTTTCCAGCATGAAGAAGACGTGGATGCGCTTCAGGGTTTCGATCGCTTGGACCGTGAGGAATTCGGGAAGGCCGGGGCCCATGCCGATGAGAAAGATCTTCTTCATTGTCACGTCAGGAAAATGGGGCGCTCGTACGGCCTGGAGACTCTGCCGCTGAGTGCTGTGATTCGGTGGCTCCGCCGCTATGCGTGGACCTGGGCTCGATCTCGGGCGGGGTGGGATGGCCGCTCGATGGGCCGGATCCGGAGGTGGATCGTTAACGTGGCGATTCTAATGAGTCGTTGGTATGATCGCCAACTTGATTTGGATTTCGCCCTCGTTGTGTTTATCGGGGCGAATGCGCCCGTTCAACCAATGCCCCTATTCATCTAGAGGTTGCTTGGGTCGTCGGGATTGATGCAGTCTCCCGGTCGCGATACGTCGATGTCTCATCGCCGCCGCTCGTCGTGCGTCTCCTGATCGACCGTTCTTGATTACCCGGAGCTGACAATGCGAATCCTTTTTGTCCACCCGAACTATAGCGCCGGTGCCGCCGACATCGCTGGCAACTGGTCGCCAGCCTGGGTCGCCTATCTGGCAGGCTATCTCAAGTCGGGGGGCTACCAAGACTATCAATTCGTCGATGCCCTGGTGGACAATCTGGATGACGATCAACTGCGCGTCGCCATCCGCGACGCCAAGCCGGACATCGTCGCCACCACGGCCATGACGCCCATGATCTATGCGGCGCAGACCCTGCTCAAGATCGCCAAGGAGGAGTGTCCCAACGCACTCACGGTGCTGGGCGGCATTCATGCCACCTTCATGTACGATCAGGTGCTTAACGAGGCTCCCTGGATCGACGTCATCATCCGCGGCGAGGGCGAGGCCGTCACCCTGAATCTGGTGCGTTCCTACGATCAGACCGGCTGGCCTGGCGACCGCGAGAAGGTCCAGGGCATCGCCTATCTGGACGACAACCAGCAGGTCGTCGCCACCCCGGCCGAGCCGTCCATCAAGGACGTCGACTCCATCTGGCCGGACTGGGGCATCCTGGAGTGGAAGAAATACATCTACATCCCGCTCGGCGTGCCGGTCGCGACCCCCAATATGGCGCGCGGCTGTCCCTTCACCTGCAGCTTCTGCTCGCAGTGGAAGTTCTGGCGCGACTATCGCGTGCGCGATCCAAAGCGCATGGTCGACGAGATCGAAGAGCTGGTGAAGGTCCACGGCGTCGGCTTCTTCATCCTGGCCGACGAAGAACCCCAGATCAACAAGAACAAGTTCGTCGAGTTCTGTCAGGAACTGATCGACCGCGACCTCGGCATCCACTGGGGCATCAATACCCGCGTGACCGACGTCATGCGTGACGAGGAGCTGCTGCCCTTCTATCGCAAGGCGGGTCTGGTGCACATCTCGCTCGGCACCGAGGCGGCGGCGCAGTTGAATCTGGACCGTTTCGTCAAGGAGACTACGGTTGCCCAGAACAAGCGCGCCATCGAGCTGCTGCAGGAGAACGGCATCGTCACCGAGGCGCAGTTCATCGTCGGTCTCGAGAACGAGACCCGCGAGACCCTGGAAGAGACCTATCAGATGGTCATGGACTGGGGCGCCGACATGGCCAACTGGTCCATGTACACGCCCTGGCCCTTCGCCGACATGTATGCCGAGATGGGCGACCGGGTCGAGGTCTTCGACTATTCCAAGTACAACTTCGTCTCGCCCATCATGAAGCCGGACAACATCGACCGCGCCGAGCTGCTCGACGGGGTCATGGCCAACTACCGGCGCTTCTACATGAAGCGGATGTTCTTCCAGTACCCCTGGGTGAAGGACCCCTTCCGCCGCAAGTATCTGATCGGCTGCATCAAGGCATTCCTCAAGAGCGCCATGGAGCGCCGCTTCTACCAGCTGGGCAAACAGAACTACTGGGGTCCGCTGTTCAAGAAGTTCATCAAGTTCGACTACGACAAGAGCAAGGCCAAGATCGTCGAGCCGGATCACAACGCCTGGAAGAAGGCGCCTCCGGCCAAGCGGCCGGCGGTCAGCGTCGCGGGTGCGGCGCCTCAGGCCTGCGCCGGTCCCAAGGCGTGCGGCGGCGGCGACCAGCAGATGACCGAGGAGCAGGTCAAGCAGTACGAGAATGCTTGATTGGTAGCTGTCAGCTACCAGCTTCCAGCCTCCAGCTGTCGTTTGCCGAGGTTTTCGCCTCTTCGGTCATGTCTTGGCAAGGCATTCGACTGACTGCAACAAGCTGGTAGCTGGCCGCTGGAGGCTGATAGCTTTCCTTCTGATCCTGGCCCGCATTCGTTCGATGACGGATGCGGGCCTTGCCGTTTAGGACGATTGACCGCATGACCGATTCCGCTCCCTCCATCTCCATCGAACTGCCGCCCCTCGTCGAGCACGGGCCGCGTCGCGCCCGCGTGCTCATGATCCAGGGTACCGCCTCGGACGTCGGCAAGAGCATGCTGGTCGCCGGGCTGTGCCGGGCCTACAGCCGCCGCGGGCTCGTGGTGCGGCCTTTCAAGGCGCAGAACATGAGCAACAACGCGGCCGTGACGCTCGATACGGACGCCGCCCCGGGTCCGGGCGGCGAGCAGCCGCGCGGCGAGATCGGGCGTGCCCAGGCGCTGCAGGCACGTGCCTGCGGTGTGCCGCCCTCGATCCACATGAACCCGGTCCTGCTCAAGCCCCAGACCAATGTCGGCTCCCAGGTGGTGCTGCGCGGGCGGGTGCTCGGCAACTGTCCGGCCCGTGTCTATCATGAGATGCGCCAAGGTCTGATGCCGGCGGTGCTCGACAGCTTCGAGCGTCTCTGCGCCGAGGCCGATCTGGTGCTGGTCGAGGGTGCGGGCAGCGGCGCCGAGATCTATCTGCGCCAGTGCGACATCACCAACATGCATTTCGCCGAGCGTGCCGACATCCCGGTGGTGATACTGGGCGATCTCGACAAGGGCGGTACCATGGCCTCGCTGGTCGGCACCTGGCTGCTGCTCGACCAGGCCGACCGCGAGCGGGTCGTGGGCTATCTCGTCAACAAGTTCCGGGGCGACTTTTCGCTGTTCGAGCCGGCCTGCGAGACCATTACCGAGATCACCGGCTGGCCCTTCCGAGGGGTGGTGCGCTGGTTCGAGGGCGCGAGCCGGCTGCCGGCCGAGGACTCGCTGGCCCTGGAGCGTCCGGCCGAGACCCGCGGCGGCACGCTCAACGTCGTGATTCCGCGTCTGTCGCGCGTGGCCAACTTCGACGACATGGATCCGCTGGCCGCCGAGCCGAGCGTCAATCTGCGTTGGATCGAGCCCGGACACCCGATCCCGGCCGAGACCGACGTCGTCATCCTGCCTGGGTCCAAGGCGACCCGCACCGATCTGGCGGTGCTGCGCCGCGAGGGCTGGGACATCGACATCCTCGCCCACGTGCGCCGCGGCGGGCGCGTGGTCGGGCTCTGTGCCGGCTATCAGATGCTCGGCCGGGTGGTGCGCGATCCGCAGGGTATCGAGGGCGAACCGGGCGAGACCCCGGGGCTCGGTCTGTTGGACATCGAGACCGAGATCGGCGGCGAGAAGCGTCTGATCGACCTCGAGGTCACCGACACGCGCAGCGGCTGCCGGGTCAGCGGATACGAGATGCACATGGGCCGCACCACCGGCCCCGGCCTGGAACGCCCCTGGCTGCTGCTCGACGACGGCCATGGCGAGGTTCGGCCCGAGGGCGCCATCTCGCCGGAAGGGCGGGTGATGGGCGGCTATCTGCACGGCATCTTCGGCGCCGACGACTTCCGCGCCCACTGGCTGGAACAGGTCGGCGCCCAGGCCGCGCGGATCGATTTCGAGGCACGCATCGAGGCCGCCCTGGACGAGCTCGCGGACCACTTCGAGGCCAACCTGGATCTGGATGCCTTGCTGGCGCTGGCGCGGTGAGGTGTCCGGGAAGGCTTATCCTTGCGGGGTGAGCTCCACATCCTCGTAGATATCGTCGAGCGAGAAGGCGATGTCGAGCCCGCCGCACTGGAACCTCAGGTCGCCTTCCTGCTCGAAGATCTGGTGTCGCCAGACCTCGTCCGCTCCCAGGCTGTAGAGCTCGACCTGGCGGCGTTCCTGGCTGACCAGGATGTAATAGCGCAGTGCCTCGAGCGTTCGGTAGGCGATGAGCTTTTCTCGACGGTCGATCACCTCGGTGGAGGGTGAGAGCACCTCGACGATGAGGCAAGGGGCCTCCTTGTAGAGCGCGGCACCGTCCTCGCCATCGCAGGTCAGGAGCACGTCCGGATAATAGAAGGCGTCGTGCTTCTGCACGCGAGCCTTCATATCGCTGATGAAGGCGCCACAAGGGGTTCCGCGCGTCGCGGCCCTCAGATGGAAGAAGACGTTGCCGGCAATGCGGTTGTGCGCCTCTCCCGCTCCGGCCATGGCGAACAGCCGGCCGGCCACGTATTCGTGCCGGATGTCGCTCGATTGCTCTCCGGTCAGATAGTCTTCCATGGTGACGCAAGGGATTTGTTCGGCCAGGTTCATCTCGACACCTCGGGTGGCTGATCGAATCTCACTTCCAGTATAACCATCCGCTTCCGGTTTCCGTTTCGATTCCATGCAGCCCAAAGACACCACGCATAACGAATCCTACAAGGGATTCAGCAACCGAGCCTGTCCCTTCTTCCCCTGTCACCAGGGCGTGAGGCGCGAATTCAACTGTCTCTTCTGCTACTGTCCGCTGATCGCCTACGAGTGCCCCGGGCCCTATCGGCTCTACACTGACCGGAACGGCCTGGTGCGCAAGGACTGTTCCGACTGCCGGCTTCCGCACGACGGTTACGCGGCCTCCTGGTCCTTCATCCAGAAATGGCTGAAGCGGCCTCGGATCTGGAGCGGTCGGGCGCAACACCAACCTTACGCCACGGCGCGCCGGCGCGATCCCTGACACCGAGTCGAGAATCCAGGACCATCATGCTCGAGGCCTTGACGCTCATCTTTTCCTGCCAACTGCTGGGCGAAAGTCTGGTGAGACTGCTGGATCTGCCGCTGCCCGGTCCGGTGGCCGGGATGCTCATCCTGTTCGCCGGCCTGGCGATTCGCGGGGGCATTCCGAGTGAGGTGGAACGGGCCGGTGCCACGCTGCTCGGCCATCTGCCGCTGCTCTTCGTTCCCGCCGGGGTGGGCGTCATGGTGCACTGGAATCTGCTGCGCGAGCATTGGCTGGCATTGGCTGTAGCCCTTCTGCTCGGAACCCTGATCACCCTGGTCGTGACCGCCCTGACCATGAGCGGAATTCAGTGGCTGATGCGACGTTTGCGTGGAGGCGATCACTCGTGAGTCAGGCCCCCTTCGAAACCCTTTGGGTCTATCTGGCCGAGACGCCGCTCTTCTGGCTCACGGCGACCCTGATCGCCTGGCTCGGCGCGCTGAGGCTGCATAGGCGGGCGGGCAGTCTCGCCCTGCTCAATCCAGTGGTCATGACCATCGGATTGCTGATCGGTCTGCTGTTGCTTACTGGAACGCCCTATGCAATCTATTTCGACGGCGCCCAGTTCATCCACTTCCTGCTCGGACCCGCCACGGTCGCGCTGGCGATCCCGCTCTATCGGCTGCGTGCGGATTTGCAGGCCCTGGCGATCCCCATCCTGGCCGCGCTGCTCGTGGGCGCGCTGGTCGCCGCGATCAGCGCCGTGGGCCTGGCCGCGGCGCTCGGGGCGGATCGGACGATCCTGCTCTCGCTGGCTCCGAAATCGGTCACCACGCCCGTGGCCATGGGCATCTCGGAGCAGCTGGGTGGGATTCCGGCGCTCACCGCCGCGCTGGTGGTGCTCACCGGCCTGGTCGGCGCGCTCTTCGGCGTGGGTCTGCTGCGCCGGCTCGGCATCCGCGACCCGGCGGTCACCGGCATCGCGCTCGGCACGGCGGCGCACGGCATCGGGACCGCGAGGGCCTTCCAGCTCGGCAATCGCGAGGGCGCCATGTCGGGGCTCGCCATGGCCCTGTCGGCCATCGTCAGCGCCCTGCTGCTGCCCCCACTGATGCGCTGGCTGGGTCTCCTCGACGGCTAGGCCCCAAAGGCGCCTGGGTTATCCTTAAAGAATCGAACCGCAAAGGCGCGAAGCGCGCAAAGAGGAATCATGGATAGAGTCGATCCGGCCATGCCGCGTCTGACCGACCCACGTACCTGGCAGCTGACCGTACGGCTGTTCGCCATGCCCAAGGACACCAACGCCTATGGCGACATCTTCGGCGGCTGGCTGCTGTCGCAGGCGGACCTCGCCGGGGGTGCCATCGCCGTGCAGGTGGCTCAGGGGCGGGTGGCGACGGTCGCGGTGAAGGAGTTCCAGTTCATGGCGCCCGTGCTGGTCGGGGATCTGGTCGAGGGGTTCGCCCGGCTGGTCAGGGTCGGGCGGAGCTCGATGACGATCGAGGTCCAGATCTGGGCCCAGCGCGAGCCCGATCCGCAGAGTCGGCATCAGGTCGCGGCGGCCAATTTCACCTACGTCTCCGTCGACGAGAACGGGCGGTCCAAACCCGTTCCCAACGCTTCCGAACTCGCCGAGGGGTTGACTCGGGTTTAAGGGATCCTGGTGGCTCGCGGTCGCTCGAACCGGGCATGGGGCGAGAAGGCAGCGGCCATTTCTGGTATCGTTCGTCCTCTTTCGAGTTCAGGTCTCGAATACGCTTGGTGACGGATATTGCGCGATTGCGTCTCCGTCCGAACTCGCTTTTCGGGTCTTCCGAACCCATCGGGGACCGGCGTCGCTCGATCACCTGTCGTCTTTCCACGCGTCCACGCACTCCCAATGCGTGCGCCGAGACACGATCCACGGATAGTCATGACCGATTCCAACGCACTCATCCGCGAGCGTCTCGAACGCTCCATCCTGATCCTCGACGGTGCCATGGGCACCATGATCCAGCGTCACGGCCTGACCGAGGCCGACTATCGCGGCGAGCGCTTCGCGGACTGGCCGAGCGATCTCAAGGGCAACAACGATCTGCTGGTGCTCACCCGTCCCGACGTGATCGAGGGGATCCATCGGGAATATCTCGAGGCTGGCGCCGACATCATCGAGACCAACAGCTTCAACGCGACCCGCGTGGCCATGGCCGACTACGGCATGGAGGATCTGAGCTACGAGATCAACGTCGCCGCGGCGCGCCTGGCCCGCCGGGCGGCCGATGCGATCGCCACCCAGGATCGACCGCGCTTCGTCGCCGGCGTGCTCGGCCCCACCAACCGAACCGCCTCCATCTCGCCCGACGTCAACGATCCGGGCAAGCGCAACATCGACTTCGACACCCTGGTCGCCGCCTATTCGGAGTCGACGCGCGGTCTGATCGAGGGCGGCGCGGACATCATCCTGATCGAGACCATCTTCGACACCCTCAACGCCAAGGCGGCCATCTTCGCCGTGCGTCAGGTGTTCGACGAGGACGGGGTCGAGCGGCCGATCATGATCTCGGGGACCATCACCGACCAGTCCGGACGCACCCTGACGGGCCAGACCACCGAGGCCTTCTACAACTCGCTGCGTCATGCCGATCCGCTTTCGATCGGACTCAACTGCGCGCTCGGACCCTACGAGCTGCGCCAGTACGTCGAGGAGCTGTCTCGGATCGCCGAGTGCCGGGTCTCGACCCATCCCAACGCCGGTCTGCCGAACGAGCTGGGCGGCTACGATCTGGGGCCGGAGGAGATGGCTACCGAGATCGCCGAGTGGGCGCGCTCTGGCTTCCTCAACATCATCGGCGGCTGCTGCGGCACTACGCCGGATCACATCCGCGCCATCGCCGCGGCGGTCGAGGGCATGACGCCGCGTCCACTGCCGGACATCCAGCCTGCCTGCCGTCTGTCCGGGCTCGAGCCCTTCAACATCGGCGCGGACGCCCTGTTCGTCAACGTCGGCGAGCGTACCAACGTCACCGGCTCGGCGCGCTTCAAGCGTCTGATCAAGGAGGGCGACTACGACACGGCCCTGAGCGTCGCCCAGGAGCAGGTCGAGAACGGCGCCCAGGTGATCGACGTCAACATGGACGAGGGGCTGCTGGACGCGGTCGCGGCCATGCGGCGCTTCCTCAACCTGGTCGCGGCCGAGCCCGAGATCGCCAAGGTGCCGGTGATGATCGACTCCTCCAAGTGGGAGGTGATCGAGACCGGGCTCAAGTGCGTCCAGGGCAAGCCGATCGTCAACTCCATCTCGCTCAAGGAGGGTGAGGAGAAATTCCTCCGCGAGGCGCGGCTGTGCCGGCGCTACGGCGCGGCGGTCATCGTCATGGCCTTCGACGAGGTGGGACAGGCCGACACCCAGGCGCGCAAGATCGAGATCTGCACCCGGGCCTACAAGATTTTGACCGAGCAGGTCGGCTTCCCGGCCGAGGACATCATCTTCGACCCCAACATCTTCGCCGTCGCCACCGGGATCGAGGAGCACGACAACTACGCCGTCGACTTCATCGAGGCGGTGCGCGAGATCAAGCGCACCTTGCCGCACGCCAAGGTCTCGGGCGGCGTCTCCAACGTCTCCTTCTCATTCCGCGGCAACAACCCGGTGCGCGAGGCGATCCATGCGGTCTTCCTCTATCACGCGATCAAGGCCGGGATGGACATGGGCATCGTCAACGCCGGCCAGCTCGCCATCTACGACGATCTGCCCGAGGAGCTGCGCGAGGCGGTCGAGGACGTCATCCTCAACCGGCGCGAGGACGGGACCGAGCGTCTGATCGACATCGCCCCGAAATACAAGGGCGACGGCGCGGTCGAGACCGCCGCCGCGGAGCAGGAGTGGCGCGGCTGGCCGGTCGAGGAGCGTCTCAAGCACGCCCTGGTCAAGGGCATCACCGATTACGTCGACGCCGACACCGAGGAGGCGCGTCAGGCGCTCGGGCGTCCGCTGCTGGTCATCGAGGGGCCGCTGATGGCCGGTATGAACCATGTCGGCGATCTCTTCGGCGAGGGCAAGATGTTCCTGCCCCAGGTGGTCAAGTCGGCGCGCGTGATGAAGAAGGCGGTCGCCTATCTCTTCCCCTTCCTGGAGGCCGAGAAGGCCGCCTCGGGCGAGGCCGCCAAGAGCAACGGACGCATCCTCATGGCCACGGTCAAGGGCGACGTGCACGACATCGGCAAGAACATCGTCGGCGTGGTCCTGCAGTGCAACAGCTACGAGGTCATCGACATCGGTGTCATGGTCCCGGCCGACACCATCCTCCAGCGCGCGCGCGAGGAGAATGTCGACATCATCGGTCTGTCCGGACTCATCACCCCCTCGCTCGACGAGATGGTCCACGTCGCCAAGGAGATGGAGCGTTCCGGGATGGACATGCCGCTGCTGATCGGCGGCGCGACCACGTCCAAGCTGCATACCGCGATCAAGATCGCGCCCCAGCGCGAGGCGCCGGTCATCTATGTCCCGGACGCCTCGCGCGCGGTCGGCGTGGCCTCCAACCTGCTGAGCGACGAGCTGCGCCCGGGCTATGTCGCCTCGATTCGCGAGGACTATGCCCGCGTCCGCGCCGAGCGCGAGGGCCGGGGGACGACGCGCAAATCGATGCCGATCGCCGATGCGCGCGCCAATCGGGTGCCGATCGACTGGTCCACCTATACACCGCCGCGCCCGGCGCTGCTCGAAGAGGGGGTCAGCGAGTCCGCCCCCTGGAGGCTGCAGCTAGAGCCGGCCGGCGGCGGCGTGATCGCCACCATCGCCGATTTCCCGCTCGACGACCTGGTGCGCTGCATCGACTGGCTGCCCTTCTTCAATGCCTGGGAACTGGCGCACAAGAGCTTCCCCGAGATCCTCGACGATGCCGTGATCGGCGAGGAGGCGCGCAAGCTCTACGCCGACGCCCAGACGTTCATGGAGCGTCTGGTGAATGAGCGCTGGCTGGAGGCGCGCGCGGTGCTCGCCTTCTTTCCGGCCAACTCGGCCGGAGCCGACGACATCGCACTCTATGCCGACGCCTCGCGCGGCGAGACGCGGGCCATGCTGCACCATCTGCGTCAGCAGATGCCCAGAGATGCGGCCAAGAACCAGGCCAACTTCTGTCTCTCCGACTTCGTCGCCCCGGTCGGCCAGGACGACTGGATCGGCGCCTTCGCGCTCACCGCCGGCATCGGGATCGACGAACACCTGGCCCGCTTCGAGGCCGATCACGACGACTACGGCGCCATCATGCTCAAGTCGCTGGCCGACCGTCTGGCCGAGGCCTTCGCCGAGCGTCTGCACCAGCTGGTGCGCACCCGCTACTGGGGCTATGCGCCCGACGAATCGCTGGACAACGAGGCGTTGATCGCCGAGAAATACCAGGGTATCCGCCCCGCGCCTGGTTATGCCGCCTGTCCGGATCACACCGAGAAGGGCACCCTCTGGGAGCTGCTGGAGCCCGACCGCCGCGTCGGCATCACCCTGACCGAGAACTTCGCCATGCTGCCGACGGCAGCGGTCTCGGGCTGGTACTTCTCGCATCCCGAGGCACGCTATTTCGGCACCGGCAAGATCCAGAAGGATCAGGTCGAGGACTATGCCGCGCGCAAGGGCATGACCCTGGCCGAGGCCGAGCGTTGGCTCGCCCCCGTGCTCGGCTACGATCCCGCCTAGGATGGGTCGAGCGCAGCGAAACCCATCGAGCGCGTCCTCGGCGGTCCTGGTCTGCGGCCCCGCCCGCAGCGGCAAGAGCGAATGGGCCGAGCGTCTGGCCCACGAGTCGGGCCGTCCGGTCGTCTATGTCGCGACCGCCAGGGAGGATCCGGACGACGCCGACTGGACCGCCCGGATCGAGATCCATCGCCAGCGCCGTCCCGAGCACTGGTCGACCCTCTGCGTTCCGACCGATCTGGAGACGGCGCTGGTCGAGCATGACGGCTCCGACCAGTGCCTACTGGTCGACTCGCTCGGCACCTGGGTCGCCAATCTGGTCGAGCTCGACGACGCCCAGTGGCGCGAACGCGCGGAGCGCCTGGAGGCCGTGGTCGACGGCTGTCGGTCGCCCCTGATCCTGGTCGCCGAGGAGACCGGCTGGGGCGTGATCCCGGCCTATCCGATCGGGCGGACCTTCCGCGACCGGCTCGGCAACCTCATCCGTCGGCTCGGCCCGCGCTGCGCCTCCACCTATCTGGTGACCGGCGGCTACGCACTCGACCTGTCGCTCCTGGGCGACCCCGTTTGAGCGTCGCGTAGGGCGCAATAGCGAAGCGTATTGCGCCGCATGGCATGTAACGGCGAGACTTCGATTGCGCACGTCCGCCTGCACATACGGCGCAATACGGCCGCCCCAAAATCGGGGTGCGGCGACTCATGAAATGGATCACCTGAGTCAAGGCGGCGCGGTCACCTGTTGAGGGCGGCCTATTGCGCCCTACTGATAGGCGAACCCATTGCTTGAGTTCAGGAGAGAGGGTGAACCGCAAAGGCGCCAAGCGCGCAAAGGGTTGTGTCGTGTGGTTATGCTGTGATTCCGAGACCGAAGGATGCGCATGAAGCGGTCATTCATCATTCTTCGCGTCCTTTGCGCCTTTGCGGTTCTGATTCCGATTTCAGCTCCCGTCGCTGCCGATTCCACGGACCTGCCCAAGGTCGTCAGCACCAATCTCTGTGCCGATCTGCTGCTGTTGCGGATCGCCGCGCCGGAGCAGATCCTCTCGGTTTCCACCCAGGCCCAGGATCCGCGCGTCTCTTCCGTCGCCGAGGCCGCGCTAGCCTATCCGCCGAATCGCGGCGGGGTGGAGGATCTCCTCTATCTGAAGCCCGATATGGCCCTGGTCTACACCGGTTGGACGGGACGGCGGCATGCCGAGCTCTTGGCCGGTCGCGGGACGGAGATCGTTGCGATGCCTTATCCGACCACCTGGACGGATACTCTGAAGGCGACCCGCGAGATGGCGGCCCGGATCGGTTGCGCCGAGGCGGGCGAGGCCCGAATCCTCGATGCCGAGGCGCGGATGCGTGTTCTGCGCGAGCGCATCCAGCCCTATCGGGTGCTCTATCTGAGACCGAGCGGAGGCACGGCCGGCTCCGGGACCTATGTCGACGATCTGCTGCGCCTGCTGGGACTGCGCAATGTCGCGGCCGAGGCAGGGTTCGCCGGCTGGGGCCGTTTTCCGCTGGAGCGTCTGGTGACGGCTCCGCCGGATCTGTTTCTGCTCGGGTATTTCGATCGGTCTGGACCTGGAGCCGCCTCGGCCTATGGGCGTCATCCGCTGTTGAGACGGATGTTGGAGCGCATCCCTAGCGTCTCCGTCCCGGTGAAGGACTGGGGTTGCGGCGGACTGGAGCTGGTCGACGCCGCCGAGCGGATCGTCGCCCAGATCGAGTCGCTTCCCGTCCAGCCTAGTCTCATCGGTCAGGCCCATCCCTGATTCCGTCCATGCCCCAGTTTCGATTCCGCTCCTTGATGCTCGTCCTTCTGGTGACCCTGTTGGGGCTCAGCCTGATCTCGCTGTGTTTCGGCGAGGCGCCCCTGTCGCTCGGCGAGGTGATCGCCGGTCTGTTGGGCACGGGCACGGATGAGCAGAGCCTCATCGTGCGGCAGATTCGGCTGCCCAGGGTCGTCCTGGCCTGGCTGGTGGGATTCTCGCTCGGTGCGTCCGGCGCCGCGCTTCAGGGGTTGCTGCGCAATCCGCTCGCCGAGCCGGGGCTGCTCGGTATCTCGGCGAGCGCCGGGCTGGGTGCCGTGGTCGCGCTCTATTTCGGGCTGACCGCAGCCAGTCTCTGGGCGCTTCCGGGTGCCGCCATGACCTTCGCCCTGTTGGCGACCGGCGTTCTTTATGCCCTGACCCAG
The DNA here is from genome assembly GCF_000585215.1 of Imhoffiella purpurea. Taxonomy (GTDB): domain Bacteria; phylum Pseudomonadota; class Gammaproteobacteria; order Chromatiales; family Chromatiaceae; genus Imhoffiella; species Imhoffiella purpurea. The sequence continues at coordinate 93,623 of NZ_AONC01000003.1, read as the reverse complement.
GCCGGCTCGACCAATCTGACGCTCATCCTCGCCGGAATCGCCCTGACCTCGCTGGCCGGTGCCCTGACGTCGCTCGCGCTCAATCTGGCCCCCAATCCGGGCGGGGTACAGGACATGGTGCTCTGGCTGCTCGGCTCGATCGCCGATCGCAGCTTCGACGACGTGCGGCTCTGTCTGCCCTTCGTCATTGCAGGGCTCGGATTGCTGCTGATGACGGGACCCTCGCTCGACGTGCTGGCGCTGGGGGAGGGCGAGGCGCGCACCCTGGGGGTGGACCTCGGACGTCTGCGCGGGCTCGTCATCCTGGGGTCGGCGCTGAGCGTGGGCGCCACGGTTGCGGTGTCCGGCACCATCGGTTTCGTGGGCCTCGTCGTGCCCCATCTGCTGCGCCGCTTCGTCGACTATCGGCCGGGCCGTCTCCTGTTGCCGAGCGCGCTCGGCGGGGCCGTACTTATCCTGGCCGCCGACATCGCCGTGCGTCTGCTGGACACGCCCAGGGAGCTGATGCTCGGCGTGGTGACGGCGCTCATCGGCGCGCCCTTCTTTCTGGTCCTGGTGTTGCGCTCGCGGAGGGACATGCTGTGAGCCTGCTCCAAGTCTCCGGGCTGGATGTCGTGCTGGGCGGTAAGCCGCTGGTGCGCGGGCTCTCTTTCGCGATCGGGGAGGGCGAACTGCTGGGCCTGATCGGCCCCAACGGGGCGGGCAAGAGCACGGTGGTCAAGGCCATCGCCCAGTTGCTGGATCATGGCGGCGAGATCCGTTTTCGGGGTCGCCCATTGAGCGCCATGCCGGCGCGCGAGCGTGCCTCTTGTCTGGCCTATCTGAGCCAGGAGGATCCGGTTCAATGGCCCATCTCGGTGCGCGATCTGGTCGGGCTCGGGCGTCATCCCTATCGCGGGAGCTGGTGGCGCGGTGCCGGCGGGCCGCGAAAGGGGGATCTGGAGGCGATCGAGTCGGCCATGCGTCTGACCGATGTCTGGCGGCTGCGCGAGCGTCGCGTTACCCAGCTCTCCGGCGGCGAACGGGCCCGCGCTCGTCTGGCGCGGGTGCTCGCCGTCGAGGCGCCGCTGATCCTGGCCGACGAGCCGGTGGCCGCATTGGATCCGCGTCATCAATTGCAGGTGATGCGGCTTCTGCGCTCGGCCTGCCAGAGCGGGCGGGGCGTCCTGGTGGTGCTCCACGACCTGACGCTCGCCAGCCGTTTCTGCGATCGCCTGGTGATGATGGACCGGGGCGAACTGATCGCGACCGGCACGCCCAGCGAGGTGCTGACGGCGGAGAATCTCGCCCGAACCTATGGTGTGCGAGCCGTCATGGGCGAACACGATGGGCAGGGATATGTCGTGCCCTGGGAAACGTCCGAGCCGATGCGATCCTGATGGGTAAAGGGCCGGTAGGGCGCAATAGCGAAGCGTATTGCGCCGCATGGAAAGCCACGCCATCATCGCAAACCCGATCTTACATTCAACCGCCATGGGTCCCTACGCGGGAGCCTCGGCAGGTTGCCAACGTGCGACGGCGATCGTCGCCCCCTTGCCGTCGGGTCCGATATGGCGGAGCTTCTCGACCAGGAGTTGCGGGGCATTCGAGGCGAGCAGGGCGGCGGCCTCGCAGACGCTGGCGGTACCCACCTCCTCGGCGACGCGCGCGGATGGATTGGGGACCCCGACTGCGTCGAGGCGCTCGGCGGGGTAGGTGAGAAATGGCCAGCCATGCCTCTCGGCAAGCGCCAGCAGTGCGGGTTCGTCGGCCTTGCGGACATGGCTGGCGATACAGCGTACCTCCACCGCGCCCAGTCTGCGCAGCGCCTCGGCGATAGCCCCTTCGAGCGTTTCGAGCGCGGTTCCGCGCTGGCAGCCGATCCCGATGACGACAGCTGTGGGTCGGGTCATGAATGGAACCGCAAAGGCGCAAAGGACGCGAAGATAGCGAATACTGTCATTGGATTCATCGAGTCGGTCGACCTCCTCATGTCAGAAAATGCCTCCAACAACCCATCCGCCGTTCGCCGCTGTCCGGCGCTCTTCCTGACCGCCTCCGCCTCGGGGCAGGGCAAGACGACCCTGGTCGCCGGTTTGGCGCGTCATCATGCGCGTCTCGGACGGCGTGTGCGGGTGTTCAAGACGGGGCCGGATTTTCTCGACCCCATGATCCTGGGCCGCGCCAGCGGCGCGCCGGTGGGGCCGCTGGATCTCTGGATGGTGGGCGAGGCGGAGTGCCGACGCAAGCTGTGGGAGGCGGCGGGCGAGGCGGATCTGATCCTGGTCGAGGGGGCCATGGGGCTGTTCGACGGTACGCCGAGCGGCGCCGATCTGGCCGAAACCTTCGACATCCCGGTCGCGGCGCTGATCGACGCCAAGGGCATGGGGCAGACCTTCGGCGCGCTTGCATTGGGGCTCGCGACCTATCGTCCGGCGCTGCGTTTCGCCGGCATCCTGGCCAATCGTGTTGCGAGTCCGCGTCACGAGGAGATGATCCGGGCCGGATTCCCGCCGGATCTGCGCTATCTGGGCTCCATGCCGCGACTCGTCGATGCCGAGCTGCCGAGCCGGCATCTGGGGCTGGTCCAGGCCGAGGAGGTCGGGGATCTGGACGCCCGGCTCGATCGGATCGCCGACCGGCTGGGCGAGACGGCCCTCGCCGAGCTGCCGGAGCCGGTCGATTTCGGTCCGTCGGACGATGCCGCCGAGATGCCGCGACCGCTCGCCGGGCGGCGGATCGCGGTCGCGCGCGACGCCGCCTTCTCCTTCATCTACGAGGACAATCTGCGCCTGCTGCAGCGGCTCGGGGCGGAGCTGGATTTCTTCTCCCCCCTCGCCGACAGCCATGTCGAGGCCGATGCCGTCTATCTTCCCGGCGGCTATCCGGAGCTGCATCTAGAGGCCCTGTCGGACAATCGGGAGATGAAGGGTTCGCTGGCGCGGCATGTCGCCGAGGGGCGGCCGCTCTACGCCGAATGCGGCGGGATGCTCTATCTGCTCGAACGGCTGACCGACACGTCGGGCGATTCGGCCGAGATGGCCGGCCTGCTTCCCGGGGAGGGATCGATGCGCCAGCGTCTCGCCGGTCTCGGCATGCAGTCGCTCGAGACGCCGCAGGGCCGGCTGCGGGGTCACAGCTTCCATCATTCGACCATGGAGACGCCCGTCGAGCCGATCGCATTCGGCCGGCGCCAGAGCGACGGTCGGGCCGGCGAGCCCTTCTATCGGCACGGCGCGGTGCGCGCGAGCTATCTGCATCTCTATTTCCCGTCGGCGCCCGAGGCCGCGGCGGCATTGTTCATGGGCGGGTAGGCTGCGGTCTGCCGCAGGAGATTTTTGAACCGCGAAGGCGCAAAGGGCGCGAAGAGGTTCGAATATTCTCTATCGTAGCCCTTGGATTCCTTGCGGTCTTGTCGGCTCGGAAAGGCGTTTCAGTCTGACCTGATGTCCTGGCGGATGGTCGGCGTGATCTCGACCGTCGTGTCGGCGTTGCCGATCCAGACCTGTCCGCCGTCGAGGGTGCATTGCAGGTCCATGTTGCGACCGGCCAGTCCGGCGAGCGATTGGACCGTCTCGCTGTCCAGGTCCAGCACCCGCAGATTGCGTAGCCGCTGCAGTCCGTCGCGATTCTGTTCCCACCAGATGTCCGAGCTGCGACCGCCGTAGTTGATGAGGATCACCTCATGGGCACGCCCGGATGCCTGGCGCAGACGGCGCTCGTCCGGCTGGCCCAGCTCGATCCAGCACTCGATCTCGCCGCTCAGGCTCTGCTGCCAGAGATCGGGTTCCTCGTCGGTCGAGAGCCCCTTGGTGAAGAGCAGCCGCTCGTCGGCGTGGAGACAGAAGGCGAGTAGACGCACCATCAGGCGCGTGTCGGTCTCGGAGGGATGGCGGGCGAGTGTGAGCGCATGGCTCTCGTAATAGTGACGGTCCAGATCCGAGATCTGGACCTGCGCCTTGAAGATGGTTGCCTTGAGGGCCATGGCTCGATCCTGACGTGTCCCGGTTCGGCCTGGGCATGGAGTTGGCGAAGCCGGGTTTCGCGAGGCCGAGATGCGGGAAAATTTTTTGCCTAACGCCTGCTGACGTACATCCGCATGATGGTCGAGATGAGCAGGTGCCGGTCGGCGGCCGAGAGCTGGGGGAATTCGTTGCGCAGTTCCTGGACGAGCATGAAACCGGATGCCGGCTCTTTGACGCCCTGCTTGTCGAGCATCGGCTCGAGCAGCTTCCAGGCTTCGTCGAACACCTGTCGAACCTGGAGACTCGTTCGCTGATCAGGGAGGGGCTGTCCTTGATCGTCGGTATAGGTCTTGGATTGATGGTCCATGGTACGGCGACCTTTCTCGATGAGGGGAACTTTCGATCCCTATGTTATTCGCTATCCAGTCTGGATGCATGTCAATCCGGCTTCACGGCGGCGAGGATGGTGACGGGCATGGCGGTGCGCCAGCCGTCGAAGCGCCCGAGCGGGGTGGCGTGGGAGACCGAGAGGCGGGTGAGTTCGCCGCCGATGCGCGCGCGCAGGGCGACCAGGAATGCCTCGCTCTGGAGGGTGACGGCGTTGGCGACCAGGCGGCCGCCCGGCTTCAGTGCCTCCCAGCAGCGCTCGGCGACGCCATCGGCCGTGAGTCCGCCGCCGATGAAAACGGCGTCGGGCGTTGGCAGGTCTTGCAGTGCATCGGGGGCGCGTCCGGCGACGATCTGGAGTTCGGGGACGCCGAGCCGTTTGCGGTTCCGGTCGATCAGGTCTCGGCGCGCCGCATCGGGCTCGATGGCGATGGCGCGGCAGCCGGTCTCGGCACGCATCCATTCGATCCCGATGGATCCGCTCCCGGCGCCCACGTCCCACAGCAGTTCGCCGGGCAGCGGGGCCAGCCTGGACAGGGAGGCCGCGCGGACGTCGCGCTTGGTGATCTGGCCCTCGTGGACGAAGGCGTCGTCGGGCAGTCCGCAGCGGCGCGACAGCGGGCGTGCATCCGGGCCGGCATGGCATTCGACCGCGATCAGGTTGAGCGCGGCGCAGCTCGGGTGGGTCCAATCGCCGGCGATCCCGTCCAGTCTGCGCTCATCGGGGCCGCCGACCCGCTCGAAGACGCCGAGCCGGCTGGCGCCGAAGCCGCGTTCGGTCAGTTGCGCGGCGAGCCGGGCCGGCGTCTCGCCGTCGGCGGAGAGGATCAGCAGTCGCGCGCCCTCGGCCAGATGCAGATTGACCCGTTCCAGCGGTCGGCCGTGCGCGGGGATGACGCGCGTATTCTGCAATGGCCATCCGAGTCGGGCCGCGGCCAGCGAGACCGAGGAAGGGGCGGGCAGGATGCGCATCTCATCGGGCGGGATCCGGCTCGCGAGGCTGCCGCCGATGCCGAAGAACATGGGGTCGCCGCTGGCGAGCACGCAAACGCGCGTGCCCCGACGGGCGAGCAGCCGCTCGTAGGCGAGGCCGAACGGGCTCGGCCAGGGGTGGCGTTCCATTCCCGGTCTCTCCGGAACCAGCGCGAGATGACGCTCGCCGCCGAAGAGGATCTCGGCCTCGGCGATCGCGCGACGGGCCTCCTCGCCGAGTCCGTCCAGCCCGTCTTCACCGATACCGACGATGGTCAGCCAGGGGGTGGTGGGTTCGGTGTCTGCCGGTGGGTCGATTGGGGGCATGCGTCTGTGGCTCGGTCTGGCGGGATGGTGGTATATCTCTCGGGCCGAGATTATAATCCCGCTCTTCACTATAGAGTATATCCACCAGTTCACGCTTACCTGTCGGCCAGCCTTTTCGCCCCGCCTCCGCCTGGACTCGCCCGAGTCCGCGTCGATCGGTATCGCCGCGCGTTAGAGACCCACAATGATCGAATACAATCGCGATGCTCATGACATCTATCGCCAATCCTTCGCCATCATCCGCGCCGAGGCGAATCTCGATCGTCTGCCGGCCGATCTGGAGGCGCTGGCTGTCAGGGTCGTGCATTCCTGCGGTATGCCCGACGTTCTCGAGGATCTGATCTTTTCGGACGGCGCCGGGGCTGCCGGTCGGACCGCCCTCGAGGGTGGGGCTCCCATCCTGTGCGACAGCCGCATGGTGGCCGAGGGCATCACCCGCGCCCGTCTTCCGGCCGAGAACGAAGTCCTCTGCACGCTTCAGGATCCCCGCGTTCCCGGTCTCGCCAAGCAGCTCGGCAATACTCGCACCGCGGCGGCGCTGGAGCTGTGGCGTCCCCGGCTCGAAGGCGCGATCGTGGTGGTCGGCAATGCGCCGACCGCGCTCTTCCGTCTGCTGGAGATGCTCGACGCGGGCGCCCCCAGACCGGCGCTGATCCTCGGCTTTCCGGTCGGCTTCGTCGGCGCGGTCGAGTCCAAGGAGGCCCTGGCCGAGGACAGCCGCGGCGTTCCCTTCGTGACCCTGCGCGGACGTCGTGGCGGGAGCGCCATGGCCGCCGCCGCGGTCAACGCGCTCGGTCGGGATCACTGATCGTCATGGCGCAGGGGCGTTTGTTCGGCCTGGGCGTCGGTCCGGGCGATCCCGAGCTCATCACGGTCAAGGCGCTGCGCTATCTGCGCGCGGCGCCCGTGGTGGCCTATTACGCGGCGAAGGAGAAGCGCGGCAATGCGCTGACCAGCGTCGAGGACTATCTCGATTCCGAGCATCAACAGCTGCTGCCGCTGATCTATCCGGTCACCGGCAGGAAGCCGCCGCCGCCCTACGATTACGAGGGGGCCATGCGCCGCTTCTACGATGAATCGGCCGAGTCGATCGCCGAGCATCTGGAGGCGGGACGCGACGTGGCGGTGCTCTGCGAGGGCGATCCCTTCTTCTACGGCTCCTTCATGTATCTCTACGATCGTCTGGCCGACCGCTTCGAGACCGAGGTGGTCCCGGGGGTCTGCTCGGTGGTCGCCAGTGCTTCGGTATTGCGCACCCCGCTGGTCTATCGCGACCAACGGCTCCAGGTGCTGCCCGGCACGCTGCCCGAGGAAACCCTGGCCGAGATGCTCGACGGGGTCGAGGCGGCCGCCATCATGAAGCTGGGCAGCAACTTCGAGAAGATCCGCCGGGTCATCACCAAACTCGGGCTGGAAAAACGGGCGCTCTATGTGGAGCGGGCGACCATGGAGGGCGAATGCGTGCGTCCCTTCGCCGAGATCGCCCCCGAGACCGTGCCCTATTTCTCGATGGTCCTGATTCCGGGCGAACGCTGGCAGGGCTCGGATGTCTGATCCGGCGAAGGACGCACGAGGACGGCTGGCCGTGATCGGTCTGGGGCCGGGTGCCGCCGAGCTGATGGCGCCGGCCGTCCGCGAGGAGCTCGACCGGGCGCAGGACATCGTCGGCTACACCACCTATGTGGAGATGGCGGGACCCTTCCGTCCCGATCAGCGCATCCTGGATTCGGACAACCGCCGCGAGATGGACCGCGCCCGGCTGGCCTTCGAGCTGGCCGCCCAGGGGCGGCGCGTGGTGGTGGTCTCCTCGGGCGATCCGGGCGTCTTCGCCATGGCGACGGCCGTGATGGAGGCGCTGGACGGGGCCTCGGATCCGAGCTGGAGGACCGTGGATCTGGCGATCCTGCCGGGCATCTCGGCGGCCCAGGCGACGGCCGCGCGCATCGGCGCTCCGTTGGGGCACGACTTCTGTACCATCTCGTTGTCGGACAACCTCAAGCCCTGGTCCCAGATTCTGCTGCGATTGGAGCATGCCGCCCTGGCGGATTTCGTGATCGCGCTCTACAACCCGCTCTCCAAGGCTCGGCCCTGGCAGCTGGGCGAGGCACTGGAACTGCTGAGGCGTCATCGCGCGCCCGAGACCCCGGTCGTGCTGGGTCGCGACGTGGGGCGTCCGGACGAGCGCGTCATCGCCACGACCCTGGCCGAGGTGCGTCCCGAGCAGGTGGACATGCGCACCCTGGTCATCGTCGGATCCTCGCTGACCCGCCAATTCCCGCGTTCGGACGGCGGCGCCTGGGTCTACACCCCGCGCTGGTACCCCGAGGCTCCGCGCGGCTGATCGGATATTCGAACCGCAAAGGCGCAAAGGACGCCACGAGGAGCACTCTCACCAGATCCTTTGCGCGCTTTGCGGTTCGATTCTTGTCTGCGGGTTCAGCCGGCCGCTCGTATCGGTTCGCGCTCGCAGCGCCATTGCTCCCTCCGGATCTCCAGCCAGTTGAGCGCGCCCTCGACGCTGGTAGCCAGCGCAACGGCGGGCCGGCTCGGCCGCTGGTGCAGGATGACGCGGATGCCGCGCTCGCGGGCGGCGATCAGCTTGGCAGCCGTCGCACCGCCGCCGCTGTTCTTGCAGACGATGGTGTCGATGCCGTAGTCGTCGAGCAGGATGCGCTCGCTGTCGAGATCGAAGGGGCCGCGAGCGAGCAGCAGCTCGGCCGCGGGGAAGTCGGGCATCGGGTCCGGTGCCGTCACCGCGCGGATGAGGAACCAGATGCCGTCCAGTCCGGCGAAGGGGGTGAGCTCCTGGCGCCCGACGGCCAGCAGTACCCGACGGGAGCCGCCTTCCTGCAGCGCATTCACGCCCTGGTCCCAGCCCTGGATCAGTTCCCAACGGTCCCCCTCCTCGGGCATCCAGGCCGGACGCTCTAGACGCAGCAGGGGGACGCCGGCCTCGCGGCAGGCCTGATGCGCGTTCCAGCCCATGGTGGCGGCGAATGGATGGGTCGCGTCGAAGACCGCGCGGATGCGCTGCTCGCGCAGATACTCGGTCAGTCCCTCGGGTCCACCGAAACCGCCGATGCGGGTCTCTCCGGCCGGCAGACGCGGGTCGCTCGTGCGTCCCGCGAGCGAGTTGATGACTCGCAGATCCTCATGGTTGGAAAGTGCCTCGGCGAGCGCGTAGGCCTCCGTGGTTCCGCCGAGTATCAGGATCCGTTCCTTCATCGTGTGCTTGTCCTCATCTGTGGCTTGGGGGATCCGTCTGTCGGCCGTCCCTGGCCGGCCCTCCTCAGGGCAGCGAAATGCGGGTCATGATGCCGTCTTTCAGTTTCCAGTGTTTGAGTCCGGCCGCGATGTGGATCAGCAGCAGACCGGCGACGATCAGACCGCCGAGACCGTGATAGGCGAAGAGCGTGGCGCCCAACTCCTTGTTCTCGTCGATGATGCTCGGCAACTGGGCGTCGAAGAACTGGATCGGATGGCCGGAGGCGGCGGTGGCGACCAGTCCGACGACCGGAACGGCGATCAGGAACAGATAGAGCAGCAGATGGATGCTGCCGCCGACCATGCGCTCGAGGAGCCCGAGCGGCGGATCGTAGGCCGGCGCGGGCGTGAGCCGGCGCAGCCAGAGACGCAGGAAGGTCAGCGCCAGGACCAGGATGCCGAAGCTCTTGTGGTACATGAAGAGCATGCCGGCCGTGTCCTCGCCGAGCATCTTGGACAGACCCTCGTATCCGAGCGCCCAGAAGGCGAGGCCGCCGAGGAGCAGCCCGAAGACCATGAGGGCGATCAGCCAGTGAGTCAGACGTTGCAGAAATGTGTATCTGTTTTTCAAGTTCATCTCCTTGCGATGGATGCTGGGGTGAACGGGAATCGAAGGTTTCGGCCCCGACAGGCGCGCGGCGCTATCTTAAACCCTGCGCGAGCCGATCCATGAATCCGAACCGCGTCGTAATGCCTCGGTCGGGCCATGGTTGATCTGGTGCCGAGCAGCCGCAGATCCGGGGGAATACGATAGTCGACTGGAGTCAGCCGCACGTGAATAGCGAGTCACTCACGCTTCGAGACCGGACGTCCCGCGACGTTCTGGGTCACCTGAATTGGTTGTTCAATCCATTCAAGCGGCTCCATGTGACCAGGATCTACGACCTCTTGTCGATGGGATCCGTCACAGAGAAGGCCCTCTATCTGAACCTGGGATACTGGACCGGTTCCACCGCCGATGCCGACGAGGCGAGCGAGTCCCTGGTCATGCTGATGGCCGACTGGGCCGATCTGAGTGCGTCCGACGAGGTGCTGGACGTCGGCTACGGATTCGGCGATCAGGACATCCTCTGGTCGCAACGCTGTGGTCCGAGACGGATCGTCGGACTCAATCCGACCGCCTCGCAGGTGGAGGTGGCGCAGCGTCGTGTCTCCGACCTGGGGTTGGAAGAGCGTATCGATCTGCGTCTGGGGTCGGCCACCCGGATGTCGATCCCCGATGCCTCGGTCGACAGGGTCATGGCGCTCGAATGCGCCTTCCATTTCGACACCCGGGAGGACTTCTTTCGCGAGGCCTGGCGCGTGCTGCGTCCAGGTGGACGGCTGGTGACGGCCGACATCCTGCCGATGCCGACGGCCGAGGGCCGGAAGGCGCGCGCGCTCCAGCGACTCTCCTGGGGGATGATGGCGAACAAATTCGCCGTGCCGGACGCCAACGTCTACGGCATCGAGGGCTATCGCGAGCGCTTGGTCGCGCAGGGGTTCGATTCCATCCGCATCGAGTCGATCCGCGATCGCGTCTATGCGCCCATGCACGCCTATCTGCGCGAGCATCCCCAGTCGCTGCGCCGGCTGCATCCGCTCGCCCGGGCCGTCGCCCGGATGTCGCTTCGGCTCGATCCCGAAAGCGTCTATTCCGGTCTCGACTACGTCATGGCGAGCGGCGTGAAGCGCTGAAGTACCCTATCTGGTAGGGCGTAATAGGTCGCCTGTATTTGGTGGGTGCAACCTTTGCCGTTTTGGTGGTTTGGCATGAACCGCCGTGCTTCGATTTGGGGGCGGCCGTATTGCGCCGTATGACATTGGCGGCGAGGATCGATACCTTGCCGCTGCCTGTCATGCGGCGCAATACGCTGTCGCTATTGCGCCCTACGGTTTTTTGAGATCGAAGCGGTCTGCGGTCATCACCTTGGTCCATGCGGCGACGAAGTCGTCGATGAATTCCTCATCGCCGTCGGCGGAGGCATAGGCCTCGGCGACGGCACGCAGCTCGGCGTTCGATCCGAAGACCAGATCCACGGGGGTCGCCGTCCATTTCAGCTCGCCCGAGGCGCGGTCGCGTCCCTCGTAGATCCCCTCGGCGTCCTCGGACTTCGACCATTGGGTCGACATGTCGAGCAGATTGACGAAGAAGTCGTTGCTCAGGGTTCCGGGACGATCCGTGAGCACCCCGTGCTCGACACCGCTGGCGTTGGCGCCCAGGGCGCGCATGCCGCCGACCAGGGCGGTCATCTCGGGGACGGTCAGACCCAGCAGGTCCGCACGGTCGACCAGCATCTCGGCCGGGGACAGACGGCTGCCGCTGCCGAAGTAGTTACGGAAGCCGTCGGCTGTCGGTTCGAGCACGGCGAAGGACTCGACGTCCGTCTGCTCCGGGGTCGCGTCCGCGCGGCCGGGCTCGAAAGGCACCTCCACCACGTATCCCGCCGTCTTGGCCGACTGCTCGATGGCGGCCGCGCCGCCGAGGACGATGAGATCGGCGAGCGAGACCTGCTTGCCGCCGGGCGCCGAGTCGTTGAAGTCCTTCTGGATGCCTTCCAGCGTCTCAAGCACCTTCGCCAGCTCGGCCGGATCGTTGACCGGCCAGTCCTTCTGCGGGGCGAGCCGGATGCGCGCGCCATTGGCGCCGCCTCGCATGTCCGAGCCACGATAGGTGGAGGCCGATGCCCAGGCGGTCCGCACCAGTTCGGCGGTCGAGAGGCCCGAGTCGAGAATCTTCCCCTTGAGATCGGCCACGTCCGCCGCGTCGATCGGCGCGTAGTCGATCTCGGGGATGGGATCCTGCCAGATCAGCATCTCATCGGGGACCTCGGAACCCAGGTAGCGGGCTCGGGGACCCATGTCGCGGTGGGTCAGCTTGAACCAGGCCTTGGCGAAGGCGAGCTCGAAATCGTCGGGGTTCTCCAGGAAACGCTTGGAGATCTCGCGGTACTTGGGATCGAACTTCAGTGCCAGGTCGGTCGTGAACATCATGGGCGCATGGGTCTTGCCCGCGACATGGGCGTCGGGGACCGTGCCGGCACCGCCGTCATCCTTGGGTTTCCACTGGATGGCACCGGCGGGGCTGCGGGTCTGCTCCCATTCGAAGCCGAAGAGATTGGTCAGGTACAGCATCGACCACTGGGTGGGTGCCGCGGTCCAGGCGCCTTCCAGGCCGCTGCCGACGGTGTCCTCGGCATTGCCCTTGCCGCAGCTGTTGGCCCAGCCGAGTCCCTGCTGCTCCATGGGTGCCGCCGCCGGTTCGGGACCCACGCAGTCGGACGGCTTGTGCGCGCCATGGGTCTTGCCGAAGGTGTGACCGCCGGCGATCAGGGCGACCGTCTCCTCGTCGTTCATCGCCATACGTCCGAATGCCGTGCGGATCTGCTCGGCGGCCGCGAGCGGATCCGGGTTGCCGCCTGGGCCTTCCGGATTCACGTAGATGAGGCCCATCTGAGTCGCCGCAAGCGGGTTCTCCAGATTGCCTTTCTCGTCGTAGCGCTCCCGGCCCATCATCTCGGCCTCGGGCCCCCAGTAGACGATGTCGGGCTCCCAGTCGTCGGCTCGCCCGCCGGCGAAGCCGAAGGTCTTGAATCCCATGTCCTCCATGGCGACGGTACCGGCCAGGACCATCAAGTCGGCCCAGGAGATGCTGCGTCCGTATTTCTGCTTGACCGGCCAGAGCAGACGCCGTGCCTTGTCGAGATTGACGTTGTCCGGCCAGCTGTTGAGTGGGTCGAAGCGCTGTTGGCCGCCGCCGGCACCGCCGCGCCCGTCGGCCACGCGATAGGTGCCGGCGCTGTGCCAGGCCATGCGGATGAAGAAGGGGCCGTAGTGACCGAAGTCGGCCGGCCACCAGTCCTGCGAGGTGCTCATCACCTCCTTGAGATCCTTCTTCACCGCATCGAGGTCGAGGCTGGCGAAGGCCTTGGCGTAATCGAAGTCCTCGCCATAGGGGTTGGATGCGGGGTCGTGGTCGCGCAGCGGCTGGAGATCGAGTTGATCGGGCCACCAGAATTGATTGGGCTTGGCCTTTCCGGGCTCCATGCTCGGATCGGCGAACGTCGGGGCGGCGAACATGGCCGCCAGGATGGCGGCGGGAATCGCTTTCATGTGCATCGGAACGCTCTCCTCGTCTTCTTCGTTGGTATGTATTCTTCGTCCAGGTGCCTGGCATGTGTCCGCTTTCATCGATGTCTGCTCTTCAGAAGGATGCGCCTGAACGAATGTGTTCGAGCCCGGGCGGGCTCTGCGTCGGCGGAGACGGTGCCACGACAAAGGGTAAGTCGATAACTATCTGTATGCTATGCGGAAAACCCGATCGTCCCGATAGATTCGCCCGTTGGTGGTCGTCAGGGTGAGAATCGAAGTGTGTTCGCTCTGGGCCGTCCGAGCCTGACGCGATCGCTCCCGGTGCTTGAGCGGCGGTGGCCGCGTCACCGAATGTTCGGCTGCGGGGCTCGGTCTACGCCTTGCGTCCCGACGCTTGCTCCATCGCCTCGATCAGTAGCGAAATGAAGCGATATCCGGCGTGGACCAGCTTGCTGTAGGGCAGGAGGATGAAGAGCGCCAGGACGCCGCCGAGGTGAATGGCGAGCAGGATTCCCATGGCTCCGGTCTCGCGCCAGATCAGCAGGGCGAGTCCGGTCAGGGCGACCCAGAGCAGAAGGCCGAGGATGGCGGCATCGGCGCGGCGCGATTCGGGGGCGGTGGGCGTCTGGTCTCCGCGCCGCTTCAGCCAGAGCAGTCCAATCGCGCCGACCGTCATGCAGACTCCGCCCAGTGTGCCGAGCGCCACGGGTGCGCTGAGGGCGGGGTAGGGGGCCTCCCAGCCGAGCGCATGGTGATAGAGGGTCGCGACCAGGGTGGCGGCGAGACTCAGCAGGACGCCCGCCGCCAGCGTCTGGTGCAGGCGGCGTCGGGCGTGCGACGGTCGGTCGTCGAGGTCGTTGCAGCCGGGGCCGCCGCCCTGGAGATTGCGCAGCAGCACCACATCGCGCAACGCCCTGACGAATGCGCGACTCGTGACTCGGGCGGATCCCGGGCGGGTGGCTCGCCAGTAGCGGCGTAGCCCGATTCCGATCGCCAGGGCCGACCAGCCGAGCGGGATGGCGCCGATCCATGCCATCGTCTCCCACGGCAGGATGCGGTAGAAGGCTCCCGTGCCCAGGTGCCGGTCGAAGAGCGTCTCGGGTGGCAGACTGGTCAGGACGAGTCCGATCATGAGCGCGGTCGCCGCCAGGGTGACGATCAACGTGGAGAGTCGGCCGTGGTCCAGCAGAAAGGCGAGCCCCTTGGGCCAGACATACTCGGCGTAGGTGCGCTGTCGCAGCCTCGCCAGGGTGCGCGGGACATTGACCTGGAAGACATGCGGCGGCGCGTACTGGCAGGCGTAGAGACAGTTGCGGCAGGCATGGCAGAGATTGGCGAGATGGGCCAGGTCGCCGTCGCTGAGCGCGGGGCGGCGTCTGGCGGCCTCGAACAGATCGCAGAAGCCGTTGCAGTAGCCGCAGGCGTCGCAGATGTCGAGGACGCGCCGCGCCTCGGTCGCGATCTCATCCGAGCGCATGGCGTGCCGCCTCCTCTCCCGCGATCCGGCCGAAGACGACCCCGATGGTGAGCCCGAGACCCGAGACATAGCCGCGCGGGACGATGTTGGGCGCCATGATCATGCCGGCGGCGAAGAGATTGGGGATGGTGCCGCCGTCTGGGCGCAGTACGCGGGCATGCGCGTCGACGGCGACGCCCTCGTAGGTGAAGGTGATTCCGGGTCGCATGGGATAGGCGGAGAAGGGGGACTCGGTCAGCGGCTTTGCATGGTGCGTCTTGGGTGGATTCAGGTCGACCGTGTGCCAGCCGTCCGGGTCGTCGGTGTTTTCGCCCGGCCGGGTGGCGGCATTGTAGCCTGCCAGGGTCTCGACGAGCGCGGATGCTGGGATCTCCAGCCGTTCGGCCAGGGCGGGGAGGTCGTCGGCCTGGATGGGTGGATAGAGCGACGGCGGTGCCTCCCGCTGCGCTCGGGCGTCCAGGATCAGATAGGCGATCTGGCCGGGCCGGCGCGCCAGCCGCTGGCCCCAGACCGCGTAACGTGTCGAGGCGGTGTCGCCGCCCTCGTCGTCGAAGCGCCGGCCGCTGCGGTCGACCACGATGCCGGACGGCATGCAGCGGATGCGGGTGACGATGCCTCCGTCGTCGGCCGGGGAGCGTGCGTCGACCGCGACCAGATAGGCCGTCGTGGGATCGCCGACCCGGCGCGCGCCCTGCTCGAACATGGATTCCAGCAGGGTCCCGGTCGCGAAGGGCGTGCCCCGGTTGACGAAGCCCTCGGCGGCATCGCCCCAATGGATCCTCAGCCAGTCGCGATTGGCCTGGGCGCCGCCGCAGCAGGCGACGAGGGCGCCCGGTGCGATCCATTCCGATTCGCCTTGCTCTTTCATCTGGACCTGCTCCAGACCCTCGGTGCCGATCCGCAGCGCATCGACCTCGCAGCCGTAGCGGATCTCGACACCGAGCCGCTCGGCCGTCGCATAGAGCGCATTGAGCATGGACATGCCGCCCCCGAGCAGAAAGGCGGTGCGGCGCGACGCGGGCAGGATGCCGCCCGCTGAGGGCTGGAAATGCACCCCGGCATCCAGCAACCAGTCGGCCGCGTCGGCCGACGCCCTGACCAGAAGCTGCCTCAGTGCCGGATCGCCGCCGTTGCGCGTGGCCCGTTCGAGGTCGGAGCGGAAATCCTGTTCCGGATAGAGCCCGGACGAGAGCGGCGTTTCGGTCTCGTGCATGAAGCGCAGGTTGCGCGAGTGACGGGTGTTGCCGCCGCGCTGCGTTCGGGGCGCGGCCTCGGCCAGCAGCACCGAGGCGCCGGTGCGGCGCGCCGAGATGGCCGCGCATAGGGCGGCCGTGCCTCCGCCGATGATGAGGACGTCCGGTCGATGCATGCTGGCTGTCGTCGTCTGGATCGGAGCGGGATGTGGCTGTGGTGGGGGTCGCCGAGAAGGCTTGGACGGCCGAGTTTGACAAGCGTCGAAACCGGCTACGAAAATACTCAACTTTTCCCGCAACCATACGTAAGGGCCCGCCAGCATGCAACTGCTCCAGCCGTCAGTCTCCAGGTATCCGGCATCCAGGGGGGGCGACCGTCATGGGTAAGGTCTGGTTCGTGGGTGCCGGGCCGGGCGCGTCCGATCTCATCACGGTGCGCGGCGCGCGTCTGCTGGGAGAGGCCGGCGCCATCCTCTACACGGGCTCGCTGGTCGCCGAGACGGTGCTCGAATGGGCATCGAAGGATTGCGAGATCGCCGATTCCAAGTCCATGGATCTGGAGCAGGTGAATGCCTGGCTGCTGGATCGCGCCAGCCGGCACGAGACGGTGGTGCGTCTGCAGACCGGCGATCCCACCCTCTACGGGGTGGTGGCCGAGCTCGCCCGGCCGCTCGATGCCGCCGGAATCCCGATCGGGATCGTCTCTGGCGTCTCCTCGGCCATGGCCTCGGCCGCCGCCGCCGGCGAATCCCTGACCCTGCCCGAGGTTACCCAGACGGTCATCTTCACCCGGCTGTCCGGACGCACCAAGATGCCCGAGAGCGAGTCCCTCGTCTCCCTCGCGGCCCATGGCTGCACCCTCTGCATCTTTCTCTCGATCGACCGGATCGATGCGGTCGTCGCGCAGTTGCAAGAGGCCGGCTGGGCCTCGAGTGCCTCCGTGGTGGTGGTCCACAAGGCGACCTGGCCGGGCGAGGAGCAGGTGCTGCGCGGCACCCTTGAGGACATCGCCGGACGTTGCCGCGCCGAGGGGATCGACCGTCAGGCGCTCATCCTGGTCAGTCCGGCGCTCGGCGCGCGCTCCCGGCCCCAAACCCGGACCTCGAAGCTCTACGACAACGCCTTTCCGCGCCGCTTCCGTCCGGGGCACAACAGAGGGAACTCGGGGACGGATCGCGACTGAGATGCCCATGCAATCCCTGTCGTATAAGGGTTGCCGACGGCCGTGACCGAACATCTCGCACTCATCATCGGGGCCTGTCTGCTCGATGCCGCCTTCGGCGATCCGGTCTATCGTCTGCACCCGGTGCGGCTGATCGGCGATGCCAGCAGCCTCTTCGAGCGTCCGCTATTCGCCATGGGATTCGATGGACGCTGGGGCGGCGTGCTGCACTGGCTGCTGGTGGTCGGCGCCGCCTTCGCGGTCTGGCTGGGCGTGCGCAGCGCACTGGAGACGCTGCATCCGGGGCTGGCCTTCGTATGGGATCTCTATCTCGCCTACAGCTTCCTCTGTCTGCGCGGGCTGGTCGAGCAGGGCTGGCGCGTGCTGCGCGATCTCGACGACCCGGCCGCGGTGCGCGAACACCTGAAGATGCTGGTAGGACGCGACACCGCACGGCTCGATCGCCCCGGCATGGTGCGCGCCACCATCGAGAGCCTGTCCGAGAACCTGACCGACGGCGTCCTGACCCCGCTCTGGGCGCTCTGTCTGTTCGGATTGCCGGGGCTCATCCTGGTCAAGTCCGTCTCGACCCTGGACTCCATGATCGGCTACAAGAACGCACGCTACGCCCGTTTCGGCTGGGCCGGCGCGCGCAGCGACGACCTGGTGCACTGGCTGCCGGCGCGTCTCTCGGTGCCGCTGATCGCCGCCGCCGCAGCGATACTCCGACAGCATCCGCTGCTCGCGCTCGAGGCCCCCTTCCACTACCGCGACCGGCTGCCGAGCCCCAACTCCGGCTGGAGCGAGGCCGCCTGCGCCGGCGCGCTGCGGGTGCGATTGCTGGGGCCGCTATGGCGCAACGGCCAGCTGCTCACCAACGACTATATCGGCGATCTCGACTGGCCGTTCGATCTGGATGGGGCCGATCTCAGGCGTGCGCTGATGCTGATGTTGATCTGCTATCCGCTTGCGATTGGCGTGGGGATGGTGTTTGCGTCTTGGGGATTGGGTGTCGCAATGTGAGTGGGGGAGAGGCTGCGGCGGCTCTGGAATGAATCTGGCAAAGTAGAATTAGGGTCGTCGTGGAGAATCAGTGACCGGATTTCGTCGCCGCCATCCGAGGCACGGGGGCAAATGGTTCCTCTCCGCTTTTCCCGTCATGGCATCCGCATGCGTTGCGGCTGTGACATGGACCACTGCACGGTCAGCACACTAGAGAGCACCATAAACAAACCCACCAGAGAGGTGCCGGTCATCGCCTGCCCCAACAGCACCCACCCGAGTACCACTGCTGTCAACGGACTCAGCAGACTCAGCGAAGACACCGCCACCGAAGGCAAGCGTGCGATACCGCGAAACCAAAGCGCGTAGGCCAACAACGCGCCCGCGAGGCACAGATAGGTATAACCGGCCATCTGCGTCAGGGACAGCACCGGCAGGGGAGCGTCCGCAATCCAGGCCACCGGGGCTAGCATCAGACCACCGAGCAGCAGTTGCCACCCAGTCAGTGCGAGCACCGGCAGGTCCGGTTTCCAGCGTCGGGTGAGAAAGGTGCCCGCCGCCATGCAGGCCGCGCCCGCCAGCGCGGCAATGATTCCCACGGGTTCCCAAACGCTATTGGGCGAGAGCAACAGCACAGCCATCCCTAAGACCCCCAGGATGCTGGCCCATAGGGTCAATCGGGCTGGTGTGTGTCGGTCCAGGCTCCAGGCCAGCGCCATGACCAATAAGGGCTGAGTCGCACCCGCCACGGCAGCCAAACCGCCTGGCAGCCGATAGGCCGCAACGAACAGGAGCGCCTGAAAAACACCGATATTCAAGGCGGCCAACACCAGCAGTCGGAGCCGGTCTCCAGGCGCGGGCAAGCGCTTCATGAGCAAGACCAGCAGCAGACCGGCGGGCAGTACCCGAATCAAGGCTGCGGTGAACGGTCGGTCTGGCGGCAGCAGTTCGGTGGTGACGATATAGGTCGACCCCCAGATGGTTGGGGCCAAGGCGGTCAGCAAGATGTCGCCCCAGATCGAGGGCGTGAGTGATTTAGGCATCTAATTATCTTTAGCTCAAGATAAAATAGTAGCCTGCCGGTAAATTATCTTGAAGTCAAGATATATGGGGGACTGCAATGACCGATAGGCGACAGCCCGACGCAGTGGACGCGATCCTTGCGCAGTGGAGGCGAGAGCGACCTGATCTCGATACCAGCCCGATGGGTCCGATTGGGCGCATCATGCGCTGTTCGGCGCTGCTTCAGCGCCGGCTGGGAGAGACCTTTTCTACCTTCGGGATGAGCGCGGGGGAGTTCGATGTCTTGGCAACGCTTCGGCGGTCGGGTGCACCTTATTGCCTGTCGCCCAAGGCATTGTTCTCGACCCTGATGATTACCTCAGGGACCATGACCCACCGGTTGCAACGACTGGAGGCCAATGGGTGGGTGCTGCGTGTGCCCAACAGCCAGGACGCGCGCAGCATGCTGGTGAAATTGACGCCAGCGGGGTTGGATCTGATCGATCGTGCGGTCGAGGCTCACGTCGAGACCGAACGCGCCATTCTGGCTTTGAGCGAACCAACGTCGGTGACGGCGCTGGATGAGCATCTCTCGGCATTGTTGTCCGAATTGGAGCGCCCAGATTGCGAGGCGCCGGTCAAGGGCGGTCGCTAAAACAGCGGGTCCTCAGTGGAGGACAGGTGTCGTGTCTTTTGCCCGTTCCGAGCTAGGCGTTGGCCATGGCTCGCCCTCTCAGAACGTAGCGGGATGCTGTGCCCCTTCGATGACATCCATGTCGATCTGCGGTTGCATCGCGCGGTCTGACCCGAGACGTTTCTCAGTGTGATCGCGGCGGGGGCGTGGCGAGTCCGACGAAGATGACGATCCCGTCGCCGCCGGGGTTCGACAGGATGTCGACATCGAAGCGGGGCTTCCAATTGTTGATGGTCCAGACGTTGCCGGCGGCATCGATCTGTACGCTCGTCTGCCGCATCATGGGGGCGAAGCTCGGTGGCGCACCGGGGCCGTAAAGTGGATCGCCATTGGAGAGCAGGACCGGAGCCCCCTCGGAGGGCAGGGTGTAACCCGTCTCGGGCGAGATCGGGTCGCCGAGTTTCAGCCCAGGCGGGCAGGCGGCCGGATTGGCCCCGCACAGCTTCGACAGGCGTCCCCGGTCGAAGACGTTGCCGATCGCGAGGTCGCCGAAGTTGGCGACCCAGACGTTGCCCTCGCCGTCTACCGTAACGCCCCAGGGACCATCGATTCCGCCGCCGCCGAACTCTCCGAGCTGTTCTCCGTCCGGGCTGTAGGCGAATACCGAATCGGTGCCCTGCGAGGCGAACCAGGCGTTACCCGCAAAATCCGTGGCCACCACCTTGAGGGTGTCGCCGACCGGCGCGATGAAGCTCTGCTTGAGTTCGCCCGTGTCGGTGAGCGCGTACTTGGCGATGCTGCTCTGGTGCTCGCCCGCGAGTCCGCCGGAGAAGGTGACCCATGCGGCCGCCTGACCAGGGATCGGGGCGACCCCGAACGGCGCGTCCTCCCAGTCCACGACGGCTGAGACGCTGTCGTCGGGATTGCCGTCGCGAAACACCCAAACCCCGCTGCCGCCGTCGACATCGGTGTCGCCCAAGCTTGCCATCCAGATGTTCCCCCAGTCATCGGGTTCGATGGCCTGAACGCGGTAGGGGCCGAAGTAACCGACCTCGGAGAGCGGTGAGCCGTCGGCGGCGTCGAACGTGGAGACGCTTCCGGTTCCGGCCCCGCTGGGACTGCCGGGGGTCTGACTCGGATAATAGAGGTCCTTGGGACTGCCCCAGCCGAAATTGCCGTACCAGACCCGATCTTTCTGGTCGACCGACACGCCCCAGCCCACACCGAGCAGTCCGCCCGAGTCGAAGGGAGAGACGGGCTCGCCTCCGGTGCCATCCGCCGGTTTGCCGTCCGGCCTCAGGACGACGTTGTACTTGGTGGAGTTCGGCGTTCCCTGTGTGACGTTATTGGCGACCCAGGCGTAGCCATAGGAATCCCAGTCGACGTTGGCCGCGCCTCCGAACGGGATATCGGCTCGGCCCGTGTCGTTCAGCTTGACCGTGACGGACCATTGGTCTGGTGCTTGGCTCAGTGCTGGCACATAGCCCTGACGGAGAGAGGACAAGAGATAGATGAGTTCGGGGTCCACGGCCGGGTTTCGAGCGAGATTGGCCAACCCGATCGCCGTGTCCGCCGGCACCTGGCCCCGCTCGTCGGTGAGCAGTGGCAGGAGCGCCTTGGCGTAAGACGGCGACACGGCACAGAGATTGAGCAGATTGGCCAGCGAGCGCGTGAGTCGGAGCGAATTGGTCTGATCCGCGTTCGGCGGCGCGCTCAGCACCGCCGAGATCTCTCCGGTGACCGGATTGGCGATATTCGTACCCATCATCGCCGCAATGCGCAGTCGGAAGGCGTCTCCGGCGATTTGGCCCGAGCGAAGAAACTGTGCCATCGCGTAGGAGGCGGCGACGCTGGTCACCTCGTTGATGGTCGCAAAGTGAGGAAGCGTCTCGCCGAGAATGCTGACCAGCCGAACCTGATCGCTGACGGTGGCGGAGAGGAAGAGGATGCTATCCGATGTCGCCCGGCCAGTCTCGAGGCTGAAAAGGCCGTCGCTTCCGGTTCTCGTCGTCGCAAGGGCGACTGGGGCGAACTCGGTGGCCTCATAGAGCGTGATGGCGACGTCTTGGATCAGATCCGGACGATCCGTCGTCGCGAGCATCAGCTGCCCGTTCAGCTCCGCGCCCCTGGCCGATCCCAGGAACAGATAGAGCCCGATGGCAGAAAGCATCCAAAGTCCTCGAAATCTGCGGATGTTGGCGTGTCGTTTCATGGTGTCACCCGGTCGATGGAGCCTGAAGATGATTGTCCACGAATCGTCCGGACAATTGACCACTGAGTTCGCGCGGATTGACTTGTCAGCTTGTCGATATCGGGTCAACGACAGTTCGTGTCACCTATCCCAGAGCACATCGAGCGCAAAGGGCAACGGCGCGAAGCCCGCCGATATAGGCATCAGTTCGGTGTTTTCGACTGCCCTGAATCCCGATGAAACAGCGAATAAACCGCCGGTATCAACACCAGCGTGATGAGCGTCGAGGCCGCCAGCCCGCCGAGCACGGCGCGGGCGAGGGGGGCCTGGGCGTCGGCGCCCTCGCCGATGCCGAGCGCGAGCGGCAGCAGGGCGAGCAGGGTGGTGGAGGTGGTCATGAGGATGGGGCGCAGCCGGCG
This sequence comes from Imhoffiella purpurea, assembly GCF_000585215.1. Lineage (GTDB taxonomy): Bacteria > Pseudomonadota > Gammaproteobacteria > Chromatiales > Chromatiaceae > Imhoffiella > Imhoffiella purpurea. The sequence goes on along the minus strand of NZ_AONC01000003.1, from coordinate 71,578 downwards.
TCGGCCGGCCTCGGCCAATGCCTCGCGCACCTGGAGCCCCTCCGCGCGCAGACGTCCGGTCTGGTCGACCAGCAGGATGGCGTTGTTGACCGCGATGCCGCAGAGCATGATGCAGCCGATCGCCGACTGCAGGTTGAGCGTGGTGTCGGTGAGCAGCAGGGTGAGGACCACGCCGACCGAGGCGACCGGGACCGAGAGCATGACTACCAGCGGGTCGAGCAGGGATTCGTACTGTGAGGCCAGCACCATGTAGACCAGCACCAGGGCGAGCAGCAGCGAGACCAGCAGCTCGTCGAAGGCCTTCTGCTGTTCCTCGTAGTTGCCGGCGATGGTGAGGTCGTAGCCGACCGGGCGCGGGATGTCGCCGAGACGCTCGCGCACGTCGGCGGCGACCGATCCCAGGTCGCGCCCGGAGACGTTGGCGGTGACGCTCACCACGCGCTGCTGGTCCTTGCGCTCGACGATGACCGGGCCGCGTCCGTTCTCGGTGGTGACCAGGTTGCGCAGGGCCACCTGCTCGCCGTCCGGGGTGCGCAGGGTCAGGTCCAGGATCTCGTCGATCGAGCGCTTCTCGGCGTTCTCGAGCTGGACCAGGATGCGGTACGAATCGCCCTCGGTGCGCAGCTCGCCGGCCTTGGAGCCGGCCACGGCGGTCTCGACCACCTCGGTGACGTCGCGCACCGTGAGCCCCAGGTCGGCGATCTTGTCGCGCAGCATATGGATCTGCAGCTGGGGGATGCCGGCCTCGCGGCTGACCTCCACGTCGGTCACGCCGGCGACGTCGCCGATGGCGTCCGCCACCTGACCGGCCAGCAGTCCCAGGGTATCCAGGTCGAATCCGCGCACCTCCACCGTGACGCCCTCGGTGCCGGCCAGCAGACGTTCGAGCAGGAACTGCCCCTGGGGCGCGCGGGTGCGGATCTTCATGCCCGGGATGCGTCCCTCGAGCCGCTGGCGCAGATCCTCGGCGATAGCCTGGTTGGAGCGCGAGCGTTCTGCCGCCGGGGTGAGCGAGAGCCGGATCTCGCCGTTGGCCTTGGCGCTGCCCCGGGTGCCCGAGGTGACCACGGAGACGACCGACGAGGTCGCCTCGGGCACGGCGGCATAGACGATCTCCTCCATCTGGCGGGTCTGGCGGTCGATGAGGTCCAGACGGGTGCCGACCTCCATCTCGCCCGTGACCCGTACCTCGCCCTCGTCGCTAGGCGGCAGGAACTCGGTGCCGATGAAGGGGGCCAGCGTCAGGCTGACGGCGAAGGTGGCGGCTGCCGCCGTGATGGTCAGCCAGGGATGGCGCAGGGCCTGCCGCAGCAGGGTGCCGTAGGCGTCCTCCAGGGCGGTCAGCCAGCGTCCGGTGCGGTCGGCGAGGCGACAGGTCCAGCCCTTGTCCGAGCCCGGGGGCCGCTCGTCGAGCAGACGCGAGGCGAGCATGGGCACCAGACCGAGCGCGACCAGCAGCGAGCACACCAGGGAGAACATGATGACGTAGGCCAGCTCCTGGAAGAGCACACCCGGCACGCCGCGCACGAAGATCAGCGGCAGGAAGATGGTGAGGGTGGTGATGGTCCCGGCGACGACCGCCGAGGCGACCTCCTGGGTGCCGGAGACGGCGGCGGCGGGCGGCGGTTCGCCGCCGCTCTGGTGGCGCCGATAGACGTTCTCCAGCACCACGACCGAGCTGTCGACCATCATGCCGACACCCAGCGCCAGCCCGCCCAGGGTCATGAGGTTGAGGGTGAATCCGCCGAAATAGAGCAGGGCGAAGGTGGCCAGCACCGAGATGGGGATCGCCAGCGAGATGACGAAGGTGCTGCGCAGGTTGCGCAGGAAGAAGAGCAGCACCAGGACCGCCAGCGCGCCGCCGTAGAGCACCGAGTTGGCGACGTTGGTGATGGAGCGCTGGATGAAGTTGCCCTGGTCGATGACGGGGACGATGTGCAGCTGGGGGAAGTCGCGGTTGATCGCCTCGACCTGTTCGAGCACCGCGCGCGCGACCTCGACCGTGTTCGACTCGGCCTGCTTGCGGATGGCCAGGCGCAGACCGCGCTCGCCGTTGACCCGGATCAGGCGGGTCAGCTTCTCGTAGGTGTCGGTCACCTTGGCGACCTGGCCCAGGGTCACCAGGGTGCCCTCGCGGCGGCCGATCACGGTTTCGCGGATCTCGTCGAGGTTGGTGAATTCGGCCGGGGCGCGCAGGGTGACCTCGTAGCGTCCGCGTTCGAGCTTGCCGGCCGGCAGGTCGAGGTTGGCGTCCTCGATGGCGTCGAGGATGTCGTTGAGCGCGAGTCCCAGGGCGTTGATCTTGCCCGGATCCAGCTCGACCCGCACCTCGCGGGTGAATCCGCCCCAGGGGTCGACCTGGGCCACGCCGGGGATGCGGGCGAAGCGGTAGCGGATCTGGTTCTCGACCAGCTGGGTCAGCTCGACCGGATCCAGATGGCTGGAGATGCCGAGCAGCACCACGGGGAAGGAGTCCACGTCGAACTTGCTGATGCGCGGCCCCACGATGTCGTCCGGCAGCTCGCTGATCTCGTCCTCGAGCGTCGCCTGCACGTCGACCGCCAGGTTGTCGATGCTGGTGCCCCAGGCGAAGCTGACGCGCACGCTGCTGTTGCCCTCGTAGGAGCTGGAGGTCATCTCCACGATGCCGGGGACGGTGGCGACGATCTCCTCGACGATCTGGGTGACCAGGCGTTCGATGACGATGGGGTCGGCGCCCTCGTATTCGGTGCGGACGGTGAGGGTGGGCAGCTCGATGCTGGGGAGCAGGTCGACCTGGAGCCGGCTGAGCGAGAGCCCCCCGAGCACCATCACCATGAGGGTCACCATGACGGTGAAGACGGGCCGGCGGACGCTGGCGCTGGCCAGGTTCATGGCGCCGTCTCCGGTTCGACGACGCGCACCCTGGCGCCGTCGCGCAGCTGCTGCTGTCCCAGGGTCACGACCCGGCCCTCCAGGCCGTCGCCGATCACCTCGAGCCGGTCCTCCTCCTGGATTCCCGAGCGGACGGGCCGCCACAGCGCCTGGCTCGACTCGGATGCGATGACGAAGATCCCTTCTCCCGCGTCGCGCTTGGTGAGCGCCTGTTCGGGGACGATGGTGGCGTCCTCGTGCCGGTCGAGGATGAGCGTCGCCCGGGCGAACATGCCCGGCTTGAGGCGGCGGTCCGGGTTCTCGACCCCGATCTCGACCCGAGCCTGGCGGGTGGACTCGCGGAACACGGGGGCGATGCGCTGGATCCGTCCCTCGAAGGACTCGCCCGGGAAGGCGTCGGTCGAGATGAGCGCCGCCATGCCGGTGCGAAGCTCGGCATAGTCGCGCTCGGTGACGGAGAAGACGGCGGTGATGGGATCGAGCTCGACGATGCGTAGCAGGGCCGTGTTGGCGGTCACCGTCTCGCCCTCGTCGACATAGCGTTCGGCGACCATGCGCCTCTCGCTGCCGCCGCGCCAGTCGGCCGTGACCTGGGTGTAGCCGAGCCGGATGCGCGCCGCCTCCAGGTCCGCTTGGGCGCTCGCCACCCGCGCCTCGGTGACCGAGACCAGGGCCCGCTTGGCCAGCTGCTCGGCGCGCGAGGTGTCCAGCTGGGAGTCCGAGCTGAGGCCGCGCGTCTGGAGCTTCTCGACCCGCTCCAGCTCGCGCTCGGCGATCTTCAGCAGGCTCTCCGCCTCCAGATGGCTGGCCCGGGTGACCGCCAGGTCCGCCTCGGCGCGCGCCACGTCCTGAACGTATTCGGCATCGTCCAGCATGGCCACCACCTGGCCGCGCTTGACCGCGTCGGCCAGATCCAGGCCGATGTCCTCGATCCGGCCGCTGACCTTGGGGGCCACCACGAACTCGGCCTGGGCCTCCAGGGTGCCGGTGAAGGTGCGCCGCTTCTCGATGGGACCATGGACGATGGGGGCGACCTCGACCGGGATCGGACGCTGGTCGCCATCGCGGCCCTGCGAGCCGGCGGTCTCCCGCAGCTGCTGCTGGACGGCCCATGCCAGCCAGCCCAGGGCGCCGACGAGGGCCAATGTGAATAGCAGTGTCTTGCGGCTGGGGCGTGTCACGGCATCGGGATCCAGTTGAGTGTCGGCGCGGTTCGAAGGTTGGTCCATCGGTCGTTGGGGGCGTTCCCCGCTGCCGATTATCCCGCAGTCCTTACCGCGCCGATGCACGCGATCGGTGCGCCGTTCTCATGTGACATCCTGTTTCCGATGGCTGGGGCAGGAAGGGCCGTCGGCCGATGTCTCGGATCTTGCCATCTGGCCGACCGGGTGGGCATCCTGGGCATGAGCATCATCACCGGGAGAGACCGCATGGATGATATCCAGACGCAGGATTTTCCACAGCCGACATTGGCGGAGATCGAGCCGATGCGCCTCGAGCGTCCGGCCTTCGCCCTCTACATCGACGCCGACAATCAGTCGGCCCAGAGTGCCGCGGCCCTGATCGACGTCCTCCAGCATGACGTCGGTGGCTCGATCCATCGCGTGACCCTGGCCGGGAACGATAAGGGAAACAAGAACGATTCCTGGATCAAGGCGTTGCGGGAACTGATTCCCGGTCTGGCGATCGAGAATCTGTCCGTGCCCTGTCGCCCCAATGCCGCCGATATCGCGCTCATCCTCGCTTTGGGGGCGGATCTCGCCGAGCACCTGCGAACCCGGATGCGCGTGGTGGTCGTCTCACGCGATACGCTCTTGCTCGACGCTGCCGAGCAGGTCAAGGACGCCGGCGTTCGGCTCTATGTCGCCTATGCCGACAGTCAGATTCCGACGGCTCGGCGCACCAACCTGACCACCTTTCTGCTCCCGAATTTGGCCGAGCCGTCTCAGGCGGTAGTATTAGGGGTCACTCGGTATTAGGGGTCAGGTCTCGCATTGTATCACCTTCCCCGATACGCTATCGTTGAGTGATGGCTAGACCTCTCCGAATCGAGTTCGCCGGTGCGTTGTACCACATCACCTCGCGTGGTGATCGGCGCGAGCCGATCTACGAGGACGATGACGATCGTGAGGCGTTCTTGCGGGTGCTCGCGGAGGTGGTGGAGCGTTTCAATTGGCTGTGTCACGCCTACTGCCTGATGACAAACCACTATCACCTCATCATCGAGACGGTCGAGGGCAATCTCTCCAAGGGAATGCGCCAGTTGAATGGCGTTTACACGCAAACCTCGAACCGACGTCATGGCCGCGTCGGCCACCTCTTCCAGGGGCGTTTCAAGGGCATCCTGGTCGACAAAGATGCCTATCTGCTGGAGTTGACCCGCTACGTCGTGCTCAATCCAGTGCGCGCAGGGCTTGTCGCGACTCCGGATGCTTGGCCTTGGAGCAGCTACCGGGCCATGATCGGGATGGTGCCTGCGCCAGCCTGGCTGGCGGTGGACGGACTTTTGAGCCAGTTCGGCGACCGTCGCGAGGAGGCCCGTCTTCAGTATCAACGCTTCGTCAGCGAAGGCGTCGGAAAGCAGGATTTCTGGAGCGGCCTTCGGCAGCAGGTCTACCTGGGGGATTCCACGTTTGTGGAGCGGATGCAGGCCAAGGCCCGGATTCGAGGCGACGTGCTCACCATCCCCAAGGTGCAACGTCGCGCCCCGGCACCCGCGTTGGCTGTGATCGCCGCGCAGCATGCGGATCGCAACGCGGCCATTCGCGCGGCCTATGCGACCGGAGCTTACAGCTATCGCGAGATCGCGCAGCACTTTGGGGTTCATTTGGCGACCGTCGGACGCGTCGTGCGGAAGGGAATGCAATGATGCGAGAACTGACCCTGTCCGCTGTCCGCTCTCAAGGTTGGCAAGTTGCGGAGATCTTTTAAGAGCGCTATTTTTAGTGCATTTAAAAGTGCTTTTGAATTGCTATGACGCATCGAATTCTAGCCGAGACGACTGCGAGTATCTCGGAGCTGAAACGCAACCCGATGGGTACAGTGGCTGCCGGTGCGGGCCTCCCGGTCGCGGTCCTCAATCGTAACGAGCCGGCCTTCTATTGCGTGCCGGCAGAAGCTTACGAGGCGCTGATGGAGCGCCTGGACGACCTTGAACTCAATGCCGTCGCCGATGCGCGCCTCAGCGACGGAAGGGCGCCGATCAAGGTCTCGCTTGATGAGCTATGAGCTGCTGTTTCACCCTGACGCCTGGGACGAGTGGGGAAGGCTGGACAAGGCCGTCAGAGAGCAGTTCAAAAAGAAGCTCGTGGAGCGCTTGGAGGAGCCCCACGTCCCAGCCTCGAGGCTCGCTGGACGGCAAGGCCGTTACAAAATCAAACTGAGGACTGCCGGATATCGGCTCGTTTACGAAGTACGAGACACGCAGTTGCTCGTCTTGGTTGTTGCAGTCGGAAAACGCGAGCGGAGCGCAGTCTACAAATCCGCTGCAAAGCGATAGCCGTGATTATGATCTCGAGTGACGGCTTTCCCCTCTGTCTGAGCAGTCAAGGATCCCTGCGGCTCGACTGGCTCCTTTCCGCGTCATCCAGACATTCGGCTTGCAGCGGCCGCTGACGGAACAAGCGTCCGCCCACTCCTTTCCCGTGGCGATGATAGACGGACGCTGATTCCTCCCCAGTCGCGGATCAGCCCGCCCTCTGTCCCGCGCCGATGAGTTCGATCGGATAGCCGTCCGGATCCTCGACGAAGGCGATGAGGGTGGTTCCGGCATTCATGGGGCCGGCCTCGCGCAGGATCTTGCCGCCCATGTCGCGGATCCGGTCCGTGGCGCCATAGATATCCTCGACCTCGATGGCGATGTGGCCGTAGCCGTTGCCGAGATCGTAGGAGTCCACGCCCCAGTTGTAGGTCAGCTCGATGACGGTGTTGTCCGACTCCTCGCCGTAGCCGAGAAAGGCGAGGGTGAATTCGCCGTCCGGATAGTCCTTCTGGCGCAGGAGCTTCATCCCGAGCACCTGGGTGTAGAAATCGATCGAACGCTGCAGATTGCCGGTGCGCAGCATGGTGTGTAGGAGTCTCATGTGAAATCTCCGCTTGTGGTGGTTGGAAGACGGGGCGATGGGTGGAATCGTCTGTCTGCCGCTCGACGACCGAAGACATGGCTGGCCGGAGGTCAGGAACGAGGAGCGCTGTAGCCTTACGATGCCTCCGGAGAGGATGAAAGGCTGGACTCCGCATCGCCGACGCCGAGAGTGAAATCCAGTAAGCTCGACGAATCAAGCTGACCATATTTCAGTGTCCAAGTTCGAGCGGTCGTGACGGTCGGGGCGGAGAAGGGCGAAGTCGGCGAGGTTGGAGATGGGAGAGCGTCAGCGCCCTGATGCCGGGTTCAGGACTGGAGGCTTGGTTTCAATGGGACTTCAGCCGCATGCCGGGGTTCGACCACGGTCGATGCGGCTGAAGTTGCGCCTAGACAAGTGCATGCTCGAACTGGGCGCGGTAGCTCAGGTCGCGGGCGCAGTTGTCGAGGCAGGCGCGCTGCAATTTCTGCTTGCTGCCGGCGTCCAGGCAATGCAGGTCGGCCGCGCCGATGTGGCCTTCTTCTATCAGTCGTTGGACCAGATCGACCGGGATCTCGACGCGCAGGGTGTCCGGGTTCGATGCTCGGTAGGTCGTCTGTGGGCCGACCAAGGCCGGCCAGTCGTTGGGGTCTTTGTACATGGCTCGATCCTTACAATGAAGCGTTCGTGAAAACCTGACTAAAATAGTAGTGAATCTTTGGCGTGATTGCAAGATGAGATTAGTTCGCATGCCACCTTCGTTTGGCAATCTATTCGCCGGTCTGGGTTGTCCCGTCGAGGGCGAGGTCTTCGAGGATCTGCTGCGCCTCGGCCGGCTGCGGATCGAGCGTATCCTCAGCAGCGAGTACAGGGACGGCGAGCTCTACGACCAGTCGCAGGATGAGTGGGTCTGTCTGCTGCAGGGGACGGCGCGGCTCTGGATCGATGGCGAGACGGTGAGGCTCGAGGCGGGAGACTATCGCTTCATCCCGGCCCATACGCCGCATCGGGTGCTCGAAACCTCGCGCGAGCCGCACTGTCTATGGCTGGCGGTGCATCTGCATCCGGAGGGAGGCGAGGAGCCGGTCGCCCCCTCGGAATGAAGGTCCGTCGGGACGGACCGCTTCCGTCTCGGTCGAGGGTACGCATGAATCCGCGTTTAGGTGGCGTCGCGCTGCCAGACCAGCGTGAGATTGTTGGCCGGCATGGGGTGCTCTGCGACCGGTCTCAGACCGGCCTGACTGGCCAGGGCATGGAGGTCCGCCAGATCCCGTACCCCCATCCGCGTGTCCTGCGATTTCAGCCAGGCGTCGAAGCGCCGGTTGCTGTCGCTGGTGAAGGCGCCGTCCCGGTTGAAGGGGCCGTAGAGCGCGAAGTAGCCGCCGGGTGCGAGGACGCGCCCCACGCCCGCGAACATGGCCTCGACCGCCTCGAAGGGCATGATGTGCGCGGTGTTGGCGCTGAAGACGGCGTCGAAAGGGCCCTCGGGCCAGTCGCGGGTGGTGTCGAGCACGATGGGCGGTGCCAGATTGGGCAGGTCCGCCTCATCGAGCCAGGCGTGGATGCCGGGCAGGTTCTCGGCCATGTCGCTGGTCTGCCAGATCAGATGCGGCATGGCGGCGGCGAAGCAGACGGCATGCTGGCCGGTGCCGCTGCCGATTTCGAGCAGGCTGCGAGCCGTTTCGAACAAGGGGCGGATGACGGCCAGAATGGGCGCTTTGTTCTCGTCGCATGAGGGGGCGTAGGGCTTTTTTTGCGGATGCATGCTGTGGTCCGAGTCGCTGTGGATCGATTGAGAAGTGGTAACCGATGAGGGTGTTTTCGATGAGTGAGGATCCAAAGCCAACCAAACCGGCTTCCCCCTGGGGGCGGCGATTGCGGGGCCTGGGCGTCAATCTGCTCATTCTGGTGCTGGTCTTCTCCGCCGTCCAATGGTGGAAGTCCAGGCCGCTGGCCGCCGGCGAGGCGCCCGAGCTCGCTGGGCTCGAGCTCGACGGCAGCCGGTTCGATCTGCGCGACCTGCGCGGCGAGCCGGTTCTGGTCCATTTCTGGGGCACCTGGTGTCCGGTGTGCCGGGCGATGGACGGGGCGATCGACTCGGTGGCCAAGGATCACCGCGTCATCAGCGTGGCCCTGCAGTCGGGCGGCTGGATGGAGGTCCAGCAGTACATGCGCAAGGCCGAGATCGCCTTCCCGACGATCACGGATCCAGAGGGCGATATCGGTGCCCGCTGGGGCGTGGTCGGCGTGCCCGCGTCCTTCATCGTCGATGCCGATGGCCGGATCGCCGATGCCACCGTGGGACTGAGCAGTTCATGGGGACTGCGTCTGCGGCTCTGGCTCTTCGGCCGCAGCGGTTGATGGCGCTGGCGGATCTCCGGGTATCCGCCATCTTCCTCTTCAATTGCCCTCGGCTTTCGCTGTCGCGGCAGGCGTGCCTGCGCCGAGCCGATGGCCGTCGAGCGCGCTCGGTGTGCCGTATAGATCGTAGCGTCCGCCGTGGAAACGCTCTGCCGTTTCATCGAGATCCCCGGTGAAGCGCGGGTCCTGGGGGCGCTCGTGGCTGTTGATGAAGGCCGAGACGTCCCAGGCATCCTGATCGCTCAGTGCGATGCTTCCGCCCAATGGCATCATGTGCCGGATGAAGGCGGCCGCCGTGTCGATGACGTGCATCCCGGCGCCCCAGTTGTAGGAGTTGGGTCCCCAGAGCGGGGGGAAGACGGAGATGCCGTCCTTCCGCGCGCCGGCTCCGTCCTCTCCGTGACAGATGGCGCAGTTGGCCTGATAGACGTCTTCGCCGCGCCTGGCGTCGTATCCGCCGGCAGGCTCCTCGATATCCGGATAGCCCCGTCCCGGAATGCCGCGGTCGCCGGTCGGCGCGCCGGTCGCGAGCCAGTAGCTGTAGCTGAGCAGTGCGACGATGGTCCTGGAGTCGGCGTCGGGCGGTTCCCCGGTGGCTGAATCCTGGGCGTTCATCGAATAGGTGAAGCAGCCCTGGATGCGGCTGGTGAGCGTGTCCACGCGATGGCTCTTGCCGCGGTATGCCGGGTAGGAGACCCAGGCCGCCCACATGGGCGAGACGTTGGCCAGGCGGCCCGCGTCCAGATGGCAGTTCCGGCAGGTTTGACCGTTGCCGACGTGCGGCGCGGAGTCTGGGTGCGTGTCGGTCTGGCGGAAGATGGCCTCGCCGAGCGCGACCATCTCTCCGAAGGGGCCGTCCGGGCGTTCGCTGCGCGCCGGCGGCCTGAAATACCCCTGGCTGGTCGGGGCTCGGCCTGCCGGGATGTCGGCCAGTTCGGGAATCGTCTCCGAGTGCAGACCGGCCGAGGTCGGGCTGGCCGCCGGCAGATGCTTGGCCGAATCGCTTGGTGTCCCTGACTTCTCAAGGCCGCCCGACGTGATCGGCATGGCGGCGAAATAGGCGGCGACCAGCGATGCCTCGTCCTTGGTCAGACGCGAGGCGACGCCTTTCATCAGGCCGAGCGGATCTCCGGAGCGTCGGTCCTGCATCCAGGCCGTCAACTGGTTGCGCAGATAGGCATAGGGTTGGCCCGCCAGCGCCGGAAAGCCCTCTCCGACCCCGGATCCATTCGGGCCGTGACACTGGACGCAGCCGGGTAGCCCGCGATCCTGCCAGTCGCCGAACAGCGCCAGTTCGGCACCTGTACGCGGATCCACTCCCTTGGGGACCGAGGCATGTGTCGCTGGCCTAAGTCCCGCGTAATAGTCGCTGACCGCGACGATCTCGCTGGCGGTCAGCTGATTCGCCCAGGGGGTCATGATCGGATTGTCTCGGCGGCCGCTGCGAAAGTGCTCGATCTGACGTTGCAGATAAACGGAATTCTGTCCGGCGAGCCGTGCCGATCCGATCGGCTCGCTGCCGCCGCCGTCCGGCTCGTGACAGCTGGCGCACGCCGGGATGCCGCGGGCCGTATCGCCTTGCGAAGCGAGTCGCTGTCCGACGGTGTCTTCGGCCACGGCCGGGGTCGAGCAGCAGATGAGGAGGGGCAGGGCGAGACGTTTGAACTGAATCATGAGGTTATCGAGTCCGGTGAGTGGCGGTTTGCGAATCCCATTCCCTGTTCGTTCGGCGCTTGCCCGGCCCCGGGCATGATGAGGGCGCCCGCGGTGTCTGGCCGGCCCGGCGGCCGCTCAAGTATCCATTCCTCTTCGGACAGGGCGGGCTCCGCGCGTCTGGCGCTCGATGATTCGCAAGGTGCGCCTGAGGCGCGCGCGGTTGTAGCGCTGCACTAGGATGAAGGGAATGTTGGACAACGCGCCGTAAACCAGCATCACCACCCCGATCTCCCAGGGATTCCAGGCGAAGAAGGTGAGGGACAAGCCCCAGGTCAGCCAATGCGAGCACTCGGCGCGGGACGTCTCCAGGACGAATTTCCCCAGATAGCTTGCGTCCTGTCTCAGCAGCCTGCGTTTCGAGAATCCCCCGGGGAAGAAGGCCCCGGCCTCCGGGAGTCGATCCTTCCACGTCCGGATTCCGAGTCCTTCGTAGAATTTTCCGTCGTTTTCCCAGCTGTAGCTCGCGTTCACCAATGGGAGTCTTCCGATGGCGGCGTTCGGCAACAGGTAGGCCAGGTACCCGGATCCGAAATGAAAACAGATCCAGATGGCGGAATAGAGCGCGACATAATGCATCTTTCACGTCTCGGCAGAGAATCTGCGCCAGGTCGTCTGTCGATTCAGGATGACTGTCGCCAGGGCTTTGTTTTGAAGCTGGATTTCGCCATCGCCCGAGTCCGCTTCGGGTGATGGCGATCACAATCGGTCAATTAGGGATTTCCCTAATCTTCGTCGATGCTCTACCATAGAAGAGATACTCGATATGACTTCAACGATATTCGACCATGCGTGTTCTCTCTCTAACGGCCTTGTCCGCAATCATCTTTTTTCCATCGATCCTCACCTCGTCCCATCTCGAGTCTCTCGAGGTAGCCACAAGGATCGAGACCCCGGCGGCAGAGGTTGCCGTCGATCGGCCCGTCACCAATTCGATGGCGGAGCAGGATCTGCGCTGTCTCGCGCTCAACATCTATCATGAGGCCCGCTCGGAATCCGAGGCAGGGCAGGTCGCGGTGGCTCGCGTCACCATGAACCGCGTCGCCTCCAAGTCCTTTCCCGGGTCGGTCTGCGCCGTGGTGAAGCAGGGCGGAATCGAGCGCAACCGCTGCCAGTTCTCCTGGTGGTGCGATGGCCGCTCGGATCGGCCGACGAACCAGAAGGCCTGGCGCAAGGCCATGGAGATCGCCCGGCGCGTGATGGACGATGTGGTTTCCGATCCCACCCATGGCGCCCTCTACTACCACGCCAGCTACTGCAAGCCTTCCTGGTCGAGTGCCTACAAGCGCACCACCCGTATCGGCCAGCACCTCTTCTACCGCCCGGTCAAGATCTGACCCGCCTCGATACGTCCGCTGCGGCCGCTCCCCCTAGTCCTCCTCCGGCAGTTCCGGCAGCCTGAAATGGGTCGATGAGCGCGTGCCGTGCATGAACATGAGTCCGCCGTGCGGACGGTTGATCTCGGCGAAGGCGTAGATGTGCTCGAAATGGGCATCCGCCTCCTCGGCGGGGACGGCGACGGTGAGGATCTCGCGCTCCGAGGTCTCGCCGATGCCCCGGTGACGGAGCGGGGTGATGCGGCCGACGCCGCGCGCGTAATGGATGTCGACGGTGGTCAGTCCGCGCTCCTTGGTCAGGTGTTTGGCGAGGGGCTGGGCCCGGCCCTTGGGCAGGATGCAGGTGATGATCTTCTGTGGTTCGGTATTGAGCATCCGATATCCCTCCGCGTCAGGTCCGGCGTCTGGATTTGGGCTTGGCGAGTCGTTCGACGATCTCGGGCGGAACGAAGGTGGCGGCCTTCTCGAGCGGCGTGACCCACATGAAGCCCATGCCTGGTGTATCCATCTGCCCGGCGATGTACATCTTCTCGAAGACACGGTCGACCTGGTCGCCCGAGACGACGATGTTGATCACCTCCTTCTCGGCCTCGACCGCCAGCCCCCAGATCCCCAGACGCTCGCGCACGCCGCGTCCGTGCGCATAGTGGATGCTGGCGCCCTGGGCGCCCGCCTCCTGGGCGGCCTTGACGATCTCATCGGCCATGCCGCGCTGCACGCTGGCGGTGATGAGTGCGACGTCGGTCAGTACGACGATCTCCTGCTTGCTCACGCGGATGCCTCCTGAGCAGCGCTCGTATTCATGGATGCGTCGTAGCGACGATGCTTGCGGCGCACCTTCCACTGGATCCAGAGCCCGGTGATCAGCACCGAGAGGATCGGACAGATCGAGGCCATGGAGAGGATCCCGAAGCCCTCGATCGCGTTCATGGCGTCGCCGAAGCCGAGCCCCATCGCCAGCACCAGCGGAACGGTGACCGGACCCGTGGTGACGCCGGCGCTGTCCCAGGCGATGTTGACGAATTCCTCGGTCGAGAAGAAGGTCAGGAAAACCGCCAGCAGATAGCCCGGGACCAGGAGCCAGGCGATGGAGAAGGCGAAGACGATCTTGGCCACGCCGAGCATGAGTCCGAAGCCGACCCCGATCGAGACCGCGTTCATGAGCAGCTGCTTGCGGAAGGCGCCGTTGGTCAGGTTCTCGACCGTCAGCCCCAGTGCGTTGAGCGCCGGTTCGGCCAGTGTGGCGCCGAAGCCGAGCAGCCAGGCGAAGACGAAGGCGATGGTGAGGCCGAGCTCGAAGCTGTAGAGCGGATCGCCCTCGACCGCGGCGATCTCGGTGAAGGAGGCCGGCACCAGTCCGCCGGACTGACTGCCCAGCTTGGTGAGTCCGTAGGTGAGACCGAGGTTGAAGATGATCATGCCGATGACGGCGAGTGTGATGCCGTAGGTGATGTTGCCCGGATGCTGGATGCGTTCTCTCAGCACCAGGCGCAGCACCAGGAAGAGGAAGAGTACCAGCGGCAGGATGGCGCGCAGTCCGCCGAGGATCTCGAGCCAGGGCGTTCGGGCGTACCAGTCGGGCTCGGTGGCGAGCGCGCTGGCCTCGGCCGCGGCGGCGATGATCTCCTCCGGGCTCGAGACCTGGGCGACGTAGAGCGCCAGCAGTTCCACGCCCAGGATCGGAAAGAGCGAGGCGAGGGTGACGATGCCGAAGCCCGAGAGCGATGTCTGGCCCTTGCCGGCGGCCGCCGCGATGCCGATTCCCAGGGACAGCACCAGCGGGACGGTGACCGGTCCGGTAGTGACGGCCCCGCAGTCCCAGGCCAGCCCCAGCGTCTTGGCCAGCTCGGGATCCTGCAGGATGTAGAGCGTCAATCCGAGCGTGGGGAGCAGGGTCAGATAGATGAGCGGCTTGAGGCTCCAGCCGTAGAGGAAGCGCAGGGTGCCGAGCACGGCGGCGATGCCGACGCCCAGCCCGACCCCGAGGACGAGGATCTCGGACCAGTCGTTGAGCAGGGTATAGAGATAGGGGGCGGATTCGACCCGCACGATCTGTCCAGCCGCCTTGAGCGCGCCGATCGCCGGTTCGGCGAAGGTGACGCCGATGCCCAAGAGGAAGGCGATGAGCAGCACCAGGTGCAGATGGGCCTTGGCCGGCAGCGTGCTGCCCAGGGTCTCGCCGAAGGGCATGAGCCCGACCTTGAGTCCCTCCATGAAGCACATGAGGCCGAGGATGACGGCGACCAGTCCGCCGGCGATGATCCAGGCGTCGAGGATGTTCTGGTGCAGGACGAAGAGCTGGAACAGGACCAGGTAGAGCGCCAGCGGCAGCACGGCGCGAATCTGCTCCATGAAGCGGACGCTGACGTAGGGGCGGATCAGACGGTAGGCATCGATGGGCCTGAGCCGGATCCTGGACGCCTGATAGGGGATCTCTCTCCCTTCCGCGTCGCGCCAGACCTTGGGTGTGAGGCTGTTGTAGGAGATGCGGTTCTGCTGGACCGTGATCTCACGGACGAAGGCGCCGAAGCGGATCTCGGTCGGCATCGTTTGCGGCGCGGTCTGGTCTCCGCTGTCGGATTCCGTTCGTGGCAACTGCATGTCCTCCGGTGTCGCATTCTGGTCGTTCGGGCCCGGATGCTTCATCGTGATTCCGTTTCGCGTTCTCGGGCGCGCTGTCCGCCGCGCGAGCGGCGGGTCGCGGACCCCGGTCGTCCGCGTCGCGACTGAGCAGGCGGGAAGTGTATTGGGTTTAAGGACCTGATCTCAAATCCGGTTCGTCTCGATGCCCGGTCGATGACCGAATGTTAATGTCGGTCTCAAGCCCGCCGGGGGTGTGTAGGTGCGATGCGATACCCAATCTAGTACCACGGAGCCCGTTCGGTTTGCGTTCGGGGTGGACCGCGAGAGCTCGGTGTCCACACCACCCGATCGCCTCTGTGGTTGTATCCTTCTGGTGCGGCTGCATTGAACCCTTCGTGAGCCGTCCGGTCGGTAAACCCATGTGGGTACTTGGACGGGCTGCCGACGCCCTTTTCCATCGAACGAGTCAGGAGGCAAGGTATGCAGATCGCAATGGTCGGTTTGGGACGCATGGGCGGAAACATGGCCCGGCGCCTGATGCGCGATGGCCATGAGTGCGTGGTCTACGATCGCGACCCGGCGGCCGTGGAGGCGCTGGTCGCGGATGGGGCGGTCGGGGTCGGCGACCTGGCCGATCTGGCCGGACATCTGGCTCCTCCGCGCGCGGCCTGGGTGATGCTGCCGGCCGGATCCGTCACCGATCGGGTCGTGTCCGAGCTGGCGGGTTATTTCAGCCCTGGAGACGTCATCGTCGATGGCGGCAACAGCCATTACAAGGACGACGTCCGGCGCGCCAAGACCCTCGTCGAGCAGGGCATCCATTATATCGATGCGGGGACCAGTGGCGGCGTCTGGGGGCTCGAGCGGGGCTACTGCCTGATGGTCGGCGGACCGGCCGAGGCGGTGACCCGGCTGGAGCCCGTGTTCGCGACCCTGGCCCCCGGGGATTCGGGGATCCCTCCTTCACCCGGTCGAACCGGTGGCGGCAGCGCCGAACGTGGCTATCTCCACTGCGGTCCGGCGGGGGCGGGGCACTTCGTCAAGATGGTCCACAACGGTATCGAATACGGGCTCATGCAGGCCTACGCCGAGGGCTTCGACATCCTGCGCAACGCGAATTCCGAGTCGCTCCCCCCCGACGAGCGCTACGATTTGGATCTGGCCGATATCGCCGAGCTGTGGCGGCGCGGCAGCGTGGTGACCTCCTGGTTGCTCGACCTCTCGGCCTCGGCCCTGGCGGAGAATCCGGATCTCTCGAATTACAGCGGTTTCGTCCAGGATTCGGGCGAGGGCCGCTGGACGGTTCAGGCGGCGATCGACGAGGCCGTTCCGGCCGAGGTGCTGACGGCGGCGCTCTTCGCCCGCTTCCGCTCGCGCCAGGAGCATACCTTTGCCGAGAAGGTGCTCTCGGCCATGCGCCATGGCTTCGGCGGGCATCGAGAGCCCACGGGGGACTGATCGTGCCCCATCGTCAGCACAGTCGTTTGCGTGCCTTCCCGACGCTGGAGGCGCTGGAACAGGCGGCGGTGAATGTCATCCTGGGCGTCGCCGCCCAATCGATCGCGTCGAACGGAAGGTTTAGCCTGGTTCTGGCCGGAGGACGGACGCCGCGGTCCATCTACCAGGCCCTGCGGTCCGCCGATACGCGCTGGTCGGCCTGGTCGATCTATTACGGCGACGAGCGCTGCCTGCCCCCGGACGATGCCGAGCGCAACAGCCGCATGGCCGCAGAGGCCCTGCTCGATGCGGTGCCCATTCCACCGGGGCGGATCCATGCCATCCCCGCCGAGCTCGGGCCCGAGCAGGCGGCCGCCGCCTATAGCCGCGAGCTCGCCGATGTCGATGCCTTCGATCTCGTCCTTTTGGGGCTCGGCGAAGACGGGCATACGGCCAGTCTCTTTCCGGGCGGCGACTGGGAGCGCTCGACGCGCTGGCCGGACGCCATCGCGGTGCACGGCGCCCCCAAGCCGCCAGAGTCGCGTGTCTCGCTGAGCCCTGCGCGCTTGAGCTATGCCCGCCGCTGTCTCTTTCTCGTCGCCGGGGCGGACAAACGGGATGCGGTCTCGCGCTGGTGCGCCGGGGTCGACTTGCCCGCGAGCCGGATCGGTGCGATCGAAGGGGTCGACGTCTTCACCTGTATCAATGCTCGGCCCGTTCCGCCCCCCGAGTCATCCGCCGAATAGGAGTCGGACATGCCACCCAGCATCGACCTCACGACCCGTATCGATCTTCCCGAGACCCAGCTGCCCAAGGCCGAGCCCTGCGTTCTGGTGATCTTCGGCGCGACCGGGGATCTGACCTGGCGCAAGCTGATTCCATCCCTCTTCAGTCTGGCTCGCAAGGATTGTCTGGCCGAAGACTTCCGGATACTGGGGATCGGGCGCCGCGAGATGAGCGACGATGCGTTCCGGGACGATCTGCGCGGACGCCTCACGGCGAGCGGGAGCGACAAGGGGACGGCGGAGGCCGGCGCCTTCACCGAGGATGCCTGGAACGCCTTCGCGGCATCCATTTCCTATCTCTCCGGTGATTTTTTCGATCCCGAGACGCACCGGCGCCTGGCCGAGCGCATGAAGGACTTCCCCGGCGCCAACCGCCTCTTCTATCTCGCGACCGCCCCCAGCGCCGCGCCCGAGATCGTCCGGCGGCTCGCCGAGGTCGGGCTCAATCGCGAGGAGCGGGGTTTCTCGCGCATCGTCCTCGAAAAGCCCTTCGGTCACGACCTGGCATCGGCCCAGGAGCTGAATCGGCTGATCGCCGAGGATTTCGACGAGTCGCAGGTCTACCGCATCGATCATTATCTGGGCAAGGAAACGGTCCAGAACGTCCTTTTCTTCCGCTTCGGCAATGCGCTCTTCGAGTCGGTCTGGAATCGCAATCACATCGAGTACGTCGAGATCACGGCCGCCGAGTCGCTCGGCGTGGGTCACCGGGCCGGCTATTACGACGAGTCGGGCGCGCTGCGCGACATGGTGGCCAATCATTTGATGCAGCTGCTGGCCCTGACGGCCATGGATGCCCCCGTGTCGCTGGAGGCCGATTCGGTGCACGACAAGAAGTCCGAGGTCTGGCGCAGCATTCGCCCCATGACCCCGGAGCAGGTCGCCAGCCGGACCGTGCGCGCCCAGTATGTCGCCGGCACGGTCGGCGGGGAGCAGGTGCCGGGCTGGCTGGAGGAGCCGGATGTGCCGGCCTCGTCCCGCACCGAGACCTATGTCGCGCTCGATCTGCGCATCGACAACTGGCGCTGGGCCGGGGTGCCCTTCTATCTGCGCACCGGCAAGCGTCTGGCGCAGCAGGTCACCGAGATCGCGGTCCACTTCCACAAGCCGCCGCTCAGCTTCTTCCCCTGTCAGGACTGTTTCCAGTCCAACGTCATCATCCTGCGCATCCAGCCGGACGAGGGCATCAGTCTCACCTTCGGCGCCAAGCAGCCGGGTACCTCGCGCCGGGCCGTGCCGGTGAGCATGGATTTCTGCTATCAGGGCAACTTCGAGGATCCGCTCTCGGCCTATGCGGTGCTGCTGCTGGACGCGCTGCGCGGCGACTCGACCCAGTTCACCCGCGGCGACGGGGTCGAGGCCCAGTGGCGCATCATGACCCCCATTGCGACCGCCTGGGCCGAGCAGGATCAAGAGCCCATGCCGACCTATGTCGCGGGCAGCGACGGGCCGCACCAGGCCGAGGGACTGCTGGAATGGAACGGCCATGCCTGGCGCTCCATCGCCGATGCGCGCTGGGCGTGCCGGATCTGACTTCTTCGGTTCGACCCCTCGACGGAACCCGAATAGCGACCGCCGGTCCGAGTAGCCTGCCGCCCGTTTCCCGTTGGGATCGGGCGGTTTTCGTGCGGCGGACAACGGCCGGCTGAGACTCGGATCGGGTTTTCGGATTCCGAGCCCGAAGGGTTTTCATCTCGCCCCCGTTCTCTGTATGCCCAAACCGGATCAAGTGGTCGATAGAACGAGATTGTGGAACCCATGAATGTGTTGAGATCGGACCCTGTTGCGGGGTCGAAACGGATCGTTGTTTCGCTTGAGGGCGCGGATGCCCATCTGGGAATGGACGCCCATGACCAATAAGCCGCGTCATCCCCTCGTCGCCCGTCTGGTGGTGGGTGCGCTGGCCTATGTCGAGCTCGTCGGGCTCGGTGCCATTACCATCGCGACCGTGATCGCCGGCGGCCAGGAGCTCTATGAGATGGTCGAGCTGCGCAGGGTTACGCTGGCCGACCTGCTGCTGCTCTTCATCTATCTGGAGGTGCTGAGCATGGTGGCGGTCTATCTGGAATCGGGCGCGCTGCCGGTGCGGATGCCGCTCTACATCGCCATGGTCGCGCTCGCCCGCCATCTGATCCTGGACATGAAGGGATTCACCGAATGGCAGGTCATCGCCACCTCGGTCGCGATCCTGATCCTGGCCGGGGCCGTTCTGGTGATCCGTTTCGGGCATTCGCGCTACCCCTACGAGGTCTCTCGCGAGGGAGGCGGTCGCGAGCGCGACGGCTGATCCGATTTTCCTTGTATCCAGCCGCGACGCAGGGTTTGAAAATCGTTACAATACCCTGCTTTGCGGCGCCTGAGGGCAAGACAGATGTTTGACAAGACCATGCAGATCAGCGATTACGACCCGGAGCTCTGGGCCGCCATCCAGGACGAGGAGCGCCGTCAGGAAGACCACGTCGAGCTCATCGCCTCCGAGAACTATGCGAGCCCCCGCGTCATGCAGGCCCAGGGCGGCGTCCTGACCAACAAATATGCCGAAGGCTATCCGAGCAAGCGCTATTACGGCGGCTGCGAGTACGTCGATGTCGCCGAGCAGCTCGCCATCGATCGTGCCAAGGAGCTCTTCGGCGCCGATTACGCCAACGTCCAGCCGCACTCGGGCTCCCAGGCCAACGCCGCCGTCTACATGGCCCTCTGTCAGCCGGGCGATACCGTGCTCGGCATGAGCCTGGCCCACGGTGGGCACCTGACCCACGGAGCCAAGCCGAACTTCTCCGGCAAGATCTACAACGCGGTCCAGTACGGCCTGAACCCGGAGACCGGCGAGATCGACTACGACGCCGTCGAGCGTCTTGCCAAGGAGCACAAGCCGCGCATGATCGTCGCCGGATTCTCGGCCTATTCGCGCGTGGTCGACTGGCAGCGCTTTCGCGACATCGCGGACGCCGTCGGTGCCTATCTGATGGTCGACATGGCTCATGTCGCGGGCCTGGTCGCGGCCGGCGTCTATCCGAGCCCGGTCCAGATCGCGGACGTCACCACCACCACCACGCACAAGACCCTGCGCGGTCCGCGCGGCGGTCTCATCCTCGCCAAGTCCAATCCCGAGATCGAGAAGAAGCTCAACTCGGTCGTCTTCCCCGGCATCCAGGGCGGTCCGCTGATGCACGTGATCGCGGCCAAGGCCGTCGCCTTCAAGGAGGCGCTGGAGCCCGGCTTCAAGACCTACCAGGAGCAGGTGGTGCGCAACGCCAAGGCCATGGCCGAGGTCTTCATCGCCCGCGGCTATGACGTGGTCTCCGGCGGCACCGACGATCATCTCTTCCTGGTGAGCTTCATCGAGCAGGGTCTGACCGGCAAGGACGTGGACGCCTGGCTGGGCGACTCCAACATCACGGTCAACAAGAACGCCGTGCCCAACGACCCCCAGTCGCCCTTCGTGACCAGCGGCATCCGGGTCGGCACCCCGGCCATCACCACCCGCGGCTTCGGCACCGACGAGGCGACCGCGCTCGCCGGCTGGATGTGCGACGTCATCGACGGTCGCGGAGACACCTCGGTCATCGAAGACGTCAAGGCCAAGGTGCTGGATCTCTGCAAGCGCTTCCCCGTCTACGGTCGCTGAGCCCGGATCCAGCGGTTGCGGCGCATGACCTCGAATCCATCGCCACCTCGGTTTCCGGCCGCCAGTGTTGCTGGTGGCTGGATGCTGGCGGCTGGAGGCTGAATCCCCATGCGCTGTCCCTTCTGCGGTGCCCAGGATACCAAGGTGGTCGACTCGCGCCTCTCGGGCGAGGGCGATCAGGTTCGGCGCCGGCGCAAGTGCACGGTCTGCAAGGAACGCTTCACCACCTACGAGTCCGCCGAGCTGAATCTGCCCCGGATCGTCAAGCGCGACGGCAGCCGCGTCCCCTTCGACGGCCGCAAGCTGCGCTCCGGGATGATGCGGGCGCTGGAGAAGCGTCCGGTCAGCACCGAGCAGATCGACACCGCCATGGCGCGCATCCAGCGCCGGCTCATGTCGAGCGGCGAGCGCGAGATCCCCTCGCTGGGGGTGGGCGAGATGGTCATGGACGAGCTGCGCCAGCTCGATCAGGTCGCTTACGTGCGCTTCGCCTCGGTCTATCGTCATTTCGAGGACGTGGCCGCCTTCCGCGAGGAGATCGAACGGCTCGAGCGTCACCCCAATCCCGACCTCAAGAACCACCAGCTGGATCTGCTCGAGGATCTGGAGCCGAAGACGCGATGACCGACGACCGTCCGGGTCCGCGACGGGTTGCGGATCGGGAATACATGGCCCGTGCCATCCGCCTGGCCCGGCTCGGACGTTTCACCACGGATCCCAATCCCCGCGTCGGCTGCGTGCTGGTCCGCGACGGTCGGGTCGTCGGCGAGGGCTGGCATCGCCGGGCCGGCGGTCCGCATGCCGAGCGCCATGCGCTGGCCCAGGCTGGTGCCGAGGCGCGTGGCGCCACGGCCTATGTGACGCTGGAGCCTTGCAGCCACCATGGCCGGACCCCACCTTGCGCCGATGCCATGGTCGAGGCCGGTGTCGCTCGAGTGGTCTGCGCCATGGTCGATCCTAACCCCTTGGTTGCCGGGCGGGGGCTGGCGCGGCTGGGCGATGCCGGGATCGAGACGTCGATCGGTGTACTGGAGGCCGAGGCGCGTTCCCTGAATTCGGGGTTCGTCAAACGCATGGAGCATGGGCTGCCTTATGTGCGCTGCAAGATGGCGGCGAGCCTGGACGGCCGGACCGCCATGGCCGACGGCGAGAGCCGCTGGATCAGCTCGGCCGAGTCGCGTCGCGACGTGCAGTCCCTGCGGGCCGGGAGCTCGGCGATCCTGACCGGGATCGGGACGGTGCTGGCCGACGATCCCAGTATGAACGTGCGTCTGTCGGCGGGCGATCTGGAGGGGATGGAGTCGGGCGAACTGATCCGCCAGCCGCTGCGCGTGGTGGTGGACAGCCGTTGGCGCATGCCGGCCGATGCCCGCATGTTGGGTCTCGAAGGCGAGACGCTGGTGGTCGGAGTCGCGGATGCACCCGAGCGCATGGCCGCCCTGGAATCGGCCGGCGCCTCCGTCTGGCATGCGCCCCGGTCGAACGGCCGTGTCGATCTCCGGGCGCTCATGGCGGAGCTGGCGCGGCGCGAGATCAACGAGGTGATGCTCGAATCGGGTCCGAATCTGGCCGGCGCCATGCTGGAGGCCGGCCTGGTCGACGAGATACAGCTCTATCTGGCGCCCCATCTGATGGGCGATGCCGCGCGCGGGCTCTTCCATCTGCCCGGGATCTCGGCCATGGCCGACCGGCTGGCGCTGGAGATCCTGGATGCGCGGCGGGTCGGGCCGGACCTGCGTCTCCGTTTGGCGGTCGGCGGCCCCACTATCTGATCCTCCAGGTATCCCCTGGCTTGCAGGAATCCATTCATGTTCACTGGAATCATTCAATCGGTCGGTCGGATCCGGCGCCTGGAGCCGCGAGGCGGCGACGTGCGGCTGTCGATCGAGACCGGCAAGCTGTCGCTCGACGAGGTGGTCCTCGGGGACAGCATCGCCGTCAACGGCGTCTGTCTCACGGCGGTCGAGCTGAATCCGCAGGGATTCGCGGCCGACGTCTCGCGCGAGAGCCTGTCGCTGACGACCCTGGGCGGCCTGGCTCCCGGCAGCCGGGTCAATCTCGAAAAGGCACTGACGCTCTCGACGCCCCTGGGCGGGCATCTGGTGAGCGGTCATGTGGACGGGGTCGGCACCCTGCTGGAGCGGCACGAGGACGCCCGTTCCTGGCGTCTGCGTATCCAGGCGCCGGACGGGCTGGCGCGCTACATCGCCCACAAAGGCTCGGTCTGCGTCGACGGGACCAGCCTGACCGTCAACCGGGTCGAGGGGGCGGTCTTCGAGCTCAACATCGTTCCCCATACCGTCCAGGAGACCGTCATCGGCGACTACGGTCCCGGTACCCGCGTCAATCTGGAGGTGGATCTGGTCGCCCGCTATCTGGAGCGTCTGCTGCTCGGCGAACGCGCGGCCGATCCCAATGCCTCGGGCCTGACCCTCGATTTCCTCGCCGAGCACGGCTTCATGAAGTGAGCCGGTCCCGGCCCATCCCATTCATGCCTCACCGATGAAAGTACAGCTATGACGAGTCCCGGCCTGAACAGCACCGAAGAGATCATCGAGGACCTGCGGCAGGGCAGGATGGTCGTCATCATGGACGACGAGGATCGCGAGAACGAGGGCGATCTGCTGATGGCGGCGGACTGCGTGACCCCCGAGGCGGTCAACTTCATGGCCAAGCACGGCCGCGGTCTCATCTGTCTGACCCTGACCAAGGAGCGCTGCGAGCGTTTGCGTCTCCCGCTGATGGTCAACGACAACCAGGCGGCCCATTCCACCGCCTTCACGGTCTCGATCGAGGCCGCGCGCGGCGTGACCACCGGGATCTCGGCGGCGGACCGGGCGACCACCGTCAAGGCGGCGGTGGCCCCGCAGGCCAGCCCCAAGGATCTGGTGATGCCCGGCCATGTCTTCCCCATCATGGCCCAGCCGGGCGGGGTGCTGGTGAGGGCCGGGCATACCGAGGCCGGCTGCGACTTCGCCCGTCTGGCCGGATTCACCCCGGCGGCCATGATCGTCGAGATCATGAACGAGGACGGCACCATGGCGCGCCGTCCCGATCTGGAGGCATTCGCCAAGGCGCACGATATCAAGATCGGGACCATCGCCGATCTGATCCACTATCGGGTGCGCAACGAGAAGGCCGTGATGCGCGAGTGCGTATGCGAGCTGCCGACCCCCGCCGCGACATTCCGTGTCGTCGCCTATCGCGACACCATCGACAAGGAGATCCATCTGGCCCTGACGCTGGGCGAGATCCGGCCCGATCGGCCGACTCTGGTGCGCGTGCATCTGCAGAACACCCTGTGCGATCTCTTCGGTACCACCCACAATGCCTGCGGCTGGCCCTTGCAGGACGCGATGCGTCAGGTGGCGGCCGAGGGGGAGGGCGTGATCGTGGTGCTGCGCAATCGCGACAGCTCGGCCGATCTGCTGGCCCGGCTCAAGGATTTCCAGCTGCACGACGGCGACGACGAGGTTCCGGCCCGGCGCCAGGATCGCAGCGAGCTCCGGACCTATGGCATCGGTGCCCAGATATTGTCCGATCTGGGGGTCCGCAAGATGCGGGTCATGAGCGCCCCCAAGTCGATGCACGCGATCTCCGGATTCGATCTGGAGGTCGTCGAATACACGGGCGGAAAATAGGATCTGCCGCATTGGCGTGCATTGGATATGGATAGACCCTGAATCATTCGAGGTAATATGACGATCAAGACCATTGAAGGCGCCATGCGCGCCGACCGTGCCCGTTTCTGTCTGGTGGTGTCCCGCTGGAACAGTTTCGTGGTCGAGAGCCTGGAGAAGGGCGCGATCGACGCGCTCAAGCGGCACGGCGCGACCGACGAGGACCTGACCATCGTGCGGGTGCCGGGCGCCTTCGAGATGCCCGTGACGATCGAGCGGATCGCGGCCAAGGGCGGCTACGACGCCATCGTCGCGCTGGGCGCCGTGATCCGGGGCGGGACGCCGCACTTCGAGTACGTGGCGGGCGAATGCGTCAAGGGCATGGCCCAGGTCAGTCTCAAGTACGGCCTGCCGGTCGCCTTCGGCGTGCTGACCGTCGACAGCATCGAGCAGGCGATCGAGCGCGCGGGAACCAAGGCCGGCAACAAGGGCGCCGAGGCGGCCATGTCCGCACTGGAGATGGTGGGCCTCATGAGGCAGATCGGCTGACATGGTGGGACCACGCACCCAGTCGCGGCGCTATGCCGCACTCGCGCTCTATCAATGGCGTCTGACCGGCGACGATCCCATGACGATCAAGCGTCATCTGCTCGACGATCCGGACTGGCTCGATGCCGTCGCCGCCTCCCTGAGCGGGATCGGCGAGGAAGAGGCATTGGAGGGCAAGGAGCGCTTCAACTTCAATCTGGAGCTGCTCGAGCAATTGCTGAATGGAGTGCCAGAGCACATCGAGGAGATCGATAGCCAGCTCGATTCCTTCCTCGATCGTCCCATCAGTCAGGTGGACCCGGTCGAACTGGCCATCCTGCGTCTCGGCGCCTTCGAGATCCTCTTCTCCGACAGCGTTCCGGATCGCGTGGCCATCAACGAGGCGGTCGAGCTGACCAAGTTGCTCGGCGCCCACGAGGGGCACAGATACGTCAACGGCGTGCTCGACAAGATCGCCCGTCGCCGCGCCGGCGACATGAACCGCAAGGTGTGAGCTGCCGCGCGTGTCCGAGTTCGACCTGATCCGCAGCTATTTCGCCAACCTGGGTCCCTGCCGTCTGGACGTGGGGCTCGGGGTCGGTGACGACTGTGCCCTATTGGACGTGCCAGAGGGCCGATCGCTCGCCGTCAGCATGGATACCCTGGTCGCGGGCACGCATTTCTTCTCCGACTGCGATCCCGCCGCCATCGGCTACAAGTCGCTCGCCGTCGGGCTCAGCGATCTCGCCGCCATGGGGGCCGAGCCGGCCTGGTCGACCCTCGCACTGACCCTGCCGAGCCCGGATCCGGTCTGGATTCGCGAGTTCAGCGCCGGTTATGCGCGTCTGTCGAATGCCTACGGTATCCGGCTGGTGGGTGGCGATACCACGCGAGGCCCCTTGAGCGTGACGGTTCAGGTCCATGGCTTCGTCCCATCCGGCTCGGCGGTACGCCGCTGTGGCGCCCGTTCGGGCGATCTGGTCTTCGTCAGCGGGACGCTGGGCGATGCTGGGCTGGCCCTGCGTCACCTGCTCGCTGGCGAGGCCGTGGAGCCAGATCTGCGGCGTCGTCTCGAATATCCGACCCCGCGCGTCGAGCTGGGACGGCATTTGCTCGGACTGGCGACCGCGATGATCGACATCTCGGATGGATTGGCGGCGGACCTGAGCCACATCTTGGCCGCATCCAGGGTCGGGGCCGAGCTGGACCTGGCCCGGCTGCCGCTGTCGCCCCAAGTCGCCGAGGCCGTTGCCGCATCGGACGACTGGGCATTGCCACTCGCATCGGGGGACGATTACGAGCTCTGTTTCTGTTTGCCGCCCGAACGCGCCATCCAGGCCCGAGAGCTGGCGAGAGAATTGGGCTGCCCCGTTTGCCAGATCGGTGTGATTCGGCCCGGCTCGGGTCTCGAATGTCGGCTCGCCGACGGCAGTCCGCTCATGCTCGACAGGCTCGGATACGATCATTTTCGATAGGGATCGCATCATCTGTCATCCTCGGGATAGGCTGACAGCTCACGGGAAATCCTCGTTTCCAGCGGAACCGAAGGGGAGCGTCATCGATCGACCGTTTCCAGATTCGGTTCGGCGACGAGTCGGTCGACCGCCTCGAGCATCCGCTCGAGGGCGGATTCGGCGATGGGGGTGAGCTGATAGCTGGCATAGTCGAGCGAGGAGATCCCGGCCGAGACCAGATAGGACTCGGGCGCGCGACCGTAGAGGGTCTGGCACCAGGCCAGGAGTTCGCGCGGGTCGAGGAAATGGGCCATGGTCGAGACGGCCTCGGAATCGGGCTCCAATCGCCGGCAGCGCACCTCGCCGGGCTCCGCGTCCACCGATGCGTCGAGGAAGATGACGCGTTCCTTGTCCACCAGATCGGCGACCAGCTCGGCCGTCAGGATGTGGCGCGAGATCACCTGCACATGATCCGGTAGATCGGCACTCCCCAGGCGGTCCGCGGCCAGGGGCCCAAGGGCGTCGTCGCCGCGGATCGGGCTGCCGTAGCCGATGATGAGCGTCCTCAAGTGCGTCAGCTCCGGCTGAGGGTGTCGACCAGCTGCCCCGAGCGGTCGCGCAGCTCGATGTGCAGCGGCATCTGGCCGAAGGCGTGCGAGGCGCAGGACAGACAGGGATCGAAGCAGCGGATGACCGCCTCGACGCGGTTCAGCATGCCTTCCTTGAGGTCGTTGCCGTCGACATAGGCGTCGGCGACCTGGCGGATAGCCTGATTCATGGCCAGGTTGTTGTGTCCGGTGGCGATGATGAGATTGACCCAGGTGATGAGCCCCTCGTCGTCGATCCGGTAGTGATGGATGAGGGTTCCGCGCGGTGCCTCGGAGACGCCGATGCCCTCGTAGCGGTTGCTGCGGGCGCGCGCGCGTACCCGGTGGTCCAGGATGGTGGGATCCTTGAGCAGACGCTCCATCATCTCCAGCCCGAAGATGATCTCGACCAGCCGGGCATAGTGATAGTGGAAGCTGCTGGCGATGGGGCCGGATTCCTGCAGCATGTGGAACTCGGCCAGGGCGACGTCGGCGTAGGGAGTGCCGCAGGTGTTGGCGTTGTTGAGCCGGGCCAGTGGGCCGACCCGGTAGATGCCCTGCGGATAGCCGTGGGGTTTGTAATAGGGGAACTTCATGTAGCTGAAGTCCTCGACCGCCTCGCCGATCAGGCGCTCGTAGTCCTCGGGCGGGACCATGTCCTCGAGGATGCGTCCCTGGGCGTCCTTGAGCCGAAAGAGTCCGTCGTAGTGCTCCAGATTGCCCTGGGGCGTCACCAGGCTCAGGAACATGGTCGGCTGGTTGCCGAAATGGTTCGCCTCGTCCTGGAACTTGGGGACCAGGGCCTTGAAGAAGGCGTAAGTCCGCTTGGCGATCTCCAGCCCCTCCGGCAGGAGCGCGAGCATGGCGTCGCGTTTCTCCTGCGACAGCGGCTCGTTCACCCCGCCCGGGACGACCCAGGTCGGATGGATCTTCTTGCCTCCGAGCATCTCGATGATGGTCTGGCCGATCTGGCGCAGACGGATGCCGTCCTTCGCCAGTGCCGGATCCTGGCGCATGACGCCGAAGATGTTGCGCGAGGCCGGATCCGCGTCCCAGCCCAGGAGAAGATCGGGCGAGGAGAGGTGGAAGAAGGACAGCGCGTGGGACTGGACCAGCTGGGCCAGATTCATGATGCGGCGCAGCTTCTCCCCGGTCGGCGGGATGCTGACCGAGAGCAGATGGTCGCAGGCCTTGTTCGAGGCGAGCAGATGGCTGACCGGGCAGATGCCGCAGGTCCGGGCGGTCAGTGCCGGCATCTCGCGGTAGGGGCGGCCCTCGCAGAACTTCTCGAATCCGCGGAACTGGGTGAGATGGAACTTGGCGTCCTCCACCTCGCCGCCGTCACCGAGTTGAAGCGTGATGCGCGCATGTCCCTCGATACGAGTGACTGGTTCGATGGTGAGGGTTCGGCTCATGGATTCAGCCCCTTGTGCATGACGATGGGTCGATTGCTGAGGTGTGGCGATCCGGGAAGTTTCAGGCGCCGTTCGCCTTCTCTTCGTTCTCCAGCGCCTTGCTGGTGATCTCGTGATAGAGATGGGTGATTTTGGCGATGATCTCGTGGAGCTCCGGATGACTATCCCATTTGTGTTGCATGCCTTGGGCGTCCTCGAATACATCTTGGAGGAACTGGATGTCGAAGCTGTCCAGGCGATCGCCTCGTTCGACCTTCTCCTTGAGGTCGAGCGCTCGCGGCAGGCGCTGGGTTCGCATTCGGTCCAATAGGGTTACGATGATTCCTGCCTCCAGTTGTTGGTCGATCATCTAGTGGTGTCTCCGGATAGTCTCTTATCGTTAGTAGTGTTGAAGGCTGTCAGGCCCCGAAGCGGGTGACCTGACTCGGATCGGGTATGCGGCCCTCGATCAGTTCGCTCAGGACGTGCCAGATGGCGTCCGCCCGAGGGGGGCAGCCGGGCACGAAGATGTCGACCGGGACCACTCCATGGATCGGCTTGACCGTGCCGAGCAGCGCCGGGACCTCGCGAGTCGGGATCTGGGGCTGCAGCGTGACGTTCTCGCGGTAGGCGCGGTCCATGACGTCGGCCAGCTTGAAATGGTTGCGCATCGAGGGGACGTTGCCGTTGACGGCGCAGTCGCCGAGGCTGACGAGTAGCTTGCAGCGTTTGCGGAAGGTCTTGGCCTTCTCCAGGTCATCCTCCGAGCTGATCGAGCCTTCGAGGATGCCCACGTCCACCTGCTCCGGCAGCTCCTTGGTGTCGACCAGCGGGCTGTAGACGATCTCGATCCGCTCGGCGAGTGCGATCAGACGCTCGTCCATGTCGAGGAAGGACATGTGGCAGCCCGAGCAGCCGTCGAGCCAGGTGGTGGCGACCCTGATCTTGGTCGGTGTGCTCATGTGATCGGTGCTCATCTGGCATGTCTCCGGCGCGCGAGGATCGGCAGGAAGTGCTGGTCCTTGACCATCTCTCCGACCGAGGTCCCCTGCTTGACGAGCGCCCCGGTGGGACAGACCTGGACGCATTTGCCGCAGCTGGTGCAGGTGTCGCTCTCGCCCCAGGGCCGGGCCAGGTCGGTGATGACGCGGCAGTCGCTGCCGCGTCCCATGACGTCCCAGGTATGGGCGCCCTCGATCTCGTCGCAGACCCGCACGCAGCGGGTGCAGAGGACGCAGCGGTTGTGGTCGAGGCGGAACATCTCGTGCGAGCTGTCGACCGGGTAGGGCTGCTGACGGTAGGGGACGCGGACATGGTCGACACCGCACTTCTGCGCCAGCCATTGAAGTTCGCAGTGACCATTGGAGACACAGACCGAGCAGATATGGTTCCGCTCGGCGAACAGCAGTTCGATGAGGGTGCGTCTGTAGCGTTGCAGCCGCTCGGTGTTGGTATGGACCCTCATGCCCTCGGCGACCCGGGTCGAGCAGGCGGCGAGCAATCGGTTCTGTCCCTCCAGCTCGACCACGCACAGACGGCATCCGCCCCAGACCGAGAGCCCGTCGAGGTGGCAGAGGCTGGGGATGGGGATCTTGTTCTCGCGGCAGACCTCGATGAGGGTCTCGTCCTCGCGGGCGGACAGGTCCAGATCGTCGATCTTGAGCGTGACGACACGGACGTTCGGCTGGGTAGCGGGTAGCGGCATGGTGGCTCCGTGAGGGTCGTCGATGATGCGTGGTCCGAGGAGAATCCCCGATGGCCGATGTCGATCCTGGCGCCGGCCTCAGAGCTCCGCTCGCTGCAGCTTCTCCTCGTACTCGTCGCGGAAGTAGCGCAGCGTGCTGAGGACGGGGTTGGGCGCCGTCTGACCCAGGCCGCAGAGACTGGTGGCCTGGACCACCTCGCAGAGCTCTTCCAGCAGGGCCAGATCCGCGTGCGTTCCCTGCGCCTTGGCGATCGCGTCCAGCAGTCCGTGCATCTGCCAGGTCCCGGTGCGGCAGGGGATGCACTTGCCGCAGGATTCGGTCATGCAGAACTCCATGAAATAGCGGGCCACGTCCACCATGCTGGAGGTCTCGTCCATGACGATCATGCCGCCCGATCCCATCATGGTGCCGAGCGTCTTGAGGCTGTCGTAGTCGACCGGGATGTCGAGATGCGCCTCCGGGATGCAGCCGCCCGAGGGGCCGCCGGTCTGGACCGCCTTGAATGCCTTGCCGTCGGGGATGCCGCCCCCGATGATCTCGATGATGTCGCGCAGCGAGGTCCCCATGGGCACCTCGATCAGCCCCGTGTTGCGGATCTTTCCGGCCAGGGCGAAGACCTTGGTGCCCTTGGAGCGTTCGGTGCCGATCGAGGCGAACCAGTCGCCGCCCTCGCGGACGATGGGGGCGATGTTGGCGAAGGTCTCGACGTTGTTGATGAGCGTGGGACAGCCCCAGAGGCCCGACTCGGCGGGGTAGGGCGGACGCGGTCGCGGCTGGCCGCGCAGTCCCTCGATCGAGGCCATGAGCGCGGTCTCCTCGCCGCAGACGAAGGCGCCGGCGCCGAGCCGGATCTCGACCTCGAAGCTGAACTGGGTGTCGGCGACCTTGCTGCCGAGGAATCCGGCGCGCTTGGCCTTGCGGATCGCCGTCTGCAGCCGCTCCACCGCCAGCGGATATTCGGCCCGGACATAGATGTAGCCCTTGTTGGCCCCAACCGCATAGGCGGCGATCGCCATGCCCTCCAGGACGCGATGGGGGTCGGACTCCAGCACCGCGCGGTCCATGAAGGCGCCAGGGTCGCCCTCGTCGGCATTGCAGATGACGTATTTCTGCCCGGCCGGCATCTTGGCGACGGTCGACCATTTGAGTCCGGTCGGGTAGCCGCCGCCGCCCCGGCCGCGCAGACCGCTGGTCGTGACCTCGCGCAGCACGTCCGCCGGTGTCATCTCGCTCAATGCGCGGACCATGCCGGCGTAGCCGCCCACGGCGACGTAACCTTTGAAGCTGTCCGGATCGATGAAACCTGAATTCTCCAGCACGATCTTGTGCTGGCGGGCGAAGAATGGCTGGTCGGTCGGGCAGCGCAGACGCTCGACCGGCGATCCACAGACGCTGCCCATGATCTCAGGGGCGTCCGCCGGGGTCACGTCGCGATAGAGCACGGATTCGTCGAGGCTGCAGTCCTTGTCGGCGATCGAGACCAGCGGGCCGGCCGAGCAGAGTCCCATGCAGCCCACGCCCTTGACCCGGCAGGTGCCCTTGCCGTCCCCGCAGGCATCCTCGAGCGCCTCCATGACGGCGAGCGAGCCCGACGACTGACAGCTGGCCGCCACGCAGACGCGGACTTCGCGCTGGATGCCGGCCTCTTCGGCGCGGAATTCCGCGGCCTTTTCGGCGAGATCTTCCAGATGCATATCAGTCCAGCTCCTCCAGCTTGGCGATGAGGGTGTCGGAGGTCTGCTTGCCGAGGACGTCGCCGTCCAGAACCGCGGCCGGAGCCAGTCCGCAGGCGCCGACGCAACGGGCCGAGAGCACCGAGAGACGATCGTCTTGCGTCGTTTCGCCCGGTGCGACCTCGTAGCGTGCCTGGATGCCGTCCAACAGCTCTCCAGCCCCCTTGATGTAGCAGGCCGTGCCGGTGCAGACGACACAGGTGTGGCGCCCCTTCGGCTTGAGCATGAAGATGTGGTAGAAGGTGGCGACGCCGAAGACCTTGCTCAATGGCAGGTCGAGCGATGCGGCGACGAAGCGCAGTGAAATCTCGTCGAGAAAGCCGAAGGCATCCTGTACGCTGTGCAGCGTCTCGATCAGGGCATGTCCGGCATAGCCGTTGCGGCGCATCGTCGCGTTGACCAGTTTCCAGCGTTTGTCGGCGCTGGGCAGCGGCGGTTTGGCTTGCTGCAGCGTCATGTCACCTCCCGGGCGGATGGTTGCAGTGTCTGTCGGGCCAACGCGGCGATCCGGGGCGCGAATCTCCGCGTCGGCGCAGATGCTGAATCTTGGGTCCGGTGAGCGGACACTATGGCGCAAGTGTATGACAGAATCCTACTTGCGCCAGGGAATGGTCGCTCCAACTTTGCGAGGGCTCGGCCGGCGTTTCTCGGTGCATTAGGCGGGGATGCGATCCTTCGGTTCCAGCCCTTTCGACGCTCGAAGGGATGCGGCGATATACTTCCACCGCCATCGGGCCCTTCCTCATCACGATATCGGTACTATGGACGAAACGCTTCCACCCCGCAAAAGACCGCGCGGCATCTATCTCCTGCCGAACCTCTTCACCACCGCGGCCCTGTTCGCCGGATTCTATGCCGTGCTCTCGGCGACGCAGGACCGCTTCGAGGCCGCCGCGCTGGCGATCTTCTCGGCCATGGTCCTGGACGGCTTCGACGGGCGCATCGCCCGCATCACCCAGACCCAGACCGCCTTCGGCGCCGAGTACGACAGTCTCTCGGACATGGTCGCCTTCGGCGTGGCCCCGGCCTTGGTCGCCTATCATTGGGCGCTCGGCGAGCTGGGCAAGGTCGGCTGGCTGGCCGCCTTCGTCTATACGGCGGCGGCCGCCTTGCGTCTGGCCCGCTTCAATACCCAGGTCGGGATCGCCGACAAACGCTATTTCCAGGGGCTCGCCAGTCCGCCCGCCGCCGCTATCATCGCTGGAGGGATCTGGACCGCCAACGATCTCGGGATCGATGGCTCCGACGTCTCCTGGCTCGCCGCCTTCCTGACCGCGGTTGCAGGCCTGCTGATGGTCAGCAATTTCCGCTATCAGAGCTTCAAGCAGCTCAGTCTGCATGGGCGCGTTCCCTTCCTGCTGGCCGTCGCGGTCATGCTCGGGTTCGCAGTGGTCTTCATCTATCCGCCGCTGGTGCTCTTCCTGATGGCCCTCACCTATGCCGTCTCTGGGCCGGCCTGGACCCTGATGGTGCTGCGGCAGAATCGGGCGAAGCGGCGTCGGGAGACGTCCTGAACCGTTGCGTCGGGTCCACTGTGGAAGGCGTTCGTCGGTGCGGCCTCGGCCGCATCGGCATGCAGGGAGTCTGGGGCCATTGAAGATCGCGGTTGTTATCCGGCCCTCTTCTGTGTCTCAGAGACTTAATCCGGCGAACGGAACATTTGGCTGGGCTGGTGCCTTGGTCACTGACAGCGCTCGCTGAGGGGACAGCTCGTTCAACCTTGGAGAAGCGCGAGTCGACTCGGGTGGCTGGGCTTCACTGAGCCATGCGGCGCAATAGGGGCTGTTGCGGTCAGGGATGGGTGCGCATACGAAAAAGGCGCCGCACTGGGTGCGGCGCCTTTTGCGCAGGATAATCGGTTTCGACTACCCTAGGAATTTGGTGCCGAGAAGAGGACTCGAACCTCCACGAGCTTTCGCCCACATGGACCTGAACCATGCGCGTCTACCAATTCCGCCACCTCGGCAAAGGGGCACGAGAGACGTCGTTTTGTCGTGCTCCCGTGGTGAGCCGCGAATATTAGAGAGACAGGCCGGGGTTGTCAAGAGTACACTTGTATTTTTTTGGAGGTACCGAGTTCACGTGACAAGACGTCGATCATCCACCGCCGCGAGAGACGCGGATCCGCATCGCCAGCGCGAGGCGAAGAAATACGCCAACCCCATTCCCAGCCGGGAATTCATCCTCGAAACCCTGACCAGCAACGGCGCCCCACAGTCGTTCGACGAATTGGCCGCCGCCTTGGATCTGAACGGTGAGCAGGACCTGGTCGCGTTGGATCGTCGTCTCGGCGCCATGGTGCGCGATGGTCAGCTGGTTCGAAATCGCAACCAGGTCTATTGTCCCGTCAACAAGCGCGACCTCATCGCCGGACGCGTGATCGGCCATCCGGACGGGTTCGGATTCGTGCGTCCGGACGAGGGGGGCGACGACCTCTACCTCTATCCCAAGGAGATGCGCGCGCTCTTCCACGGCGATCGGGTCGTGGTCCGTGTCAGCGGGCGGGATCGCCGCGGCCGGCTCGAAGGCGCCCTGGTCGAGATCCTGGAGCGCAATACCCGCAGCATTGTCGGCCGTCTATATAAAGAGAGCGGCGTCGGTTTCGTGGTGCCGGACAACAAGCGGCTCACGCACGACATCATCATCCCCAGCGATCGCATCGGCGAGGTCGAGCAAGGTCAGATCGTGGTCGCCGAGATCATCGATCAGCCGACGCGTCGAACTCCGCCGATCGGACGCGTCGCCGAGGTGCTCGGCAATCACATGGCGCCCGGCATGGAGACGGACATCTCGATCCGCGCCCACGACCTGCCGGTCGACTGGCCCGACGAGGTCGTGGCCGAGATCGCCGGGCTGGGCGAAGAGGTGCCCGAATCGGCGAAGGAGGGGCGGACCGATCTGCGCGCGCTCCCGCTGGTCACCATCGACGGCGCGGACGCCCGCGATTTCGACGACGCCGTCTATTGCGAGCGCAAGCCCAAGGGCTGGAAGCTCCTGGTCTGCATCGCCGACGTCTCGAGCTACGTGCGTCCCGGGACCGCGCTCGACCGCGAGGCCCAGTCGCGCGGCAATTCGGTCTATTTCCCCGACCGCGTCGTTCCCATGCTGCCGGAGGTGCTCTCGAACGGTCTCTGCTCGCTGAATCCCGATGTGGATCGGTTGTGCATGACCGCCGAGCTCTATGTCAACGCCGAGGGGAAGGTCACCCGCTCGCGCTTCTTCGAGGCCGTGATGCGCTCGCACGCGCGTCTGACCTATGATCAGGTCGCCGCCATGGTGGTCGATGGGGACGGCGAGCTGTGCTCCAGATATGCCGACCTGCTGCCGCATCTGCACGAGCTCTACCAGCTCTATCATGTGCTGCATGCAGCCAGGCAGGTACGCGGTGCGATCGACTTCGACACCACCGAGACCAAGTTCGTCTTCAACGATCAGGGTCGGATCGAGGAGGTCGTTCCGCTGGTGCGCAACGATGCCCACAAGCTGATCGAGGAATGCATGCTGGCGGCCAACGTGGCCGCGGCGCGTCTCTTCCAGCGCAGGCGCATTCCGGCCATCTATCGCATCCACGACACCCCGGGCGAGGAGAAGCTCAACGACCTGCGCGAATTCCTCGGCCAGCTTGGGCTCAAGCTCCCCGGCGGTCCCAAGCCGACCGCGCACGACTACGGCGAGCTGCTCGAGATGGTCAGGGAACGCCCGGACCGGCGTCTGATCCAGACCGTCCTGCTGCGCTCCATGCAGCAGGCCATGTACAGCTCGGACAATGCCGGGCACTTCGGGCTGGCCTACGATGCCTATACCCATTTCACCTCGCCGATCCGGCGCTATCCGGACCTGGTGGTGCACCGGCTCATCCGCCATCTGCTGGTCGGTGGGACGGTGGCCGACATGGACTATTCGGGCACCGAGCTGCAGCAGATCGGCGAGCAGTGTTCGGGGACCGAGCGCCGCGCCGACGAGGCGACCCGCGACGCCGAGGACTGGCTCAAGTGCGAGTTCATGCAGGACAAGCTGGGCGAGAAATACGAGGGCACCATCACCAGCGTCAACTCCTTCGGCATCTTCGTCGAGCTCGACGAGGTCTATGTCGACGGTCTGGTGCACATCACCGCACTGGACAACGACTTCTATCATTTCGACCCCATCGGTCACCGTCTGCACGGCGAGCGCACCGGCACCGTCTACCGTCTGGGCGACCGCCTCAAGGTCCAGGTCGCGGCGGTGAATCTGGACGACCGCAAGATCGACTTCGTGCTTGCCGAGCCCGCCAGCTCGCAGACCAATGGCTCGGGCCGGCGCAAACCGAAGTCGCGAGGCAGGGGCAAGCCGGGCGCACCGGCCGCCTCCAAGGCGTCGGGCGAACCCAAGGCATCCGGTGATTCAAAGCCATCCGGTTCATCCAAGCCTTCCGGCGACTCCAATGCCTCGGGCGCGAAGAAGCCGCGTTCGCGCAATCGCCGCAAACGCAAGCCGGGCGGCACGGCGTCGACCGATTGAGATGAAGGACCATTCTCCCGTCGCTGGAATACACAGCGTTCGCAGCGCGCTCAAGTTCGGCGCCGAGGGCGTCGGCGAGCTCTGGCTGGAACGCAGCCGTCGCGATCGGCGTCTGGGCGAGCTGGCCGATCTGGCCCGCCAGGGCGGCATCCAGGTGCGTTCCGTGGATCGGGGCGAACTGGACGATGCCGCGTCCGGGGCCAATCATCAGGGCGTGCTCGCCTGGGTGCGGGTCCCCGCGTCCCGGACCGAGCGCGATCTGAGCGCCCACCTGGATCGCATCGAGGGGGCGCCCTTCCTGCTGCTGCTCGACGAGGTGCAGGATCCGCACAACCTGGG
This sequence comes from Imhoffiella purpurea, assembly GCF_000585215.1. Lineage (GTDB taxonomy): Bacteria > Pseudomonadota > Gammaproteobacteria > Chromatiales > Chromatiaceae > Imhoffiella > Imhoffiella purpurea. Next base: position 34,938 of record NZ_AONC01000003.1, on the reverse strand, counting down.
GGCCTGTCTGCGCACAGCCGAGGCGGTCGGCGTTCATGCCGTCGTCGCGCCCAAGGACAATGCCGTCGGTCTGACGCCCGTGGTCTGCAAGGTCGCGAGCGGTGCCGCCGAAACCATGCCCTACTATCAGGTGACCAATCTGGCGCGCACCATGGATGCGCTCAAATCGCGCGGCATCTGGCTGATCGGCACCGCCGGCGAGGCGCCGGGCGATCTCCATGCCGCCGATCTGACCGGTCCGCTGGGGCTGGTGATGGGCAGCGAGGGCACCGGGCTGCGGCGTCTGACCCGAGAGCGCTGCGACAGCCTCATCCGTCTTCCCATGCTCGGTCGCGTCGAGAGTCTGAACGTCTCGGTCGCGACCGGGGTCTGTCTCTACGAGGCGCTGCGTCAGCGCCGTCATGCCTAGCCCCGGATCCGGGGCGATCCACTTTCCTGATCTCATCAGGGCGAGCTCCTCATCCCCCGCCGAGTCACGCTATTATGTCCGACACCTCCAAGCACCCAGAGCAATCGCCGATGCTGGTCCTCCGCGGCGCCCCAGCCATCTCCGAGTTCCGTCTGAGCAAGCTCGCCGAGCGTCTGAGCGAGCGGACCGGAACGCGGATTCAACTCTATGCCGAGTTCGTGCATTTCGCCCAGCTGTCCGGCGATCTGGACGAGGCCGGGCGGTCGGTCTTGGAGCGGCTCCTGCGCTATGGACCCAGCCTGCCGGCGCACACCCCGGAGGGAGCGCTGGTCCTGGTGGTGCCCAGGCCGGGGACCATCTCGCCCTGGTCGTCCAAGGCCACCGACATCGCCCACAACTGCGGACTGACCCAGATCGCCCGGATCGAGCGCGGCACGGCCTACTATCTCTCCACAGAGACGGCGGCGGTCGCAGGGGATGTGCTGAGCCGGACGGCCGCCATGCTTCACGACCGCATGACCCAGGTGGCCCTGTTCGAGATGGACGCGGCGCATCGTCTCTTCGACGGTGCCGAGCCGAGGCCGGCCCAACGGGTCGACGTCCTGGGGCTCGGCCGTCCGGCACTGGTCGCCGCCAACGGCGAGCTGGGTCTGGCCCTGTCCGACGACGAGATCGACTATCTGACCGAGAGCTTCCAGTCGCTCGGACGCAATCCGACCGACGTCGAACTGATGATGTTCGCCCAGGCGAACTCCGAGCATTGCCGGCACAAAATTTTCAACGCCGACTGGATCATCGACGGCGAGGCCCAGGAGCGCTCGCTGTTCAAGATGATCCGCCACACGACCGACACCTCGCCCGAGGGGGTGCTCTCGGCCTACAAGGACAACGCGGCGGTCATCGAGGGCTGGGACGGGCGCCGGTTCATGCCCTGTCCCCAGACCGGCATCTACTGCGAGTCCGAGGAGGAGATCCATCTCCTCATGAAGGTCGAGACCCACAACCATCCGACCGCCATCGCCCCGGATCCGGGCGCGGCGACCGGCTCGGGCGGCGAGATCCGCGACGAGGGCGCGACCGGTCGGGGCGCCAAGCCCAAGGCGGGTCTGTGCGGCTTCTCGGTCTCCAACCTGCGCATCCCCGGCTTCGAGCAGCCTTGGGAACGCGATTTCGGTAAGCCGGGGCGCATCGTCTCGGCGCTCGACATCATGCTCGAGGGTCCGATCGGCGCGGCGGCCTTCAACAACGAGTTCGGTCGTCCCAACCTGGCCGGCTATTTCCGCACCTACGAGCAGGAGGTGCCGGGCCCCGGCGGCGCGCCCGAGCTGCGTGGCTATCACAAGCCGATCATGCTCGCCGGCGGCATGGGCAACATCCGCGCCGAGCACGTCGCCAAGGACGCCTTCCCGCCGGGCACGCCCCTGATCGTGCTGGGCGGTCCGGCGATGCTCATCGGTCTCGGCGGCGGGGCGGCCTCCAGCATGGCCTCGGGCGCCTCGGCCGAGGATCTGGACTTCGCCTCGGTGCAGCGCGCCAACCCCGAGATGCAGCGCCGCTGTCAGGAGGTCATCGACCGCTGCTGGGCGCGCGGGGAGGAGAACCCCATCCTCTTCATACACGATGTCGGCGCCGGCGGTCTGTCCAACGCATTGCCCGAGCTGGTCCACGACGGCGAGCGCGGAGGGCGTTTCGAGCTGCGCGAGATCCCGAACGACGATCCGGGCATGTCGCCGATGGAGATCTGGTGCAACGAGTCTCAGGAGCGCTATGTGCTGGCGGTGGCCGCCGAGCGTCTGGAGACCTTCAAGGCGATCTGCGAGCGCGAGCGCTGTCCCTATGCCGTGGTCGGCGAGGCGACCGAGGAGGAGCGCCTGACCCTCGGCGACCGTCTGCTGGACGACCGTCCGATCGACATGCCGCTGCCCCTGCTGTTCGGCAAGCCGCCCAAGATGCAGCGCGAGGTCGAGCGGGTCGGCCCGCCGTCCGCGCCCTTCGCGACCCGGGACCTGGATCTGCGCGAGGCGGTGTTCCGGGTGCTGCGTCTGCCCACGGTGGCGGACAAGAGCTTCCTCATCACCATCGGCGACCGCAGCATCACGGGCCAGGTGGCGCGCGACCAGATGGTCGGTCCCTGGCAGATCCCGGTGGCCGACTGTGCCGTGACCCTCAGCGACTATCGCGGCTATTGCGGCGAGGCCATGGCGATGGGCGAGCGCACCCCGCTGGCCCTGCTCGATGCTCCCGCATCCGGGCGCATGGCGGTCGGCGAGGCGCTGACCAACATCGCCGCCGCCTCGATCGAGGCGCTGGGCGACATCAAGCTCTCGGCCAACTGGATGGCGGCCGCCGGACATGCCGGCGAGGACGCCCGGCTCTACGACACGGTGCGCGCGGTCGGCATGGATCTCTGTGCCGAGCTCGGCATCGCCATCCCGGTCGGCAAGGACTCCATGAGCATGAAGACGGTGTGGCAGGACGCCGAGGGCGGGCGCCGCGAGATGACCGCGCCCCTGTCCCTGATCGTCTCCGCCTTCGCGCCCGTCGACGACGTGCGCCGTACCCTCACGCCCCAGCTGCGCACCGATCAGGGCGATACGGATCTGATCCTCATCGACCTGGGCCAGGGCCGCAACCGGCTGGGCGCCTCCTGTCTCGCCCAGGTCTACGGCGCGCTGGGCGAGGAGGGGCCGGACATCGAGGATGCCGATCTGCTCAAGCGTTTCTTCGCCGCGATCCGCGAGCTGCGCGGGGAGGAGATGATCCTGGCCTATCACGACCGCTCCGACGGCGGTCTCATCGCGACCCTCTGCGAGATGGCCTTCGCCGGGCGCTGCGGGATCGACGTGGATCTGGCGGCGGTCGGCTGCGACGACGTCGCGTCCCTGTTCAGCGAGGAGCTGGGCGCGGTCATCCAGGTCCGTCATACCGAGACCGACGCCGTGCTCCAGATCCTCGACTATTACGGTCTGGCCGAGTTCAGCCCGGTGATCGGCATGATCGACGACAGCGACACGGTGCGCGTCTGCCGCCGCTGCCGGGTGCTCTTCGAGGCCGAGCGGGTCGACCTGCAGCGGGCCTGGTCCGAGACCAGCTACCGGATGCAGTCGCTGCGCGACAACCCCGAGTGCGCCGAGGAGGCCTTCGCGCGGATCGCCGAGGAGGATCCGGGGCTGCACGCCAGCCTCACCTTCGATCCGGATCACGACATCGCCGCGCCCTTCATCGAGCGCGGGGCGCGTCCGCCGATCGCCATCCTGCGCGAGCAGGGCGTCAACGGCCAGATCGAGATGGCCGCGGCCTTCCACGCGGCCGGCTTCGAGTGCGTCGACGTCCATCTCTCGGACGTCATCGCCGGACGCATCGAACTGGACCGTTTCCGGGGGCTCGTGGCCTGCGGCGGCTTCTCCTACGGCGACGTGCTGGGGGCCGGCGAGGGCTGGGCCAAGACCATCCTCTTCAATCCGCGGGCGCGCGATCAGTTCCAGTCATTCTTCGAGCGCTCGGACACCTTCGCGCTGGGCATCTGCAACGGCTGTCAGATGCTCTCGAATCTGAGCGAGCTGATCCCGGGCGCCGAGCATTGGCCGCATTTCGTGCGCAACCGCTCCGAGCAGTTCGAGGCGCGGACCCTGATGCTGGAGGTCACCGAGACCCCGTCGGTACTGCTCGCCGGCATGGCCGGATCGCGCATGCCGATCGCCGTGGCGCACGGCGAGGGCCGGGCCGAGTTCCGCGATGCCGCGCATCTGTCCCAGGCGCGATCTGGAGTGGCCGCGCGCTATGTGGAGAACGATGGGCGGGTCGCCGAGCGCTATCCGGCCAATCCGAACGGCTCGCCCGAGGGCATCGCCGGACTCACGACGCGCGACGGCCGGGTGACCATCATGATGCCGCATCCGGAGCGTGTGTTCCGGGCCGTTCAGAACTCCTGGCACCCGGACGACTGGGGCCAGGACGGCCCTTGGATGCGTCTGTTCCGCAATGCGCGGGTCTGGGTGGACTGATGCATATCCAGCCGCCGGCAATCAGCTGGAAGCTGGCCGCTGGAGGCTGGCAGCTTCCCCTCAATAGATCCAGGGAATGAACTTTCTCACCCGCTTGGCATAGTCAGGGTAATCCGGATGGCGTTCGGTCAGCCAGCCCTCCTCCTTGCGCGCCTTGTAGTCGAAGAAGACGAAGGCCGCGGCCAGGACGGCCAGGTGGGAGAGGCTGAGTGTGAAGAGTACCCATCCCAGGGCGATGAAGAGCTGGCTGCTGTAGAGCGGATGGCGCACCCAGGAATAGACGCCATGCTGCACCAGCTGGTTGTGATCGACCGGGTAGGGCAAGGGGGTTAGATACTCCTTGATGTGCATCGAGCCCAGTCCGCCGAGTACCATTCCCACCGCGCCCAGGATCGCGAGCGCCGCCCAGCGCACCGGCTCCAGACTGTCCAGCAAGGCCGGTGTCAGGAGCGGATTCCATCTCGGGGTCATGACGAAGACGAAGACGAGGATGAACTGGACTGCGACGAGGTATTCGCCGCGCTTGCCCTGCAGGGAGGAAAGAAATGACATCGATGGATTCCTTGGTTATTGAGTTATCTGGCCGTATTCGTCGGTCGCACTGTGACGCATGGAGCGGCGTCTGGCGAGCTGGATCCTGTATGACAGAGTGTCGGGGCTCAGGGTTTCCGATAGACTTATGGACTTTTTAGGCGGGGATGCCGCCTGACGGGTGCCATGGCGATTTCGAACGATCTTTCAGGCGTGACCTTCGACTGGCCCGTGCGTGTCTATTACGAGGATACGGATGCGGCCGGGGTGGTCTTCTATGCCAATTATCTGCGATTCATGGAGCGTGGGCGAACCGAGTGGCTGCGCGCGCTCGGCTACGAGCAGGATCTGCTGCGCGACGAGCAGGGGATCCTCTTCGCCGTGAGACGTGTCGGCCTGGAATATCGGGTCTCCGCGCTCTTCAACGATCTGCTGCTGGTCCGGTCCGCGGTCAAGCATCTCGGGGGCGCGAGCATCGAGTTCGAGCAGAGCATCCTGCGTCAGGCAGACGGCAAGGAGTGTTGCCGGGGCACCGTGAACGTCGTCTGTCTCGACGCGCGCACCAAGCGTCCGCGCCGGATGCCGTCCGAGATGGTCGATGGAATCCTGTCTGGCATGGAGCGCTCGGCGCGCGACTCCAAGGGGTAACGGTCATGGTCTCCGATCTCTCTTTGGTCACGCTCATCCTGGACGCGAGCTTCGTCGTCCAGATGGTTCTGGTGCTGTTGCTGGCGGCCTCCCTGATCTCCTGGACCATGATCTTCGATCGCGCCCGGGTGCTCTCCGGCGCGCGCCGAAGCGCCAACGCTTTCGAGGAACGATTCTGGTCCGGGGGCGATCTGAGCGCGCTCTACAAGGATCTGAGCCAGGACGAGACGGGGAATCAGGGGCTGGCGGCCATCTTCCGCTCGGGATTCAAGGAATACGTGCGCCTGCGCAAGATCGAGGGTGCGGACATGATGGCGGTGCTGCAAGGCGCCGAACGCTCCATGCGCGTGGCGACGAGCCGCGAGATGGATCGCCTGGAGAACAATCTCGCCTTCCTCGCGACCGTCGGTTCCACCAGCCCCTATGTCGGGCTGTTCGGGACCGTCTGGGGCATCATGCAGGCCTTCCATGCCCTGGGCAACGTCGAGCAGGCCACCCTGGCGCTGGTCGCGCCGGGCATCTCCGAGGCATTGGTGGCCACCGCCATCGGGCTCTTCGCCGCCATCCCGGCGGTGATCGCCTACAATCGCTTCTCCAATCAGGTCGAGCGGATCAACAACCGCTACGAGGAATTCATTGAGGAATTCTCGACCCTGCTCCAGCGCCAGGGCCGCGCCTGAGCGCCGGGACGCGAGCCATGATCAAGCACACGCGCAGCCGCAACCGCCGCCGGCTCATGGCCGAGATCAACGTGGTGCCCTACATCGACGTGATGCTGGTGCTGCTGGTCATCTTCATGGTGACGGCGCCGCTTATCACCACCGGGGTCAAGGTCAACCTGCCGCGGGAGAAGGCGGGCGGTATCGCCAGTCCGACGGTGGATTCGGTGGTGATCACGGTGGACGCCTTCGGGGACTATTACATCGACGTCGGCAAGGAGAAGCACCAGCCCGCGAGCGACCAGATCCTCTACGATCGCATCCGGGTGGTCCTCGGCTACAAGCCGGACACGCCTATTCTCGTCCGGGCCGACAACCAGGTCGATTACGGCAAGGTGGTGCGCGCCATGGCCATCGCCCAGTCGGCGGGCGCCCCGGAGGTCGGGCTGATCACGGTGCCTCCGGAACGCCGCGAGCCCTAGACCATGTGGCAGATCCTGAGGGACGATCCCCGGGCCTTCTATTGTTCGCTGGGGCTGCATCTCATCTTCGCGATCCTGCTGCTGATCGGGATTCGGTTCGATCGGCCGTCGCTGGACGCGGCCGACAAGGTCCGGGTCGTGCAGGCGACCTTGGTGACGGATCGCGCCCTCGAGGCCATGATCGATGAGATTCGCGCCGATCAGCCGCCGAAGGTCGATACCGAGGCCGAGGACAGGGCGCGGGAGGCGGCCGAACGGCAGCGTCTCGCCGAGGAGGAGGCGCGGCAGCAGGCCGAACAGGAGGCGCAGCGCCAGGCCGAGCGGCAGCGTCTCGCCGAAGAGGCCCAGGCCAGGGCCGAGGCCGAAGCCGCGCGTCGGCGGGCCGAGGAAGAGGCGGCGCGTCTGGCCGCGCAGGCCCGGGCGGAGGCCGAGCGCCGTCGCGCCGAGGAAGAGGCTCGCCAGCGGGCCGAGGAGGCCAGACGCCAGGCCGAGGAGGAGGCGCGTCGTCAGGCGGAGGAGCTGGCGCGCCGCCAGGCCGAGGAGGAACGTGCCGCCGAGGAGGCGCGTCGCCAGGCCGAGGCCGAGCGGCTGCGTGCTGAAGAGGAGGCCAGACGTATGGCCTCCGAGCGCGAGCGCATCCGCAAGGAGATGGAGCGTCGCGCGGCCGAGGAGGAGCGGCAGCGCCAGGCCGCCGAGGCCGAGCGCCAGCGCCGGATCGCCGAGGAGGCCGAGCGCCTCGCCAGGGAGGAGGAGCGCCGTCTGGCCGAGGAGGATGCGCAACGGCGTCGAGAACAGGAGGCGCGCGAGCAGGCCGCGGCGGATGAGCGCCGGCGGGCCGCCGAGGCCCAGCGGGCACTCGAGGAGGATCTGCAGTCTCAGCTGGCCGCCGAGGAGATGTCTCTGGAGGCGACGCGCTACTTTCCGGTCATCCAGGATCGCGTGCGCGCCTATTGGACACGTCCGCCTGGCGTGGGCAGAGGGCTGACCACGATCGTATCGGTGCGTCTGATGCCGGGAGGCGACGTGATCGAGAGCAGTGTGCGCGTAGTCCAGAGCAGCGGGAACCTCGCCTACGACCAGTCCGTGATCGCCGCCGTTGTCAGCGCCTCGCCACTGCCCGTGCCATCCGGGGCCGCGTTCGAGCCTTTTCGGGAGTTCGACCTAACCTTTACGCCAAAATAAGTGGGAACCTCGCACCATGAGCCGATTCCAGCCACTGCTGCTCGTCCTGACACTCTGCGCATTCAATCTGGCCGCGAGCAGCGCGACTCTGGCCGCCCCCAGACTGAACATCGAGATCACCGGCGGGGTCGAGGCCGCCCAGCCGATCGCCGTGGTGCCCTTCGGTGTCTCCGAGGGGCTGATCCCGCCCGCCGACGTGGCCGCCGTGATCGGCGCCGATCTGGCGCGAACCGGCCGCTTCAAGCCGATGCCGACCCGCGACATGCTGGACATGCCCACCACGCGCGATGAGGTCGATCTGCGCGACTGGAGCCTGCTGGGCATGAACAGCCTGGTCATCGGCCGGGTCGAGGCCGAGGGCAACGGCTACCGCGTCAGCTTCAGTCTCTACGACGTCTTTCGCGGCAACGAATTGGCCAGCAGCAGTCTCATCTCCAGCAAGGCCGGCATGCGCCACACCGCGCATCTGGTCGCCGACATCATCTACGAGAAGCTCACGGGCCAGGCCGGCGTCGCCGCGACCCGGATCGCCTACGTGACCTCGACCGGGAGCGGCGACTCCCAGACCGTGGCCCTCAAGGTCGCGGATGCCGATGGCTACAACCCCCAGACCATCGTCTCCTCGGGCGAGCCCATCATGTCTCCGGCCTGGTCGCCGGACGGACGCCGGATCGCCTATGTCTCCTTCGAGAACCGCCGTGCCGCCATCTATGTCCAGGAACTCTCCAGCGGGCGGCGCGATCTGGTCTCCAGCTATCCGGGCATCAACGGCTCGCCCGCCTTCTCGCCGGACGGACTCAGGCTGGCCATGACCCTGTCGAAGGACGGCAACCCCGAGATCTACAGCCTCAACCTGCTCAGCCGCGAACTTGTGCGTCTGACCGATCACTATGCCATCGACACCGAGCCCTCCTGGTCGCCGGACGGGCGCTACATCATCTTCACCTCCGATCGTGCCGGCAGTCCGCAGATCTATCGCATGTCATCGGACGGCGGGCCGGCCGAGCGGATCAGCGTCGAGGGCGATTACAACGGCCGTGCCTCCTATTCGCCGGACGGACGCTCGATCGCCATGGTGACCCGGATCAACGGCAGCTTCCGTATCGGGGTGCTGGATACCGAGCGCGGCATCGTGCGGCTGGTCAGCTCCGGGAATCTGGACGAATCGCCGAGCTTCGCCCCGAACGGCTCCATGATCATCTATGCCACCATCCACGGCGGGCGTGGCGTCCTGGCCGCGACCTCGGTGGACGGCGGCGGCAATCAGCGTCTCTCCCAGGATTCCGGTCAGGTCCGCGAACCGGCCTGGTCACCCTTCATGAAGTAAGGAGCCCGCAGCATGCGCGTCCTCATCAGCAATATACTGTCCATCTCGGTGATGCTGGCCTCGATGGTCGGCATCGTCGGGTGCTCCACCACGCCCCATTCGGATGCCGGTGCCAATCCCCCGGTGAGCGACGCCTCCAGGTCCGCGCTGCCCGGCCAGGACGCCCGTACATCGGGCGTGGAGTCGACGCGCCCGGTCTATGCCGGCCCCTGGGAGGATCCGACCAGCCCGCTCTACAACCGCACCATCTATTTCGATTACGACAGCGCCGAGATCAAGCCCAGATATCTGGACCTGATGCGCACCCACGCCCGTTATCTGGGTACCCACGATCGCGTCGAGGTGACGCTCGAAGGGAACACGGACGAGCGCGGCACACGCGAGTACAACCTGGCGCTCGGCGATCAGCGTGCCGAAACCGTGCGCAAATTCATGCTCGCCGAGGGCGTGCGCGCGGACCAGATGACGACGCTGAGCTACGGCGAGGAGCGCCCGGCCGATTCCGGGCATTCGGAAACCGCGTGGCGCCAGAATCGTCGCGTCATCATCCAATACTGAGGGAGACCGGCGTCATGAATCACCCATCGCATCGTCCACGCCTGCTCGTGACGGCGATCCTGGCCTGTCTCTCGACCGGGGCGGCAGCGGCCGATTATTCCAACCTCGAAGGGCGGATCGGCCGTCTCGAACGCATCCTGGAGAATCAGACGGGATCCGAGCTGCTGCTGAAGGTCCAGCAGCTGCAGATCGAGATGCAGGAACTGCGCGGCATGCTCGAGTCCCAGAAGATCGAGCTCGACCGGCTGAGGCGTCAGCAGCGCGAGCAGTACATGGACATCGATTCGCGGCTGGGAGCGGCCGGATCCGCTGGCGTCGCCGGTCACTCCGGCATGTCCTCGACGCTCGGCAACGCCAAGCCGACACTGCCCGACGGGGTGGTCGACGCCAGTGGCGGCGGATTGGGCGCGGCGTCGGGTCCGTCTCCGGCCCAGGGGCAGCCCGGAGCGACCCCGTTCGCCGAATCCGCCTCCATCGGTCCGGTCGGGATCCCCTCGCTGCCCTCGCCGGAAACGGTCGGCGGAAACGAGCGCGATGCCTACGCCGAGGCGTTCGAACTGCTCAAGGAGCGCAAATACGACGAGGCGACCGCCGCCTTCAGCGATCTGCTCCGCCGCTACCCCCAAGGCGAGTTCTCGGACAACGCCCGCTACTGGCTGGCCGAAACCTACTATGTGCAGCGCAACCTCGCGGCGGCGCTCGCCGAGTTCGAACGCCTGCTCCAACTCAATCCCCAGAGCCCCAAGGTTCCAGGCGCCATGCTCAAGATCGGATTCATCCAGTTCGATCAGAAGGACTTCGAGCAGGCTAAGGCATCCTTCGAGCGCGTCATCGCGACCTATCCCAACAGCACCGAGGCGCGCTTGGCGCGGAGCCGGCTGGATCGGATCGGTCAGTCCGCGCCTTGACCCGAGGCTCGTCGCTTGGTTCATGGGGTTGGTGTTGTAGAGCGACCCCGCGAAACCAGTTGTGAGGATTGCGGTTTCCGTCCCCTTCGGATCATATCCCTGCTTGGTTGGCACAGATTTTCTTGACCCAAAGGTTGAAATCGGCGGATATCCCGCTACAATACCGCTCCTCATCGCGCCCTTAGCTCAGCTGGTAGAGCATCTGACTTTTAATCAGGTGGTCGTGCGTTCGAGTCGCACAGGGCGCACCAAATTCAAGCACTTAGAGAGCTTCTCTCGACCGTTCCGGGGTAACGTGACTAAAACGTGACTCGGAACGGTCCAAGTGGGCGACCGCCGCCCGAAGGTTCTCAGGTGCCAAATGAGCATATCGCTCAGTCATCGCCAGGGTGCAATGGCCGAGGACATCCCTAACCTCAGCCATCGGGACACCCGCCTGTACCAGCCAAGCGGCGCAGGTATGGCGTAAGTCATGAAAGCGGAAGCCCTCGATCTCGGCCACCCGGCAGGCGGTGGCAAAGCTACGCTTGACGCTCGCGATCCGGTTTCCCTCCTTGTCGCAAAAGACCCAGGGGGCGGCCGGACAGTGGGCCGCGCGGAATCGGGCTTGTGCTAGGATGGCCTCGCGTGCCGTTTTGTTGAGGGCGACACTGCGGCGCTTCTTGGCTTTCGTGTGGTGGCTCTCCAGGTAGATTAGGCTACCTTGGAGATCCACCCGCGACCATTCCAGCCCGAGCATTTCCCCACGTCTCATGCCGGTATGCAGCGCCAGAGTGATCAGCGGCGCGAGGTGTGCCGCCTTCGGTTGCAACTGCGCAGCATCGATAAGCCTGTTGGCTTCCTCGCGCGTGATCCAGCGCAAACGCCCATCTGGCTCTTTGAGCATGTTTCCCTTGACCGGGTTCGGCAGGTTCCATTGCCAATGGATGTTGGCGTAGTTGATCGCACCCCCGAGCGCTTGAAGCTCGCGATTGATGGTGGCATTGCCGACGCCTTCTTCCTTGCGCTGGGCGATGTATCCACGGATGTGCTCGCGCTCAAGTGCCTGAATGTCGAACTGAGCAAAGGTGAGTCGCAGGCGGGCGATGTTCAGCTTTACGCTGCTTTCGCTGCGCCGTTCCCCCGCTGTTTCGATCAGGTAGCGGGTCATCAATTCCTCGAATGTTCGGCTAGGCGCTTGGTCCCAGTGGGTCTCGTTGTGCGCTTCGGCTTTCCATTTGCCGAGGAGCGCGGCGGCTTCTGTCTTCTTGCTGGTTCCAGTAGAGCGTCTAACTCGGCGTCCATCGCTGCCGATGTAGGACGCCCACCACTTTTCCGAATCGGGACGACGATAGAGGCCGTCCTGGTCTTGCTTGCGTTTTCTCGGCATGTGCCTTTCTCCTGCACAACCGGCCCCACGCGACCGGAATTATTGCTCAGGGTCATATTGCGGTCTACGTAGGCTTGAATGCTGTCGGCTGAGACGCGCAGGGATCGGCCGATCCGTACCGAAGTGAGTTCGCGCGTGTCGATCAGTCTGCGCACGGTGCGGGTGCTGACTGAGAGGCGCTTGGCGGCATGCTCCAGGGTGAGTAACAGCAAGTCGGGACTGGTCATCGTGCGTAGCTCCTTGGCCAATCACGCCACTCGCAGGCCGCCAGCTGCCAGTGGGTATCGAGCCGAAACCATGCCTCGATCGGATCGGCATAGGCTGGCGGCAAGAGGTCGTAGCGATCCGCAGCGATAGCCACAAAGCAGCGCTCTCCTGTCGACAACGGGCCGATCTCGGCGCTACCTCCATCCGCTCTGAGATGCTCCACAAGTACATCAAGCCGTTTGGTGGTCGGCATGCTCAGTCCTCCCCCAGAAAGGCCAAGATGCACAGGTCGTCACGGTGAGCGGGTTTCGCCAGTCGTGCCCGCCAGGTCGGGCGCCCGGCGCGAATTTCGTCGCACTCCTTGAGGAACGCTCGCAGCTCGACGGTCCCTCGGTCGTGTCCATCACTGCGGGTGATTTCCGCAACGATCCAGCACAAATCTTGGGCGGCTGGCTTGGCCCATTGCTCAAGTTCAGTCATTGGCTGATCTCCAGAGACGAAAAAGCCCGCGCGAGGCGGGCTTGGTTAAAACGGCTGGAACTCTGTAACTCTGCTGATCCTGTCATAAGTCTCTTGCTGCGTCAGGATTCAGCATCTGATCGTGACGCTGGTTGAGCGAGAGTCATCATCGACTACTGCTTGCGATATGCAAGAATGATATTTATGATATCAATATCATCAAAATGATACGCGAGGGTCATGACATGAAACGTAAGTTGGTAAAGCGCGGCAGCCAGAAACCGGTCATTTCGGAAGCAGTTATCAGACACGTTGTGGATACGCTTTCCGATCCACAGAACGAATTAGAGGCAAGCATTGGCCGGGATGGGAGTGTCAAGATCATGGGTAAGCATGGGGATCAGCAAATTTTCGCAACCTATAAGGAAGTGGGATCGACTGGTCGTATCGCTGAGAGTCGCATCGTCGGGAAGCAACCCCAGCACGGTGATCCGAAACTGAAAGAGGAAGCCAGGGAATTACGTGCCATGGGTCTGACGCAGAAGCAGATCGGGGACATCCTCGGTCGGAGCCAGGCGGCTATTTCTGGGTATCTTGATGAATAGTCGTTGAGAAAATGGGCGGTGCTCCATTAGCTTGAGGTCGTCCTGTTGGGTCGATTAAATCGGTTCACGGAATTGAGCCTATCGGCGTATGTTGCGGCCATTCTCAACCCAAAAACGGGATATCGTCGTCGAAGTCCTGAGTCGGAGGCGGCGCGCTTCCGGCGGGCGATCATAGAGTCATCTCCATCTGCTGGGCGTCGGGGTCGTCTTGGCAGACCCGGCGCGGGAATTGAAGGGTGCCGAGTAGGCCGATCTTCGCTGAGCCAACGCTGTTGACCCGCCAACGCCAGCCGCAGGCGGGGCACGCCCAGCGGTCGGTTTCCACGGCGAAGGCATCCAGCGGGCCAGTGTGTCCGCAGCGGCAGGTGACGAGGCAATCCGGAAGCGGCTGAGTCAGGTCGAGCATGGTCGAAACCTCCGGTGTCCAGGGTGAGCGGGACCGCCCGGCGCACGGCCGGGCCGGCGGGGTCAGTGGAGACGTTGAGGGATGAGCTGGGCTCTGGTGGCGGTTGCCGTGCGCCAGTCGGCACGGGCGGCGTTGCGTTCATGCGCGAGCTTCTGGGCGCGGCGTTCGGCGTCGCGAAGCTGGCGGCGTAGTTGGGCGAGCTCTTGTTGGGCCTGCTCGAGGCGTTGCTGGGTGACGCGCTTACGCCACCAGAGTCGGTCGAGGTCCTGGTTCATGCTCGGCTCCCGCAGGCGATGCGCTGGCGGGCGCGGTTCAGAAATTCGGGGATGCTCAGCCGTTCGGCGCAGGCGGCGCGGGCCAGTCGCTTGATGGCTCCCGAGATCGCCAGCTCGCGGCTGGTCTCGATCGCGACCAGGCGGCCAGTGACCAGATCGGACACCCCCCAGGGCGAGTGGGCCAGGACCGGGCAGGGCATGCGATGAATGCCGAGCTGCCAGTTGAGCGGCGGAATCGGCTCGGCCTGGATGGCGTCGCGGCAGTCGCCCCATTGGACGCGCAGAGCGACGGCATTAACAAGTGCGCGTTCGGTTGCGGTCATCGCGGGTCATCCTCGGTCTTGTCGCATGACTCGATCGGCGCACAGGCCGAAATGTTGTGGGCATACCAGGTCGCCCATTCGGCAATGCCGTGGCGGATGCCGTAGAAGTAATCCACGTCATACGGTTTGCCGTCGGGGTGGCCATGCTGGAGTTGCACGAAATACCAGCCGGGCTCAGTGGGAGCTTGGTGGAATGTGAGATGGATCGTCGTCATCGGTGGTCCTCCATGCGGTGGGGCCTCCCCGCGAGAGCGGGGAGGTTCAAGCGGCGGCCTCTTCTTGCATCGGCTCGGCCGCGTGCCGGCTTTTAAATCGGCGCCCACAAAAAAGCCCGCACAAAGCGGGCTCGTCGGGCGGATGTCGAGCGAAGCTCACGCCATCATCAGCCGGTAGATCTCGGTGGTGGCGTCCACGTCGATGGCGTTGTAGATCAGGATCTCGGCGAAGTGGCCCTCACGGTGCAGTCGGGGCACGTCATCACCCGAGATCACTTGCTTGGGTCGCGGGATGCCGAAGGCGGTGCAGACGACATCCAGCCCGACCGCGAAGGCGTCTCGATGCTCCATGCTGAAGCTCTTGAATAGGCTCATGGTGTCTGTCATCGGTTGGCTGCCGTCCGTGCGCGGCTTGAGACACGCGGGCAGAGCCAAGCGGTGGCGGACGAAAGCTCCGCGGATCTTCGGCAAGTCGAAGGCGCGGACGTTATGACCGATCAAGATCGTGTCCGCGTCGGTCTGGGTGTCGAGCCATGCGGCCATGCCTGCCAGCATGGCGCCCTCGTCCGGGTAGCTGCGGACAGACCAGCCGGACAGTTCGAGCGGTCCAGCCTCGCCCATCCCGTTGAACATGATCGCCTCGCGATCGGTTCGGGCGCCGACACAGAGGATCGGCGAGGCATCGAGAAGCGCGGCCTTGCTGCGGATCTTCTCGGCCGCCTCGGCGCGGTTCTTCTCGACGGTTTCCGGCTTCCAGTTCTTCGGGGCCTTCCAGGAACCCAGGGCGGCTTGAATCGCGTCCTCGGGGGCGTCGCCGGTCTCGATGTCGAGGACGACATACCGCGCGGCGGCGGTCTGGGTCAGGGTGACGACGGGGGCGGCTTGTGGGGCGGCGATCATCGTTTCCATCCTCCTCGGTTGCTGGCGTAGCTGTCGCGGCGGCTGCCTCCCCATCCGCTCCCGCTCTCGCGCGAGCTCCAGGTGTCGAGGGGAAGACCGGCGGCGGCCATGCTCTCAAGGGCAGCCATCAGTGCCTCGGGAGTCGCGGCGCACTCGGCCGGCAGCGAGAAATACAGCCGGATCGAGCCGGCAGGCGTCTGCATCTTCACTGGGACCGCGACCCCGTTGATCTGAGGCGCGGCGGTCGGCGCACTCGCCCATGGCGAAGCGGCGGGCGTTGCAGCGGCCGGGGATTGCTGCAAAGCGGCCATCTGCTGTTGCAGGGCCGCGAGCTGGGCGGCGAGTTGGGCGCTCGGGTCGGGGTTGGGTTGGTCGGTCATGTTGGCGGCTCCTGCCAACGCATCGAAGCGCAAAGAATTTGCGCATCGCTGCGTCGGCTTCAATGAAGAACCCGGCGCTCGGCCGGGTTGGTGGTGGTCATTCGGTGCCGTGGAGCATCATGTACTCGCTGTGGCTATCGTCCTCAGTTCGCCAGTCCTCACGACCGGCGGCGATCTCCGCCTGTTCTTCCTGGGCGTTCATGCGGCGCTTGGCGGCGATCTCCTCGCGGTACAGACGGTCGAGGTCTTCATGGTCTGACATGGTGTTGCTCCAGCCCGGCGCGATGCCGGGCGGTGGGTGGGTCAGATGGTGGCAACCAAGGCGGTGACCTTGGCGCGTTCAGGCGGTGAAAGCTGGCTGAGCCAGGTATCAAGTGGAGCGTCGAAGTCGGCATCCTCGGCGAGGTAGGCCGAAAGCTCGCGGCGGGCGAAGCCCCCGAGTCCGCAATAGACATCCTCAAGGGTGGCTTGGTGGGCGTGCACCTTGGCGCGGGCGGCTTGCCGCTCTGCCTCGGCTTGCGCGTCCTCGGCCAGGGCCGCGAGCCGTGCGTTTTGCTCTGCGGTGATCCGGGTCCAGTCCCCGAAAAGCTCGGTCAGTTTCGACCGTTCCGAATCGGTGAGTGCCTGGTAATCGTCGATGCCCGCATAGCGCAGCGATTCAAGGGCGTTGCGTGCATAGTTCATTGCCGATCCTCCAGCCCGGCGCGGGGCCGGGCGCTGGGTGGGGTTAGGCGGCTTTGTCGAGACGTTGGTCTACCTCTGCGGCGGCTAGGCATTCGCGCAGAATGCCGAACACTTCATCCGAACCGGCGCCCCACTGATCCATTGCTTCGGCCAGTTCCTGCACTGCTTCGGCAAGGATGCTGATGAGGTAGGAAGTCAGCGCGCGTTCAGCCATGGCGGCGTCCCCCGAGAGCGGGGCGGACGCCGTACAGCTCGGCATCGCGCGCCATTGAAAAGGCCTCTTCTTGCTCGGCCAGCCAGACCAGCCCGGCGGGCGTGTCCAGCCAGGCGTCAAACGACATGGCCCAATCCTCGAACGTGTCGACCGGGCGTTCATCGTCAACAAGGGTGTTGATGTCTTGCAGGTCTTCGAGATACATTCAAATTTCCTCGGCGTGCCAATGTTGAGGAACTCAAGCGGCTTGCCAGGTTGCCCCCTGACAAGCCGTTTCTCGTTAGTCGCCGCGACGGTCCAAGTACCGATCAATCGCGGCGTCGTCTCTCGCCTCCTTCGCTTCGCGCTCAAAATGCGCGTCGATCTCCTCACCGATCCGATCTTCATCCTTGCGGGTCAGCTTCCGTTCCAGCCAATCGGCCGGCCGGCCGCGGCGGTCCAAGATCTGCCAATCCGATTCCGTGTAACCGTAGTAATCCCAATCGCTCGCCCAGGTGCCGTGATCCGGCGGCTGACGGTGGTACGACTCCACGCCGACCAGGCACGGGATGCCCGACACGCGCGAGGGGATTTTGGCGATATAGCCCATGTGCGTAGCCTCCTAGTGAGCACAGCCCAACGCTCGCGATGCGAACGCTCCGATCTGCACACCAGCAGCTGCGAGGCATGGCGGGCGGCTGCCGGCCGTTTCCTCGCTCCCATCGTCTCCGTCCTGGATCCTCCGGGGCTCCGGCCTATCGCGGGGGCCGTTCCCGATCAACTTCTTATAGTTATATATTATAGCTGTCAGCAATTATTTGACAAGCGCAGAGAACACGCTTTGATGTTGGCGAGCGCGCCAGTAGCCGGCACCCAATGACCGCCGAGATCCGGCAGCGAGGCACCCGCGACCGGAAGGCCCAGCACCGGCAGACCACGACGCGCGACAGCGCGGGCGAGGATGAGCGAACCGCGCGACCCTGGAGCCAAGACCACAACCGCACCCGCCGTGCAAGCCCGAGCAACGGCGCGAGTACGTGACGCGAGCCGTGCCGAAAGCGAGACGGACGCGGGGCCGCCAGACCAGGGCCGCACTGAGGCCCCGAGAGCAGCAGCCCGGCGCACATCAGCGACAGCGGACGCAGGACAGGCACCCGAAGGCCAGCCCGAGCCAGGAACAGGGCCAAAGGCCGACAGGACCGAGACCCGAGGAGCCAGACCAGCCGAGCACGCAGCAGACAGCGCGCATGCATCCGCGCCCGTACAGCACCCCGTGACCAGTTCCGCGCCCGAGCGCAGCAGCGCCAAGGCCGCGCGCTCCGCGAGGGCGCACCCCTGGGGCGGAAGCTGGCGGGAACCGCCGAAGGCCCACACCGGAACAGCCGCAGGAACCGAAGGGGACAATGCAAAATCAAGGCAAAGCTGAGACATGAGACACCCCGCAAGACAAGACCGAGGAGGAACACAGCCAGGGACCGACCAGTGACAGCGACCACAGCACGACCAGCGCGACCGAGCACACCGCCAGGTAACTACCGAGCCAAGACACGCCAAACCGCACCCAGCGCGGCCAGGTGATGCCGAGCAGCCGCAGCACCGGACGACGCACCGACAAAGGCAGCAGGGCCAGGGCCAGCCCGAGCAGCCGCCGACCGAGCGGCGCCTGCCCCGCCGAGGCGCGAAACCCGCGCCACAACGCCAGGCACCGAGGCCACTTACGCAACATGAACCGCGACCCAAGCGGAACGCAGGGCGGCGCGAGCCTGGGCGGCCGACACGCCAGCCGGCAACCAGACCTTGACCGCGAACGCTGGACACGAAGCCGACAGTGGGCCAGACCGCCAGACCGCGCACCCAGAGCCAGGGCGCACTTCCGCGCGCCAACCGAGGCCCCGAGCCAAGGCCGCGAAGGCCAGCGCCAAGGGCTTACGGGAGGCAGGCAGGAACAGACAGGCAGGCGGAACACGCTCACCGGCACGAGGCAGGCGCAACGCCCAAACCGACCCGCGCGCGTGAACGCGAAAGACCACGCGACCCGACCAGCGACCGGGGACCGAAGAGAAGGAAGCGGATACTGGCATGGTGAGCCCCACAAGCTATTGCTTTATGCTATTAATTATAGCTGAAGGCAATTAAAAAGCAAGTAAAGCACATTAAAACAATAACTTGCGTTTAACGCGAAACGGCGCAGAGCGCCTATGCTGATGCGAGCACCCGTTCCCCCTGGGGGGCGGAGGGGGGATCAAAATCCTCAGCCGTGACCGCTTCGATGCGCTGGTAGGAGGGTGGGGCGAGCTGAGAGGCCCGAGCGCATGGAAGCGGGCACCACCTTGCTTTGGAGCGCGACAACAGCCGCTGAGGAGACCATGCCGACGCTTCACACCCGGCAGGATCAGTTGCCGGTTGGCCGGGGTGGAGTGGAGCGTAGGGAGGAGGAACGACGACCGTAGCGGAATGGAACCCCGGACAATTGGCTACCCTGCCATAGGGTGTGAAGTGGCGGAATGGTCTCCGGGTATGTGGGAAGTGTGATTCGTCTCAGCGGGGTTGGTCTGGACGGTCCCTGGGACGAGAAAGGCAGGATCCGGCGCGGAGAAGTGTTTCCGCAGAGCGCTCAGCGGTGGAAGTCAATTTGGCTTCAGCTCTTCGTGTCCGGAGGAGTTGTGCTGGTCATCAAAACGCTAGGGTGGATGCAAGAGAAAGAACCCTCTTCGGGTTGGCAGCGTCGGCCAGAACCGATCATCACAGTCAATTTTCCAGCCAGGCATGTATACCGAGAGTGTTGAAAAGATCTGACATTCGGATCCGCGGTCGTTCGATAGGTGGAATCCCAAGGACCTCAAGGCTCTCAAGGCGTTGAACGAATCGGTCACAGGTGCACATCCGTCTTCGTCCGCCCAACGCTGAAGGGCTTGGACTAATTCTGGTGATCTGTCGGATCTTGAGGCTATGCTCTTAGCGAAGTATTCGTTGGTGCAGACGCGTATGGCGAGTTGGATGAGTTCGGGGAAATCTACCCATCCGGCCTGCTGTAGACTGGGCTCGTCTGGTGGGAGGGGCCAAGTAATGAAGAGTCCGCGCTGATCGTGCACCGCGTCGAAACCCTGCAAAGGCGATATCTCCGTCGGCTCAAATGGCAAGTCGAAGGTAAGGGACCAATATTGCTCGACGCTTGCAGCAATGCGTTGTTTCGCCTCATAGGGTAACGCGCTAGGATCCTGAGTGAGCAGCAGGCTGACCCGATCGATGCTAGCTGAGCCGATACACCCTTCCGGCAAAAACGAACACGTCGGATCATTCTTTGGGTTTGGGCTAATCCCCACGGGGACTGACTGAATCCCTCGCAGATCGGCAAGCGTTACATCCGCATCTTCAAATTTGGTTGAGAAGACATGTAGCCCACGCAAATTAGCGCTCTGCAGTTGCGCCTCCCTAAGGTTCGCCCCTTGCAGTTGCGCCTCCCTAAGATCCGCCCACTGCAGGCGCGCCTTCCTGAGATCTGCCCCCTGCAACTGCGCCTTGCTGAGATTCGCCCCTTGCAGTTCAGCAAAACTGAGATCCGCCCCCTGCAACTGCGCCGACCCGAGATTCGCCCCTTGCAGTTCAGCAAAACTGAGATCCGCGCCTTGAAGTTGCGCAACGAGGAGATTCGCTCCCCACAGTTCCGCATTGCTGAGATCCGCTCCTTCCATTAGTGCCAAGAGGAGATTCGCCCCCTGCAGTTTCGCGTAGGTGAGAGATGCCCCCTGCAGGCGCGCGATATCGAGATTCGCCCCTTGCAGTTCTGCCGACCAGAGATTCGCGCCCTGCAGTTGCGCCGACCCGAGATTCGCGCCCTGCAGTTGCGCCGACCCGAGATGCGCCCCCTGCAGTTGCGCCGACCCGAGATTCGCCCCCTGCAGTTGAGCATTACGGAGATCAGCATTCCAGAAAACCGACTGCGAAAAATCCGCATACCGTAAATCCCGCCCCTGCAAATCCAGCGCCTGCCCAGCCTCTCGCCAGATCTCCGCTCTCTCCTCTTCGGTATCCACATGCGCGGCGAACAAAACCTCCAGCGGCGGGGCCTCACGCATCAGAACGCGCTCGCGCAGAACCAGATTCCGGTGCGTGAGGTTCAGCCAGGTCTGATAGCCGATCAGACGCTCGATCCCGTCGCCTGGCGGAATCAGGAAGCCCCAGACGTCAATCAGAAAGCAGCTGATGAGCACTGGCATTCCGGCCGCCTGCCAACGTTGCTTGCGCCGCCACGGCCGAATGAACCCCCCAACCTCGCAGAGCCAAGAAAGCCGCATCCGCCAGGGCCACCAAACCCGCCAGCGTCCTGTGCGCGAGCGCATCCGCGGCCAGATCGCCCAGAGCAGCAGCAGGTCCAGGGTGAGCACCAATTGCTGATCGAAGGTGATCCAGCCGCTGTGGTAGGGCAGGAACTTCCACTGGATCGCCACCAGCAGGAGCACGGGCAGCAGCACCATGGTCGTCTTGACCACGACCCGGAAGAGCCAGCGGATCAGGCCTGGATGGTGACGCCCGATGAGGACATAGCTGAAGGCGAGCGGAAAGGGCAGTTCCCGGTGGACGCGCTCGACCTCGGGGGGAAGCGTCCGCAGCAGATCTTCGAAGTTGAACAGCTTGCGTGAGAGCTGAAAGACCTGCAGCAGCAGGTGTCCGTGAAACAGGAGCACCAGCCAGGGGATGATGATGTAGAACCCGAGCAGCGGCAGCTCGACGTTGAGCAGCGGCAGGGTGGCGCCGGTCTCCTTCAGCAGCTGCTCGTCATCCGTCGAGAGGACGATGACCGTGATGTAGAAGGCGAACAGCAGGAAGGTGACATAGAGGTTGCGGACATGCCGCGCGGCATCATCGGCCGCGTTCCGCAGCACCGCGAGCTTGTTGAGGACGTACTCCTCCTCGAGCGACCAGAGGTTATCCTGAGTGAACCTGGCCATGCTGGGCCATGCTCCATGCCACGTTGGGTGGCCCCATTGTAGGAGGGCGCGAACGAGGCGTCACCACCTGGGCATCATGGCTCATGAGCCCAGGAACGCGGCCACCCGCTCGCCGACGAGTCCGGGATCCGTGATCTCGCATTTCCAGATGACCAGCACCTTCCAGCCAAGGGCGGCCAGCTGCGCCCTCACCTCGGCGTCGCGCTCGACATTGCGCGCGAGCTTGGCGAGCCAATAGTCGGGACGGCTCTTCGGCTGGCGGGCCAGCCGGCACCCGGGATGCTGATGCCAGAAGCAGCCATGCATGAAGATCATAGCCCTGCGCCCTGGGAAGACCAGATCCGGCGATCCTGGAAGATCCTTGCGGTACAGGCGGTAGCGGTAGCCCATGCCATGCACCAGGCGGCGCAGGGCAAGCTCGGGCTTGGTGTCGCGCTTGCGGATCCTGCGCATGACCTCGCTGCGCGCTTGCGGGCTGATCTTATCCGTCGGCATGCCTCCAGAAGCCAGAGGCGCCGCCCTTCGTGACGCACGCCAGGTCGCGTATGATACGGCGGCAAGCATCCAGCGCCGCGCCGCGTGGCCAAGGATCCCCGTTCAATCACTCATCAGAGGAGCATCCGCAGCAGATGCCTACCGCGATCAGCCTTTACACCGGTGTAGGCGGCCTGGACTTCGGTTTCGAGGCGGCAGGGTTCGAGACCCGTGCCGCCGTTGAGCTGGACAAGGTTTGCTGCGCGGCACTCGCCGAGAACCGGCCAGGCTGGCCAGTGCTGCCAGGCGACATCCACGGCTTCACATCCGCGCAGATCCTGAGCGCGGCCGGGCTCGAGCCCGGCGAGGCCGATGTCCTGATCGGCGGCCCGCCTTGCCAGCCCTTCTCGAAGGCGGGCTTCTGGGCCAGCGGGGAGACCAAGCGGCTGGACGATCCGCGCTCCAGCACCCTGGAGCAGTATCTCCGTGTTCTGCGCGACACGCGCCCTCGCGCCTTCCTGCTCGAGAACGTGCCGGGCATGGTGTTCAGCTCCAAGAGCGAGGGGATGAAGCTCCTGCTCGATGGCATCAAGGCGATCAACCGCAGCGCTGGGACCGCTTACCGCCCATCGGTCGCCAAGCTCAACGCCGCGCATTTTGGGGTGCCGCAGATGCGCGAGCGTGTCTTTCTGGTCGGCGCCCGCGACGGCACCCCGTTCCATTTCCCGGAGCCGACCCATGCCGACATGGCTGAGGACGACCTCCTGGCCTCCGGCCTGGAGCCGCTCCGCACGGCGTGGGACGCCATCGGAGATCTGCCGCAGGAGCTGGATGACCCCGCGCTGAGCATGCGCGGCAAATGGGCCGCCCTGCTGCCAACCATCCCCGAGGGCGAGAACTACCTCTGGCACACCAACCGCGGTGGCGGAGCCAGCATCTTCGGCTGGCGGACGCGCTTCTGGTCGTTCCTGCTCAAGCTGGCGAAGAACCGACCGGCCTGGACCATCCAAGCTCAGCCTGGGCCGGCTGTCGGCCCCTTCCATTGGCGAAGCCGCCACCTCTCTCCGCAGGAGCTCTGCCGGATCCAGACCTTCCCAGATGGCCTGCGCTTCAGCGCAGGACAGCGCGATGTGCAGCGCATGCTCGGCAATGCCGTCCCATCGTTGCTCGCCGAGGTTTTGGCGCGAGAGATCCGCATGCAGCTGCTCGATGAGGCCGAGGGGCTGCCCCCGGCGCCAACGCTTCTACCCCCTCGGCGGGAGGGGATGCCCCCGCCGGAGGCCCTAGCTCCGCTGCCGAAGCAATATCAGCGGCTCATCGGGGAGCACGAGGATCACCCAGGCACCGGCCTTGGTCCTGGCGCCCGTCGGCGGGACCAGGCGGCCTAGCCCAGCCACTCGTATTGATCCCCATAGAAGGCGTAGCGCTGCTCGAGCATCTCCACCTTCGGTTGCATCGCCAGGTCGGCCGGAAGCGTCAGGACCGGCGATGTCATCTCCAGAAAACGGCTGAGCGCGGCGTCGGCGCCGCTGGCGGAGCGAAGCTCGGGATGCACCGCAATCCGCCAGGAGCCGACATCCACGGCGATGCGATGCAGGTCAAACGCCCGGTGGTGGTTCCGGCAAAGGGCGATGCCGTTCCAGACCGCATCCGGGCTTCCCGGCGCCTCGACCGGGTAGATATGCGCGCCCTCGATTAGCCCTGAGCCAAGCCCGCACATCGCGCAGCGCTCGCCATAAGCCAGCGCGACCTCGCGTCCGAAGCCTTGCCTGCGCGCGGCGCGCACCGAGGCATAACGCGCGCGCTCGATGGAAGCCGTATCCTGCTCGTCCAGCCAGCCGGATGCCTCGACGATTGCGGGCGCCTCGGGCAGGCCGATGTTGTGATCACCGAGCGCGAGGTGGGCTGGCAGAAGCTCGGGGCGGAACAGGTGGATGACCTCCCCCGAAGCCGAGACATGATCAACCCATCCCCCCGACGCTGCCGCGTCAAGCCCTTGCAGAGGAAGAAACAGGGACTGCCGGGTAGCCTGTCCAACACGCGGCGCGGCGTGCATCCCGGCCATCACGTCGATGCGCTCATCGGCGCCTAAGCGCACGCCAACCAGGGCCGGTATATAGCCTTGCAGCGCAATCATAGGTCGCTTGTCGCCCGGGTTCTGGAACCGCCGCTCGACGTCATCACGTCCACGGCCGGACTTGCCAATCAGCCCGATGTGCAGCCCCACCGGCATCCAGGCATCGCCAACCTTAAACTCGCACAGCGCAGGCCATCCGTCCCGCTCACTCAAAACCCGCATCAGATCCGAGCCCAGCTGATCCGCCAGCAGCTCAAGATAACGAAGCCGACCTCTAGCCATGACTGCTTATCCCTTCCACAGCATTATTACTGGGAGCAATAATACCGCTATCCTGGCGCCCCTCAATCTGTCGACGCCTACCCGCGGTGGCTGATCACCATCGGGCATTGCGGCAATCCTCCAGCGATCGACCGGTACCCATACCCCCGCCGCCAACCTCAACGCGCCCGTACCACCGGCAGCGCCTCCCAGCGCGTGGTCGAGACCGAGGAGGTCAGCCGGGCGCGGCGGTGCCAGGTGGTGCCGACGAACTCGCCGCCAAAGCGCAGGCTGTCGCGCCCGAAGCGGCGGTTGATGTCATCGAGCACGGCCATCCGGCGTGCACCGCGCTCCGCCTCGGCGGGATCGGCGAAGAAATCCCCAGGCCCGAGCCGTGCCGGCACTAGATCGGGCAGCAGGACCCCGGCCTTGCGGTAGGCGTCGCCCCGGCGCCAGAGCCGCTTGGCGCCTTGGGTCGCATGATGGATCAGCACCGCGCTGTCCGACGTCGGCTGGTCGAAGGCGCTGGTGTGGGCGTTGCTGTAGAAGGGACGACTGGTGTCGAAGGGATCGGTCTGAATGAAGACGGTCAACGCCGGGGCGGCCAGTCCCTGCGCCCTGAGTTTCTCGCCGGCACGGGTGGCGAAGCGGGTCAGCGCGGCGCGCAGCTCGACCCACTGGGTCACGGCCGCGCCGAAGCTCCGCGAGACGCGGACCTGCCGGCGTGGCGGGGCCATCTCCTCCAGGGCGAGACAGGACTGTCCGCGCAGCTCCCAAACCAGGCGCTCCACGACCACGCCGAGGTGCTGGCGCAGCCATTTGGGATCGGCCTCGCGCAGGGCCAGGGCCTCGGCGATGCCGAGCGCGCGCAGACGCTGACCCCAACGTTGGGAGATTCCCCATAGATCCTCGACCGGCGTCGCCGCGAGATGGGATTCGGGATCGGTCAGACGCGACCAGTCGAGCACCGGGCCGTCGGGGCTCCGGCCTTGCTTGGCCAGCCGGTTGGCGAGCTTGGCCAGGGTCTTGGTCGACGCGATGCCGATCGAGACCGGGATGCCGGTCCACTGGCGCAGGATGCGGACGATGCCCAGACACTCCGCCGTCGGATCCGCGGATCCCTCGAGGTCGAGAAAACATTCGTCAATCGAATCGACCTCGATCCGGGGCGCGAATCCGGCCAGGACCTGCATCACCCGCCGCGAGAGATCGCCATAGAGGGCGTAGTTCGAGGAGAAGACGACGACCTGGCGCCGGAGCGCGGGGGCGAGCTTGAAGAAGGGCGTGCCCATGGCGATGCCGAGCGCCTTGGCCTCGTTGCTGCGGGCGATGACGCAGCCGTCGTTGTTGGACAGCACCAGGATTGCCTGCCCCTCCAGATCGGGCCGGAAGAGGCGCTCGCAGGAGGCATAGAAGTTGTTGCAGTCGGCCAGGGCCAGCATGGCGCTCAGAAGGAGCGCACGGCATGGGCGACCACGCCCCAGATGAAGAGCTCCTGGCCGTCGCGGATCTCCAGCGGCGGATAGGCCGGGTTCTCGGCCATCAGCCAGACCCGCTCGCATTCGATCTTGAGCCGCTTCACCGTCAGCTCGCCATCGACCACGGCGACCACGATCGCGCCCGATCGGGGCTCCAGGGCGCGGTCGACCACCAGCAGATCGCCGTCATGGATGCCGGCCCCGGTCATGGACTCGCCCTGGACCCGGACGAAGAAGGTCGCGGCCGGATGCTGGACCAGGTGCTCGTTGAGGTCGATGGTCGCCTCGATGTCGTCGTCGGCTGGCGAGGGAAAGCCGGCGGAGATGCGCGAGCCGTAGAGCGGCAGGGGCCAGGGGATCGGTGAAGCCGTGAAGGCCAGGGCCTCCGACAGAAGTGGGGCCGTGCGCTCGGCGAGCCAGGCGCGCACCGCCGGGACCGCGCTCACGGGGAGACGCATCGCCTGGGTGGGCTCGCCGTAGGGTCCCGAGCCGAGCTTGCGGCCAGCGCCAGGCCGGAAGCCGCCACGGGGTTTCGAGCGTCGATCCGTCATGTGGAAACCGTCGTCATAATGATTCCTGTACGGAAATCATAGCCGACTGGGCGAGTGCCGTGTGAAACGCGCGACGTGACGGCCAAGCCGGGGTCGCGACGCCCGAGAGCGACCGCGCGCGCCCTGACCCACCTCTCAGCCACGCCGACGCCGCGCGCGCGGGCGGTCGAGACCCCGCCGTCCGGCGGGGGCGAGTCGCGCGCGCGGATGTTAGGTGCCACGCTGTGTCCGTCTTGCACCGAACGGTAAGTAGCCAGAGGTGGCATCCGGTAAGGGCCCGCACACTCTGAAACCATGATGGGGAGCGGCGTCACGCAGAGGTCCACAACCTTCGTGCCGCTCTCAGGGCGCCATACTCAGCCAGCCACATATGCACATTGGGAGCCGTGGCTCCCTGCATCCGTTCGACGGGGTGGCTTCGATAGATGCGAGGCAACTGACGTGGATTCTCTGGCCAACACGGCTGAGCGCTTGGCGCCTAGCCCACGTCATCAAATCTTCATTTTTCCCCCGATCGAGGTCGGTCGATACTGGCACTCGCAGCGGCGCCGTCTCCGGTCCCCTCCCGCCGCCGATCTCCTCGATTTCGCTGTCTCGAGCAATCGCCACACCCTCCGCAGGTGTCGGCGACAACAACAACCAGAGCGAGGACTGTTTCATGACACCGACCGAATTCGAGCATGCGCTGAATGCCGCAATCGATGCAGAGGATCTCGAAACACTGGAGAAACTGCAGCAGGAGTTTCTAGACGACGGCAAACCGAGCCGGCCGTTTGAGCCCTGCGTGCGTTTGCGCAGCAGCCCCGGCGAGTCCGAGCTTGAGGCGGATACCGGCATCGCGCTGGCCAACGGCCTTAGCCGAGCCATTCGCACCCTTCGCTATCGCCAGCGGCGCCGCTCAGGCTATACGGGACCGATTATCGTCTCGGAGGGCGACAGCTGGTTTCAGTACCCAGTGCGACTCAAGGACGTGATCGATAACCTCTCCGAGCGTTATGCCATCCTGTCGCTCGGGGCCGCCGGGGACACGTTGACGAACATGCTTGCCGAGGCAGAATACCGCGATGCCATCGCTGAGGAACAAGCGGACTTCTTCCTCTTCAGCGCTTCGGGTAATGATGCCCTTGGTGGTGGCCATTTAGCGGATCTCCTTCATTCCTATGCCCCGGGCATGGAGGTGCAGGACATCGTCCGACACGACGTCCTATCCGCTACGCTGGCCAAGATCGAGGATGGATATCAGACCGTCATCCAAGAGGTGATTGCCGTCAATCCAAGGATTGGGGTTCTCTTCCACGGCTATGATCGTCCCGTGCCCCGCCAAGATGGGCGCTGGCTCGGTGAACCGATGGCTGGGCTGGGGATTCCCGCATTCCTGCAGCCCGAAGTGACGGGCTATCTGATCGACCACCTGAACGAGCGGCTTGCACAACTGGAATCGCGCTTCCCTGGACAGGTGCGTCACGTCGACTGCCGTGGTCGCGTCGGTCCAAGTATGCAAAGTTGGTATGACGAGCTGCACCCACGCAACCCCGGCTATGCACGAGTAGCCGACCTATTCGAGCAGCAGATCGAGGCGATGCGCCACGAGCGTCGCGCGGTCACATCCGCCGGGGGCATAGAACGTCACACCACTCCGATGGATGAAGTCTGGACCCCCAGAGACGAAGCGTTCGCTCAAGCCGAAGCCCTGCTTGGGCTGACGGACGAGGCGTTGATCGACGTCAGGCCTGCGTCGCAAGTGCAGGCGGCTGCGGCAATCGCCTCCGGACCCACACCGCTGGAGCGGGAGATTCTCGAGGACGCTCGTGCGCTGCGCCGCCAGACGCTCGAGCCGGATCAGGACAAGCGCCTGCGTGCCCGCCGCCACATGGTGCCGGAGGCGGACGATAAAGCCTTCGAGCGCATCCTTGGCATCTCGAATCTCTTTCCGATCAACTACCTCAGCCGCGGAGCGCACCTGGCACGTGCGGTGGCCAAGATTCAGCTCTTCTACCAAGGGGCGATCCCCTCAGGCTCCGGTTCTGGCTTCCTGGTCGCGCCTGGTCTGCTGCTCACCAACAACCATGTGCTGAGCAGCCGTGAGGAGGCGCGCTTGGCAAAGGCTGTGTTCGACTACCAGGAAAACGACCAATTCCAGGTCATGCCGAGCAAGCGCTTCGACCTGACCGGCGACATCTTCTTTACCTCGGATCGCGACGCACTCGACTTCACCTTCGTTTCCGTGCGCCCGGTCAACAATCAGGGCCAAGATTTGACCGAGCTCGGGCATTTCACCCTGATCGAGGAATCCGGCAAGGCAATCAAGAATGAGCCCGTGTCCATCATTCAGCACCCGAGCGGCGGGCTCAAGAGCATCGCGCTACGCGACAGCCGTATTCTCGGGGTGAAGGGTGATTTCATCTATTACACCACCGACACCGAGCCCGGCTCCTCTGGTGCACCTGTGCTCAACGATCAATGGCTACCGGTGGCGTTGCATCACCGCTCGGTTCCGGATCCCAAAGGCAGCGACAAGTGGATTGCCAACCGGGGCATCCGCATCAGTCGGATCTTCGCGCGCCTACGCGAGGCGGCCACTCAGGGTGATCGGGATGCGCAGAAGATCCTCGCGCTCCTAGACGCGGACACACCCGTCAGCGCGCCTATCATGCCTGCGTTACAGCCGCAGCCGCTGCGTCCTGGCGAATCCGGTCTGATGCCATCGCTGACGGGCGATACCCTTAATTATCGGCGCGTCGATCTGGAAGAGGCGGCCTTTGGCGTCGATCGTTGGCGCGAGGTGGCCGGATACGACCCTAATTTCCTCAACAAACCAATATCGCTGCCGCTGCCCCAGGGCGGGAATGGTGTCCGCGAGGTGGATGGACGCGCGGACCTAACCTACATGCATTTCTCGGTGGTGATGCATGCGACCAGGAAGCTGCCGATGGTCACGGCATGCAATGTCGATGGCACGCGCCTCAAGCGGCTGAAGCGGCGCGGGGCTTGGCGCCACGATCCGCGGCTCACACGCACCGAGCAGATCGGCAACGAGGCCTATGTCAACAACGACTATGACCGCGGCCATTTGGTGCGACGTGTGGCTCCCATGTGGGGAAGCGAGGCAGAGGCACGCTTTGCCGAGGCCGATACCTTCCACTACACAGTGTGCGCTCCGCAGCACGCTCGGCTCAATCAGAAGAGCTGGCTCGAGCTGGAGAACTACCTGCTCGACTGGGCGGAGGAGAACGCGGCACGACTGTCGATCTTCACCGGTCCTTTGTTCCGACCCGACGATCCACTCTATCGCGGCTTGGTGCAGGTGCCTGCGGATTACTGGAAGGTCGCCATCGCCGAGCAGTCGGGCCGCTTTCGGGCGGTCGGCTATCTGCACACCCAGAAAAACCTGATCCCCTCAGTCGAGGAGGCGTTCGGCGATTACAAGACGCACCGAGTGCCAATCCATATCCTGGCGGAGCTTTCGGGGCTTGACCTAGAGGGGCTCATTTCTGAAGACGTCGCCGGCGAGGGCTTCGAGACAAGTGGTGGGGTGCGCCTGGTCCTGGGCCGCGAAGATCTCGGACTCTGATCCATGGAGCGAGTGGCCTTTACCTTGCTGGTGCCTGCCTCGGGCATCTCAGCCGGGATCGAGGTCAAGGCCAATGGGTACCGCCGGGCAAATTAGGCGGCCAGTCTCCACGCCCCATGGCTGGCCCCATGACGTGAGCCGTGCACCGGGCGTTCCCCCCAGCGGGGGGACAGGGGGGAGATGTCCACAGAGGTCGTGGCTATGCCTTCCACCTTGAGGGGGCCGGGGGTGATCGAACTCGGTGGGCTGACGGCGCGGGAAAGGAGTGACCGGCGGGGTTTGCCGGGCACGACCCCGCGGCGGCAGACCTACCTTGGAGCACAGCGACCCCGAGGGGTGCGGGGGCTCCCGCATCGAAAGTCGGTCGTGGCCGAACGGCTGTTGGCGGTGTGTGCCAAGAGCCGGGCGGACGCGCGCAATGCACCCCCAGCGGGGGCCGGGAGGGAGATGTCAGAGTCGGTCGGGGCGGGCGCGGCGCTTGCCCAGGGTGGCCGGGGCCGCCACACCTGGATCAAGCGGCGAAGGCTCCGGGTGGCCTGGATCTGCAAGCGCCGTGACTGGCCCGCTCTACGCTGTCCTCGGAGCCAGCAAGCAATTCGACGACTCGCTCCTGAACCTCGGCGGCTGTCACGTCCAACCCAAGCGGACGGCCGAACCGAAGGCCGATTGCTCGACGGCGAAGCAGTCCCGCGACTCGCAACCGTCGCCCTCGGGAAAACTGGCTTCCCCAGGTGCCAGTGATCGCAACCGGGAGGATCACGCCCCTTCTCACGGCGCGGGCGGCGCGCTCAAATCCCGGTCGGAACTCTCCCAGGGCTCCGGTTCGCGTGATGGTGCCCTCCGGGAAGAGGCACACCACTTCGCCGGACTCCAGCCGCTCGGCGATGGTCGCGAGCGCCTGTCTCGGCCGCCGCCTGGAGATCGGGACCACGCCCACACGGTCGAGCAGCCATCGCCAGTACCAGCGCCGATAGATGCCTCGGTCGATGACGAAGCGCACGGGTCGCGGGGAGGCGACCCCGATCAACAGCCAGTCGATCCAGCTCGCGTGATTGCTTAGCAGCAGGACGGCACCAGTCTCGGGCAGGTGCGAGCGGTCGCGGATGTCGAGCCGATAGCGCAGGGCGAGGAGTCGAGCCGCCGCCCAGCGCGCCAGGTCCAGGGTCGTCATGTCCGCTTGACTCGATAAGAGGCGCCTTCGTCGAGGGAACGCTCGCCGATCTCCTGTAGTTGGCTCAACAGCTCGGGGTGGTCGGTCAGTCTGAGGGCCAGGATCTCTCGTATGGGTAGGTCGCGCGGGTCGCCTGTCCGCTTCTCAGCTTCGACCATGTCATGCTCGCCCCAGGCTGCGACGAATCCCGCCAGCCACGCACGCTGGGTCTCGGGATCATGGAGCGGCGGGTAGCAGCTCGGGTCATCGGTCGCGGCTTCAAAGATGGCCTCGCCTGCTTCAAACCAATCCAGCGTCATATCGGCGTCTTCAATGCGCGGCATGGCGGAACCTCGCCTGTTCGTTGCTGAGTGCTTGGGTGGTGATCTCGTGATACAGCCGGGCCAGGACCGCGCGGATCGCTTCGCGCGTGTCAATGCTCGGGGACTTCATCCGCTGGGTCTCCTCCAGCGACACACACAGATAGCGCAGGTCGTGCGCGTCGAGGCAGTCTCCGGCCGTCACGCGGGCATGCATGGCCTGAAGTCTGGGCAAGCGCTGGGTGCGCAACCGATCCATCAGCACCAGGGTCAAACCAGCCTCGCGGCGGGTCATTTGTGGCGCCTCCATTCCCAGGGGCGTTGCTGGTCGCCCGGCTTCTCCCAGATCCCCAGCCGCTGCGACTTGGCCCGGTTCTGAGCCTGGAAGAAGCGCGACTCGGAGCAGTATTTCGGGTAAACGGCGGCGTGCCCGGCAGCGACCATCGCGAGATTCAGGCTCGTTTCGTCGTTGAAGACCTCGCCGACGATCCGGCCGTAGCGATCCTTGTCATGCTCGACGAGACGCACGGTGCGAGGGGCGATGCGGCGCAGATGGTCGCGGCTCTCGGTGCCCCACGGCTTCTGTTGCATTTCCGGCGTGTCGATACAGTACAGCCGGATCTTGACCTTCTCGTTGCCGCCACAGGTCGCCCGCATCGTGTCGCCGTCATAGATGCTGTTGACGATGCACGCGCTCTCTGATCGGGGGGCGAACAGGAACCCATCGCCCAACAGCCAGGGCGCGGCGATTCCCAACCCCGAGACGATCCAAAACACGGTGACTCTCTGATGATGCGGAACCAAGCGGTGCCACGGGATGCGGAATCCTGTCATGCCGTCCTCCTGTCGAGTTTTGAACGGATTTTTTTGTCACTGACTCAAACTCAGCTGCGCAAGCTCGCGTGCCAGCTCGCGGGGCGCCGATGTCATTTCAGCCACCGTTCGAGCAGGGCCGGAATGTCCTCGTTGCGCGCCTGGATCGGTGCTCGGCTCGCCGCTGGTAGCGCGATATCCGGGCTGTGCCGCACCTGGATGGTGAGGTCTGCATTGCGCAGCGTGCGTCCCTGGAACGGCTCCAGGATCGCGGGAGCGGCATAGGCGAAGGTCAGCGTGTCGGTGGTGACCTCGAGGGTTGGCGGCTGCGCCTTGACGCCTTCCGCCTGGGCGGTCCCGAGTAGGAAGACCTCCCCGGCCTGGGTCAGCTCGGAGACGCGCTCGCGCAGCTCGGACACTGCCAGCAGGCCAGCGCTCACGCTCACGGTCGAGGTCTTGATCGGCTCGCCCCGGTTGAGTCCGGCATGGGCGCTGTACCACTGGCAGGCGCTCGACGGGCACAGCGACCGAGGGCCGTCTGGCGTGTCGAGGATCAGCCCCGCATCGCGCCACGGACCCTGAACCGAGTAGGTTCCCGAGATGTCCGCCGAGGTCCGGTTGTCCTTCCCCGTGATCTGGACAGAGAACAGATACCCGCCCTGATACTGGTCATACTCTCGACGCACCATCTCCATATCCCCGAGCGCCCCGCGCAGCAAGCCCGTGGTCCCTTTGCCTGTCGCGGCCAGCGGCATCATGACCACACCGAGCAATGTCATGACGAGCATGAAGCCCATCTCGCCGCCCTTGCCAAGCTCCATCCTGAAGTCCGGATTTCCGGGCAGCACACAGCGAATCCGAGAGGGCCAGAACCACGAAACTCCGCCGGGGGTCATCATGTCCGCCCAGGAGTGCGAGACCCAGCCGGCCATCAACGCCAGGCCGTAGCCGTCCGGCAGCAGCCAAACCGCCAGTCCTCCGGCGATGAGCTGAACGAGGAGCGAATGGGTGAAGGAGCGATGCCCGAAGTACCGCTCGATGAGATCCGAGGTCAGCCGCAGGATGCGCCCGATGTAGGAGGCGCGGCTATCGAGGTCCGGCAGGGTCGCCCCGAGCAACGCCACGGCGGCCTCCTCGGGCGCGGGCGGATGCGCCGCCACGACACAGGTGGTCAGGTAAGCGCTCTGCGCGAACAAGAGGTGGGTCGGTGTCAGCATCGCCTATCTCCGCTTCTGCATCATCCGCCCGAAGTAGAGGAGCAGATAGAACATGCTGGTCCCAACCCCGGCCATGACCATCATTTCCTTCATGCCCATGCCCCGGCTGATGTAGCGCAAGGCCATGAACCCCACCGAGACGATCACCAGGATCGGCGTCATGTCGAGGTAGTAGATCGCGGCGTCGTGCTCCATCTCGCGCAGTGTCGAGCGGGTCACGGCATGCTCGGTGAGGGCGAAGTCCAGAATCCCCTGGACGGCGGCGGGCACCCCGTTGGAGTCTCGCGCCACGCCCCGGATGAACGCCTTACGGATGCGGTTCGACTCGAAGGCCAGCGGGTGACGCTCCAGCCATAGCTCCACCCACTCACGCACCACGGGCGAGACCAGCGGCTTGATCTCCACGGTCGCCTGGAACTTCCACAAGAGCCGTTGGATTCTGACGCGGCGGTTGTCAGAGTCCATCGCGGCGCACAGTTGGCAGTGCTCGGCGATCTGCGCCAAGAAATCGGCCTGGGTCGGCGGCACCTCGAGGGCCTCGACGAACAGGATCACATCGTCGCGTTTCTTCAACGACTGCATGACCAGCGCGAGCTGATCGGCCACGGGCTCGCGCGAGAGGTTGCGTTTGATGTGGCGGAAGGG
Organism: Imhoffiella purpurea; assembly: GCF_000585215.1. Classification (GTDB taxonomy): domain Bacteria; phylum Pseudomonadota; class Gammaproteobacteria; order Chromatiales; family Chromatiaceae; genus Imhoffiella; species Imhoffiella purpurea. The sequence goes on along the minus strand of NZ_AONC01000003.1, from coordinate 708 downwards.
GACCGCGCCGGTCCGCTCGGCCATCGCCCGGAAACGCGGTGGGATCAGCCGCTCGGGCACCTGTAGCCCGATGGCCTCGTGCACTTGCTCGGCCAGGTCGGCGGCCATCTGTTTGACGGTCGACATCGAGGGCGCGAGGCACACCCGCTGCGTCGCCAGCTCCTCTCGAACCTTCCCGAGCAGCGTCCGCTTGCCGATCCCGGCCCGGCCCTTGACGATGACCGAGGAGCCCTTGAGCAACGCGCTCGTGATTTGGCTGATCTCCAGGCGGCGCCCAACGAAGATCCGCTCCTCGGCGATCGGCTCCGGTGTGCTCCGTGCGTCTGTGTCGGCCGGGGCCTCAGTGTGGTTGCGGTCAAGCTCCGGTGTCGCGCTCATTGGGTCATGGCCTCGAAGAGGACCCGGAGCCGCAGCCATTCCTGCCCGCCGTAGTGACGCGCGAGAGTCAGGCGCCGCGTGTCGAGCTTCGCGGCCTCCTGCTCCCACTGATGCTTGGCGACCTGGAAGGCGCTCGCCGCGTTCCACAGCGAATCGGCCGGGTCGATGCCCTGGTCCACCCGCTGCTGCTGGTAGGTGAGCTGATCGCGGGCGAACTGGTGCGCGGCATCCAGGGCCAGGACCTGATGCGCCTGCTCGCACAGCGCCTGAACGTCGCCCAGCAACGCCGCCCGGGTCGCGTCCTCCTTGGCCGTGGCGCTGGCCCGGTCC
>NZ_AONC01000002.1 GCF_000585215.1 Imhoffiella purpurea | reverse complement strand
GATCCGTTCCATCAAGAGCGATCGAACTGAGATTTAAAACACTACCCGATTTGGCAGTAACACTCGAATCGATCAAACTCTCGAGCGAGCTGTAATCGATTTGCCCCCTATCCCCAACGGACAAGGACACCTGATCAAGAGCCGTGACCTTGCTAATATCGACCGCGCTGCCACTACCATCGACGCTGATGCTGATCAGCCCTCCCACTCGAGAATCGGAGTAATCTTTTAACTTCATAAGACCCGAAAGATCCACCTTGCCGCCACCACTAGCGGTAATTCTCAAAGTAGCTGAACTAACATAATTACGCCGAATTGTCTCGATCGTACTTAAATCGAGAAGGCTGCCCGATCCAGAGGCAGTGAAATGGCTATAATTGTAAGCGCTATGGCCACCCCAGGAATTAACCGTCGTGCTCAGCGTCGCTCCGCTGTAGACATAGAGGTTGGACCCAACCAGGCTACCTCCTCCGAGATTCAATTCAGATCCATTCTTGGCGTACAAGGAAGCCCCGTCGGCATAAGTCTTTCCAGCGCTGAAGCTGCCACCCGCTACATTAGTGGTAAAAGTCACCTTGGTCCCGAGAGTCAATGTGCCCACGCTAGATGCTGATCCAGCATCATAGGTAACGTCGGTGCCATTACCCTCGATCACTGCATCATCGCCTATCGATGGAACCGACCCAGTGTCCCAGTTTCCGCCATCCATGTAGCGACCGTCACCGCCACTCCACTCGACCGTCGCGGCAAACGCGCTCAGCGGAAACAAAACAGACACTAGGAGGGTGCTCGTCAACCCCATCCAACGAACGCAGGACAGAGAGATCGAGGCATCAGAGGCAAGCGCTTCTCGAGCCGAGCCCGTATGGGCGGAGCGGTCATCGTTGAACCAGTTCATGCATACTCCATTTATTTTTTCCTTGCTCAAGAGGGGCTACATCGTCTAGGCCCCCGAAATCGCCGCCGGACACGAAACTGCTCCAACGGCCTGAGGTGCCCTCCATCGGATAAAATCTAGCGTCGGCACCGGCTACGCGGTGTAAAAATATAAGCTAGGCTTATATGCCGTATCGGCTTTCACATCGCCGAGATCGTGCGATGAGGTCTCAAGTCGATTTGTCCAGCACGATGTTTTCATTTCGCCCGAGATCAATTCTCCACCCCACCTGTGCAGTATCTGAGGATGGCGACCGGACCAATAGCCGCATATCGCCATCGAAATCAGAGTGTTTCCTCCAGCAATAAGCATTCCATATAAGGATCGCGATACAAGCAGGGCGATAGCATGTATGAATATTTCTTTATTTTTCGTGTGATTGTTATCGGATTCTCGACCACCGCACCCCATGCAGTCCCGTACATGCGACACCCTTACGTCACGATCTTGAGGCACCCTTTTCCATCGGCCTGAAGCCTTCTATAAGTCAAACGGCCAAGCCATCCAAGGAATCAGGCGCCACAGCATGCTGATCCCGAAACTCAGGACGAGAATACCCGCGACCTGACGCACCCAGGCTCGCTCTGCGATCCGGGCGGCTGCACCGGCGAGCAGGGCGATGCCCATGAGGTTGGGCAATGTGCCCAGACCGAAGGCCAGCATGACGCCGGCACCTTGGATCGGGCTGCCGGTCGCGATCGCCGTCACCAGCACACTGTAGACCAGACCGCAGGGGATCCAGGCCCAGATCAGGCCGACCGCCAGTGCCCGAGGGATGGTGCGAACCGGTAGCAATGGGCGGGCGAGCGGCTCCAGACGACGCCAGAGCGCTCGCCCCCAGCGCTCGGTCGCCTCGAGCAGGCGCCACCAACCGCCCAGATAGAGACCGAGCAGCACCATCATGACCCCGGCGAAGCCATAGAGGATGCGTTGCCCGATCTGCAATGCATCGAGCTGAACGAGCAGCGCGCCCAATCCGCCGAACAGGGCGCCGGCGACGCCATAGCCGAGGATCCGTCCCAGGTTGTAGGCGAGCTGATAGGGCAGCATCCGGGACGGACGGCTTCGGATCTCGGCGCTCAGGCCCATCGTAATCGAGCCCGCCAATCCCCCGCACATCGCCAGACAATGGACCCCGCCCAGGAGTCCGACCAGCAGAGCGGTGATGTACACTTCGACGGAAGTTGAGAACGGCACGGCAGACCTCCTTGGTTGGAGGGGTATCATGCGAGATCGCGCGATCGGCTTCCAGCCGCCAGATTCCCATTATTTCAACGCAGGACGGACTCAGGATGCTTGAATACCAACGTGACTTTCTGAATTTCGCCACCGAGATCGGGGCACTGAAATTCGGCGAATTCACGCTCAAATCCGGACGCAAGAGCCCCTATTTCTTCAACGCCGGACTCTTCGATACGGGCTCGCGTCTGGCCCGGCTGGCACGCGCCTACGGTCATTGCATCCAGGCGTCAGGCATCGAGTTCGACGTGCTCTACGGCCCCGCCTACAAAGGCATCCCGCTCGCCGCCGCCACCAGCGTGGCTCTGGCCACCGAGCTGGGGCGCGAGACGCCTTACGCCTTCAATCGCAAGGAGGCCAAGGACCACGGCGAAGGCGGTCTCATCGTCGGCACACCGCTGGCGGGACGCATCCTCGTCATCGACGACGTCATCACCGCCGGGACCTCGGTGCGCGAGTCGGTCGAGATCATCCGCGCGGCCGGCGCCACGCCCGCAGCCGTGGTGATCGCCTTGGACAGACAGGAGCGCGGCCAGGGGAAGCGGTCCGCCGTCGAGGAGGTCACAGAGATCTTCGGCATTCCAGTCCTGAGCATTCTGACCCTTGCCGATCTCATCGCCTATCTCGAGGTCTCGCCCGACGAAGAGCACCGTCTTCAGACGATGCGCGATTACCGTCAGCTCTATGGGGTGTGACATGCGATCGGAAAACGCCAGGCAATCGAACAGCCTGATCGAGCCGCTCCGCAAGCCTTGGCTGCTTGCGACCCTGGTCTCAGTCTGCTGTTCCAGCCTCGGATTGGCCCAGCCTCTATACCGCTGGGTCGATGAAAACGGCGAGGTCCACTATACGGATTCGGTGCCGGCCACGGAGTCGAAACAGGGGCATACCAGGCTCAGCGATCAGGGACTGCACACCGAGGTCGTCCCCCCGGCCCCGACCGAGGCCGAGTTGGAAAAAGCCAAGGAGCTGGAGCGCATCAAAGAGGAAGAGGAACGCCGCATCGCCGAGCAGAAAGCGGCGGACCAGCGACTGCTGGACCGCTACCGCACGGCCGAGGAACTCGAGCTGACCCGGGAGGGTAAGATCGCCGGGGTCGACTCCCTGATTCAGGTCAAGCGCGACCTGATCCGGGCCAACCTGACGCGCCGACAGAAACTGGAGATGCAGAAACGCGAGGCACTCGAGTCCGGCAAGCCGGTTCCCTCCCAGATCACGGCCGACATCGACAATACGGATGCCCAGATCCGCGCCAATTACGCGGCGATCGTCGACATGGAATACCAGAAGACCGCCATTCGCCGGGAATTCAGCGAACTGCTCGAACACTATCGCAGGCTCAGGAACCTGGCTGCACCACAGGATTCGGAGCCCCTGGACACGGGGACGGTTGGCGGTGTGAAAAATCTGGTCAGCTGCAAGGGAATCGCCGAGTGCACCCGCTATTGGGAGCGGGCCCTGGCCTACGTGCGCGCGCACTCGGATCCCAAAACGGAGATCGCCGGGCCTGGACTCATGATCGGTTTCCGGTACGACGACAAGAAAGAGCGGATCCTGACGCTGACCTGGACCCAGCAGGCGGCCGACCGCCCCGTGCATCTCTTCCTGGATGTCCAGTGCATCGATAAACAGACCGGAAGCCTGACCTGTGCCGATGCCGAGGTCGAACAGGTGCGCGACGGGTTCGGTGAGGCCGTCGCCCAGGATTGAGCGGCGAACAGGCCCTCGATCCGCACGAACCGATCGCAGACCGGGAAGGCGTCCGATCGGTCTCCACGCGCGGATCTCAGCGGCCGCGAATCAGAGTGCCGACTCCCTCGTCGGTGAAGAGATCGAGCATCACCGCATGCTCCACCCGGCCGTCGATGATGTGGGCCGATTTGACCCCGGATCGGACCGCATCGAGCGCGCAGCGGATCTTGGGCAGCATCCCACCCTTGATCACCCCTTCCTCGATCAGCGTCTGGACGCGTCCGGCCTCCAGGTCCTTGATCAGCCGGCCCTCGCCGTCCAACAGACCCGAGGTATTGGTCAGGAGCAGCAATTTCTCGGCCTCGAGCACCTCGGCCATCTTGCCGGCCACCAGATCGGCGTTGATGTTGTAGGAACGGCCGTCCTCGCCGACCCCGATCGGGGCGACGACCGGGATGAAGTTGCTGTTGACCAGCATATGGACGATGGAGGGGTCGATGCTCCGGACCTCGCCCACGTGTCCGATGTCGACGATCTCCGGGGCCTTGAGCTCGGGCGCGTCGCGCTTGAGGAACAGCTTGCTGGCGCGGATCAGGTCGCCGTCCTTGCCGGTCAGGCCCACCGCGGATCCGCCGTGCCGGTTGATGAAGTTGACGATCTCCTTGTTGACCAGACCGCCCAGGACCATCTCGACCACATCCATGGTCTCGGCGTCGGTCACCCGCATCCCCTGCACGAACTCGCTCGCCTTGCCGAGCCGCTGCAGCAGCGAACCGATCTGGGGACCGCCACCGTGAACCACGACCGGATTGATGCCGACCAGCTTCATGAGCACGATGTCGCGGGCGAACCCTTGCTTGAGCGACTCGTCGACCATGGCGTTGCCGCCGTACTTGATCACCATGGTCTTGCCCTGGAAGCGGCGGATGTAGGGCAGGGCCTCGATCAGGACGTGGGCGATGGTCTGGGCACGTTCGCTGGGAAGTGACATCGGGTAACGCTCTCTGAGAATTTTCTGTGTTGAGGGGAACCGATCTGGCTCCGTTCAATGGGTGCCGCTATGGCCGAAACCGCCCGCGCCGCGCTCTGAGGCATCGAAATCGTCCACCAGGGCGAATTCGGCGCGCAGCACCGGGACCAGAACCAGCTGGGCGATCCGCTCGCCGACGGCGATCCTGAAGGGCGCGTCGCCGCGATTCCAGCACGAGACCATGAGCGGCCCCTGATAGTCCGAGTCGATCAGACCGACCAGATTGCCCAGCACGATCCCGTGACGGTGGCCCAATCCGGAGCGCGGCAGGATCATCCCGGCCACGCCCGGCTCGGCGATGTGCACGGCCATCCCGGTCGGCAGCAGCTCGGCGGCGCCGGGCGCCAGGTCGAGCGGCTCGTCCAGCATGGCGCGCAGATCCAGCCCGGCCGAACCCTGGGTCGCATACTCGGGAAGAGGAAAGTCGCGGCCGAGCCGCGGGTCGAGGATCTTGACCTCAAGTCGATGCAGCATGACGTTCTCGATAGCGTTCGGCGATGAGCGCGGCCAATTCAGCCGCGAGCCGGGTCTTGCTCATCATCGGCAGATCGCGCGAACCCTCGGGCCAGAAGACGCTCAGCGCATTCTCGTCGCGCTCGAATCCGCCGCGCTCGCCGCCGACCAGATTGGCGGCGATCATGTCGAGCCGCTTGTCGCGCAGTTTGCCCAAGGCATAATCGGCCACCCGCTCGGTCTCGGCGGCGAAACCGACGGTGAAGGGCGCCGGATCCAGCGCCGCGACCTCGGAAAGGATGTCCGGATTGCGGACCAGGCGCAGCGTCAACCCCTCCGCCGATTTCTTGATCTTACCGTCGGCCGGTCGTTCGGGCCGATAGTCCGCGACGGCGGCCGTAGCGACGAAGAGATCGCAGTCGGCGACGCGCGACATGACGGCGGCGTGCATCTCCAATGCCGTCTCGACCCCGATTCGCTCATGGACGCGGGGCATGGATAGCGCGGTCGGCCCGCTCACCAGCACCACCCTGGCACCCAGATCGGCAAGCGACTCGGCCAGGGCGTAACCCATGCGGCCCGAGCTGCGGTTGCCGAGAAAACGTACCGGATCCACCGGTTCTCGGGTCGGACCGGCCGTCAGCAGCACCCGCACGCCCTCGAGCGAGGAGGGTCCCGCGCCCCTGATCAGGGCCTCGACGATTTCGGCAGGCTCCAGCATGCGCCCGGGCCCGACCTCGCCGCAGGCCTGCTCGCCCACACCCGGCCCCAGGATGCGTGCTCCCCGATCGACCAGACGGCTCAGATTGTCCTGCGTCGCCGGATGACGCCACATGACCTGATTCATGGCCGGAGCGAGCACCAGCGGAGCCTCGCTCGCCAGGGCCAGTGTCGTGAGCAGGTCGTTCGCCATGCCCGCCGCCAGGCGCGCCATCAGATCCGCCGTGGCCGGGGCGACGAGCAGCAGGTCGGCCCAGCGCGCCAGGGCGATATGATCCATGCCCGCCTCGGCCTCCGAGTCGAACAGCTCGGTGCGAACCGGATGCCCGGACACGGCCTGAAAGCTCAAGGGCGCGACGAACCGGGTCGCCGCCCGTGTCATGACCACCCGCACCTCGAAACCCCGGGTCACGAGCCGGCGGACCAGATCGACGGACTTGTAGGCGGCGATACCGCCGCCGACACCCAGCAGCAAACGCCGCCCTCTATTCTGATTCATGATCGATTCGTGTATCTTCGGACATTGGAGGCATTGAGGCCGGGAAGTTTAACTGATCGACCCTCGCCGGGGGGCATCCCGACCACGGAGAAGGCCGCTCGACCGCGCTGCAGAAGGAAGCAATCATGACGATCAAGGACTGGCCGCAGGACGAACGGCCACGCGAGAAACTGCTCGCGCATGGAGCGGAAGCACTGTCGGACGCCGAACTGCTGGCCATCTTTCTGCGCACCGGCGTTCCCGGCAAGAGCGCGGTGGACCTGGCCCGCGAACTGCTCTCCAGCTTCGGCGGACTGCCCGGCCTGCTGGCCGCGGACCAACGCCGCTTCTGCGAGGGCAGGGGACTGGGCCAGGCCAAGTTCGCCCAGCTGCAGGCCGTCCTGGAACTGAGCCGGCGCTATCTCATGACCCGCATCAGCGGTCAGGACGTGCTCACCAGTCCCGAGGCCACCCGCGACTATCTCAAGATGCGCCTCTACGGCTCGCCCCACGAGATCTTCGCCTGTCTCTTCCTCGACAACCGCCACCGGGTGATCCTCTACGAGGAGCTCTTCCGCGGCACCATCGACGGCGCCAGCGTCCATCCGCGCGAGGTTCTGCGCCGGGTCATGGACACCAACGCGGCCGCGGTCATCTTCGCGCACAACCATCCTTCCGGCGTCGCCGAGCCCAGCCAGGCGGACCTGCACATCACCAAACGCCTCAAAGATACACTAGCCCTTGTGGATGTTCGGGTGCTCGACCACATCATCGTCGGTGAGGGGGATGGAACATCCTTCGCCGAGCGGGGTCTTCTATGAGCCGGAAATCGAATCGCATCCGGAACTTGCGCGTCTTTCAGGCGGCATGATAGGATTCCGCTTCTTTATGTACTGAAACACTCGCCGACTTGTAGGGATTCCCGCCATGTCCAAGGTATGTCAGGTTACCGGTAAACGCCCCCTCACCGGCAACAACGTCTCGCACGCGAACAACAAGACCAAGCGCCGCTTCCTCCCGAACCTGCACGAGAAGCGGTTCTGGGTGGAGACCGAGAAGCGCTGGGTCAAACTGCGTCTGTCCACCAAGGGCATGCGCATCATCGACAAGAATGGCATCGACGCTGTGCTCGGCGACCTCCGTGCACGCGGCGAAAAGATCTAACTAGGAGGATCGATCCATGGCCAAGGCAGCACGCGAAAAGATCCGCCTCAACTCCAGCGCCGGTACGGGTCACTTCTATACCACGACCAAGAACAAGCGCAATCAGCCCGGCAAGATGGAGATCAAGAAGTTCGATCCCGTCGTCCGCCAGCACGTCATGTACAAGGAAGGCAAGATCAAGTAAGCCGACCTGTCCCGGTCCGAGCGACCGGCTTGCATACATGGCGAGCGAAAGAACCCGCTTCGAGCGGGTTTTTTCGTGCCCTGCGAACCCGATCGCCGGGACCGGAGGCTAGATCGCCTCCAGGATCAGATTGCCGACGCGATCGCGTCCGACTCGCCAGCCGGGTGCGAGCCAGGTCGTCGAGACCGCGTCCGTGATCACCGCCGGCCCGATGCAGCACTCTCCCGAGATCGATTCCCGCGCCAGAACCGGGACCGGCGATTCGCACCCGAAGACCCGCAGCGTTCGAGCCCGATCCGCCGCCGAGGCCGAACCCTCGGGCAGCCGCAGCAGAGGCGCGGGGGCCCGTACCCTCACCCGCAGGTTGACCAGCTCGACCGAGAGATCAAGACGGTGTCCGTAGGTCGCCGCATGGGCGCGATGGAAATCCTCGATCACCGCCCCGACGGAGGTCCAGGGGCGATTCAGGGTATGGGACTGGCCGCGATAGCGCAGATCCAGCGAGGGTTCGACCCTCAACCCATCGCTCGACACCCCTTCCTCGGCCAGTTCGGCCCGCCCGGCGTCGATCAGGGTCTGGAGCGCCGCCTCGACCTCGGTATCGCTCAGGACATCGAGACGCCCGAGCCAGGTCTTGGTCAGTGTCCGGCCAGCCGGGGCGGCCAGCATGCCGAGGGCGGACAACACGCCAGCATGCATCGGAACCAGCGCGTGACGCATCCCCAGCGCCTCGGCCAGGGCGCAGACATGCAGCCCGCCGGCCCCTCCGAACGAGGTCAGGACGAAGTCGCGCGGATCCAGCCCTCGCTGTACAGAGATGACCCGCAGCGCGCGCGCCATGTGCTCGTTGGCGATCCGGACGATGCCGAGCGCGACCTCCTCGATCCCGAGATCGAGCCGATCGGCCAGGCGCCCGACGGCCGAGCGCGCCGCCTCGACGTCGAGCCGCATCCGTCCGCCCAGGAAACCTTCGGGATCCAGACGCCCCAGCACCAGATTGGCGTCGGTCACGGTCGGCTGAAGGCCGCCGCGTCCGTAACAGGCCGGGCCCGGATCCGCGCCGGCCGACTCCGGACCGACCAGCAGCAGACCGCCCGCGTCCACCTGGGCGATCGAGCCGCCTCCCGCGCCGATGGTATGCATGTCCACCATGGGCAGCGCGACCGGATAGCCGGCGATACGGCCTGCCGTGGTGAGCCTCGGCTCCCCGTCGATGAGCGCGACGTCGGTCGAGGTCCCGCCCATGTCGAAACTCAGCAGACGCCTGGGTATGCCTCCGCTCCCGGCGACGAAGGCCGCGCCGGCCAGACCGCCCGCCGGACCGGAGAGCAGCAGCCGGGCGGCATGACGTGCGGTCCGCTCGGCGGCGACGGCCTCGCCGCTGCTTTGCATCACCGAGATCCCAGCCCCCGGCAGACCGGCGCCGAGCCGGTCGAGATAGCGCGCGACGATGGGACCGACCCAGGCGTTGAGCCAAGTGGCGATGCCGCGCTCGTATTCGCCGGTCAGCGGCAGGACCTCGGACGAGCGCGACACGAACAGACCTGGCGGCAAGGCATCGGCCAGCGCCCGCTCGGCGCTGTCGTCGAGATAGGAGAAGAGCAGATTGATGGCGACCGCCTCGGGCGCCAGCCGCTCGACCTCGGCCCTCAGACGCTCGAGATCCTCGTCGGTCAGCGGCTCGACCCAGCCTCCGTCCGCGGCCAGGCGTCCGCCGGTCTCGATGCAGAGTTCGCGCGGAACCGGCGGCCGGCGCGGCGGAGGCTGGAGATCGTAAAGGTGCGTTCTGGCCTGGCGGCCGATCGCGAGCAGATCCCTGAAACCGCGATTGGCGACATAGAGGGTCCGCACGCCCTTGCCTTCGAGCACCGCGTTGGTCGCCACCGTGCTGCCATGAACGACCCTCAGTCCGGACGGATCCAGCCCGAGCTCGGAGATGCCCTGCAGGATGGCGCGTTCGGGCGCCTCCGGGGTGGAGAGAACCTTGTGGATACGGACCTCGCCCGCGCGCCAGAGCACGAAATCGGTGAAGGTCCCGCCGGTATCGATGCCGATCAGGGTCATTGGCTGTCCATCTGTCGAGTCGAAGGGGCCGGAACCAGATCGAGTGCGCCGGTCGGCGTTACTCGCGGTCCGTTCCAGGGCCAGGGATGGATGTCGACCGACCCGACGCAAGCCTAGCCCGAGTCTGGCCCCAATCCCAGGGTGTCACCACGAATCCAAGGATCGAGACCAAGATACCCGATTCGGACATTGTTCGAGACGTCCGCACGATATCGATGGTATCCAGATCGCCGTCGCCCTGTGAACCCGGCAGAATAATGGCGACGAATCCAGCGCCATGAGGCGATCATCTGCGAAGGGTCTCGTCGAACATGAATCGCCACACAGGGGGCCGATGAACTTGATTCGGCCTGCCCTGGACCCACTGGTATCAACTCGGCCCATAGCGGACAAGCCTCATCGGGATCATCTCAGGATCCAACCTGTCCGCGACAACGACCTTCCGCGAGGATCCCTCTCAATGCCGTCCACACCCGACATCCAGGCCGTCAGACAGTATCTGCTGGAACTCCAGGACAGCATCACCACCGCCTTGCGCCAGAGCGACGGCGGCGCCGGCTTCCGCCAGGACAGCTGGGAGCGTCCGGACGGCGGTGGAGGCCGCACCCGCGTCATGGAGGGCGGCATGGTCTTCGAGCAATGCTGCATCAACTACTCGCACGTCTTCGGAAACGCACTGCCCCCTTCGGCGAGCGCCCAGCGGCCAGAGCTCGCCGGGCGCCGCTTCCAGGCCATGGGCGTGTCGCTCGTTTGCCATCCGCAAAACCCCTATGTGCCCTCGTCGCATCTCAACGTACGCTTCTTCATCGCCGAGAAGGACGGAGCCGACCCGGTCTGGTGGTTCGGCGGCGGATTCGACCTCACGCCCTATTACGGCTTCATGGAGGACGTCATCCACTGGCACCGCAATGCGCGCGCGGCCTGCGCCCCCTTCGGCGACGATCTCTATCCCCGCTTCAAGCGCTGGTGCGACGACTATTTCTTCATCCGACACCGCAACGAGCCGCGCGGGATCGGCGGACTCTTCTTCGACGACTTCGATCAGGGCGGATTCGAGCAGGCATTCGGACTCGTGCGCAGCGTCGGCGATCACTACCTGACCGGCTACATCCCCATCGTCAACCGCCGCTGGGCCAAAATCTACGGCGACCGCGAACGGGCCTTTCAAAAATACCGGCGCGGACGCTACGTCGAGTTCAATCTGGTCCAGGACCGGGGCACCCTGTTCGGACTCCAGTCCGGCGGCCGCACCGAATCCATCCTCGCCTCCATGCCGCCCGAGGTGAGCTGGCGCTACGACTACCGTCCCGAGCCGGGAACCCCGGAGGCCGAACTCTACGAACATTTCCTGGTGGTACGCGATTGGATCGAGGAACCCGAACAAGGGGCGGACTGACGTCTCGCTCCTGTGGAGCGGTGGACGCCGGCTCGCCATTCAGGACAATCCCATGTCATCATCGGATTCCAGCCTCAGAGCGACGACCGGTCCTGAGCGAACGGCATCCATGCCTCCAGCCCGCCGGATCGGCCAGGGTCATGCGTGGAAGGCATTGCCTCCTCGCCTCGGCAACCGGCGAAGGAAAACCATATAAGGGCGTTGGGCCATGAAATATCTCGAGGTGATTGCCGGCGCCGGCAGCGCGGACACGGTCGCGGAGACCGCCGCCAAGGTCAAGGCGATGGACTTCAGGCTCGGTCCGGTCGGCGCGGACGGCATGCAGCCGATGCGCATGCTGATCAGCGACGACAAGGTCCAGCGCGTCCTGGATCTGCTGCAGACCGTGCTCGGTGCCCAGCCCTCCGCCCGCATCCTGGTCATGGCGGTCGAGACGGTCGTTCCTCCACCCGACGAGGAGCACCGCAAGCAGGAGGACTCCGCCACCGCCGCGCGCGAGGCGCTCTACGAAGGCATGGAGAAGAGTGCCCGCCTCGGCCCCAACTATCTGATCCTGGTGACCCTCTCGACCATCGTCGCGGCCATCGGGCTGATCGAGGACAACGTCGCCGTGGTCATCGGCGCCATGGTGATCGCACCGCTGCTGGGACCGAATCTCGCCCTGAGCCTGGGAACGGCGCTCGGGGATATCGGGCTCATGAAGAAGTCGATCTCGACCCTCTTCGTCGGCATCCTCACCGCGGTCGCCCTATCGGCGGCACTGGCCTATTTCTGGCCGAACGAGCTGACGAGCCACGAGGTGCTGGCGAGAACGAATGCCGGGCTCGACTCGGTCGCCCTGGCGCTCGCCTCGGGCGCGGCTGCCGCGCTCTCCCTGACCACGGGACTCTCCAGCGTTCTGGTCGGGGTCATGGTCGCCGTGGCCCTGCTGCCCCCGGCCGCGACACTGGGCCTCATGCTCGGCGACGGCCGCTTCGAGCTGGCGCTCGGCGCCGGGCTGCTGCTGGCCGTCAACGTCGTCAGCGTCAACCTGGCCAGCAAGATCGTCTTCTTCGCCAAGGGGATCCGACCGCGCAAGTGGCTCGAGAAGCAGAAGGCGAAACGGGCCATGGTGACCTATGTCCTCGTCTGGATACTCACCCTGCTGATCCTCGTCCTCATCATCATGGAACGCGAGGCGCTCATGCCGCGAAATCTCGAGCAGCAATTGAAGGACAGGCTGAACATCTCGGCGGTCGAGCGACCGACCCCAGCCGACTGGACATCACTCAATCCAGGTGTTCCTGCAGCCATTCGTTGATCTGATAGCGCGACCGCGCACCGCTGAAACGTCCCTTCTCCTCGCCATGCTGTAAGAGGATGACGGTCGGGAAGCCGCGCACCCTGTAGTGTCCGGCCAGACGCATGTTCTCGCCCTCGTCGACCTCCAGTTTGGCGAGCAGAATTCCTCCCTCGCGTTCCTCGACGACGCGCTCCAAATGCGGCGAGAGGGCATGACAGGGTCCGCACCAATCGGCCCAGAAATCCACCAGGACGGGCGTCTCGCGCGAGACGTCGATCACCGCTTCCTGGAACTGCTCGTAATGGGTCTCGAAGATCGAGGGATTCGAGTGCGACGGCTTGTGCATGAGGGCTTCCTGTTGGGAGTGGAGGACCGGAGTTTAGCCCGAAAGCCCTACGCGACTGGAGCCACGGGCCCGGCTGAGCTATGTTAGGGGGTTTGAAGCGCCGGGATGGTCCCGTGCGCATCGGACCCGACTCCGAGGTTCCTCGATCCATGGCCGATCTCGACACACCCCGTTCCGCCTATCCCATCACCCGCATGCGCCGGATGCGCCGAGACGACTTCTCGCGCCGCATGATGCGCGAGAATACGCTCACGCCCGACGACCTCATCTATCCCGTGTTCGTCCTCGACGGGTCCGGCCAGCGCGAGGCGGTCGAGTCCATGCCCGGAGTGGAGCGTCTGAGCATCGATCTGCTGGTGGAGGAGGCGCGCGAGGTTCACCGGCTGGGGATCCCCGTGATGGCGCTCTTCCCGGTCACACCGCTGTCGGCCAAGTCGCTCGACGCCCGCGAGGCCTACAATCCGGACGGGATCGCACAGCGTGCCGTGCGCGCGCTCAAGGACGCCGTGCCCGAACTGGGCATCATGACCGACGTCGCGCTCGACCCCTTCACCACCCACGGTCAGGACGGTCTGATCGACGATGAGGGCTACGTGATGAACGAGCCCACGGTCGAGGTCCTGGTGCGTCAGGCGGTCTCCCATGCCGAGGCCGGCGTCGACATCGTCGCCCCGTCCGACATGATGGACGGGCGCATCGGCGCGGTCCGCACGGCGCTCGAGGCCGGCGGGCACATCCACACCCGCATCATGGCCTACTCGGCCAAGTATGCCTCCAGCTACTACGGCCCCTTCCGCGACGCGCTCGGCACCGCCGGCAACCTGGGCAAGGGCAACAAGTACACCTACCAGATGGACCCGGCCAATTCCGACGAGGCGATCCACGAGGTTGCGCTCGACCTCGCCGAGGGTGCCGACATGGTGATGGTCAAACCCGGCATGCCCTATCTGGATATCGTCCGGCGCGTCAAGGACCAGTTCGGCGCGCCGACCTTCGTCTATCAGGTCAGCGGCGAATACGCCATGCTCAAGGCCGCGGGCATGAACGGCTGGCTCGACGAAAAGGCGGTGGTAATGGAGGCGATGGTCTCCATGAAACGCGCCGGTGCCGACGGCATCCTGACCTATTTCTCCAAGGACATCGCCCGCTGGCTCGCCGAGTGAGGCATCGGGGACGGGCCGCGCCCGCCCCTCGTCCCGGGAGGCTCGCCGCTCGAGCCTCCCGTCCCAACCGATCCAACCGCGAGGCATCTCGATGCCCGACCGCTATGCCGTCATCGGCAATCCCATCGCCCACAGCAAGTCGCCCGCCATCCATGCCGCCTTCGCGGAACAGACCGGGCAGGACATCCGCTACGGCCGGCTGCTCGGCGACCGCGACGACTTCGCCGGAGACGTCCGACGCTTCTTCGCCGAGGGCGGACTGGGTCTGAACGTCACGGTTCCCTTCAAGGAAGAGGCCTGGGCGCTGGCCGACGAACGCAGCCCGAGGGCCGAGATCGCCGGGGCCGTGAACACCTTGATCCGCCTCGACGCGACTCGGATCCGCGGCGACAACACCGACGGGGTCGGACTCGTCCGCGATCTCGGCATCAATCACGGCTTCGATTTCAGGGCCAGATCCGTGCTGCTGCTCGGTGCCGGAGGCGCCTCGCGCGGCGTGCTGCTGCCGCTGCTCGAAAGCGGTCTCGCCCGACTTCGGATCGCCAACCGGACCGCCGCGAAGGCAGAGGATCTGGCCGCGCTGGGCGCCGCATTCGGCCCGGTCGAGGGATGCGGTCTCGACCAACTCGAAGGCGAACGCTTCGACCTCATCATCAATGCGACCTCCGCCGGATTGAGCGACGCGGTTCCGGCCATCCCGGAGACCTGTCTCGCCCCCGGCGGCTGGACCTACGACATGCTCTACGGCGACGTGCCGACCGCCTTCTGCCGCTGGGGCGCGGCGCACCAGGCGGCACGCGCCCTCGACGGTCTCGGAATGCTGGTCGAGCAGGCCGCCGAGTCCTTCCATCTCTGGCGCGGCATCCGCCCGAAGACGGCAACCGTCATAAAAGGGTTGCGCCGCCCAGGTTAGCATTCGCCCACCGCCGATCGCTCGAAACCAGAGCGCTCCCTTCGGAATGACGCAATCTGGAGTCCGTGCCATGAAGACAGCCGTGCTGGGATTGGGACTGCTGGGATCCGAAATCGCGCTGCGACTGAAACGTCAGGGCCGCGAGGTCGTGGGATGGAACCGGGGATCCGAGCGCGCCGAGGCCGCCCGAAAACGGGGTGTGATGTTGGCCGGCTCGCCGGAGGAGGCGATCGCCGAGGCCGACATCGCCTGTCTGCTCCTGAGCGACGCCGAGGCCATCCTGGATACGCTCTTCCGCGGCGCGGACGCCGACCGGCTGGCCGGCTGCATCGTCGTCCAGATGGGCACCATCGCGCCGCGCGAAAGCCGCGACATCGCCGAGCACGTCGCCGCCCAGGGCGGCGAATACCTGGAAGCCCCCGTGCTCGGCAGCCTTCCCGAGGCGCGCGAGGGCAACCTCATCCTCATGGCCGGCGGCGATCCGGATCTCTTCGAACGCTGCCTCCCCGTGCTCAAGGATCTGAGCCGGGATCCTCGGCTGATCGGCGATCTGGGGCAGGGCGCGGCCCTGAAGCTGGCGATGAACCAGCTGATCGCCGGCCTGACCGCCACCTTCTCCCTCAGTCTCGGACTGGTTCGGCGCGAGAACATCGACGTCGAGCAGTTCATGACCCTGCTGCGATCGAGCGCGCTCTACGCCAAGACCTTCGACAAGAAGCTCGACAAATATCTGAGCCACGACTACGGCGCGGCCAACTTCCCGCTCAAGCATCTGCACAAGGACGTTCGGCTCTTCCGTCGCGTCGCCGATGAAAACGCACTCGACACTCGGCTGACGGCCGCCATCGAATCCGCCTGCCTCCAGGCCGAGGAGCAGGGACTCGGAGACCTGGATTACTCGGCGCTCTACGAGTCATTCTGCGACCCTTCCTCGAACCGGGAGACCTGAGAGCGGTCGGCTCTCCCGCGCCCGACTCCATTCCGATCACCTCGACCGATTCGGCCTCGTTCTCGAATCCCGTCAAGCCATCGGCACTTCCCTTATTCCCAATCGATTTACTGTGTAAATCAGCGCGTTAGTTTTTGAGTGCTATTTGCATTTGCGGTTGCAGACTCATAATATTGAGAATCCTTCTTGTTTAAGGTGCCGCGACAGCCTGCAGCCATGACCCACTCCATCTCCTTGCACGCCCATGAATTCCTCGACCTGGCTCCGAACGACACCGCGGCAGATCCGATCGCCGCGACCCCGGCCGACGACACAAAACCCTTTCCTCTGACCATGGCCAGCGACGGCGAGCGGGTGCGGATCCGATCGCTGCTCGGTGGCAAGGGACTGGTCATGCGCCTGACCGAGCTGGGTCTGAATCAGGGAACCGAGCTGCGCGTCATCCAGCGCCAGGGCGCCGGACTGGTGGTCGCGCGGGGCGAGACTCGCATCGCGCTCGGCGGAGGCATGGCTACCAAGATTCTCGTGACGGGGCTCGGACGATGAAGACGACACTCAAGGAATTCGCGGTTGGCGACAATGGTCGCGTGCTGGGCTTCCAGGGCGGCGGCGGAACCTATCGGCGCAAGCTGCTCTCCATGGGGATCACGCCGGGCGTCGCGCTCGAGGTGGTGCGGGTCGCGCCGCTGGGAGACCCGGTCGAGATCCGGGTGCGTGGAACCTCCGTCAGTCTGCGGCGCGACGAGGCGGCCGTTCTCGAAGTGGAGCGAATCTGACCATGAAGACGCGCTATACCATCGGCGTCGTCGGCAATCCGAATTGCGGCAAGACGACCCTCTTCAACGCCCTCACCGGGTCCAGACAGCGCGTCGGCAACTGGCCCGGCGTCACGGTGGAACGCAAGATCGGACGCTACGGATTCGGCGGCGCCGAGTTCAATCTGGTCGACCTGCCCGGAACCTATTCGCTGGATGTGTCGGACCAGGCGGTGTCATTGGACGAACGGATCGCCCGGGACTTCGTCCATGCGCGCGAGGCCGATCTCATCCTGAACATCCTCGACGCGGCCAACCTGGAGCGCAATCTCTATCTGACGACCCAGCTGCTCGAGATGGGACGGCCGACCCTCATCGCGCTCAACATGATGGACGTCGCCGAGGAGCGCGGGCTCCAGATCGACGTCGAGCAGCTGTCGGCGCGACTGGGATGCCCCGTCGTCCCGGTCGTCGCGGCGGACGGCAAGGGGATCAAGGAACTGCGCCAGGCCCTGCTGGATGCCGCCCAGTCGGTAACGGACGCGCGCTGGATCCCCGCCAACCCGGTGAACTACGGCCAGAAGCTGGAGGATGCGATCGCCGCGATCGTGCCCAAGATCGCGGGCATCGCCGAGGCCCAAATGGATCCGCCGCGCTGGCTGGCGGCGCGTCTGATCGAGGGCGACGATCTGGCCGCAAACCTGGTGGGGGAGCGCGTCGGGAACGACGAAATCCGCGCGCTCCTCGGCGACGAGGCCGACGACGCCGACATCCTCTTCGCCGACGCCCGCTACGGCTATGCGCACGCGGTAACCCAGGCCAGCGTGACGCAGGTCGGCGAGGTCTCGCGAACCCTGTCGGACCGCCTGGACCGGGTGATGCTCAACCGCGCCTTCGGCATCCCCATCTTCCTCTTCGTCATGTACCTGATGTTCATGTTCACCATCAACATCGGTGGTGCATTCATCGACTTCTTCGACATCGCGGCCGGCACCCTCTTCGTCGACGGCACCGCCGCCTTCCTGACAGCCGCCCGGGCACCCGAATGGTTCGTCGTCGGCGTCGCCGGTGGCATCGGCGGCGGCATCCAGGTGGTCGCGACCTTCATCCCCATCATCGCCTTTCTCTATCTGTTCATGTCGGTGCTCGAGGACTCGGGCTACATGGCGCGGGCGGCCTTCGTAGTCGACCGCTTCATGCGCGGCATCGGACTGCCCGGCAAGTCCTTCGTGCCGCTGCTGGTCGGATTCGGCTGCAACGTCCCGGCCATCATGGCTGCCCGCACCCTGGAGAATCAGCGCGACCGGATCCTCACGGTGCTCATGGCACCTTTCATGTCCTGCGGTGCGCGGCTGCCCGTCTATGCGCTCTTCGCGGCGGCCTTCTTCACCTCCGGCGGACAGAACATCGTCTTCGGTCTCTATCTGATCGGGATCGCGGCGGCCGTGCTGACCGGATTCATCCTCAAGCGGACACTCCTCCAGGGCCAGGCCATGCCCTTCGTGATGGAACTGCCCCCCTATCATCTGCCGACCCTCAAGGGCGTGGCGCTGCGCACCTGGGACCGCACCAAGGGATTCGTGGTCCGCGCCGGATCCGTGATCGTGCCCATGGTGCTGGTCATCAACGTGCTCAACAGCACGGGCACGGACGGCAGCTTCGGCAACGAGGACAGCGACCGCTCGCTCCTGGCCGAGATCGGACGCACCATCGCGCCCGCCTTCGGTCCCATGGGGCTGGACGAGGAGAACTGGCCGGCGACCGTCGGCATCTTCACCGGCATCCTCGCCAAGGAGGCCGTGGTGGGAACGCTCGACGCCACCTACTCGGCCCTGGGCAGCCAGGACCAGGGCGGTGAGGCAGCCGCCGCGGAAGAAAAGGATGGCGGCTACGACATGGGCGCCGGCCTGGCCGAGGCCGTGGCCACCATCCCGGCCAATCTCGGCGACGCCTTGGGCGGCTGGGCCGATCCGCTCGGACTCGATATCGGCGATGTCGACGACCAGGAGCTGGCCGCCTCGGAGCAGGAGGTGACGACCACGACCTTCGGCGCCATGGCGGCCCGCTTCGACGGCGCGGCCGGCGCCTTCGCCTATCTGCTCTTCATCCTGCTCTATGCCCCCTGCGTGGCGGCCATCGCGGCCATCAACCGCGAGACCTCCCCGGGCTGGACCCTGTTCGCGGTGACCTGGACGACCGGGCTCGGCTATATCACCGCGACTATCTTCTACCAGGCAGCGATCTTCGCGCGCGATCCGGCGAGCTCGGCATCCTGGATCGGCGCCATGCTCGCGCTCTTCGGCGCCGCCGTCGTCGCCATGCGCTGGTGGTCCCAGCGCACCTTGCCGAAGCGCGACCTGGCGCGTGAGACCCTTTAAGGAGCCACTATGATCGTCACCGAACTTTCTGGCTATCTGCGGGAGAACGGACGGGCCGCCTTGCGGGATCTCTCGCACCGGTTCGACGCGAATCCGGAGGCATTGCGCGGAATGCTGGAGACGCTGGAACGCAAGGGCCGCGTCCGCAAGCTGCCCGCCAACACGCCGTGCGCCGGAGGCTGCTGCAGTTGCGATCCGGCCTCGATCGAGATCTATGAATGGGTCGGCTGATCCTACCCTCGGCACCGCCAGAGCGACCTGGCGAACGCCGAGGCAAGAACTGAGAAGACAGACAGCAGAGTCGATTCGGATCGGAATCGAAGGGCCGACCTAATCAGTCCTTGATTATTTACTAAAATAAAAGACACGGGGCCCGGATCCCATACTTCCGTGGGATCGGATTCGAGGTCCCAGTGGAGGTGCATCATGAAACGTCCACATGTCTTCCTTTCCGCATTGTTCGCGACCCTGCTGCTTGCGACTCCGGCACAGTCGCAAGCCTTCTTCGGGTTCTTCGGCGGCGGCTTCAGCTTCGGTTTCGGCGGTGGCTGGAGCGGCTGGGGCGGTCCGGGCTGGTGGGGCCCCGGATACTGGGGCGGACCAGGCTATTGGGGCGCTCCGGGTTACTGGGGTGGCCCGGGCTACTGGTATCGGCCCTATCGCCATTGGCACCGCTACCATCATTGGCTCGGATATCCTCGCTACTGGGACCATGCCTATCCGGCACTGCCCTACGTACCCTGGCAGCAGCCGGCCCAGCTGACTCCTGAAACCCCGACATCGGCCCAGGAGAAGTGATTCCCTGCCGATATCGGGTCGACGGATGAAACGAGGGATCCGTTTCCGACTCGAACGGCTCCATAAGGCCAGGGAAGGCCGCCTCACCACCTGCCGAACCGCGCTCCATCATCCATTCGACAGGCTTGGCCCCGTCGGACCTCCATGGAGTTTGGCAAGCCGGCCCGGAGCGGTTATCTTCCCCTGCTCATGGACACCCTCGTTCGCGTCACCGATCTCTCCAGACGATTCGGAAGCCAGCAGGCGCTCTCCGACGTGAATCTGTGTCTGGACAGGGGCGAGGTACTGGGCCTGCTGGGACCGAACGGCGCCGGAAAGACCACCTGTCTGCGGATCCTGTCCGGAATGCTCGCCCCCAGCCGGGGCCGCATCGAGATCCAGGGGATCGATCTCGCGCGCAAACCCTTGCAGGCGAAGCGCCATCTCGGCTATCTGCCCGAGCGTCCGCCGCTTCACCCAGAGTTGCGGGTAGACGAATATCTGACCTTCTGCGCCCGGATCCATCGCCTGCCCTCCCGCCGCATCCCCGAATCCGTGGCCGAGGCCAAGCGCCGCTGCGGTCTGGAGAACAGCGGACAGCGGCTGATCGCCAAGCTGTCGAAGGGCTTCCGTCAGCGGCTCGGGATCGCCCAGGCCATCCTGCACCGGCCCAAGCTCCTGATCCTGGACGAGCCGACGGAGGGCCTGGATCCCTTTCAGATGCGCGAGCTGCGCGCGCTTATCCGCAGTCTGGCCGAGGAATGCGGCGTGATCCTCTCGAGCCATCTGCTCGGCGAGGTCCAGGCCGTCTGCGATCGTGCGGTCATCATGCATCAGGGCCGCGTCCGGTTCGACGCCCGGCTCCAACCCTCGTCTCAGTGCAGCCAGTGGCGGATTCGCCTCACGCCCACCTCGGACGCCGGGGTGCTGGTCACCCTGCCGCACGTGCTGAGTTCCGAGGCGATCGGCGGAGACCGGTATCTGGTCGAGCTGGACGAACTTGGCACGGCCGCCGACCTGTCCCGTGGCATCGTCATGGCCGGTCTCGGGTTGCTCGAGCTGCTTCCCGAACACAGCGATCTGGAGCGCGTCTTCTTCGACCTGATCGGCGTGGAGGACAGGACATGATCGGCGCCATCGCCGGACGCGAGATCCGGAGCGGTCTGGTGACACCCCTGATCTGGGTTCTGCTCGGGGCCGGGCAGGTCGTGCTCGCCTGGATCTATCTGAAGGTCGTCGAGGATTTCAGCGGACTCTCGGCCGACGAGCGCGTGGGCAGCCTGACCCAAGAGCTGGCACTCAATCTGTTCGGATTCGCGGCCGTGATCGCCCTGCTGGCGGCCCCCCTGCTGGCGATGCGGTCTCTGAGCGCCGAATTGCGCGAGGGCAGCTTCGACCTGCTGGGCTCGGCACCCGTCCGTCTGGGCGAGGTGGTGATCGGCAAATTCCTGGGGCTGATCCTGCTCATCACGCCACTGTGTCTCCTGCCGGCCGCGAATCTGCTCATGCTGAGCGGCATCGCCGACCTGGATCCGGGTCATCTGGCCGCGGCGACGCTCGGGCTCTGGCTGGCCGCCGTCATGTTCTGCGCCATCGGTCTCTATGGATCCAGCCTCAGCTCCCAGCCTGGCGCATCGGTCCTGATCGGATTCGGTCTGCTCCTGCTGCTCTCGATCGTCGGCCGCGCCGATTCCATCGGAGACATGAGCCTCTCGCTGTTCGACTGGCTCTCCTGGAACGAGCATCTCCTCTGGTTCCTGCTCGGTGCGGTCCGCATGAGCGATCTGGGCTATTTCGTTCTCTTCACGCTCTTCTTCCTCGCGCTCACGCATCGCCGACTGATCAACCGTCGTCTGCAATGAAGCCCTTCCCGCAACAAGAATTCCCGCAACGTCTGTGGATCCGGCTGCAGCGGGTGGAGCGCGCCCTGGCCGACCTGACGTTCGTCCTGCTGCTGCTGGCGCTGGTGATCGGATCCGGATGGCTGATCGCACGCCACGATCGCTACTGGGACTGGACAAGCTCGGGAAGCAACAGCCTGACCGCCGAGAGCCTGGCGATTCTCGACCGTCTCGACGCCCCGCTGCGGATCACCGTCTTCTCGCCCGAGGATACGCCGCTCGGCGAGGCCATCGAGCGTCTGCTCGCCCCCTATCGTCAGAACCTCCCCGAGATGCAGGTCGACTACCTGGATCCGCAGCTGTTCCCGGAACGGGCGCGCGACGCGGACGTCACCCTGATCGGTCAGATCCTGCTCGAATACCAGGGACGCCGCGAGACGCTCAAGGAGGTGGGGGAGCGCTCCATCTCGGCCGCGATCGCTCGGCTGGCCGAAACCCGTTCGCCCTGGGTCGCCGTGATCGAGGGTCACGGCGAGCGCTCCATCCAGGGCGGGGGCACCACCGATCTGGGACGGCTCGGACAGGAGCTCCGGGATCAGGGCTTCCTCGCCCGCCCACTGGACCTGGCGACCATCCAGGAGGTCCCGCACAACACCCGCCTGCTCGTGCTCTCCATGCCCCAAATCCAGCTCTTTCCGGGCGAGATCGAGAGCCTGCTGCGCTATCTGGATCGCGGCGGCAACCTGCTGTGGCTGATGGATCCGGGCCCCATGCACGGACTCGACCCTCTGGCGGCTCAGCTGGGACTGTCCATCCTGCCGGGCGTCATCGTGGACGCCGCCGCCGCCAAGATGGGCGTGGAGACCCCAGCCGTCGCCGTCATCTCCGACTACCCCACCGACCCGCTCACAGAGGGGCTCAGCGCACCCGCGCTGCTGCCGGGCAGCTTGGGATTCGAGACCCGAATCGCCCCCGGCTGGGATCTCGCGACCTATCTCTCGACCGGCAGCCAGAGCTGGAACGAGACCGGCCGTCTGGAGGGCAAGATCGTCCGTGACGAGGTGGTGGGCGAGCAGGCTGGGCCGCTCGCCGTGGTCCTGGCGCTGACCCGCAATCTGCCCGACTCGGATCGCCAGCAGAGGGTGCTGGTCGTCGGCGACAGCGACTTCCTCAGCAATGCCCAGATCGGCAGTCACGGCAACCGCGAGCTGGGTCTGAGGTTCTTCCGCTGGCTGAGCGGCGAGGAGCCGCCGCTCGCATTGCCCCCTCCGCCCCAGGCGGCCGAGGCGCTGGAGCTGAGCTCGACTCAACGCATGCTGATCGGCGTCGGGGTGCTGCTGCTCCTGCCCGGACTCTTCGTGACCAGCGGATTCGCGATACGCTGGTATCGCTGGAGGGGACGATGAAGGGACGCTGGCTGATCAATCTGCTCCTGGCCGTGGCGGTGATGGTTGTGGGTATCCGCATGCAGCAGGAGCTGGCCCAAACGGATTCAGGATCGAGGCTGACCGATCTCAGCGCCGCCAATCTGCAGCTGATCGAGATCGCCCGCGACGGCGAGCCGCTCATCCGGCTCGGTCGCAGCGGATATGGCTGGCGACTCGAAGAGCCCATGCAGGTCGATGCCGAGCCCGCTCAGGTCGAGAGGCTGCTCGGAATCCTGGCGACGCCCGTCCATCGCAGCGTCCCCGAAGAGGCCGCCGCGATCGACGAGATCGGCCTCACCACGACCCGGCTCCGTCTGAGGCTGGATACGCTCGAACTCGTCTTCGGTGGAATCGATCCGATCACCCAGGATCGCTACGTCTCCGCGGAAGGGGTGGTGCACCTGATCGACGATCGCTTCTATCCGTCCCTGATCGCCCCGCCCGTCCTCTATGTCTCGCGGCACCTGCTGCCGCGCGGTTTCGAGCCGGTGTTCGGACGCATCGGCGGCACGCCGCTCGCTTCCAAGGTATTGAAGGATCTTGAATCGGTCGTCGCCGAGCGCGTGGAGCCGCTCTCGGGCGCATTCGATGGCGTCGGTGTCGAGCTCGAGGTCTCCGAGGACGATATCCTGGCCTTTCGGGTCTCCCCGGACCGGAAACTCTGGGCTCGACCGGATCAGCGCCTGCTCTATGTGCTGGCGACCGCCCCCGATCTGGTCGAGAATCCGGCCGCGATCGATCCGACCCCGGACGCCCGGCAAGCCGTCGCGGATATACCCGCCGACCCCATCGATCCGGAGGAGGTGTTCGCACCCATCATGGAGAAGCCGACGCCTCCCTTGTCGCTGTCCGAGGGTCTCTACGCCCCGTCCAAGGATCCGGATACCATCCTTCCCGGAGACGTTCAGCTCGGCAAGCCACCCGAGGTTCGCCTGACGCCGGATGGAGAGATGCCGGCTGTCGCCAGACCGCGTCCCAGGCCACGCACCATGACCAATCCGGGAACGGCCGAGGATTACGGTCTCGGTCAGGATCCGTTCGCCCCGGATCCGGAGATGGACATCACGACCGATCCGGACAGATTGGATCGATAAGTCCGCCGATGCCGGAGCTGCCCGAGGTCGAGACCACCCTGAGGGGGATTCGCCCGCATCTGGAGGGACGCCGCATCGCACGACTCCTGGTCCGCGAACCGCGACTGCGCCTGCCCATCCCTTCCGACATGCCGGCTCGGGTCGACGGCCAGCCGATCCTCGGACTCTCACGCCGCAGTAAATATCTATTGATTCACTTGGAGCGGGGCACACTGCTGGTCCATCTCGGGATGTCCGGCAGTCTCAGGGTCGTCCCCGTATCCAGTCCGCCGAGGAAGCACGACCATCTTGACCTGATCCTGAACGATGGACGCTGTCTGCGTTTTCACGATCCCAGACGCTTCGGCATCTTTATCTGGGAGCCGCAATCGGCCGACAGACTGGAGTCGCAGCACCCGCTGCTCAAAGACCTGGGACCCGAGCCGCTGGGCGACGGATTCGACGGGGATCATCTCTACGCACTGAGCCGCAGACGACGTATCGCGGTGAAGTCCTTCATCATGGACGCCTCCGTGGTGGTGGGCGTGGGTAACATCTATGCCAACGAGTCGTTGTTCCTTGCCGGCATCCATCCCTCACGAGCCTGCAACCGGATCGGCCTGGAGCGCTATCGGCGGCTTGCCGCGACGATTCGCTCGCTGCTGCAGGACTCGATTCGTCAAGGCGGAACCACATTGAGGGACTTCGTCCGCGAGGACGGACAACCCGGCTACTTCGCCCAATCGCTCCGGGTCTATGGACGCGCCGGCGAACCCTGCAAGGTCTGCGGAACGCCGGTCGGGCAGATCCGTATCGGACAGAGATCGACCTTCTACTGTCGAACGTGCCAGCATTGAGCTCGGACGTGAAGGCGTTTCAGAGCATAACCATCCAACCCGGAGTCGACGAATGAGTCCATGGTGGAACGAGTACGCGGGCGACATCATCTGGGTCGGCGTCGGGCTGACCGTTCTGATCGCCTACCAGATCGCGCTCGCCTGGTGCGTCCGCCGCAATCCGCGCTGCACCATCCAGAGCGTCAACCGCCAGGCCCGCACCCTCTGGGTCCAGCACATCATGGAAGAACCCAGTCTGCGAATCCTCGCGGTACAGACGCTGCGCAACTCCACCATGGCCGCGACCTTCTTCGCCTCGACCGCCGTCATCCTGGTGATAGGCGTCCTGAACCTCAGCAGCGAGGCCGACAAGCTCGCCGAGAGTTGGCATACCCTGAACGGGATCGGCTCGCATCACCCGGGTCTGCGGGCCGCGAAATTCATGGTGCTGCTCGCCGATTTCCTGGTCGCCTTCTTCAGCTTCGCCATGTCGGTGCGGCTCTACAATCACGTGGGCTTCCAGATCTCGCTTCCGCCGTCGTCGCGTCCACCCGGAGTCTCTCCCGAGCATGTCGCCAAGCATCTCAATCGCGCGGGTGCCTTCTACAGCGTCGGGATGCGAAGCTACTATCTCGCCGTCCCGCTGGTCTTCTGGCTGTTCGGTCCGCACCTGATGGCCGTTGCCAGCCTGGTGCTGGTCGCCGCGCTCTATTTCATCGATCGCATCGCCCCGGATGCTGCCGAGGATTGAGCGGCGATCCCGATGTTGTTGAACCGCAAAGGCGCAAAGGACACGAAGATCGATATTCCATCAGGCTCTTCGGGTGCCTCGCGGTTCGGCGGTGGATTCAGGCTTGCTGGGACAGGTTGGAGAACTGGCGGCAGTTGTCGATCAGATCGCGTCCGTTGGCGTGCAGGTCACCGCCGATGAGCAGGATCACGTCGGGGCCGTAGAAATCGCACATCTCGGCGACCCGATCCAGGCGCATGCCGCCCGCGGGAACGGGGAAGATGGGCCTGATGGACCCCATGGGGCGGACCGTACCCTCGACCAGATCCAGACAGGCCTCCCTGGTGAAGGAGAAGCGCCCGCCCCAGTTGGGAAAGATGGTCGCATCGGCACCGGCCATTCGATTGAGCTGCCCGAAGAGGGCGCCATGCGACACTCCAGAATCGGGATGGATGCAGTGACCGCCCTGGAAGGCCGGGTGACTGAGAATGGGCAGATCGAGCCGATCGTCGGCGGCCAGTGCCCGCACGGCATCGAGTCCGGCGAGTCCAGGGCAGAAGAGCAGCCCGCCCGCGCCGGCCTCCTTGGCGAAATGGGCGCGCCGCCCGATCTCGCCGGCCGGGGCGGTGACGTTGGGCAGATAGAGGGCATTCCCGCCGGTCTCGCGGTTGGCCCGAGACACGGCCTCCGAGCAGAGTGCCACGCGTTC
Organism: Imhoffiella purpurea; assembly: GCF_000585215.1. Classification (GTDB taxonomy): domain Bacteria; phylum Pseudomonadota; class Gammaproteobacteria; order Chromatiales; family Chromatiaceae; genus Imhoffiella; species Imhoffiella purpurea. The sequence continues at coordinate 106,444 of NZ_AONC01000002.1, read as the reverse complement.
GTCGAATGGGCAGAAGACCTGATCGGCGAGGCCGTGATCGTCCTTGATGAGATGGATGCCGCCCAGGGCCAGCCGATGGGCGAGATCCGCCAATTCATGGGGTCCGAGACCCATAGGTTTGATGGCGGTACAGAGCAGGGGCCGATCCGTCACGCCCACCAGTGTCCGCAACCCATCGCGGCCGAATCTGGGTCCCGGATAGAGATCGGCCAAGGCATCCGGAACCTCGAATCGAACCAGTCTCACCCCGGGCTTCAGACTGATATTGCCGAAGAGCAGATTGACGAACTGCGTCAGCTCGGATCCGGCCGCCTCGACCGGATAGGCGATCCTCGCCTCGAAACGTCCGGCATCCAGTGCCTCGATCGCGAGGATGCGTCCGACGATCTGCTCCCGGATCTCTGGATTCGGGATCGCGGACTCGGGGAATTCGACGGTCTGCTCGATACAGATATCGCGAGCCCGCGTCTCGACCTCGGTGCCCGGACAGGCCAGATGGTAGACGACCTCAAAACGCGCCCGGCTGAGATCCAGGGAGGCGCCGGAAACGCTCGAACCGGACGGCATCAGAGGTCCTCGGTCTTGTCGATTCGGCTCATGGTCTCCAGCCGCACTCGACTCAGAGCCTCTTCGGTGAGATCGAACTGCGTGCTGGTCAGATCCTCGGCGGCCCGCACCAGCGCCATGGCATCGAGTCCGTACTCGCGCATCAGATAACGACGGCTCGCTCCGTGCGCATAGGTGTCGCGCAGACCGATCCGGATCAGACGCCCGCCCAGCCCCTTCTCCGCCATGAGCTCAGCGACCACGGATCCGAGCCCGCCGATGATGCCGTGGTTCTCCATGGTGACGACACCGAGACGCGCACCGGCGATGGCCGCCTCGATCGCCGGATCCTCGAAGGGCTTGAGCGTGGAGACGTGCAGATGCGCGATCGAGAGCCCCTGGCCACGCAGCGCCTGGATCGCGCGCATCGCCTCCTCGGTACAGATGCCGCTCGAGAGCACCGTCAGATCCCTGCCTTCGCCCAGCACGCGCGCCCGGCCCAAGACCATGGGCTCGCCGGCATCGAACAGACGCGGGACCTCGCCGCGCAGCATGCGGACATAGACGGGACCATTCACCGCCTGGGCGACGTCGAGCACGGACTCGACATCGGTCGCGTCGCCGCATTCGAGGACGCTCATGTTCGGCAGGATCCGCATCAGGGCGACGTCGTCGATCGCCTGATGGGTCACCCCGCCAGCGGTGGTGATCCCGGGCAGGAATCCGATCAGCCGTACCGGAAGATTGGGATAGGCGATCGACATAGCGACCTGGTCGAAGGGACGCCGGGTGACGAAGACGGCGAAGGTATGGATGAAGGGAAAGAGACCCTCGCGCGCCAGACCGGCGGCGAAGCCCATCATGTTCTGCTCCGCCATCCCCATGGAGAAGAAGCGCTCGGGATAGGCGTCGCGAAAGCCGTCGGCCTCGCAGGAGGCGGTGAGATCGGCCGACAGCACCAATACCTCGGGGCGAGACTGGGCCCAACGCACCAGGTTTTCGCGGTGGGGACGCTGTACCGTTTCCATCAGCGAATACCCTCGCGCATCTGGTTCAAGAGTGTCCGATAGGTCTCGAACTCCGTCTCAGACTTGAAGCGGACATAGTGGAGTTTGGGTGCACGTTCGCGGAGCCGTTCGATCCCCCGACAGGGATCGGTCCGTGCAATCACCACCAGCGGCCGGTCGCGCTCCGCCATCGACTCGGCGGGCGCGGCGAGGGCATCCGGATCATGCCCGTCCACCTCGTGCACCTCGGCGCCGAAGGCGCGGAGCCGGTCGCCGAGCGGCTCGATGCACATCACCGAGTCCATGGGGCCGTCGCACTGCTGGGCGTTGGCGTCGACATAGACCCCGATGTTGCCGAGTCCGTGATAGGCGAGGGCGGCGAAGGCCTCCCAGGTCTGTCCCTCCTGGAATTCGCCGTCCGACATGAAGACCCAGACGCGCCCCGAATCCCCCCGAAGCCGCCGCGCCAAGGCGATCCCGCCGGCCTGGCTGATCGCCTGCCCCAGGGATCCGGCCGTGACCTCGTGACCCGGCGAATGCTCGGCGCCGATCAGGTCGACCGTGCTTCCGTCCCGATTGAAGGCGTCGAGCGCATTCGGGTCCAGCCGGCCGAGCTCGATCAGAAGCGAATAGAGCACCAGGGCATAGTGGACCGGGGAGAAGATGAACCGATCGAAATCAGGCCCTTTCGGTCCGTTGTATCCGGCCCCCGTGAAGGCATCCGGATTGTCCGCGCCCGGGACGCCCGCAAAGGGTTTAGGGATCGAGGAGGCATCGCTCGGACCCAGCCGCATGACCCTCAGATAGAGGGTCGCCAGGATCTCGGCGGAGGAACAGGCCTGACTGAGATAGCCGCCGTTGTTGGTCAGCGTATGTTCGAGCACCCGACGACGCACGGCATCGGCGACCGAGCGGATCGAATCGACAGTAGGTCGCTCGGACGATTGGGAATGGATTCGTGCCATGAATCGGTTCTCCGGACCGGAGGCTGAGGGATCTCTCCGACGCACATCACGGCACCGGGTGATCCGAAAAACGGACGAACCGGGATTTATACACCCAAGAGTTGAAGAAGAGATGACGGTGCTGGAGTCCCGCCGGAGCGCGAGACCTGACGCGATCCAATCACTTGCCGATACAGAAACTGGAGAAGATCCGTCCCAACAGATCCTCCGATGTCACCTCTCCGGTGATCTCGCCGAAGGCCGTTTGGGCGAGCAAGAGTTCCTCGGCGACCAGTTCGGGACCGAGTCGTCCCGCGAGATGTCGCTGGGCCTCGAGCAGTCGCTGGAGACCTCGATTCAAGGCGTCCAGATGGCGGCGGCGCGCGATGAAGACGCCCTCGTTTCCGAAGTCCAGACCCGCACGGACTTTGAGATGGGTCCGCAGCAGTTCCAGCCCCTGTCCAGTGGCGACGGAGAGCGAGATCTCGGTTCTGGATTCACTCTGCTCGATCCGAGGGGACGCGTCGATCAGGTCGATCTTGTTGCGGATCCGCACGACAGGAATCCCAGAGGGCAGCGCCTCGGTAAGGCTCGCGTCCGGTCCCTTTTGGGCATCGTAGACCAGGAGCACCAGATCCGCGTCGTCGAGCTGTCTGCGGGCGCGCCGCACGCCCTCGCGCTCGACCGGATCCTCGGTTTCGCGCAGTCCGGCCGTATCCACGACCCGAATCGGCAATCCGTCGATCTGGATGTCCTGACGCAGGACGTCGCGCGTGGTCCCGGGAATCGGGGTGACGATGGCGGCATCCGTATCGGAGAGCGCGTTGAGCAGGCTCGACTTGCCGACGTTCGGCGCACCGGCGATCACCACGACCAGACCTTCGCGCAGAACCTGGCCGCGATGGGCCTCGTCCAGGACCTGACGGGTCATGACGATGGCCCGGTCCAGATCCTCGGCGACGGACGAGTCGGCCAGAAAATCGATCTCCTCCTCGGGAAAGTCGAGCGCGGCCTCGATGAAGACCCGCAGTCGGACGAGTTCCTCGACCAGCGACTGGATGCGGCGCGAGAAGTCGCCCTGCAGGGTCCGTCCGGCGAGACGCACGCCGAGGGCGGTCGAGCTTTCGATCAGATCGGCGACGGCCTCGGCCTGAACCAGGTCGAGCTTGCCGTTGAGGAAGGCCCGTTCGGTGAATTCGCCCGGCCGGGCCAGTCGCGCGCCCAGAGCCAGACAGCGCTCGAGCAGAAGATCCATGACGACCGGACCGCCGTGCCCCTGGAGTTCGAGCACGTCCTCGCCGGTGAAGGATCCGGGACATGGAAAATAGAGGGCGATGCCTTCGTCGATGAAGCCGTTCTCGGCATCGCGGAAGAGGCGATAGGTTGCCGTGCGAGGGGAGGGGAGCGCGCCCGTGACGGCCCGGGCGATCTCCGGAGCCAAGGGCCCGCTGACGCGGACGATGCCGACGCCCCCGAGTCCCGGGGGCGTGGCGACGGCCGCGATGGTCTCTATGTCCGCCATGGCTGGCGAAGGAGAAGCGGCACGCTCAGCGGCGCTTCTTGGCGGATTCCTTCTCGATGGTGCGGGTGATGTGCCATTGCTGGGCGATCGACAGCAGGTTGTTGACCGTCCAGTAGAGCACCAGGCCCGACGGGAAGAAGGCGAAGAAGACCGTGAAGACGAACGGCAGGCTCATCATGATCTTCTCTTGCATCGGATCCGGCGGAGGCGGATTCAGCTTCTGCTGGACGAACATGGAGACGCCCATGATCAGGGGCAGAATGTAATAGGGATCCGGTGCCGACAGGTTGTCCAGCCAGAGCATGAAGGGCGCCTGACGCATCTCGACGCTGTCGAGCAGCACCCAGTAGAGCGAAATGAAGACCGGGATCTGGACCAGGATCGGCAGACAGCCGCCGAGCGGATTGATCTTCTCGGTCTTGTACATCTCCATCATCGCCTGGTTCAGACGCTGCTTGTCGTCGCCGTAGCGATCCTTGAGCGCCTGCAGCCGCGGCGTCAGCTGACGCATGTTGGCCATCGAGCGATAGCTGGTCTCGGACAGCTTGTAGAAGGCCAGCTTGATGAGGATGGTGAGGATGATGATGGTCCAGCCCCAGTTGCCGACCAGGGCGTGGATCCAGGTCATGACCCAGAAGATGGGCTGAGCGATGACGGTCAGCCAGCCGTAGTCGACCGCCAGGTCCAGTCCGGGGGCGATGGTCGCGAGCTGATCCTGGAGCTTGGGACCGATGAAGAGACGATCCTCGAAGGTATGGCTCGCTCCTGCTGGAACGCTCACCGCGGGCGAATACTGACCGATGATGTAGCGCGAGTTGTTGAGCGTATTGGTGTAGAAGGTCTGCTGCACACCCTGGGGAGGGATCCAGGCGGCCATGAAATAGTGTTGGATCATGGCGATCCAGCCGTCGGAGACCGACTTGTCCAGCGGCGACTCGGTCATGTCGTCGAAGGAAACCTTCTTGTACTTGTCCTCGGGGCTGTAATAGACACCGCCCGTATAGGTGTGGACGAAGCGCGGCTCGTTCGGATCGTTCAGAGGCGTGCGCTGCAACTGGGTGTATTCGCGTGCGGCGATCGCCTTGTCGGAACCGTTCGACAGGGTCTGGGTGGCATGGATGAGATAGCTGCCGCGGGAGAAACGGTAGGTCTTGGTGACCTCCAGTCCGGCCTCGTTCTTCCAGGTCAGCACCACATCGAGCTGATTCGCGCTGGACTCCATCCGATAGCTGGGCTGGGCAGTCTGGAACAGACTCTCGTGGGTCGGCAGCCCGGCCGATTTGTCGCCGAGCAGACCGGATTGGCTGATCAGCATGTTCGGCGGAACCGGCTTGAAAAGACGGTATTTGTCCTCAGGCTTCTCGGGTACGACCGAATAGTCCAACAGCCAGACACTGGCGATGGTGCCGCCTCGCGGCGAGATCTCGACCTTGAGCACGTCCGTCTCGACCAGAATCGGACGCTCCGCCGAGCCGGTCGCGGTCATCGCTGGGGCGGCACCCGGCACCTCGGCATTGGTGATGGGAGCAGCGTCGGGCAAATCCGCGGGAGTCGAAACGGAGGGGGAGGGAGCCGCGGATGACTGGATCTGCTCCGTCTGCGCCACCGGCTGGGCAACCTGGCCGTAATCCTGCTGCCAGGCCTCGAATATCAAGAAGAGCACTGCAGCGAGTGCGAGGAATAGGATCAAGCGCTGGTTATCCATGAATCTTGGTCTGCCTTTCTTGGGGAACTGGGTCGATGCCGCCCGGATGCCAGGGATGGCAGCGGGATAGGCGACGAAGAGCCAAGTAGGTGCCGTAAACCACACCATGACGCTCGATGGCTTCGACGGCGTAGTGGGAGCACGTAGGATAGAAGCGGCAATGGGGGCCGAGAAGCGGACTGATCAGGTACTGGTAGATCCTGATCAGTCCGATCAAGATGCGGCGCATGCTGTATTCCTAATACTGGCCCAAGCCTGCTCTAAAGCCTGAAAGAGCCGCCGATTCGGATGCGACGTAGCGCCATGCGAGCAAAGTACGACGATGTCGACCCCTGGAAGCCGTTCGCGATGGATCCGGAAACTCTCGCGAACGATACGTTTGAGCCGATTTCTGTCGACGGCGCGCCGGGCACACTTCTTGGAGATGGCCAGACCAAGTCGGGGTTGCTCGAGCTCGTTGTAGCGATAGAGCACCACGAAACCGGATTTTCCTGTCCGTTTCGGCTCGGCGAACACTCGCCGGAACTGGGTCGCGTTCGTTAATCGTCGGCCGCGCGGGTGGCTGCGGTCGGGTCGACCGGACGTAGGCTCGCTCAGGGGATCAGACGAAGCCGGCCCTTGGAACGACGAGCGGCGAGGACTTTGCGCCCATTACGGGTCGCGCTACGCGCCCGGAACCCGTGAGTACGAGCCCGCTTCAGGCGGCTGGGTTGAAAAGTGCGCTTCATGAAGGGTACTCCAGAGAGACGTTGGTTTGGGGCGAAGAAACCCCGCCATAAAAGGGCGGAAAATATATGCAATTTATCGGCGCCCGTCAATCAATTAGATAGGTCCGAATCCGCGAAGGTTGTGGATAAGTCTGTGCTGGAACGCTAGACTGCCTGTCCATGTCTGTCGCGCCCGGTGCCGCGACCTGACGCATCACTATCAAGAAATCGACCGTTGTCGGGAGTCGCTGTGGGTCTGTGGGATCAGTGTGTCAAGCAATTGAAGGGCGAATTGACGTCTGCCGAATTCAATACCTGGATTCTGCCGCTTCAGGCCCGAGTGGATGGCCGCCTGATGCGCTTGCTTGCACCCAACCGCTTCGTTCTCGACTGGACGCAGAAGCATTACGAACGGCGATTGCTGGATCTCTGTGCCGAGTTCAGCGAAGGCGCGATCGCTCAGATCGTCTTCGAGGTCGGCGGACTCGACAAAGAAGCCCCCATCATCCCCGGATACAGCCGCTTCGAGACTCCGCCTCCGGCGCCCGATCTCGACGAACGGCGTTCCAGCGCCAATCTCAATGCGGATTTCACCTTCGACACCTTCGTCGAGGGCAAATCGAACCAGATCGCCCGCGCCGCCTCCATGCAGATCGCGCAGAATCCTGGAACGGCCTACAACCCGCTGTTCGTCTACGGCGGTGTCGGCCTGGGCAAGACCCATCTGATGCATGCGCTCGGCAACGTCATCCTGGCCTCCAACCCGAATGCCAGAGTGGTCTATCTGCATTCCGAACGATTCGTCGCCGAGATGATCAAGGCGCTGCAGCACAACCGTATCGAGGAATTCAAGAAGACCTACCGCTCGGTCAACGCCCTGCTGATCGACGACGTGCAGTTCTTCGCCGGCAAGGAACGGTCTCAGGAGGAATTCTTCCACACCTTCAACGCGCTCTTCGAGTCGCGCCAGCAGATCGTACTCTCCAGCGACCGCTTTCCGAAGGAGGTCGTGGGCCTGGAGGAACGGCTCAAGTCCCGATTCGGTTGGGGGCTGACCGTCTCCATCGATCCCCCGGATCTCGAGACCAGCGTCGCCATTCTGCACTGCAAGGCCAGTCAGCTGGGCGTCGAGCTTCCGGAGGACGTCGCCTTCTTCGTCGGCAAGCGCATCCGCTCCAACATCCGCGAACTGGAGGGCGCGCTCAGGCGTCTGGTGGCCAACTCTCAGTTCACCGGCAAGCCCATTACCATGGAGTTCGCGAAGCACGCCTTGAAGGACGTGCTCGCCGCCCAGGACAAGCAGGTCAGCATCGAGAACATCCAGAAGACGGTCGCGGAGTACTTCAAGCTGCGCACCTCGGATCTGCTCTCGGCGAAGCGCAGCCGGTCTCTGGCACGCCCGCGTCAGATCGCGATGGCCTTGTCCAAGGAACTCACGAAGCATAGTCTGCCCGAGATCGGCAACGCCTTCGGTGGTCGAGACCATACCACCGTTCTGCACGCCACCCGCAAGATCAAGAGCCTGCGAGAGAGCGACGCGGCGGTCGAGGAAGACTATAAAAACCTGTTGAGAATACTGAACTCCTAGCTGTGGACAAGCTGTTCATGGATTCGGTCGGTCGCCGGGAGGTCGATTTGTCCACAGCTTCGACAACACTTACGAAGAGGTCGGGAACGATTCAGCACCCTGTTCCAGCGAAGATTTTCGTCGAACAGAGACTTTTCCACAGACCCTATAACTAACATTAAATATATATATTTCCCTCTGGAGATATTGATGGAATTCGTGGTCAACCGAGAAACCTTGTGGCCCATCGTCGGAAAGGTAATCGGCGTCGTCGAACGACGGCAAACATTGCCGATCCTTGGAAATCTTCTGGTCAAGGCTCAGGGGCAACAGGTTCGTTTCACCGGCTCGGATCTCGAGGTCGAGGTCAGCGCCGAATGTGCCGCGGATGTCTCCGAGGAAGGCGAAACGACCGTTCCGGCCAGGAAGCTGGCCGATATCTGCCGGAGTCTCGAAGAGGGGGCGGACATCCGCTTCCAGACGAAGAACGACCGATGCGTGCTCACCGCCCGCCGAGGCCGATTCGCGCTCGGTGTACTGCCGGCGACGGATTACCCGACGATGGAGATCGAGCAGGGTGGACGAGGCATCTCGCTGCCAGAGAACGTCCTCAAACGCCTGCTGGAGAAAACGGCCTTCGCCATGGCGCAGCAGGATGTCCGCTATTACCTCAACGGCCTGCTGATCGAATTCCAGGGAGAGGACATGATCGCCGTGGCTACGGACGGCCATCGGCTGGCGCGATACAAGATTCGTCCGGGCGGAGACTTCGGAGAGGGCAGGCAGGTCATCGTCCCGAGCAAGACCGTGCTAGAGCTCAAGCGGCTTCTCAGCAACTCGGAAGAAATGGTGGAGTTGTTGGTCGGCGCCAAGAGCGTTCGCATCGCCGTCGGTCATACCACCATGGTCTCCAAATTGGTCGACGGCCGCTATCCGGACTATGAACGTGTGATCCCGCGCAGCCTCGAGAAGACGGCGACGCTCGACAAGGACGAGCTCAAGGGAGCCTTGTCGAGAACGGCGATTCTGTCGAACGAGAAGTATCGAGGTGTTCGACTCGCATTCGGAGATGGCGTGCTGAGGCTATTGGCGCACAACCCGGAGCAGGAAGAGGCGGAAGAGGAGATCGAATCCGACTATTCCGGAGAGGCCATTTCGATCGGCTTCAATGTCGCCTACCTCATGGACGTTCTGAATGCCATCGATGCGGAGAAGGTTCAGGTTCAGTTTCAGGATGCCGACAGCAGTTCGATCTGGCGTGGTCGGGACTCGGACGACGAGACCTATGTCGTCATGCCCATGCGGCTTTGATATCCGGATCGGCTGATCGCGATCCGTCCGCGACATTGGTCCCATGAGGACCTATCGGCTCGTCTCGCTCGACATCGATGGCCTGAGAAACATCGAACGAGCCCGCTTGGACACGGATGTCTCCGCTGTCTGGCTCTTCGGTGCCAATGGCGCCGGCAAGTCCTCCGTGCTGGAGGCCCTCTATCTGCTTGCCCGGGGAAGAACCTACAGGGGCAGAAAATTTGGCCCCCTGGTGAATCGCGATCAGTCCAGGACCCGCATCAAGGGATCCTTCGCGTCCGAGCCGGACGCACCCTTCGAGGTTCGCTTCGTCCAGGATTCGAAGGGGGCGCAGAGAGAGATCCGGCCTCCCGGTGTGCTGGATCACGACCCCGATGTTCCCCTGATTCCTACCAAGCTGGTCACCGACAATCCTCAGTCTCTGATCGAAGGCGACCCGCAGCTGAGGCGTCTCTTCCTGGATTGGAATACCTCGCTCTGGAACGATCGATTCAAGGGGCAGAGATATACCTTTCAACGGCTCTTGCTCCAACGCAATGCCGCACTCAAGGCCAAGTGGAAGGATACGGCTCAATGGGATTCTCTATTCGTCGAGGCTGCGCAATCGATCGATGAATCGAGAAGGGCCTTTCTCGAAGGACTGAGGATGCCATTCCTGTGTTTGAAGGCGGACTTCCCGTTCCTGGACGATCTCGATCTGGAGTACGATCCAGGATGGCCGCATGGTCTTGCTTTGACCGAGGCGATGGACGCGTGCCGGGACCAGGAGAGGTCCAGGGGCTTCACGCTGAGAGGTCCACATCGAGCCGACTTCTATCTTTCAAGGGATGGGGAGCGAGCCTCCCTGTCGCGAGGCCAGATGAAGGTGGTGGTCAGCCTGCTTCAGCTGGCATGCGAACAACTGCATCGAAGCGCCGGGGCGCCCCGATCTATTTGGCTGCTGGACGATCTCCAGGCCGAACTCGATCGGAATCATGTGCGGAAGCTCTGGTCCCTGTTCGTCGAAACCGGTTCCCAGATATTCGTCACCGGGGTCTCTCGCCCCTCCGATCCGCTGGATGCGGGACCTTCCGCGGCCATGTTCCACGTGGAACATGGTGTCCTCAACCGTGAAGTCTGATGGTCACCCGAACCGCCTTCGCGAATCGTGCGGGAACACCGAAGGGCCGGCTTCCCGTATAATCGCAAGGTGTTATCTCTCCCTCCGAATCTGTCTCGGCCATCCCTCGGCCGGAGCACATATCCCGGGAATGCCTTCGCTGGGAGAGCCTGGCAGCCGCTGGGTCTCTCTGCGCACGACAGGGCCTTCCTCATTTTTTATCGCCACCAGTCAAAAAAGGTCCAATGACGTACGACTCCACCAACATCAAGGTACTTCGCGGATTGGACGCTGTCCGCAAACGCCCAGGGATGTATATCGGTGACACCGACGACGGAACTGGCCTCCATCACATGGTCTTCGAGATCGTCGACAACTCGATCGACGAGGCCCTTGCCGGATACTGTTCGAATGTCAGCGTAACCCTGCACGACGATGGCTCGGTGTCGGTCTCCGACAACGGCCGAGGCATTCCTGTCGACCTTCACTCGGAAGAGAATCGCTCGGCCGCCGAGGTCATCATGACCGTCCTGCATGCGGGCGGAAAGTTCGACGACAATTCCTACAAGGTGTCTGGCGGTCTGCACGGAGTCGGCGTTTCGGTCGTCAATGCATTGTCGGAGCGGCTGTTGCTCAGGATCTATCGAGGCGGCCATATCCATCAGCAGGAGTATCAGCTCGGGGTCCCCAAATATCCCCTGGAGATCATCGGCGATACCTCATTGACCGGAACCGAGGTCCGCTTCTACCCATCCGCCGAAATCTTCTCGAATCTCGATTTCCATTACGACATCCTCGCCCGTCGACTGCGCGAATTGTCCTTCCTCAACTCGGGGGTTCGGATCTCTCTGACCGAGGAATCCAGCGGGCGCTCGGACACCTTCGAATACCACGGCGGCATCAAGGCCTTCGTGGAACATCTCAACAAGAACAAGGATCCGATCCATCCGACGGTCTTCTATTTCAGTGCCGAGCATCAGTCGATCAATGTCGAACTGGCCATCCAGTGGAACTCCAGCTACCAGGAGACGATCTTCTGCTACACCAACACCATCCCGCAAAAGGATGGTGGAACCCATCTGTCCGGCCTCCGCACCGCACTGACCCGAACGCTGAATACCTACATCGAGCGGGAGGCGCTGGACCGCAATCAGAAGGTTCGGCCCGTCGGCGACGACGCGCGCGAGGGACTGACGGCCGTCCTCTCGGTCAAGGTTCCAGATCCCAAATTCTCCTCTCAGACCAAGGATAAGCTGGTGTCCTCCGAGGTGAAGGGGGCGGTCGAATCCCTGGTGGTCGAGCAGCTCAACACCTTCCTGGAGGAGCAGCCGGGCGAGGCCAAGGTGATCGCCAACAAGATGCTGGAGGCCGCCCGCGCCCGCGAGGCCGCGCGCAAGGCTAGAGAGATGACCCGGCGCAAAGGCGTGCTCGACATTGCGGGTCTACCGGGAAAACTGGCCGACTGTCAGGAGAAGGACCCCGCCAAATCCGAACTCTATCTGGTCGAGGGCGACTCGGCAGGGGGCTCGGCCAAGCAGGGTAGGGACCGGACCTTCCAGGCGATCCTCCCCCTGAAGGGAAAGATCCTGAACGTCGAAAAGGCCCGGTTCGACAAGATGCTCTCATCGGCCGAGGTTGGCACCCTGATCACGGCACTCGGGTGCGGGATCGGTCGCGAGGAATACAATCCGGACAATCTGCGCTATCACCGCATCATCATCATGACCGATGCCGACGTGGATGGCGCGCACATCCGAACCCTGCTCCTGACCTTCTTCTATCGGCAAATGCCCGAACTGGTCGAACGCGGCCACATCTATATCGCCCAGCCGCCGCTCTTCAAGATCAAGAAGGGCAAGTACGAGGAATATCTCCTGGACGAGGGCGAACTGAACCGCGCGATGCTCCAGGCCGCGCTCGACGACGCGGACCTCTTCGTCACCGAGGACGCGCCACCTCTGTCGAAAACCGCCCTGGAATCCCTGGCGCGGGAATATCAGCTCTTCATGGGCATCGTTCGTCGATTGGCGAATCGCTATGACGCGAGCTTCCTCACGGCACTGTCGAAGGTTCCTCTGCTCGAGGAGGCGATCCGCTCGGATGCCCAGGGATTGGCCGAATGGTGCCATCAGGTCGAGCAGCATCTGAACGACGATGGTCAGACCACATACCATTACAGGCTGCGTGCCTCGGAAGCCACCGAGGATTCCGTCAGCGGACTCGAAGTGATTCGTTTGGTCCATGGGATACCCGAAACCCGGATCGTGCCTTTCGAGTTCTTCCAGACCGCCGATTATGCCAAGCTGCGTGAATTCGGGCTCAAGACCGAAGGACTGCTGCACTCCGGGGCCTATATCAAGCGCGGCGAGCGTCAGTGTGCGATCCAGGACTTGGGGGCGGGGATCCGCTGGCTGCTGTCGGAGGCTCAGCGGGCATACGGCATCCAGAGATACAAGGGGCTTGGCGAGATGAATCCCGACCAGCTGTGGGAGACCACCATGAACCCCGAGCTGCGCCGGTTGCTTCGAGTCACGATCGAGGATGCGGTCGCCGCCGATCAGATCTTCACCACACTCATGGGCGATCAGGTCGAGCCACGACGGATATTCATCGAGAGGAATGCATTGAACGTCGAAAATCTCGACGTTTGAGGGAAGGTCCTTTCATCGCCCCTTGTCGGGGCGAGAGCCCTGCGGGATCCAGGAACGCTTGGATCCTGCAGGACTCGAGATAGAATAAAGGCGTCTGCTTCAGCCTTCAACGCGCCGAAATCTCGGCGACCGTCACTGTCTTGCGGCTGCCACCTGTCCGAAGCGATCGGGGAGGGCAGCGACCTGGGATTCGATCCATTCCTCGACCTCGGCGTTGATCTCGGTCGCCTTGCGGCCTTGGGTCGGAATGACCGGCCCGACCACGACATCGATGGTGCCCGGATATTTCAGAAAGCTTCTCCGCCCCCAGAACTCTCCGGCATTGTGAGCGACCGGAATCACATCCCTCTTGCACCGCTCGGCAAGCAGAGCTCCACCGATCTCATAGCGCTGACGGGTTCCGGGGGCGACCCGGGTCCCTTCCGGAAACACCATGACCCAGCGCCCTTCGTCCAGAACCTGCTGGCCCTCGCGAATCAGCTTGATCATGCCCTTGCGACCCTCCGAACGTCGGATGGCGATCGACTTGAATCGCTTCAACGCCCCGCCGAAGAGGGGGATCCGGATGAGTTCTTCCTTGAGCACCCATGACTGATTCAGCGGCAAAATCGCGCGGAGCGCGATCGTCTCCCAAGCGGATTGATGCTTCGAAAGGACGATCGCGGGCTCCCGGGGCAGATGGTCGAGACCGCTAACCCGGTAGTCCAGACCACAGAGCTTGCGCAGCGCCCAGAGATTGGAATATCCCCAGGCGCGTCCGAGCCGATCGGTGGGCGGGTGACGGAGCAGCGCATCCAGAATCAGAATCGCGCTCGAATAATAGATCGTGGATCCGATCAGATAGACCTGAAACAGCAGCGAGCGAACAAGGATCATAGTCAACCTTCGTTGTGCATGAGGGCATCGGCAGCGGACGCGAGGTCCCGATAGACCGGCAGGTCGGACAGCGAGCGAGAATCCTCCAACGCCCGGAGTTTGGCGAGCGTCCGTTCACCCTTTCCCGTGCGAACCAGAATGGGGTAGGCGCCGGTCGCTCGCGCGGCCTCCAGGTCGGAGATCGAATCGCCGACGAACGGGATCCCTGAAAGATCGACGCTCAGTCGGTCGCCGATCTCCTCCAAGAGGGCGGTTCCAGGCTTGCGGCATCGACATCCATCCGCGGGGCCATGGGGACAGAAGGCGATCATCTCGATGCGTCCCCCTTGAGCGGACACCAGATCCCGCATGCGCTGATGCATGCCGTTCAGGTCCGACCAGGAGAAATATCCCCTGGCCAGCCCGGACTGGTTGGTGGCCACCGCAATCCGCAATCCGGCCCTGGAGAGTCTCGCGATCGCCTCGATGCTCCCTGGAATGGGCGTCCATTCGGTCCTGGATCGGATGTAGCGGTCGGAGTCCTGATTGATAACGCCATCCCGATCCAGGATGATCGCCCGGCCGGTCAGATCGGGACCCTGCATCACTGCAGCCGCGAGATATCGGCAACCTTCAGAAAGAGTTCCGCGACGGAGGCCAGAAGATGGATCCGGTTGTTGCGTACCGCCTCGTCATCCGCCATCACCATGACCTCGGTGAAGAAGCGGTCGATGTCATCCTTGATATCGGCGAGACATTCCAGTGTTTCGACATAGTTCCGCTGCTCGACCAGAGGCAAGACCTTGGCCGCGAGCTGGGAGACGGTTTCAGCCAAGGCGATTTCGGCAGGATCCGTCAACAGATCCGCGACCACCTCTCCGCTATCCGCCACTCCGGGATCCGCCTTGGCCAGGATATTGCGGATGCGCTTGTTCGCCGCCGCCAGCTCGGATGCCGAGGCCAGGGTCAGGAATCTGGAGACGGCGGCGATGCGCCGGTCGATGTCGAATGCATTGGTCACCCCGACATGGACCACGGATTCCACGACGTCGGCCGGAATGTCCCGATCGCCATAGTAGCCGCGCAGTCGATCCAGCATGTAGGCGAGTACCGTCTCCACCGTGTCGTCGGCGAGGATACCCGGCTCGAAACCCTCGGCCGCGGTCTTCAACAGGTCCTCGAGATCCAGGTCGACCGGCGTTTCGATCAGGATGCGGAGGACCGCGATCGAGGCGCGCCTCAGGGCGTAGGGGTCCTTGGTCCCGGTCGGGCGCAGACCGATCCCGAAGATGCCCACCAGGGTGTCGATACGATCGGCGATGGCCAGCGCACGGCCGCAAGGGCTGGACGGCAGCATGTCTCCGGCGAATCGCGGCAGATATTGCTCCTGCATCGCCTGGCAGACACAGGGATCCTCGTTCGAATGGGTCGCATAGTATCGCCCCATGATTCCCTGCAGACCGGGGAACTCGTAGACCATGGAGCTCACCAGATCGCATTTGGCGAGTCCGGCCGACCGTTCGACCAGATCCGGATCGGCCTCGACACTGGCGGCGAGGTGCCGTCCCAGCCGGGCGACCCGCGCGCTCTTGTCCGCGATGGTTCCGAGCTTGTCCTGGAAGACGACCGTCTCCAGACGCTTCGCGAACGACTCGAGCGGCTGCTTGATGTCCTGGGACCAGAAGAATGCGGCATCGGCGAATCTCGGCCGGATCACCCGCTCGTTGCCGGCCCGGACCTGGTCCGGATCCTTGCTCTCGAGATTGGTGATGACGATGAAGGCCGACTGAAGCCGTCCCTCGGCATCCTCGAGCGGGAAATACTTCTGGTTGCTCTGCATGGTCTCGATCAGGACCTCCGGAGGGATCTCCAGATATTCGGAATCGAAATGACAGAGCAGCGGCTGTGGCCACTCGACCAGTCCCGTGACCTCGTCCAGGAGCGCCGGATCGATACGGGCCGTCAGACCTTGCTCGGATGCCAGGGCACGGATCTTGTCCTCGATCGAGGCGCGGCGCCTGTCGAAGGATGCCTCCACGTGGCCTCGGTCCTCGAGTAGGCGTTCGTAATCGGCGGCCTTCCCGACCGCGATCGTCTCGGGATGATGGAAGCGATGGCCGCGCGTCTGGGGAGCCGCCTGCAGACCGAGCACCGAACCCTTGACGGGATCGGATCCCATCACCAGGCAGACCCAATGAACGGGCCGAACGAATTCCTCGCTGCGGTCGCCCCAACGCATGCGTTTCGGGATGGGCAGGCTGGCGAGCGCCTTCTCGGCGATCGCCGGCACCAGAGAGGCGGTTTCCTGGCCGGGCGTGACGCTCTTGAAGATCAGCCACTCGCCCTTGTCGGTCGCCTCGCGATCCAGATCCCCGATCTCCACGCCGCACGAGCGGGCGAAACCGAGCGCGGCCTTGGTCGGCGCTCCGGAATCATCGAAGGCGGCACGCACGGCGGGACCGCGACGAACCGTTTCCTGATCCGACTGCTTGGTCTGGAGTTCGCGCACCAGAACCGCCAGACGTCTGGGGGTCGCGAAGCGCTCGACGGAACCGTATGAGATCCCATAGCCCTCGAACTGGGATTCCACCTCGTCCGCGAATGCCTTCGACAGGGCGGGTAGCGCGATCGGCGGGAGTTCCTCGGTTCCGATCTCGATCAGGAGGTCAGCGAAAGTATCCAAAGTCATCTCCCTTACACCGATTCGGTTTGGCACGGCTTCAACATGGGAAAGCCGAGGGCCTCCCGTTTTTCGTAATAGGCCTGGGCGACCGCGCGAGACAGGGCCCTGACCCGCAGGATGAACCTCTGGCGTTCGGTCACCGAGATGGCGCCCCTGGCATCCAGAAGGTTGAAGGTATGGGATGCCTTCAGGACCTGCTCATAGGCGGGCAGAGGCAGTCCCTTGTCGATGAGCGTGGAGCTCATGCGCTCGCAGACGTCGAACTGCTCGAAGAGTGCGTTGACGTCGGCATGCTCGAAGTTGTAGGTGGACTGCTCGACCTCGTTATGGTGGAAGACGTCTCCGTAGGTGACCGTGCCTTCGGGCGTTCGGCTCCAGGCCAGGTCGTAGACGCTTTCGACGTTCTGCAGATACATGGCGATGCGTTCGAGGCCATAGGTGATCTCGCCCGTCACGGGACGGCAATCGAGTCCGCCGACCTGCTGGAAATAGGTGAACTGGGTCACCTCCATGCCGTTGAGCCAGACCTCCCAGCCCAGGCCCCAGGCGCCGAGGGTCGGGGATTCCCAGTTGTCCTCGACGAAGCGGATGTCGTGCACGGCCGGATCCAGCCCCAGGCGACGCAGCGAATTCAGATAGAGATCTTGGATGTCGATGGGCGACGGCTTGAGCACGACCTGGAATTGGTAGTAGTGCTGCAGGCGGTTGGGGTTGTCGCCGTAGCGTCCGTCCGTCGGTCGGCGCGAGGGCTGGACATAGGCGCTCCGCCAGGGCTCGGGGCCGATCGAGCGCAGGAAGGTCGAGGGGTGAAAGGTACCGGCACCGACCTCCATGTCCAGCGGCTGAACGATGACGCAGCCGAGTTCGGCCCAGTATCGTTCGAGTGCGAAGATGAGACCTTGAAAGGTCCCCAGGTCCTCGGATTCAAGATTCAAAGGGGGCTCCTTCATCCAGATGATGGGGGAAAATAGCGCAGTATATTCGGATACCGCCCAAGCTGTGCCGAGCAGGCGGAAAGCCGGAAATCGGAGAGCTTGCCGGGGAGTTCGACGCCAGATGGCAATGGACGTCATAGCATAACGCCTGAGGTCGAAAGAGGTACGTCTTCGGCGGGCGGCGGCCCCGATCGAATCAGGCCGCGTCTTGCGCATACGGGCGACTCCATCTCCGAGCATGGCCTATACTGCAGCGCCATTCGGCAACATCCGAACACATTCATTTCATCTTGCGAACCGTGTCCACCGAATCCACACCCCAGATCGACCGCAATCAGGCCGTGACCCGGACAGCCGTCGTTGGCGGCATCGTCAATCTGTTGCTGTCGGCCATCAAGATCGTCGCCGGTCTGCTCGGCCACTCCCAGGCATTGATCGCCGACGGTATTCATTCGCTGTCGGATCTGCTGTCGGATCTGCTGGTCCTGATCGCGGGACATCATGCGAGCCAGGAGCCCGACCGCGACCATCCCTACGGGCATGCACGCTACGAAACGGTCGCGACCCTGGTGCTCGGATTCCTCTTGTTCGCGGTGGCCGTCGGGATCGGCTGGGATGCCGCCAAGCGTCTATTCGAGCCGGAGGATCTCCTGCGGCCAGAGATGTCTGCACTGATCGTGACCCTGGTCTCCATCGGCGCGAAGGAATGGCTCTACTGGTGGACGCTGGGCTACGCCAAACGCGTCAGGTCCGAGCTTCTCAGGGCCAATGCCTGGCATCATCGTTCGGATGCCATTTCCTCGATCGTGGTCTTCATCGGCGTGGCGGGAACCATGGCCGGCCTTCCCTATCTCGATGCCATCGCTGCGATCATCGTGGCGGTCATGATCGCCAAGATCGCCTGGGAACTCGGATGGGAGGCGACCAGCGAACTGGTCGATACCGGATTGGAGGCATCCCGTCTGAAAGAGGTCACGGACACCATCTGCTCGGTCGGCGGCGTTCGGTCCATCCATATGCTGAGGACGCGACGCTCGGGCGGACAGGCGTCTGCAGACGTCCATGTCCTGGTGGATCCCTATGTCAGCGTTTCCGAAGGTCACATGATCAGCGTTCTGGTCGAGCAGCGACTCAAGCGTCAGATCGCCGAGATCACGGACGTCACGGTCCACATCGATCCAGAGGATGACGAAGTCGTGCCTGTCGGTCCGCCTCTGCCCCTGCGTGCCGAGGCACTGGCACGCCTGGCCTCGTCCTGGTCGGCGATTCCCGCTGCATGCGAGCGCGAGCGCCTGGTGTTCCATTATCTGGGGGGCAGAATCGATATCGACGTCTATTTCCCCCTCGCCGCCTGCTTCCGGAGTGGCCAGGATCCCGAATGGCTGCGAGAGGAACTGCAAAAGGCGTTGGTCGATGAGCCTGCATTCGGCAGGGTCAGGATCTATTTTGGCTGAACGAAGCGCACTATTTTGGTGCTAAACTTGGGCGTCTTGATCGTTTTGGTGCATAAAGATCTTTGGCGGCCATCGCAGCGGGCCTCGAGCCTCTGTGTGCCGTTCCCTTTTCAGCCAGCCTCGAGCCGAGGCTATCCATAATAAATCAGTCGATTAGATCTATTTTGGACCGATCGATCCACGAGATTGCCACCAGGAGCCATGAGGATCACATGGCGCAACTCTTTGGCGTATTCATTGCATACGGGCTGCGAGTCGATTGAGTGTGCCGACCGCCCCAATTTCTTCCGCCCAGCAGGTGGCACGGCAGTCGCTGCTCGCGGCATCCGAGGATTCACTAGCGGGTCGTGCAACTCAAGTGACGACCTGTTACGCTCCGGCGCCGGATGCGATGCCTGCTGAGCCTGTTCCTCGACTTGGCATCCAGAATCGCCTCTGCCGGACCAGTTCTTGAGAAACAGCATCGGAGACAGTCAAATGACAGATGTCATTAAGATGATCAAAGACAACGAAGTGAAGTTCGTCGACCTTCGCTTCACGGATACCCGTGGCAAGGAGCAGCACGTCTCCCTGCCTTCCAGCGTCGTCGACGAGGACATGTTCAAGGACGGCAAGATGTTCGACGGCTCCTCCATCTCCGGCTGGAAGGGAATCGAGGCATCCGACATGGTGCTCATGCCCGAGGCCGACACCGCGGTCATGGACCCCTTCTCCGATGAGAGCACCCTGATCATCCGCTGCGACATCCTCGAGCCCGACACCATGGTCGGCTACGAGCGCGATCCGCGTTCCGTCGCAAAGCGCGCAGAGGCCTACCTCAAGTCGACCGGCATCGCCGACACCGCCTATTTCGGTCCCGAGCCGGAATTCTTCGTCCTCGACGACGTTCGCTGGGGCGCCGACATGTCGGGCGCCTTCTACAAGGTGGACTCCGAGGAGGCCGGCTGGAACTCCGAGCGCGTCTTCCCCGACGGCAACATGGGTCATCGTCCCGGCGTCAAGGGCGGCTACTTCCCGGTTCCTCCGGTCGATTCGCTCAACGATCTGCGCGCGGCCATGTGCCTCACCCTCGAGGAGATGGGCGTCGAGGTCGAGGTTCACCACCATGAGGTGGCGACCGCGGGTCAGTGCGAGATCGGCACCAAGTTCGAGACCCTGGTGAAGCGCGCCGACAACAACCAGATTCTCAAGTACGTCATCCACAACGTCGCGCATGCCTACGGCAAGACCGCGACCTTCATGCCCAAGCCGCTGGTCGGCGACAACGGCAACGGCATGCACGTGCACCAGTCGCTCAGCAAGGACGGCCAGAACCTCTTCGCGGGCGACAAGTATGCCGGTCTGTCCGACAATGCCCTCTACTACATCGGCGGTATCATCAAGCACGCCCGTGCCCTGAATGCCCTGACCAACGCCTCGACCAACTCCTACAAGCGTCTGGTTCCCGGCTTCGAGGCCCCGGTCATGCTGGCCTACTCGGCCCGCAACCGCTCGGCGTCGATCCGTATCCCGCACTGCGCCAGCCCCAAGGGCCGCCGCATCGAGGTGCGTTTCCCCGACTCCATGGGCAACCCCTACCTGTCGTTCTCCGCGATGATGCTGGCCGGTCTCGACGGCATCATGAACAAGATCCATCCTGGCGATGCCATGGACAAGGACCTCTACGACCTGCCGGCCGAAGAGGCCAAGGCCATCCCGACCGTGTGCTCCTCGCTCGAAATGGCGCTGGAAGCACTGGACAAGGATCGCGAGTTCCTGACCGCCGGTGGCGTCTTCTCCGACGACCTGATCGACAGCTACATCGCACTGAAGATGGCCGAGGTGACCCGTCTGCGCATGACCACGCACCCCGTCGAGTTCGACCTCTACTACAGCCTCTGATCGGATCCATGGTCATTCGCTAGCAATGACCGGACGCATGGACGCGTCCAATAGGTTCTTCTTCGTCCCGTAAGCGACGTATCTCTTCTGGGTCGATCCGGTCCTCGCGTCCGATGACGCGGCAAGGGCCAGTCTTTCTTCGTGTGCCGGCTTCGCACACCCGTCCGCTATGTTATCCACGTCCCTTGCTTGCTGCGCTCGCACCCGGTTCCGGTCCGTTCAAGACCCTCCAGGGATGGTGTGATTTTTGCATTTCTAGAGCAGGATACCGATCCCTGGACACGATCGAATCATCTCATCGCAGCGAGTCGCCATCGCTTCTCGATGCCGTCCGAGATCGGCGGTGACAGAGCCCCTATGCGGATTATGCTTCATGACGATTCAGCCAACGGTCAAACCGGCCATTGAGAGGATGATACTGGATCACCTCAATACGGCAGTGATGCTGTTCGGCAAGGATTTACGCCTCCGCTACATCAATCCCGCGGCAGAGATCCTGTTCGAGGTCAGTTCGCGCCACCTCATCGGTCAACATGCCAGCCTTCTGCTGCCTTGCCCTGAAGACTATGCCGGAGAGCGTCTGGCCGCCGCTCTGAGTTCACACCATCCATTCACCGAACGTGAGATCAACATCAGTGTCGCGGACGGGCGCACCAAAACGGTGAACTGTACCGTCCTGCCAATGCACCATTTCGATGCGGACGAGGAATTGCTCGTCGAGCTCTATCAGGTGGACCGCCAGCTTCGCATCACCCGGGAAGAGCAGCTCCTCACCCAACATCAGGCGGCACAGACCCTGATCAAGGGGCTGGCCCACGAGATCAAGAATCCGCTGGGCGGACTGCGCGGGGCCGCGCAGCTGCTCGAGCAGGAGCTTCCCGATCCGGCCTTGCGCGAATACACCCGGATCATCATCGAGGAAGCGGATCGCCTGCAGGCGTTGATGAACCGGATGATCGGTCCGAATCTGATGCCCCGCCGCGAACTGCTCAACGTCCACGACGTCATCGAGCATGTCAGGGGGCTTCTGCTGGCCGAGTTTCCGCGCGGACCGGTCATCCTGCGCGACTATGATCCCAGCATCCCGGATTTCATGGCCGATCAGGACCGGCTGATCCAGGCATTCCTCAATCTCTCGAGAAACGCCGCGGCCGCGGCCGGTCTCGATGGCTACGTGGAGTTCCGGACCCGGGTGTTGCGTCAGTTCACCATCGGCAACCGGCGTCATCGGCTCGTCCTCCTCGCCCAGGTTCGCGACAATGGTCCGGGCATCCCAGAGGAAATTCGGGATCAGATCTTCTTTCCAATGGTCTCTGGACGACAGGGAGGCAATGGTCTCGGTCTATCCATCGCTCAGGAGCTCATCAATCAGCATGGCGGACTCATCGAATGCGAAAGCCTCCCCGGGGAGACGACCTTCTGTGTCTACTTGCCGCTGGAGTGCGATTATGAATAAGGACCCCAAGGTTTGGGTCATCGATGACGATCGCTCGATTCGCTGGGTGCTGGATCGGGCGCTGCGCAAGGCCGAGATGAACGTCACCTGTTTCTCGAACGGTGTGGGCGTCATGGAGGCCATGCAGCAGGAGCAGCCGGACGTCATCCTCACCGACATCCGCATGCCGGGCGTCGACGGACTGGATCTGCTGCGTCAGGTCTCCGATCGCTATCCGGCGGTGCCCGTCATCATCATGACCGCCCATTCGGACCTGGACAGCGCCGTATCGGCCTTTCACGGCGGGGCGTTCGAATATCTTCCGAAACCGTTCGATCTCGACGAAGCGGTCTCCCAGGTCCTGCGCGCCTGTCGCCGCGGACGCGACGATCGCACCGACGAAGTGGCGGTCGCCAAGGGACCCGACATCATCGGCGAGGCACCGGCGATGCAGGACGTTTTTCGCGCGATCGGACGCCTGGCGCGCTCCAACATCACGGTCCTGATCAACGGCGAATCGGGAACGGGCAAGGAACTGGTCGCCCATGCGCTGCACCGTCACAGCCCGCGCAGCGACTGTCCCTTCATCGCCCTGAACATGGCCGCCATTCCGCGCGACCTCCTGGAGTCGGAGCTCTTCGGTCATGAGCGCGGCTCCTTCACCGGCGCCCAGGCCCGCCGCGAGGGACGTTTCGAGCAGGCCGACGGCGGGACCCTCTTCCTCGACGAGATCGGCGACATGCCCGCCGAGCTCCAGACCCGTCTGCTCAGGGTCCTGGCGGACGGCGAGTTCTACCGTGTCGGCGGCATCGCCCCCATCAAGGTCGACGTGCGCATCATCGCGGCCACGCACCAGAACCTCGAGGACCTGGTTCGCCAGGGACGTTTTCGCGAGGACCTGTTCCATCGCCTGAACGTGATCCGCATCCATCTTCCCGCCCTGCGCGATCGGCGGGAGGACATTCCGCTCCTGATGCGTCATTTCCTGGCCCAGGCCGCGCAGGAACTGAGCTGCGAGTCCAAGGTGCTGCTGCCAGATGCCATCGATCACCTCAAACGGCTCGACTGGCCGGGAAACGTCAGACAGCTGGAGAATACGGCCCGCTGGGTGACGGTCATGGCATCCAGCAAGCATATCCATGCCGAGGATCTGCCGCCCGAGCTCAATGCCTCCTTCGCCAATCAGACGACGGACGAGTCCTGGGAGAGCGTGTTTCGACGCTGGGCCAGACACAGCCTCGAGCAGGGGCGAGAAAACATACTCGACACGGCACTACCGGCCTTCGAGCAGGTCCTGATCCAGACCGCGCTCGAACATACCGGCGGAAGACGCCAGGAAGCGGCCCGATTGCTTGGATGGGGACGTAATACACTGACGCGCAAGATCAAGGAGCTCGGACTGGATACGGATGGAGATCCGAGCGAACTCATGTCGAACGAGAGCTGATATCGGCTCGATACAAGAATCTGGAGGGTACTTTTGGACAGCATCAGCATCGAGCTGAAGGGATCGGAGATCGCGTCCATCGATTGCCGGCAGGACGGGCTCACCATCGAATTCTCGCGCGCCTATCTGATCAAGACGATGACCGGATCGAAGGAACGCACGCGCTGGTGGCAGGCCGGCAGCCTGCTCATCGATGGGGCGGAGACCGGCGGGGACATTCCCTCCGGACCTCTGGTCTGTGCGGGAGGGGACATCGAGGAGAATATCTATACCTACCGGGACATGATTCCAATCCCCTTGGAGAGCCGAGGACGGATCCGCTGCGAGCTGTCATTCGGCGATGGGGAGAGCCTCGTGGTGACGGGCACCGGGATTCGCCTGATCATGCACGAGACGCCCAAATATATCGAACATCTGCGAGCCGAGGCGTTCTGAACGAAAAGCCCGCGTCCAGACGCGGGCTTTCGTTGGATCGAGAGGTCGACCCTTGCGAGCCGGCCGCGAATCAGAAGCGGGAAGAACCTACGATCTCGTGAGCCAGATCCACGACGCGTTTGGCCATCTCCTGATATTCCTCGCGATAATTCGCCAGCAGTCCATCCGAGGAGGCCCAGTAGTCCTTTCCGGAGACACCGTTCTGGTGCTCGTGCTCGATGAACTGTTTCTGCATGTCCAGCATCTTGTTGATCAGTTCTTGCTTTTCTTGTTTCAGGGCGGCGATGTCGCTCATGGATGTGTCCCCCATCTGCGTGAGCAGAAGATGCAAGGCGTTTCGGGTAAATACTGATCTTTTAATATATCATGACACTCGGAAAAACAGTCAATATCGGACTGTGTCTTGCCTCATGCCCGCCTGATTCGGATCCATGTTCGACGTCATTCTTTACCAGCCCGAAATCCCCCCCAACACCGGAAACATCATGCGCTTGAGCGCCAACCTGGGGACCAGGCTGCATCTGATACGGCCCCTCGGCTTTTCTCTCGACGATCGGCTTCTACGTAGAGCCGGTCTGGACTATCGCGAATGGGCGGATGTCAGACAGCACGAATCGCTGGAGGAGTGTCTGGAGGGGCTTGGACCACACAGGCTCTTCGCCGCGACGACACGCGGACAGGCGGCCTATACGGAGCCGGACTATCTCCCTGGAGACGCCTTTCTGTTCGGACCCGAGACCCGGGGGCTGCCCGGGGATGTCTTGGAGGGCGTTGTCGCCGAGCGTCGGCTCCACGTCCCGATGCGCCCGGACAACCGGAGCCTGAATCTCTCGAATGCGGTGGCCGTGATCCTGTTCGAGGCATGGCGACAGCAGGGTTTCGCCGGGGCGGCGCGCCGCCCCGGGGTCGGTCGTCAGTAACCGCGCCGGGGCGGACGGGTCTCAACCGAATTCAGGTTTGGGATCCCGCTCCAGGAGCGCCTTGGTCGCCTGCTCGGGTGAAATCCCTTCGTAGAGAACTCGGTAAACCTGCTCGCTGATCGGCATCTCGATGTCCAGCCGGGTCGACAATCGATGGACGGCCAATGCGGTGACCACGCCCTCGACCTCCTGGCCGATCTCGCCCATCGCCTCACGGACGCCCTTGCCGCTGGCGAGGGCGAGGCCCATGCGCCGGTTGCGCGACTGGTTGTCGGTGCAGGTGAGAACCAGATCGCCGATCCCGGCGAGTCCCATGAAGGTCTCGGTGCGTCCGCCCAGTGCCATTCCGACCCGGATCAGCTCGGCGAGCCCCCGGGTGATGATGGCGGCCCGAGTATTGGCCCCGAAGCCCAGTCCGTCGGCGATTCCGGTGGCGATGGCCAGGACGTTCTTGGCGGCACCGCAGACCTCGACGCCCACCATGTCCGAGCTGGTATAGGCGCGAAAACGATCGCCGTGGAGCAGCCGCGCGATGCGTTCGGCGAAGCTCCCGGTGGCGGAGGCCACGGTGATGGCGGTCGGCAGACCGCTCGCGACCTCCAGGGCGAAACTGGGTCCGGATGCGACCGCGAGCGGCCGGTCGCCGAGACACTCCTGGGCGATCGTATGCAGCAGCTGGCCGGAGGTCGAATCCAGACCCTTGGTCGCCCAAGCGATCCCCATGCCGCTCGGTAGCCGCTCATGGAGTGCCGATACGACCGATCGGAATGCATGGCTCGGAACCACGACGAGACAATCGGTCGCATCGGCCAGTGCCTCGTCGAGCGAGTCGGTCGGAATCAGCGTCGGGGGCAAACGAAAACCGGGCAGAAACTGTCTGTTCTCCCCGTCGCGTTTCAGCGCCTCGATCTGAGCGGCCTCATGTCCCCAGAGCCGCACCTGATGACCGTTGCGACACAGCTGGATGGCCAAGGCGGTTCCCCAGGATCCCGGCCCCAGCAATGCGACCCTTGCCTTCGGCGATTCGCTCATCGGCCCGGATTCGCTCAATGATGGCTCGGCTGGGCACCGCCGGATTCATCTTGCTCCATGGCCTGCTTCTGGTGCTGGGCGTAAAGCATGTCGAAATTCACATGCTGGAGCACGAGCTGCGGATAACTGCCCTTGACCACCAGATCCGAGACCACCTCCCGCGCATAGGGAAAGAGGAGATTCGGGCAATAGGCACCGAAGAGCGGACCCAGTTCCTCCTCGGAGAAGCCGTTGGCGGTGAAGATGCCCGCCTGCTGGACCTCTACGACGAAGGCGACCTTGTCGTCCACCTTGGCGCTGACATTCACGGACAGCACGACCTCGTAGACGTTCTCGTTCAGCGGGTTGACCTTGGTGTTGAGGTTCAGCTCGTGCTTGGGCTTCCACTCGCCGCGAAAGATCTCGGGTGCGTTGGGCGACTCGAAGGAAACGTCCTTGATGTAGACGCGCTGAACGGAGAACTGACGCTCGGAGGATTGCTGCTGGTTATCTGCCATGTCCTGGTATCCTGATTTCGATCACGTGGGTGTGAAGATGGGCTCGAGGTGAATGCGGTGTCCGGATCGGCTCGGATTCAGCGCTTCTTCTTGCTCAAGGGCAGACTCGCGGTTTCCCAGGCCATGATCCCGCCCTGCAGGTTGTAGACCTCCTCGAATCCAGCCTTGCGCAGCTGGCCGCAGGCGACGGAGGATTGGGCACCGGACCGACAGTTGACGACGATGGGACGTCCCTTGTATTTCGTCAGCGTCGCCATCTGATTCTTGAATCCGTTCATCGGGATATTGATGGCGTCGATGATGTGTCCCTTGGCGAAGTCGGCCGCCGGGCGGACGTCGATGACGACGGCCTCGCGGTGATTCATCAGCTCGGTGGCCTGCAGCGGGCCGACGGTGCCCTTGCTGCCGACGATCAGATTGTGGATCAGCAATCCGAGGATCACGATCAACGCCAGGAACAAAAACCAGTGATTCCCGATGAATTCGAGGAGTTGCTGCATTAGCGCCATGATGATGCTGTCTCGATGATAGGTGATTGGCCCGCATGGAGGGAATGCGCGTCGGTGCGCGCTGCAAGGCCCGGCCGGGTCAAAGGCGCAGAAGTATAAGGATCGCGCGGACGGACGTCACCCCGCTGGGCGGGAATGGCCTCTAACGCGTGTGTTGGCAGAAGACCTCTCGCATCATCCCGATCAGACGCAGCGTGCGGCCGTCGCTGACCCGGTAGTAGACCCGGTTGGCGTCCTTGCGCGATGCCAGGATGCCCTTGTCGCGAAGGATGGCCAGATGCTGCGAGATGTTGCTCTGAGAGGTGCCGACGTGATCGACGATCTCCTGGACGCTGATCTCCTGATCGCCCAATGTGCAGAGGATCTTCAGCCGCAGCGGATGGGACATCGCCTTGAGCGACCGCGAGGCGCGTTCGATGTCGGCGTCATCCGCAAACAGATCCATTTCCTCGCGGTCTGTTTCCGAAAGGCTCAGGATCGGGCGGGGGGGATGGCTGAGGTTGTTGCCCATTGCATCGCATCTGATCGACTTATCACCATACAATAATAAACTTTTTCCGCTCGCCTGCGAAGCGTCGGCGTCGGTAGACAGACATGCATCCGGATCCATTCCTCCGGTCCAGCGGATGCAACCAATCCCGGACCCCATCGCGATGAGCAAGACTCGAGAGCAAGTCGACAGGATCTGCAAACGGCCCAGATTCGGCGTTTGGGCGCTCGTTATCGGTGGCATCGCGACCTCGCTTCTCATCGTCTCGACGCTCGGATACGCGGCGATTCCCGAGGATGCGGATGGCGGATTGGACGCACGCAAGCGGGACTTGATCGAGATCGAGCGAAGGGTCGAATCGATCGGCGAGGATCTCATCGGACAGCGCGAGGACAGACGCGCACTCATCCTGGAACTGGAGGCTCGCGAGCGCAACGTCGCCGAGCTGGCCCTCGCCAACCGGGAGCTGCAGCGTTTGGTGGCGGAGCATACCCGCATCGCGACCGAGCTGAGGGCACGTCAGGCCGAGGAGCGGCGCTCGCTCGAGAAGCAACTCGGGCTGCTGTCCGAACTCATCCGCACGGCCTATGTCATGGGGCGCGCCGATCGACTGCGTCTGCTGCTCAATCAGGAGGATCCGAGCCAAGCCAGCCGGGTGATGTCCTATTTCGCCTATTTCAACCGCGAGCGCATGAAGCGCATCCAGGCCGTTCAGGAGTCGACCGAGCGTCTGGCCAGACTGGCCCGCGACGCCGAGGAGGAAGCGGCGCGTCTCGCCCAACTCGCCAAGAGCCAGGAGGCGACCAGGCTGCGGCTCGAGGTAGCCAGGACCAAGCGAACAGAGGTCCTGAAGCAATTGGAGGCGACCATCGCCAATCGCGAGGATACGCTGGAGAATCTCCAGAAGGACGCCGAGTCGCTTCGACTGCTGATCGAGCATCTGCGCCAGCGCGCCCAGATTCGGGCCGAACTCGATATCCATCGAGAGAGCTTCGCGGCGCGCAAGGGCAGGCTCTCATGGCCGCTGCTCGAAGCACGGGTGATCGCCGCCTTCGGGAGTCGAAAGGAGGATTCGGATGTCAATTGGGACGGTGTCCTCCTGGCGGCCCGGGAAGGAGAGGAGGTTCGGGCCGTCAACGGTGGACGCGTCGTTTATGCGGATTGGCTGCGCGGTTTCGGACTGCTGCTGGTGATCGACCACGGAAACGGCTTCATGTCGCTCTACGGCCACAACGAGGCCCTGCTGCGGGAGGTTGGCGAATGGGTTTCCACCGGCGACGTCATTTCGCTGAGCGGAAAGAGCGGCGGACGCAACAGGCCGGTGCTCTATTTCGCCATTCGCCATAACGGCCGGCCTCAGGATCCGACCGATTGGTGTTCGGGACCTGGGGCCAGAGGCTGATTCCAGCCCTGCCACCGCATCCGGTCGGCCCGACCCAGGTCCGACGACCGCCTACTGTCGAGCCAATCGAAAACATGCGATCCTTTCACGCGATATCCTCGGCCTGGAGTCCGAATCCCCATTCGGGATGCCGTCAGGGCCGAGCGAGCGTATCGCCTCGGATACGCCGCACTCATTTCCTGAAGGAAGACCTCGGAACATCATGATGCGTTTCCATTTCGCCCAACGTTTCTGCCTCGGCGCACTGCTCCTCGCCGGTGCGACGGTTGCCGTCACCCATGCCGAGGAGACCGCGCCCGCCGGACCTCAGCCGACCGCCGATCTGCCGCTCGACGAGCTGCGGACATTCGCGGATGTCTTCGGCCGTATCAAGGAGGATTATGTGGAGCAGGCCGATGACAGGTCGCTGATCGAGAGCGCCATCCGCGGCATGCTGTCGGGTCTCGATCCCCATTCGTCCTATCTGAACGCCGAGGAATACCGCGACCTTCAGGTCGGAACCAGCGGCGAGTTCGGGGGGCTCGGGATCGAGGTCGGTCTCGAGGACGGGTTCGTCAAGGTGATCGCCCCGATCGACGACACGCCCGCACAACGGGCCGGTCTGCAGGCGGGCGACATGATCATCCGGATCGACGAAAAGCCGATCAAGGGTCTGGGCCTGGACGAGGCCGTCAAGCTGATGCGCGGCAAGCCGGGAACCGAGATCCGGCTGACAATCATGCGCGGCACCGAGCAGTCTCCCTTCGACGTCACCATCGAGCGCGCCATCATCCAGGTCGCGAGCGTGAAGAGCCGAATGCTGGAGCCGGGCTTCGGATACGTGCGCATCACCAGTTTTCAGGCCCATACCACGGACGATATGCAGAAGGCCATGGGCCAGCTCGAGAAAACCAACGGCGGCAAGCTCGAGGGGCTGATTCTGGATCTGCGCAACAATCCAGGCGGCGTTCTGAGCGGTGCGGTCGGTGTCAGCGATGCCTTTCTGACCCGGGGTCTGATCGTCTATACCCAGGGCCGGGTCAAGGACAGCAAGATGCAGTTCGAGGCCGGACCGGACGACCTCCTGGACGGTGCTCCCATCGTGGTTCTGGTCAACGGCGGAAGCGCCTCCGCATCCGAGATCGTCGCCGGAGCGCTCCAGGACCATAAGCGCGCCATCATCATGGGCACCCGAACCTTCGGCAAGGGTTCGGTCCAGACCATCGTTCCCATCGACGACACCACCGCGCTCAAGCTGACGACCGCCCGCTATTACACGCCTTCCGGGCGTTCCATCCAGGCTCAGGGGATCGAGCCGGACATCGTCCTGCATCCGGGCGAATTCAAGCCCAAGTCGGATGACGACCTGAAGTCGGTGAAGGAGGCGGACCTGATGAGGCATTTGGGCGAAGAAACCGAGGTGCCGAGCGCGGCGGATGAAGCCCAGCGACCGCCAGAAGAGGAAAAAGCGAACGAAGAGGATTCCGATAGCCCGACCATCGACGATTTTCAGCTGAACGAGGCGCTCAATGTCCTCAAAGGCGTGACGATCTTCGGATCCCGTAAGGCCGGATCCGAGAAGGCGCCATGATCCCTTAGCCGTTCGTCATCGAGGCCGGCTTCCTGTGCCGGTCTTCGCTTTGCCGGCCGGATCCCTGTTCTCGGAACCCAGACGGGCTCATCCGGCCATTTCGACCCACCTTGACTCGTTTCGATTCATTCGGAGGCCATTCAGATGCCTAAAGTGCTCGTTCCGCTCGCCCAGGGATGCGAGGAGATGGAGGCCGTCACCATCATCGACCTGCTACGTCGCGCCGAGATCGAGGTCGTCACGGCGAGCCTGACCGACACACCGGTGACGGCCAGCCGAGGGACCGTATTGATCGCCGACACCGCACTGGACGCCGTTGTGGATCAGGCGTTCGACATGATCGTCTTGCCGGGCGGTCTGCCAGGCGCCACCCACCTTCAGGAAGACGATCGCATACGCGACCTGCTGCAGCGCCAGCAGTCCGAGGACAGGTACTCGGCGGCGATCTGCGCGGCCCCGAGGGTCCTGGCCGCGGCGGGTCTTCTGGAGGGCAAGACGGCCACTGCCTATCCGGGTGCGCTGGTCGCCGACGACCTTCCCCTAACCAGGCTCACCGACGCCCCGGTCGAGGTCGACGGCAAGATCGTGACCGGCCGAGGGCCCGGAACCGCCATGGACTTCGCCCTCCAGCTCATCGAGATCCTGCAGGGACGTTCCAAGCGCGACTCCGTGGAGCGCGATCTGGTTCGCGCACCATAGGTTTCAAGCAGCGACCCTAGCCATCCTACCGGCCCTCGACGACCAAGATCCGACACCATGACCGCATCGCTCTGGATAACGGCCGCGATTCCACTCGTCTCGCTCCTGTCGAGCCTGGCGGCGACCCGCTGGCTATGTTCCGACGCTGCGTTACGAATCGGTCCCATGGATCTTCCGAACGACCGCTCGCTGCATTCGCGCCCGGTTCCGCGAACCGGCGGACTGGCCGTGCTGTTTGGAACGCTCGCTTCGCTGGCCTTCCTGTTTGTCTGGGAACCTCTGCCACCGGAGCTCATCTGGCTCGCCGCATCGCTGGCCATGGTGGCGGCGATCTCCTTTCTGGACGATCTCGGAGAGGTCTCGGCCGGCATTCGCCTGGGCGTGCATCTCGGGGCGGCGCTCCTGCTACTGATCGGCGGACTGGGCTGGACTCGGCTGGATCTGCCGAGCGGCTGGGTGACCCTTCCCGCCTGGATCGGTATCCTGCTGACCCTGCTCTATGTGGTTTGGATGATCAATCTCTATAACTTCATGGACGGCATGGACGGACTGGCCGCCGGCATGGCCGTCTTCGGCTTCGCCGCCCTGGGTCTGCTGGGACTGATCGGCGGGGAATTCCTGTACGCCCTCGTCGCCTTCTGCATCGCCGGGGCGGCGGCCGGATTCGGGATCGTCAATTTTCCTCCCGCCCCCATCTTTCTCGGTGACGTCGGCTCCTCGAGCCTGGGTCTGCTGGCCGCCGGTCTCTCGCTCTGGGGCGTTCAGCTCGGACTCTTCCCTCTCTGGACCGCCTGGCTGGCCTTCTCGCCCTTCATCGTCGACGCAACCTGGACCCTCGTGGCCCGCGCCTGGCGGCGCGAGCGGCTGTGGGAGGCGCATCGCTCCCATCATTACCAGCGTCTGGTGCTCGCCGGCTGGAGCCACCGCAAGACGCTGCTTCGCGCCTATGTGCTCATGGCCGCATCCGGTGCCTGCGCGGTCGCCGCGCCCAGGCTCGCCGAACGGGAGCAATGGATGCTGCTCGGGGCCTGGGTTCTCATCTACGGATTCGTTCATCTCCGGGTGCGATTGACCGCGTCCGTATCGGCACCGGACCACCCATGAACCCTCTCGTCGACCGGCTGCGCTCGCGAACGGCCGCCTTCACGCACGATCTGCTGACGATTCCGGGCGCCTGGCTCCTCGCCTATTGGCTGCGCTTCAACCTGGACCGGATCCCGGCCGAATTCCTGGCCAGCGCACTGCATTCGCTGCCCTGGGTGCTGCTGGTCCAGGGCGGCATGTTCTGGATCTTCGGACTCTATCGCGGTGTCTGGCGCTTCGCCTCGCTGCCCGACCTGGTGCGGATCACCAAGGCCGTGGCGGCGGGCACCCTGCTGATCGTGCTCGCGCTCTTCCTGATCAACCGCTCGACCCATATCCCACGATCGGTTCCGGCCATCTATCTGGGTTTGCAGCTGCTGATGCTGGCGGGTCCGAGAATGATCTACCGCTGGCTGAAGGACCATCGCCTCAATCTCTCCTCCGGCCCGAGGGTGCTCATCATCGGGGCCGGACGGACCGGGGACATGCTCGCCCGCGACATGCTCCGCGATTCCCACCGTACCTACTTCCCGGTCGGATTCGTCGACGACAAGCTGCGCCGCCAGGGCAGCGAGGTCCAGGGACTGACCGTCTTCGGCCCGACCTCGGCGATCCCAGAGATCGTCCGCCAGCA
The DNA here is from genome assembly GCF_000585215.1 of Imhoffiella purpurea. Taxonomy (GTDB): domain Bacteria; phylum Pseudomonadota; class Gammaproteobacteria; order Chromatiales; family Chromatiaceae; genus Imhoffiella; species Imhoffiella purpurea. The sequence continues at coordinate 73,424 of NZ_AONC01000002.1, read as the reverse complement.
GGGGATCGATCTGCTGCTGCTGGCCGTACCCAACGCCAACGGCAAGGAGATGCAGCGTCTGGTCGAGATCTGCGAACGGACCGGTCTGCCGTTCCGCATCCTGCCGCAGCTGAAGCGTCTCATGAGCGGCCAGCTCGACATGAGCCAGCTGCGGCCCGTGTCGATCGAGGACCTGCTCGGACGCGATCCCGTCTCTCTGGACTGGCCGGAGATTCGCGCCGGACTGGCCGGCAAGCGGATCCTGATCACGGGGGCGGGCGGCTCGATCGGCTCCGAGCTGGTGCGCCAGATCGCCGGCAGCGATCCGGCCCGCCTGATCCTGGTCGACCACGGCGAGTTCAATCTCTACCGCATCGAGACCGAGCTGCTGGAGACCCATCCGGATCTTCGCTTCTCACGGCATCTGCTGGACGTGGCCGACGCGGGGGCCATCGCCGCGCTCTTCGACGCGGAGCGGCCCGACATCGTCTTCCACGCCGCCGCCTACAAGCACGTCCCCCTGCTGGAGAATCAACTGCGGGCCGCGATCCGCAACAATGTGATCGGGACCCGGATCGTCGCCGAGACGGCGGCCGAGAAGGGATGCGAACGCTTCGTCCTCATCTCGACCGACAAGGCGGTCAACCCGGCCAACGTCATGGGTGCGACCAAGCGCATCGCCGAATCCATCTGTCAGGGACTGGATCGTCGCTCGGAGTGCCGCTTCATCACGGTACGCTTCGGCAACGTCCTGGGCTCGGCCGGGAGCGTGGTGCCGCTCTTCCGCCGCCAGATCGAACAGGGCGGACCCGTGACCGTGACGCACCCGGACATCGAGCGTTTCTTCATGACCATCCCCGAGGCCTGTCAGCTGATCATGCAGTCGGCGGTGATCGGCGACGGCGGCGAGATCTTCGTGCTCGACATGGGCGATCCCATCAAGATCCGCTATCTGGCCGAGCAGATGATCCGGCTCTCGGGACGCGAACCGGGGGTGGACATCGCCATCCGCTACGTGGGTCTGCGTCCGGGCGAAAAGCTCTACGAAGAGCTCTTCTACGCATCCGAGGAGTTGGTATCCACGCGTCATCCCAAGATCCGGGCGGCCAGACATGCGAATACCCTGTCCGACACCGAACTCGTCGAGGGTCTGGAGGACTTGAGGCGTTCCGCCGAGACCTTCGATCATGAACGCATGCTGGTGGCCTTGAACCGCCTTCTGCCCGGTTGGTCGAAGGAGCGGTCGGGAGCGCCTGCACCGTCTCGATCCGATGCCATCTCCACAGAGCAGGCTTGATCCAAGGTCACAGATGGATACGAATCCCAACCAAGACGCGCTTCTGGTCGAAGGGGTGCCGGTCATTCGCGGCATGCGCGAGGATCCGGACGAGGGACGGCTGGAATCATCCGCTCCTGATGTCGATGGCAACGAGGACGAGGCGCCGCTCCCCGGAGAATCAGGCTCTGCAGAGAGCCAGGTGCTCGCCCATCTCCAGACGCAGGGCAAGCTCACGGTGGGCGATCTCGGACGGGCGCGTCGACTGGCCGACGATGCCGGCGATCCGCTCGTCCCCATGCTGGTGAGATTGGGTCTGGTGTCAGAGCGCGATATGGCGCGGGCGATCTCCGAGGTCCTGGATATCCCGCTCGCAGAGCCGAACGGATTCCCGAGCGAGCCGGTTTCGGAGGAGCTCTTCTCGCTCAGGTTCCTCAAGGATGCGCGGGTGCTGCCCTTGAGCGAGGATGCCCAATCCATCCGCGTCGCCGTGGCCAATCCGATCGACGAATTCACCCTGGCCGCGATCCGCATGGCGGCGGGCAAGGAGGTGTCGCCCCTGGTCGGACTGCCGACCGAGATCGAGTCGGCGATCGAGCAGCTCTACGAGAAGGTGAAGGAGGCCCCGGCCGAGGCCGAGTCCGATCTCGGCGATTTCGACGAGGAGGACATCGAGCATCTCAAGGACCTCGCCAGCGAGGCCCCGGTCATCCGCATGGTCAACCAGCTGATCCAAAAGGCGGTCGAGTCGCGCGCCTCGGATATCCATATCGAACCCTTCGCGGACACGCTGAAGGTCCGCTACCGGGTCGACGGCATCCTCAACGAGGTCGACGCCCCGCCGGTGCGCTCCACCGCTGCGGTGATCTCGCGCGTCAAGATCATGGCCAAGCTCAACATCGCCGAGCGCCGTCTGCCCCAGGACGGGCGCATCCCCATCCGCATCCAGGGCAAGGATCTCGACCTGCGCGTCTCGACCGTGCCCACCATGTTCGGCGAGAGCGTGGTGATGCGTCTGCTCGACAAGGAGAGCATACGCTTCGATCTGGACGCGCTCGGCTTCGACGGTCCCCCGCGCCAGCGCCTCGGCGAGATCCTGGAGAAGCCCTACGGCATCCTCCTGGTGACGGGTCCGACCGGCTCGGGCAAGAGCACCACCCTCTACACCGCGCTCAGCCGGCTCAACACCGAGGCGCGCAAGATCATCACGGTCGAGGATCCGGTCGAATACCAGTTGCCTGGCATCAATCAGATCCAGGTCAAGTCCTCGATCGGCATGACCTTCGCCGGGGCACTGCGCGCCATGATGCGCCAGGACCCGGACATCATCATGGTCGGCGAGATGCGCGACCTGGAGACGGCGCGGATCGCGGTCCAGTCGGCCCTGACCGGCCACATCGTGCTGTCCACCCTGCACACCAACGACGCCGCCAGCGGTGTCACCCGTCTGCTCGACATGGGGGTCGAGGACTATCTGCTCACCTCGACCATCAACGGCATCCTGGCCCAGCGTCTGGTACGACGTCTCTGCCCCGAGTGTCGTCAGCCCTATCCGGCCGTGGCCGAACTGGCCGAGCGCTTCGGACACATGGCCGATACCTCGCAGCCCCTGGAGCTCTATCGCGCGGTCGGCTGCGACGCCTGCAACGGCACCGGCTACCGCGGGCGTCTCGTCATCAGCGAGGTCCTGACGATGAGCGACCGGATCCGCAAGGCGGTGCTGGCCCAGGCTACAGCGACCGAGATTCGCCAGATCGCCGTCGATGAAGGCATGGAGACCATGTATCAGGACGGTCTGCGCAAGTCGCTCGACGGCCGCACCACCATCGAGGAGGTGCTGCGCGTGGCCGAGGGCAATTGACGATGTTCGCACCCGATGCCCGCAGGGGCCGCGAAGATCCACCATCGATAGGGATTCGGGATGCCGAAATTCTTCTATAAGGCGGTGAAGCCGGACGGCGAGGCCGTGGAGGGCGAACTCGAGTCGGTCGACGAGGCGACCCTGATCCGCCGACTCCAGGGCGAGGGTCTGATTCCGATCGAGACGCGGACGACCCGCAGTCTGATGTCGCGTTTCGGGCGTACCCGCCGCCGCCGGCTGAGCCAGAAGGAGACCGGCATCCTCACGCGCGAGCTGGCGACCCTGCTCGAGGCGGGGATGACGCTCGACCGCTCGCTCCAGATCCTGGTCGATCTGACCCAGGAACAGCACATCGTCCGCGTTCTGAGCGATCTGCAGGAACGGGTTCGCGGCGGCGCCACCTTCTCCAGCGCGCTGGAGGCGCAGGACGGTCAGTTTCCCCGGCTCTACGTCAACATGGTGCGGGCCGGGGAGGCGAGCGGCGCGCTGGATCAGGTGCTGGACCGTCTCGCCGACTATCTGGAACGGGTCGCCGAATTGCGCCAGACGGTGACCTCGGCGCTGGTCTATCCTTCGATCCTACTGTTCGTCTCCGGGCTCTCGGTGATCATGCTGCTGGTGTTCGTGGTGCCCCAGTTCACCGTACTCTTCGACGACATGGGCGAGGCGCTGCCGCTGCCGACCCAGATCGTGGTGGCGGCCGGCGATCTGTTCCGCAACTACTGGTGGGCCATGCTGTGCATGGTCGCGCTGGTCGCCGTGCTCATCGAGCGCTGGCTGCAGAATCCGCGCGTGCGCGACCGTGTCGACGCCAGGGTGCTGACACTGCCCATGTTCGGCGATCTCGTCTGGAAGATGGAGACGGCGCGGCTGTGCCATACCCTTTCGACACTGCTGAAGAATGGACTTCCACTGCTGAATGCACTGACGCTTGCCAAAGAGGTCGTCTCCAACCGCAAACTCTCCGGACTCTTGAACGAGGCCGCGGACGATCTCAAGCACGGCCGAGGACTCGCATCGCCGCTCGCCCGTCTGGAGGCGCTTCCCGATCTGGCGTTGCAGATGATCCGCGTCGGCGAAGAATCGGGCAGTCTGGACGCCATGCTGGCCAAGGTAGCCTCCATCTACGACCGCGAGACCCGAACCAGCGTCCAGAGCATGCTCACCCTGCTGGAACCTGTGCTGATCATCGGTCTCGGCGTCATCGTCGCCGGCATCATCATTTCCATCCTCATGGCCATCCTCGGGGCGAACGACCTGGTCTTCTGAGTCGGATCAGACCCTCACTTGGCCGCCAATCGCCGGCAACCTACAATGCCGGCCCGCAATCAACGGATATCGAGGCAACAAGATGCGCACAAACAACGCTCGTCGCAGCAAGGGTTTCACCCTGGTCGAACTGCTCGTGGTACTGGCCATCCTGGGTCTGCTGGCCGGTCTGGTCGGTCCTCAGGTCATGAAGTTCCTCGGCTCGTCGAAATCCAAGACCGCCAAGCTGCAGATCGAGGATCTGTCGTCGACGCTGGATCTCTACCGTCTGGAGCTCGGCCGTTACCCCACCGAGTCGGAGGGCCTCAAGGCGCTGGTCGAGAACCCAGGCAACCAGAGCAACTGGAACGGTCCCTATCTGAAAAAGGGCGAGGTTCCCAAGGATCCCTGGGGCTTCGAGTATCAGTACCGTTTCCCGGGCGAGCACGGCAGTTTCGATCTCTGGTCGCTCGGCGCCGACAACCGCGAGGGCGGCGAGGGCGAGAACGCCGACATCGCCAGCTGGGAGTGACGGTTCCGGGGATGCACTGAGGTGCGCGCTTCCGGTCGAGGCTTCACCCTCGTCGAACTGCTGGTCGTGATGGTCATCGCGGCACTGGTGATGGCCGCGACCCCGTCGCTCTTCTCGGCGGCCCTGCCCGGCCTCGAGATGAAGTCGGCCGCGCGCCGCACCGCGTCGACCTTGCGTATGGCCAGAGAATCGGCCATACGTCAGGGCGCGGACGCGGCTTTGACCGTCGATCTGGAGCACCATCGGCTCGATCTGCCCGGTTATCGCAGCCTCGTCCTGCCCAAGGGGCTCTCACTCCGGCTCGAGGCCGCCAGCAGCGAGATGATCGACGACCAGCGGGGCAGGATCCGCTTCTTCCCGGACGGCAGCTCGACCGGCGGCCGGATCCTGATCCTGAACGGGAACCACGGCTATCAGGTCGGGGTCACCTGGCTGACCGGGCGGATACAGCTCACGCCCTGGGAAGAGCCATGACCGGGTCCAGGCAACGGGGCTTCTCACTGTTGGAGGTCTTGGTCGCCTTCGCCATTCTGGCGATTTCGCTGGGGGTCCTGCTGCAGATCTTCTCGCGCGCGACCCTGACTGCGGCGACCACATCGCAGTACGTTCAGGCGGCCTCGCTCGCCGAATCGCTCCTGAACGACGTGGACGTGGATATTCCGCTCCTCGAGGGTGCGGTCTCGGACCGATCGGAGGACGGATTCGACTGGGAGGTCACCATCGTGCGGGTCGAATTCAACGAGGAGGCATTCTTCGAGCCGCCGGCGACTCCCTATCGGGTCAATGCGACCGTGATCTGGGACGATGCGGGCCGCACGCGTCATCTGACGCTCTCGACCCTCAGGCTCGGCGAGAAACTCTGAGATGCGCTCCATCGCCGTTCATCGTTCGCCGAACCAGGGCTTCACCCTGGTCGAACTGCTGATCGCGCTCGCCATCATCGGTCTCATCACCCTGCTGCTCTTTTCCGGTCTGAGGCTCGGATCGCGCGCCTGGGAGGCGGTGGACGCCGCCGCGCTGCGAACCGGGGATCTGCGTCTGGCACATGGCTTTCTGAGAACCAGCCTGAGCCAGATGCGAACCCTGTCGACCACCTTCGACGGCGAGCAGATCCTGCTCTTCAACGGCGATTCGAGACATATCGAATTCGCGGCTCCACTGTCCGACCGTGTCGGCATTCCAGGAATCTATGTGCTGCGTCTCGCGCTCGAGGACGACCGGGAACGGCCCAGCCTGGTGCTCACGCGCTGGCTGTTCCATCCGGAGGTCCTGGCGGGCGGCGACGATTATCCGCCCTGGGAGCCGTTGGAGAGAGAGCGCGGCATGTCGCTCGCCGGCTTCGAAACGGACATGGACGCCGGCGGCGGGGCCTTCGGCCGGACGCTGCTGCTCGAACAGGTGAAGGTTCTGGATATCGCCTATTACGGACTCGCCGATGGCGACAGCGAACCGCAATGGCACGAGGAATGGATGAAGCAGACTCAATGGCCGTTCGTGATCCGCATTCGTCTATGGTCCCAGACCCAGACCTGGCCGGACCTCTTCGTCGATCTGCCGGTGCGCCGATGACCGGGGTCGCCCGTCAATCCGGCATTGCACTGGTCCTCGTCATGTGGGTACTGACCCTGCTGACCGTCATGGCCCTGGGCATGACCGCGACCCAGAGAACCGAGACCTCCCTGACCGACAATGCCATCTCCACGGCCCGCTTCCACGCGCTGGCCGATGCCGCCATCGCCTATACGGCCTTGTCCTTCATGTCGGAGCCACAGGATTCCGAAACCGACGGGGAGCAGGAATCCCCCACCGTCTGGCTGCCCAACGACGTCCCTCGGATGTGGAGTTTTGCTGGCGAGAACCTGATCATTCGGGTTTCGAACGAGTCGTCCCGAATCAACCTGAATCAGGCCCAGCCGGATGAGCTGCGCACCTTGCTGGGGTTGCTCGGCGTCGGGGCGGAAGAAGGGGATGCGATCGCCGCGGCCATCGCCGACTGGCGCGACGAGGACGATCTGGTTCAGCTCGATGGGGCCGAGGACGACGACTACATGGCCGAGGGTCGCTCGCTCGGAGCCAAGGACGCATTCTTCGACTCGGTGGAGGAACTGCATCAGGTCATGGGGATGACCGGCGAGATCTACCGCAGGCTAGCTCCGCTGGTGACCGTCTATACGAGCGGTGGCTCGGTCGATGAGGATTTCGCCGCGCCCGAGGTGCTTGCAACCCTGCGAGACCTCTCGCTCGAAGAGGCGATCGAGGAGGTCGAGAAGCGCGACCTGCCGACGGTGCCGGGGGCCGAGGCCCCCAAGACCCGCAATCGAGGCGGCCCGCTGTATCGGGTGCGTATCGAGGAAAACTCGGCAGGGCGGCCCGGTCGGACCATGGAGGCGCTGTTCGAGCTGACTCCCGGACAGAAGCCTCCCTATTACGTACATTGGCGACGCTACGGACTGGATCGTCGGCAGCCGAATGCGGCCCCTTCGGACCAGGGCTAGCTGGTTTCGGCTGGATCTCGGATTTACACTGGACGCCGATCTGCTCGATATCCTTCTTTTTGCACCTTTTCGTTCAGACTGAATCGCGTCAGGATCAACTCCGGTCAACGGCCGGCCACTGGAATGCAACCTTAGAGATGGCCTTCACAGATCGTCTGAACCAGCTCGTTGGCGGGCTCTCCCGCTCGGCGCCCATTCCGCTCGGCTCCTCGGAGGTGCTCGGCGAGCGCTTGTTCGGCTGTCTGCCCGTGGCGGCACGGGACGCCCTGGCGCGCAGACATCGGCGCCTGGTCTTGGAACTGGCCGGCGACATGGCGCGGGTGAGCCAGCTCATCGGTCACCAACGGGACTATCTGGGCGATATCGCACTCGAGGGTCCCGTGGGGCTGCCGTCCTCCTTCTACGAATTGGCCAAGGAACAGTCCTCCACCATCGAACTGGTGCTGCCGAAATCGGCCGTCCTCCTGCGGCCGGTGTCCTTCCCCTCGCAGGTCAAGACCAATCTGGCTCAGGTGATCCGATACGAATTGGATCGCCTCTCGCCCTTCCGGGCCGACGAGGTGATGTTCGATTTCGTCTCGCAAGGCAACGCCAGGCACAGCGAGAAATTGTCGCTGGAATTGGCCATTTGCAGACGTGATATCCTCGAACCTTGGATCCAGCGCTTCTCGGATCTCGGCGCCGCCGTCGACAGAATCCATTGGGTCGGGTCCTGGCCACGGGCCAATCTGCTTCCACCCGATCAGCGACCGCGCAGGCGAAGATTGCATATCGGTCTCGGTATGGTCCTCTGGATCCTGGTCATCCTCTCGACCGCGGTGGCCATGGCGACCCCGATCTGGCAGAAATCGCGTGTCCTCGAAGACCTGGAGACCGAGCTCAAGCGTGCGCGCAGCCAGGCGGTCGCGGTGGACGAACTGCGCCAGGAATTGGAGCGCGCCCGCGAGGGAAGCACCGCCGTGTTGCAGCGCAAGGTCGATCAGCCGCCCATTCTCGAGCTCCTGCGCGAGCTCACCGATCGTCTGCCGGACGATACCTGGATCCAGAATCTCGAGTTCAATGATGGTCAGGTCGACCTGCGTGGCGAGTCGGGGCAGGCGACCGCCTTGATCGCACTCCTGGAACAGACGCCGGGCATCGATGACGTGTCCTTCAAGTCCCCCGTCACCCAGATCGCTCGGACGGGCAAGGAACGCTTCTACATCTCTTTCAGCTTCAACCGAAGGGAGGGGCCGTGAGGGCCGTGTCGAAGCCCAAGACCTTTTGCCTGATCGTCTGGCTGAGCGGTGTCGCCGTGCTGCTGGGCATGCTTGGCGGAATCCTTCTGCCATGGGCCGATGGCAACGCCGATCTGAACGAGCGGATCTCCGGCACGCAAGACCAGCTGGTCCGCTATCGGCGCATCCTCCAGTCCCGTCCCGCGCTGGAATCCGAACTTCAGAAGGTCCGCAACAACGACAGCTACAAGGCATTCTATTTCAATGCCCCGACCAAGTCGCTCGCTGGAGCCCAGCTCCAGTCTCTGGTCCAGGACATCGTCAACACGGCCCAGGGGCGTCTCGTCAGCACTCAGCTGCTGAACCAGCAGGACCAGGCGAGCTCGCCGGCACGCATCAGCGTGCGCACCCAGATCCAGGGATCGACGGATGCCTTGCTGACGATTCTCTATCAGATCGAACAGGCCAGGCCCTTTCTCTTCATCGAACGCATGTCGATCCGCTCCTCGGCGCGTCCCATCGTGGTGAACCAAAACAACGCGAGACTTCCGGTGCGTAGGCCGCCCATGAACCGCGACGAGCTGACGGTGAGACTGGATATCTTCGGATTTACCCTGGGGAGCGAATCTTGATCAAGTCGATTCCTGGTATCTCCATCCCCGGTGCCTTCCTATTCCTGCTGTTGGGGATTCTGGTCCTGCAATGGCGATCCTGGCCTCCGCCGGCATCTGAGCCCAGCGAAGGCGAGTCCCGGGTTCCTGTCGCGGCTCCGGACTCCTCGACGAGCACGGATCCGTCGCTGATCGATCGATTGAGCTACCTGGACGACAAGGAACACTATGCGATCGTCATGGAGCGACCCTTGTTCCGTCCCGATCGCCGTCCGCTTCCCCCGGACGATCCGGAGTCGGAGGCCCCTTCCGGGCCGGATATGAGCCTGGAGCTCGGTAATCTCGACCTGACCGCCGTGCTCATCACGCCGTCGCTCACATCGGCCTGGATCAAGGATCCGGCGCAGCCCAAGCTTCAGCGTCTACGGATCGGCGATGACTATGCCGGCTGGTCGGTTCGCGAGATCCAGGAGGATCGGGTACTGCTGGAGCGACAGGGTGAGCGGCATGCGCTAATATTGCGCGACTATTCCAAGACACCGCCCTCTTCGACCACCACCGTTCCTGCCAAGCAGCGTCCGCGTCCAATCAGGGCGAGGAAGCGCCCGGACATGCCCTCTCGGAAATGATCCATCGGTCGTCGTTCACGCACCGCTCCAATCGAGTCACCATGTATTCCGACCTGCATACCCATCGCCCCCTTCCGCTTGGAAACTGGCTGACAGTCATCGTGCTGCTCGTCCTCCTCCCGTGTCTCTCCGCGTGCGAGCAGAAAGACTGGGATCCGACTCTCAGGGTCGGTAAACCCGAGGGCCATATCGTCGACGGCGATCAGCTGAAGCGTCTGGAGGAGATGAAGCAGCGTGGCGGGACGGACGCGACGACGATCGCCCTGGGAGACCAGGGCGGCAAGGGGCTCAAGGCCGTGGATTCGCTGCAGCGGGGTACCGGATCCTTCGTGCGCAAGGTCAACCCTCCGAGCGTGGATACGACGCCTGGAGACGTCACGCTCAACTTCGACGGCACCGATATCCGCGAGGTGGTCAAGGTGGTGCTCGGGGATCTGCTGAAGGTGAATTATGTCCTTCATCCCTCGGTGCAGGGCGTGGTCTCCCTGCAGACCGGACGCCCATTGCGTCGCGAAGACCTGATTCCGACCCTGGAAACCCTGCTGCGCATGAACAATGCAGCCATCGTCTATCACGACGGGACCTACGAGGTGGTTCCGATCGCGAACGCCATGCAAGGCAAGGTGGTGCCGCAGCTCGGCGAATCCTCGCGCGCGCTGCCGAACGGCTACAGCGTTCAGGTCATCCCCTTGCGCTACATCGGTGCCGAGGAGATGAGCAATATCCTCCAGCCTTTGGCTCCCGAGGGGAGCGTCATCCGGGTCGACAATCTGCGCAATCTGCTGGTGATCGCCGGAACCAGCTCCGAGATGGGCAATCTGCTGGATACCATCCGGGTCTTCGACGTCGACTGGATGTCCGGTCTCTCGGTCGGATTCTTCGTGCTGGAGTTCGCCAAGGCCAACGAGGTGCAGGACCAGCTCAAGAGCCTCCTCGCCGACGAGGGCGGCAATCCGCTGAAGGGCCTGTTCCGATTCGTACCGATCGAAAGCGCCAACGCATTGCTGGTGGTATCGCCTCAGGAGCGCTACATCCAGCAGGCGCGCAACTGGATCGAGCGGCTCGACATGGCCGAGGCGAGCGGCGACGCGGCCGAGCGTCTGTTCGTCTATCGGGTGAAGCATGGCGATGCGGAGAAGCTCGCCGAAATCCTATCCCAGCTGTTCGGCGGAGACAGCGGCGGCTCGACCAACCGTTCCGTCGGCAGCGTGGCCCCCGGCCTCGGCAGCTCCAGCATCGGCTCCAAGGCCAATGCGGTCATGGCGACCGACAGCACCTTTGGGAGCAGTGGTAGCACCACATCTAACACCTCTACCGGATTCTCCGGAGGGACGCAGCGATCCTCCACCTCGCACGAGGTCCAGATGAGCTCGCAGGTCAGCATCGTCGCGGACGGTGTGAACAATTCCTTGTTGGTCCGGGGATCGCCGCGTGACTACAAGAAGATCCTGGATGCCTTGAAGCAGCTGGATATCGTTCCATTGCAGGTCCTCGTCGAGGCGACCATCGTCGAGATCACCCTCAGTGGTGGCCTGCAATATGGCGTTCAGTGGGAACTCTTCGGTCCGGCCTCTGAGGGGAAGAGCTATGCCTCCCTGGATGGCTCGCTCGATGACTCGACCAAATCGGGGATCTCCACATCCTTTCCGGGATTCAACTGGGCACTGGTCTCGGATCCCAACACCATCAAGGCGACATTGAGCGCATTGGCGAGCGAGAGCCTCGTCAATGTCCTATCCTCGCCCTCTGTCATGGTCATGGATAACCAAACGGCCAAGATTCAGGTTGGCGAGGAGGTTCCAATCGCGACCTCCGAACAGCAGAGCACCACGACCGACAACAGCCGTGTTCTCAATACCATCGAATACAAGAAAACAGGCGTGATGCTCTCGGTGAAGCCGCGCGTGACGCCCGGCGGTCTGGTTCAGATGGAGATTGAGCAGGAGGTGAGCAACGTTGCCAAAACGACCAGCTCGACACTGGATTCACCGACCTTCCAAACCCGTAGCATCAATAGCTCGGTTGCGGTGCGCTCGAATCAGGCGGTCGTTCTGGGAGGCTTGATCAAGGATCAGCGCGAGCAGGGCAAGGCCGGAATCCCCGGGCTCTACAAGCTGCCATTCGCCGGCGTACTGTTTGGCGAGAGTACCAAGTCGGCCGGACGCACCGAGCTGATCGTGGTGCTCACACCCAAGGTCATCTCGAGCGATCAGGACTTGGAGGCCGTGACCGAGGACTTTCGCCGGAAGGTCAAGGGGCTCGACTTCAAGTTCTGAGGCAGCTACCAGCGCGATGATCGCGCTGGAGGCCAATCGTTCGGACACAAAAAAGGCGGCCCGATGGCCGCCTTTTTCGTCTTTCCGAGCAATCGGCTATCTCGGCAGATCCGTCTGACCCATCAGCCATTGATCGACCGCGCGAGCGCATTGACGCCCCTCGCGGATCGCCCAGACGACGAGGGACTGGCCGCGGCGCATGTCGCCGGCGCAGAAGATGCCCTCGACCGAGGTGTGATAGGCCTCGTCACCCTCGGTGACACCCTTGACGTTGCCTCTGGGGTCGAGCTCGAGACCGGCCTCTTCCTGAAGCTGCTGGATCATGCCCGTGTGCACGGGATGCACGAAGCCCATGGCGAGCAGGACCAGATCGGCCTTCATCTCGCCCTCGCTGCCCGGAATCTCCTTCATCTGCCAGCGACCCTCGGCATCCTTGCTCCACTCGACCTTGGCGTAACGGACGGCGGTCACATGGCCTTCGTCATCGCCGACGAATTCCTTGGTGGCGAAGTTCCAGATACGCTCGCAGCCCTCTTCCTGGGAGCTCGATGTGCGCATCTTGTTCGGCCAGTTGGGCCAGGTGAGATTCTTGTCCTCCTTCTCCGGAGGACGATCCAGGATCTCGACCTGGGTTACGGACTTGGCGCCGTGCCGATTGGAGGTACCGATACAGTCGGAGCCGGTGTCGCCGCCGCCGATGACCAGCACGTGCTTGCCCTGGGCGCTGATGAAGTCGGCGTCCTGGACGAAGGATCCCTGGACCCGCTTGCTGTTGCGCGAAAGGAAGTCCATTGCGAAATGGACACCCTCGAGCTCGCGTCCGGGCACCGGCAGATCGCGCGGCTTCTCAGAGCCGCCGGCCAGAACGACCGCGTCGTAGGACTCGCGCAGCTTGCCGATCGGGATGTCGACGCCGATATGGGCGTTGGTGTGGAACTCCACGCCCTCGGTGCGCATCTGCGCCATGCGGCGGTCGATGAGGGACTTGTCGAGCTTGAAGTCGGGAATCCCGTAGCGCAGCAGACCGCCGATGCGGTCGGCCTTCTCGTACAGGGAGACCTGATGGCCTGCACGGGCCAGCTGCTGGGCCGCGGCCATGCCGGCCGGACCCGAACCCACCACGGCGACCCGCTTGCCGGTACGGCGCTCGGGCACCTGAGGCTTGATCCAGCCCTCTTCCCAGCCGCGATCGACGATCGCGCACTCGATGGTCTTGATGGTGACCGGGTTGTCGTTCAGGTTCAGGGTGCAGGATGCCTCGCAGGGCGCGGGGCAGATGCGTCCCGTGAACTCGGGGAAGTTGTTGGTCGAGTGCAGGACCTCGATCGCCGCCTGCCAGTCGCCTCGGTACACCAGATCGTTCCAATCCGGAATGATGTTGTTGACCGGACACCCCTGATGACAGAAGGGAATCCCGCAGTCCATGCAACGGGCGCCCTGCTCGCTGAGCTCGGACTCGCTGAGCGAGATCACGAACTCCTTGTAATGAACCACGCGGTCGGCCGCCGGCGCATAGCGCCGGTCGCGACGTGCGTATTCCATGAAACCGGTTGGCTTACCCATGGTCGACGATCCCCTTCAGCGGCTTGTTCGGCTTGGGCGGTCGGCTCTGATTCTGTTGCATGTCCTGCAGGGCGCGCCGGTAGTCCACCGGCATCACCTTGACGAACTTGGCCAGATAGCTGGACCAGTCGTCGAGGATTCGGCGAGCGACCGCTGAATTGGTGTAGTGCAGGTGCTTTTCGATCAGCGACCTGAGACGCTTGGCATCGTGACGGGTCATGTCGCGGCTCACGTCGACGCGGCCATGGGTCTCCAGATCGCCGCCCTGATGGTCGAGCGCCTCGAGCACGTCGTCCTCTTCGGCGATCGGTTCCAGCTCGACCATGGCCAGGTTGCAGCGATCGGCGAAATCGCCGGCCTCGTCCAGGACGTAGGCGACGCCGCCCGACATGCCGGCGGCGAAGTTGCGTCCGGTGGGACCCAGGACGACCGTAATGCCGCCGGTCATGTACTCGCAGCCATGATCGCCGACGCCTTCGACCACCGCCGTGGCGCCCGAGTTGCGCACGCAGAAGCGTTCGCCGGCCACGCCGCGGAAGAAGCATTCGCCGCCGATGGCACCGTAGAGCACGGTGTTGCCGACGATGATGTTCTCCTCGGCATTGCCGATGGCGGATTCGGCCGGCGGATAGATGATGACGCGTCCGCCCGAGAGACCCTTGCCGACATAGTCGTTGCCCTCGCCCTCGAGTTCGAGGGTGACGCCGCGCGCCAGCCAGGCGGCGAGCGATTGACCCGCGGTGCCCTTGGCCTTGATGTGAATCGTGTCGTCGGGCAGGCCGGCATGACCGTAACGCTCCGCCACGCGTCCCGAGAGCAGGGTGCCGAAGGTGCGGTTGAAGTTCTTGATCGGGGTCTCGATCCGAACCGACTCGCCACGCTCGAGCGCGGGCTGAGCCTGACGGATGAGTTCGTGATCGAGCGCCTTGTCGATACCGTGGTCCTGACCCTCGCAATTGCGCAGCGCCACCTCGGGACCGACCTTGGGCTTGGCGACCAGACCGCCGAGATCCAGGCCGTGCGCCTTCCAGTGCGCGATCGCGCGGCGCATCTCCAGACGATCGGACTGACCGACCATCTCGTCGAAGGTGCGGAAGCCCAGTTGCGACATCAGCTGACGCACCTCTTCGGCGACGAAGAAGAAGTAGTTGATGACGTGCTCGGGCTTGCCGGTGAAGCGCTTGCGCAGCTCGGGATCCTGGGTCGCGACGCCGACCGGACAGGTGTTCAGATGGCACTTGCGCATCATGAGACAGCCTTCGACGATCAGCGGAGCGGTCGCGAAACCGATCTCGTCGGCGCCGAGCAGGGCGGCGACCACCACGTCGCGGCCGGTGCGCATGCCGCCGTCGGCCTGGACGGCGATCCGGCCGCGCAGACGGTTGAGCACCAGGGTCTGATGGGTCTCGGCGAGACCGATCTCCCAGGGCGAGCCGGCATGCTTGATCGAGGTCAGGGGGCTGGCGCCGGTACCGCCGTCGTATCCCGAGATGGTGACGTGATCCGCATGCGCCTTGGAGACGCCCGCCGCGACCGTGCCCACGCCGATCTCGGAGACCAGCTTGACCGAGATGCGCGCCTTGGGATTGACGTTCTTGAGATCGTGGATGAGCTGGGCCAGGTCCTCGATCGAATAGATGTCATGGTGCGGCGGCGGCGAGATGAGCCCGACGCCCGGGGTCGAGTGACGCACCCGCGCGATCTGCACGTTGACCTTGTGGCCGGGCAGCTGACCGCCCTCGCCGGGCTTGGCGCCCTGGGCGATCTTGATCTGGATGTCGTCGGCGTTGACTAGATACTCGGTGGTGACGCCGAAGCGGCCCGAGGCGACCTGCTTGATCGCCGAGCGCTCGGGGTTCCGGGAGCCGTCCGCGAGCGGATTGAAGCGCTCCGGCTCCTCGCCGCCCTCGCCCGTGTTGGACTTGCCGCCGATGGCGTTCATCGCCTTGGCCAGGGTCGAGTGCGCCTCGTAGCTGATCGAGCCGAACGACATGGCGCCGGTCGCGAAGCGCTTGACGATCTCCTTCGCCGGCTCGACCTCGTCCAGGGGTACGGGCTTGCTGGCGAACTTGAAGTCCAGCAGACCGCGGAAGGTCAGCAGGTGCTCGTTCTGCTCGTTGATGATGCGCGAATATTCCTGATAGGTGCTCCAGTTGTTGGAGCGGGTCGCGTGCTGCAGCTTGGCGATGGTCTCCGGGGTCCAGATATGATCCTCGCCACGGATCCGGAAGGCGTAGTCGCCGCCGACGTCCAGATGCTTGCGATAGATCTGCTCGTTGCCGTAGCCCTGCGAATGCCAGCGCACGGCCTCCTGAGCGACCTCGGCCAGACCGATCCCCTCGACCTTGGACTGGGTGCCGGTGAAGTATCTAGACAGGAAATCGCCGTTGAGACCGACTGCGTCGAAGATCTGGGCGCCGCAATAGGACTGGAAGGTCGAGATGCCCATCTTGGACATGACCTTGAGCAGCCCCTTGCCGACCGCCTTGATGTAGCGCTTCTGCGCCTCCTCGAAGGTCAGATTCTCGGGCAGGCGGGGCAGCATCGACTGGATGGTGTCGAAGGCCAGATAGGGATTGATGGCCTCGGCGCCGTATCCGGCCAGGGTGGCGAAATGATGCACCTCGAGCGCGGCGCCGGTCTCTACGACCAGACCCGAGCTGGTGCGCAGACCGCGGCGAATCAGGTGGTGATGCACCGCCGAGGTTGCCAGCAGGGCCGGAATCGGGATGTAGTCCAGATTGGTGTTGCGGTCGGACAGGATGAGGATGTTGTATCCGGCCAGAACCGCTTCTTCGGCCTCCTTGCAGAGCCTGTCGAGGGCGCCCGCCATGCCTTCGGCACCCTCGGCCGAGGGGTAGACCATGTGCAGGTTCTTGGTGCGGAAGGCGCCGCCCGAGCTGTCCTCGATATGGCGTACCCGCTCCAGATCCTGATTGGTGAGGACCGGCTGGTTCACCTCCAGGCGCCAGTGCTTGCCGGCCTCGTTCAGACCCAGCAGATTGGGCCGCGGTCCGATGAGCGAGACCAGCGACATGACCAGCTCTTCGCGGATCGGGTCGATCGGCGGATTGGTGACCTGGGCGAAGTTCTGCTTGAAGTAGGTCGAGAGATGCTTGGCCCGGCTGGAGAGCACCGAGGGCGGATTGTCCGCGCCCATGGAGCCGATGGCCTCCTGTCCCGTCATCACCATGGGGGTGAGCAGGAATTTGAGGTCCTCCTGGGTGTAGCCGAATGCCTGCTGGGCATCGAGCAGGGTGTCGTCGTCCGGCGCCATGGGGGCGACGTTGGTCGGCAGCTCATCGAGATGGATCTGGGTCTTGGTCAGCCATTCGCGATAGGGCTGCGCCGAGGCGAGCTCGGCCTTGATCTCGGCGTCGTCGATGATGCGGCCCTGCTCCAGATCGATCAGGAACATCTTGCCGGGCTGCAGACGCCATTTCTTGACGATGCGCTCCTCGGCGATGTCGAGCACGCCCATCTCCGAGCCCATGATCACCATGTCGTCGTTGGTGACCAGATAGCGCGCCGGACGCAGACCGTTGCGGTCCAGGGTCGCGCCGATCTGACGGCCGTCGGTGAAGGCGACGGCGGCCGGCCCATCCCAGGGCTCCATAAGTGCGGCATGGTATTCGTAGAAGGCGCGGCGGTCGCTGTCCATCTGCTTGTTGCCGGACCAGGCCTCCGGGATCAGCAGCATCATGGCATGGGCCAGGGAGTAGCCGCCCATGACCAGCAGTTCGAGCGCATTGTCGAAACAGGCCGAGTCGGACTGACCCTCGGGGATCAGGGGCCAGATCGAATCCAGGTCCTCGCCGAGGATGTCGGAGCGCATGGTATGACGGCGCGCCGCCATCCAGTTGACATTGCCGCGCATCGTGTTGATCTCGCCGTTGTGACAGATCATGCGGAACGGCTGTGCCAGGTCCCAGGTCGGGAAGGTGTTGGTCGAGAAGCGCTGATGGACCAGGGCCAGGGCCGAGTCGAAGCGTTCGTCGCTCAGGTCCAGGTAGTACTTGCCGACCTGGTCGGCCAGCAGCATGCCCTTGTAGTTGAGGGTACGCGAGGACATGGAGGCGACGTAGTAGGCCGTCTTGTCGTATCCGGCGCTACGGATCTCGTTGTCCATGCGCTTGCGGATCACGAACAGCCGACGCTCGAAGCTGTCCTGGTCCGAGCAGTTGTCACCGCGGGCGACGAAGACCTGCCGGACCACGGGCTCGGTCGGGAGCACGCTGACGCCGAGATCGCTGTTGTCGACGGGGACATCGCGCCACCCCAGCACGGTCTGACCGCCCTCGACAAGGCGGCGCTCGACCGTTTCCTGCATGCTGTTGCGATCCTGCTCGTCGCGCGGCAGAAAGACCATGCCGATGCCATAGGAGCCGACCGGCGGCAGATCGAAATCCACGACCGCGCGGAAGAAGGCGTCCGGGATCTGAACCAGGATGCCGGCACCGTCTCCAGCCTTGGGATCGGCGCCGACGGCACCCCGGTGGGTCAGGCGTTCGAGGATTTCGAGCCCTTGCTGGACGATCGCGTGGCTTTTCTTGTTCTTGATGTGACAGACGAAGCCGACGCCACAGGCGTCACGCTCATTGGCTGGGTCATAGAGACCCTGTGCGGGTGGTAGGGCACGAAGGCTCATCGCTGACCTCGTTGATACCTAAGGTAAGTAATTCCGACTGTATGGCATCCTTCGTCTGGGCCTTCCTTTCGAAGGCCGTGGAAGACCGAGCGGACTCGATCCTGGACGGAAGCCAACATCCTGTGATCCTTGATACCGGATAGATCCCGTCCGACGGCGGGCGGGCCGTACTCGGCGTTGCGATATCCAGTGTGATCAGACTTCAGCGATCCGGTCGTCCAGCGCGGAAGTCCGGCGGGAGATCGTCGCTCGAGGCGACGCGTCACGAGGTAACCAGACCGGGTTGAAATCGCGAACCCCCAATCATATCGCCTTTGCATTGGTCGTGCCAGAGAAAACAAGGGCATCGAAGCGGTTCTGGGGCGGGACGGGCACCGAATCCGTTCGGAATTCGCACCCTGATGGTGCGATCTGCTACAGGATCGCGCGGCCGACTATCACAAGGAACGCCGATCGGCCAGAGTGGCATAGAGGGTGTCGCGATCCACTTCGTCCGTGACGATGGCCTCTCCCAATTCCTTCAGCAGGACGAAGCGCATCTTGCCGTCGAGGACCTTTTTGTCGACCGCCATGAGTTCGAGCATCTGGTCCGGCGAAAGATCCGCCGGCGGTTCGGTCGGCAGTCCGGCACAGGAGATGAGCCGACGCAGGCGTTCCACGTCCTTGTCCTCGAGCCAGCCGAGACGCTGCGAGAGATTGGCCGCCATGCAGGTTCCGACCGCGACCGCCTCGCCATGCAGCCAGGCCCCGTAGCCGGCCCCGGCCTCGATCGCATGACCGAAGGTGTGCCCCAGATTGAGCAGGGCGCGCTGGCCGGCCTCGAGTTCGTCTTCGGCGACGATCAGGGCCTTGATCTCGCACGAGCGCTTGATCGCATGAGACAAGGCATTGGGATCTCGAGACAGGAGCTCGGCCATATGGGATTCCAGCCAGGCGAGAAAGGCGGCATCGCGGATGAAACCGTATTTCAGGACCTCTGCCAGACCGGCCGACAGCTCCTTCTGAGGTAGGGTTTCGAGCGTATCCGTGTCGGCGATCACCGCCAGCGGCTGATGGAAGGCGCCGATCATGTTCTTGCCGGCCGGATGATTGATGCCGGTCTTGCCGCCAACGGAGGAGTCGACCTGGGCAAGCAGCGTCGTCGGGACCTGGATGAAGGGTACGCCACGCTGATAGCAGGCGGCCGCGAATCCGGCCATGTCTCCGATCACTCCTCCGCCGAGCGCGACGAGCGTGCAGTCCCGTCCGAAACGTTCCTGCAACAGGGCGTCGAAGATTCGGTTCCAGACCTCCATCGTCTTGTACTGTTCGCCGTCCGGAAGCACCACCCGAGAGACCCGATAGTCGCTCAGAGCTTGCTCCAGGGGATCCAGATAGAGAGGAGCGACCGTCTCGTTGGTGACGATCATGATCCTGTCGCCCCGAACGTGCGGACGATAAGACTCCGGATCGGCGAGCAATCCGCTTCCGATATGAATCGGGTAGCTGCGCAACCCCAGATCGACGTTCAGTGTTTGCGACATAATGAAGGCTTCAGATCTCTTCGGATTCGAGTCGTCGACAGATTTCCTTCACGACCGAACTGGTTCCGCGCTTCTCGGTCGACACCACCATATCGGCAACCTGTCGATAGAGCGGTTCCCGTTCCTCCATGATACCGCGCAGTCGCTCGAGCGGATCCTGTGTCTCGAGCAGAGGTCGATTGCGATCGCGCGCCGTTCTGGCGTATTGCTGTTCGGGACTGCAATGCAGGTAGATGACGACGCCCCGCGCGGATAGATCCTGACGATTTTCCGGACTCAGTATAGCGCCGCCTCCCGTGGCAAGCACGATCCGCTCCTCCGCGACCAGTTCCTCGATGACCTGTCGCTCGCGGCTGCGGAAGCCCGCCTCCCCTTCGAATTCGAAGATGGTCGGAATATCGACGCCGGTCCGTCGCTGAATCTCCTGATCGCTGTCCTTGAAGGTGTAGGACAGCGTTTCGGCCAATTGCCGGCCGACAGTGCTTTTGCCGGCCCCCATGGGGCCGATGATAAAAATATTCTGTGCACGCATCATAGCGGAAGGTATGCCAGATTTTCGGCATGCAAGCAAGGGCGCGGCCCGTGAGCCGCGCATCGTGGACGAAAAGAATGAGCGACCGCGGAATGAACCGAACCTCTCGTACGGGCTCCAATCTTGCTCAAGACGTCAACGCTGTACGATATCCGTCTCGAGAATCTTCGGGGTGACGAAGATCAGGAGTTCGGAATTGTTTTCCTTGCGGCTCTCGTTCTTGAACAGGCGGCCGAGTAGCGGAATGTCGCCCAGCCAGGGGACCTGCTCCTTGTTGAAGGTCTTCTCCCGCTCGTAGACCCCCCCGAGAACGACGGTTTCTCCATTGTCGACCAGGACGTTCGTTTCGATGGCGCGGGTATCGATCGGGGGTACATCGTTCAGGACATTCGAAAAGTCAGGGGCATCTTTGTTGACCTTGAGGTCCATCATGATGCGGTCGTCGGGAGTGATATGCGGTATCACGTCCAATTTGAGCACCGCTTCCTTGAAGGAGACGGTGTTGGTCGCGGAATTCTGCGAGGACTCCTGATAAGGGATCTCCGATCCGACCTTGATGGTGGCCTGATGCTGGTCCGAGGTGATGACGCGTGGGCTGGATATGATCTCGCCTCGACCCTCGCGCTGCATCGCTGAGAGCTCCAGCTGGAGCAGATATGAGCCGACCTTGCCCATCAGGAAATTGATGGATCCGGAGGCCCCGGCAGCGGGCAGATTGGTGATGAGGGTCGTATTTCCATCGTCATCGCGCAGTGTCGAATTATAGGCCGTGCCCGTCTCGGTATTGAGTCCGAACGGACCCGAATCGAAACCCGAAAGCGCCAGGTTTCCGTCCTGACCGCCGCCGATGAGCAGCTGGTGTCCGTCCGACGACCCCATGGAGCCGGAAACGCCGAATCGGACGCCCAGGTTGCGCGCGAAATCGTTGTTCGCGATCACCACGCGCGACTCGATCATGACCTGCCTGACGGGAACGTCCAGCTTGGAAACGATGCTGCGGATCCCCTCGAGCTTGGCCAGGGTATCCATGACGACCAGGGTGTTGGTCCGCTCGTCGAAGCTGACGCTGCCACGATCGGAGAGGATGGACTCCTTGTCGATACTGGCCGCAGAGGGAAGGCCCGTGCCCCGAGATGTCTTGGACGCGGAACGCCCTGAGGAGCTTGAACCGCCTCGGATGAACTGTGCGAGTTCCGATGCCTTCGCATAGTTGATCTGGATGAACTCCGTGCGCAGGGGCGCAAGCTCCTCGAAGCTTTTCTCGGACTCCAGTTCGAGCCGCTCCTGGGCCGCGAGTTCCTGAGTCGGGGCGACCATGATGACATTGCCGTTGCGGCGCATGTCGAGCCCCTTGGTCTTGAGAATGATATCGAGCGCCTGGTCCCAGGGCACGTTCTTCAAACGCAGCGTGATGTTGCCCTGAACGCTGTCGCTGGCGACCAGATTGAGATCGGTGAAGTCCGCGAGCACCTGTAGCACCGCGCGCACCTCGATATCCTGAAAATTGAGCGAGAGACGATCGCCCTCGTAGACGACCTTCTGGCGCGCGAGCTCCTCCTTTTCGGCAGGGGTCAGCGGCCGAAAATCCAGGGTGAAGATCTCGTCGGTCTGATAGGCCATGTAGTCGAAATCGCCCTCTGTCTGGACTTCGATCTCGACGTTGCGTCCAGTCGGTCTGGATTCGACCGCCATGACCGGTGTGGCGAAGTCCACGACGTCCAGCCGACGGAAGAGTCGCTGCGGCAACGAGGTGTCATAGAGATCCACGTAGACGCGCGATGCCTGCTCGCGCACCGCGACTCGGGTGTCGGCGCTCGGCAGCCGGATGATGATACGGCCTTCCCCGCTGGAGCCACGCCGAAAATCGATATCCTTGACCGGAGGGCTGGATGCCGTCGTACGCGCCGACCTGGAGGAGTAGCTCCAGGCGGGAGGTGTCTGTTGGGCCTCATATCTCTGGGGCGTGGTCGAGGATGCCGGCTCGGATGCTTGCGCGGGGGCAGGCGGAACACGGGCGAGCGAACCCTGCTGATCCAGCTTGATGATGACGCGGTTTCCGGATGTAGTGACCTCATAGGCCACCGGATCGGTGAGATTCAGCACTACCCGCGTTCTGTCGCTTCCCTCGACGGCCACCAGGCTATGAACGGCCCCGACTCCGATCGGAACGGACTTGGTGTCGAGCCTGCTCGCGACCCCCGGCAGGTCCAATGCAATGCGCGCCGGAGACTCGGTCGCAAAGGTTTGAGGAGAGGCGATGGGCTCGGAGAGGGTAAGGTCGACCTCGACCCGGTTGCCTGGCAGTGCCGCGAAATCGACCTTCTGCAGATCCGCGGCCTCGGCCGAAGACGTCAGCGCCGTTGCGAGCGCCAGGAACCCAATGCCGGGCGCGATCCTGCGCAGACGTTCGAGAGGCAGGGAACGCAACCCCAGCTGAAGCCATTGTTGAAATGCGCTCTTCATCGCCGTCTTCCCTCCACTGATTATTGGGTCAGCGCAATCGTGGCCGGGCGTTCGCGCCATTGGCCAGGCGCATCGGACACAATTTCAGTCAATTGGATCTGGTCGTCACCGATGCTCGTGATCTGTCCGTTGTTCAGGCCAAGATAATTGCCGGCCTTGACCCGATGGACGATTCCGTCCTTGGTGCGAATGAGGGCCCAGCGGATTCCCTCCAGGTCGAGGGTGCCGACCATTCTGAGCGAATCCAGTGGGTGATTCTCGAGCTCCTCCTTGCGTCTCCTCGGATCCGGAGCCAGGCCATTGTCGATGACCACCTGTTGGGTCGGCTCGGTCTGCGCATCCGGGGTGAAGGGGTCTCGGCGATCCCCCGGCTCGTAAACGAAGACGTCGACCGGCTCGATCTCGGGCAGGGGCTCGATCGGCCCGGGAGGTCTCGACTTCACCTCGGCGACAAAGGCATCGAGGTCGCTCATATCCTTGCTGACGCATCCGCTCAGAAGCAGGCTGGGAAACACCCATAGCGCCAGGTTCGTACGCTGACGGCGTTTCATTGAGCCGTCTCCTCGTCGAGATAACGATAGGTTTTCAGGGTGGCTTGCAGGTTCAACTTCGTATCCATCTGACCACGCTGGTTTCTCGGAGATTTGGACGGATCGAGGATCTGAACGTCATGCACGGTGACGATTCGAGGCAAGGCGGCGAGACCACTCACGAATCGCCCGAAATCATGGTAGGTGCCAAGCACGCGGATTCGAATCGGAAGCTCCGCATAGAAATCCTTCTTCAGCTCGTCATCCGGCTGAAAGAGCTCGAACTCGAGACCATTGGCCAACCCGGTCTGGGAGACGTCGACCAGCAGCGATGCAACCTCCGTCTTGTTCGGCAGTTGCCGGAGCATGGCACCGAAGGTCTCCTTCATCTCGGCGAGCTGGTTCTTGTAGGCATTGAGATTGACGGCCTTTTCCTGCTTGGACACGAGCGAACGTCGCAGATCGACCTCGGTGCGCTGCTCGCGTTCGAGCGTCATCCGCTGATCCTTGGTGTCCATGTAATAGGCCAAGCCGCCAAGCGCGGCGCAAGCGAGGAGTATTGCAATGACCTTGACGGGAAGCGGCCATTCGCCGTATGTACTCAGGTCGAGCTCGTTGAGTTCGTTAAGATCCATGACCAGATCCCTTGAGGTTGAACCTTGACCCTGTCCAATCGCCGCAACGATGCGTGAGGGAGCTAGGCCTTCTTATCCGATTTCGCGTCCTCGGCGGGAATGGTTTGATCGAACGAAAGACGAAAATGACTGAGGCCCGTTCCCGTCTTGTCCTTGTTTTCGATCAGCAGGAGTCGCGGATTGCTGATCCACTGCGACTTGTCGATCTTATGCATGAAGGCCGAAACGCGGGCGTTGGATTGCGCCCGTCCCTCGACGACCACTGAACGACCGCTTTGCTGGACACTGGTCAGATAGACGCCCTCGGGCATGGCGGTGACCATCTCGTCGAACAGCCGCACGATCTCCGGACGGCTCTTCTGCAGCCGCTGGATGATCTCCATGCGCGAAATCAGATCCTGCTTGGTTTTCTGCAGTGTTGTGATCTCGGCGATACGCCGATTCAGGGCGGATATCTCGACGTTGAGATACTGATTCCGCTGCTGCTGATAGCCGATCATCGACTCGTAGTACATGTGAACCAGCACCACGACGCCGAAGGTGGCCAGGAGAGCCGCACCCAGGGCCGTGAGGAAATCCTTGCGTCTCTGTTGGCGCGCGGCCTCGCGCCATGGGAGTAGATTGATGCGCGCCATTTAGTCGAATCCTCGGAGTGCGAGGCCGACCGCGACCATCATTCCGGGCGCCTCTCGCATGAGTTCCTGGGATTTGATGCTGGGTGACAAGGACATCTGACCGAAGGGATTGGCGATCGTGGTCGGAACCTTCAACCGGTCCTCGATCAGAATGTCGATCTTGGGGATGCTGGCCGGACCGCCCGCCAGCAGGACCCGATCGACCCGATTGTAGGTGGTGCCGGAATAGAAGAACTGCAGGGCGCGACCGATCTGCTGCGCCAGCGCTTCCTTGAAGGGGAGCAGGATCTCCGTCTCGTAATTTTCGGCGACATCGCCATCGAGCACCCGCTGCGATGCCTGCTCGCGCGACAGGCCATAGCGACGCTGCACTTCGTCCCGCAGCTGCTGTCCCCCGAAATTCTGCTCGCGCGTGTAGATGATCTGCCCCTTGCTCAATACATAGAGCGTGGTGGTGGCAGCCCCCACGTCGGCGATGGCGATGGTCTTGTCGACCAAGTCATCGGACTTGGAGCGCAACAGCAGGGAGCAGGCGTTCTCCATCGCATAGGCCTCGACATCGACGACCGTCGCGGTGAGACCTGCGAGCTCCAGTGCACTGACGCGATCGTCGACGTTCTCTTGACGCGAGGCCGCGATCAGCACATCGACCATATCGGGCGCGTTCGGGTTGGGACCGACCACGTCGAAGTCCAGGTTGACCTCCTCGAGGGGGAATGGAATGTACTGATCCGCCTCGAGCTGGATCTGGCCCTCCATCTCCTCGTCGTTCAGATCGCCGGGCATGGTCACCATCTTGGTGATGACGGAGGAGCCGGCAACGGCGACGGCCGCGCGCTTCGTCTTCGTCTTGGCCTTGCCGAGCGCCTTGCGGATACTCTGACCGACGGCGTCCGGATCGGTGATCTTCTTCTCCGAAACGGCGTTCGGGACCAGCGGCTCGATCGCATAATGCTCGACGCGATAATGGCTTGCCGACGAGCTCGACGTCCGGGACAGCTCGATCAGCTTGATCGCGGTGGAGCTGATGTCGATTCCCAGGACCGGTTTATTGCGCTGAGTGAGGCCAAACATAGTGATCTCGCTGGGTGATATCCGTCGCCGAGTGAGTGACCTGAATTTCCATGCCGGCTCCTAAAGATAACAAATCGGATCCGTTGCGCCCCCGCCAAACGCGCATATTCCTTCTGGCAGAGGCGAATGCAGTCGGCACGAGATAGCTCGAGCGCGCACCGACCCGGCCATGAAGATCCGAGAGGATCCCGTATCGAACCTCATCTTCGATGAGGAGCGCCCTTCAGCGCAAGGCTGCTTCATCAGATAGCCTCGGGCCATTATAGCCACATCGACTCGGGTGGGTGCCAGTGATGCAGGTCAGGGAGAATGTGACTCAAATACCTTGGAACCAAGGCCGATTCGAGTCCGAATGGGCCGGACTCTGACTCGGACCGAGCCCTAGAGCATGGCTTTCGGCGTCTCAGGTATCATGACGATCAGGTTGCCCCAAATCCTCAGGAGAAGCCGATGTCCGGACGTGATCGCTCCAGCGCCTTGAAAGAACGCATGGCCTACGAGACCGCTCGCATCATGGTCGAGCAGGGCCTTTCCGATTTCGATCGGGCGCGGCGCAAGGCCGCGCAGCGCACGGGGATCATGGATCGGCGCAACTGGCCGTCCAACGAGGCGGTGCATGAGGCTGTGCTGACCCAGCGACGGCTCTTCCTGACGCCGGATCAGAGTCGCGCGTCACGCGAAATGCAGGTTCAGGCGCTCGAGGCCATGCATGTCTTCAACGACTTCGCCCCCCGTCTGGTCGGATCCGCGCTCATGGGCTCGGGCGATCCGCAGACGGGCGTCGAGCTCTTCCTCTTCGCCGATCGGCCCGAGGACGTGCTGTTCGCGCTGATGGAACGACAGATTCCCTGGCAGGAGAGCGAGCGCAGCCTGCGCTATCCGGACGGATCGCGCTGCGTCCATCCCGTCTTTCGTTTCATGGCGGGAGACATCCCCTTTCAACTGGTCGTCCTTCCCTGGCGGGCGCAGCGCCATCCGCCGCTCGATCCCGTCACCGACCGCCCCCAGCGTGGGGCGGCTCGCAACGAGATCGAGCGGATGCTCGAGGAGTCTGATTCGGCCTATCGCTTCGAGATCGGCAGATAGTCTCTCTGGGTCGGCCCGCGATAGATCTGTCTGGGCCGACCGATACGGTTGTTCGAATCCGACATCATCTCGAGCCAGTGCGAGACCCAGCCGACGGTGCGCGCCACGGCGAACATCACGGTGAACATGTTGCGCGGGATGCCGAGCGCCTGATAGATGATGCCCGAGTAGAAATCCACGTTGGGATAGAGCTTGCGCTCGACGAAATACTCGTCGTTCAGCGCGATCTCCTCCAGCTTCATCGCCAGCTCGAACAATGGATTGTTGGCGTCGGCGAGCTCGTCCAACACCTGATGGCAGACCTCGCGGATGATCTTGGCGCGCGGGTCGTAGTTCTTGTAGACCCGGTGACCGAAGCCCATCAGACGGAAGGGGTCGTCCTTGTCCTTCGCCTTCTCGATGTAGCGCTGGACGTTCTTGACGTCGCCGATTTCCAGCAGCATGTCGAGCACGGCCTCGTTGGCACCGCCGTGCGCCGGCCCCCACAGCGAGGCGATGCCCGCCGCGATGCAGGCGAAGGGGTTGGCGCCCGAACTGCCGGCCAGACGGACGGTCGAGGTGCTGGCGTTCTGCTCGTGATCGGCATGGAGGATGAAGAGCAGATTCATCGCCTTCTCGGCGATCAGGCCGGGCTTGTAGTGCTCGCAGGGCGTGGCGAACATCATGTGCAGGAAGTTCGCGCAATACCGCAGATCGTTGCGCGGATACATGATGGGCTCGCCGATGCTGTGCTTGTAGGCGGCGGCCGCGATCGTCGGCAGCTTGGCGATCAGCCGATGCGCCGAGATCTCGCGGTGGCGCGGATCGTTGACGCTCAGCGAGTCGTGGTAGAAGGCGGACAGGGATCCGACCACCCCGACCAGCATCGCCATGGGATGGGCGTCGTAATGGAAGCCGTTGAGAAAGTCCTTGAGATTCTCGTTGAGCATCGTATGGCGGGTGATGAGCTGCTCGAACCCGACCAGCTCCTTCTCACCCGGTAGCTCGCCGTAGAGCAACAGATAGGCGACCTCCAGAAAGCTCGCCTTGGTCGCCAGCTGCTCGATCGGATAGCCGCGATAGAGCAGGACACCCTGCTCGCCATCGATATAGGTGATGTCGCTGTTGCAGCTGGCCGTGGACATGAAGCCCGGGTCGTAGGTAAAGATGCCGGCCTCTTTGTAGAGAGAGGATATGTCCACGGCCATCGGCCCCATGCTTCCCTGTCGCAACGGAAATTCATGCCTATCGCCGGTGGCGTTATTGATGATCGTGATGGTTTCGTTCGCCATAAGCTCGCTCCTGGCCACACTGACGGAGATGCGCGCGCATCTACGCGGCAGCTAGTTTTGGGTTTCGAGTCTGATGTGCGCTATCCGGCGACCTATTGCTTGTTGGTATCCAAGCCGATATCGCCCAAGCGTTCGATTTCGTTACGCACGGCGGAGGCCGATCGGCTGAAATCCGTGCGCTCGCGTTCGTTCAAGTCGAGCTCGACGATGGATTCCACACCTTTGGAACCCAGGATGCAGGGAACGCCCATGGCGATGTCCGCCTCTCCGTACTCGCCCTCCAGCAAGGCAACGCATGGCAGGAGACGGCGGCGGTTGTTGACGATGGAATCGACCATGGTCGCGACCGCCGCACCTGGCGCATCGTAGGCGCTCGAGTTCTTGCGCAGGGACAGGATCTCGGCACCACCCTTGCGGGTGCGTTCGTTGATTGCCTCGATGCGATCCTCGGGCAGGAAATAGGAGAGCGGAATGCCATTGATGGTGCAGAAACGCGGAACCGGGACCATGGTGTCGCCATGGCCACCCAGCACCATGGTAGTGATGTCCCGGGCCGAGAACCCTGTTTCCTGGGCGATGAAGCTCGCCATCCGCGAGGCGTCCAGAACACCGGCCTGACCGAACACCCGGCTCTGATTCCAACCCGTTCGCTGGGCGACGCGATAGGTCAGGGTATCGACCGGGTTCGACACCATGAGCACCAGGGCGTCCGGCGCATAGGCGATGATGTGATCGGTAACCTCGTCGATGATGCGGACGTTGCTTTCGAGCACGTCCGCGCGTGACATGCCCGGCTTGCGAGGCAAGCCGGCGGTGACGACGACCAGCTCCGAATCCTTGAGGATTCGGGGGTCGTTGCTGCCATGCACCACGCTGTCGAACTCGAAGAAGGGAGCGGTTTGGAGAATATCGAGTGCGATTCCCTCCGGGACGCCCTCGCGCACATCGAACAGGGCCACCTCGCGACAGAGTTCCGCTTCCGCCAGGATCTGGGCCGTTGTTTCGCCGACCCGGCCAGCGCCTACGATAGTGATCTTCTTCACGTCGCTGTTTCTCCGGTCACTGATTGAAGACAGCCTGGGGAGACCCTGTGGGTCGTCCTGGTGAGGTCACGGAGGCCGGCGTCGACCCTGCCCCTATTTCACATGAAGGGAATCATGCGCCGGAGTGAGGTATCCGGGCAACACCGCTGGCGACCGCGGCGCGCGATACGGCGCTCGGAACGCGCTCGCGCAGACGGGGATCGAAGGGCTTGGGAATGATGTAATCGGGTCCGAAGCTCAGCTCGGACAGACCATAGGCGGCCAGAACCTCTTCCGGCACGGTTTCGTGGGCCAGTGCGCGCAAGGCCTCCACCGCCGCGACCTGCATGTCCTCGTTGATGCGCGAGGCGCGCACGTCCAGGGCACCGCGGAAGATAAAGGGGAATCCGAGCACATTGTTGATCTGATTGGGATAATCAGACCTTCCGGTGGCCATGATGAGATCGTCCCGAACCTGCTTGGCCAGATCCGGACGGATCTCGGGCACCGGATTGGACAGCGCGAAGACCACCGGGCGCGGGGCCATGCTCGCCAGCATCTCGGCCGTCACCAGATCCGGTCCCGAGACGCCGATGAAGACGTCCGCCCCGTCCATGGCGTCGGCGAGGGTCCGTTTGTCCGTATCCGCTGCGACGCCGAACTTGTAGGGGTTGAGATCCTTGCGACCGAGATGGATGACGCCTTGGCGATCGATGCAGTAGATGTTGTTGCGATGGGCGCCCAGACCCATCAGCAGACGAATGGCCGCGATACCGGCCGCACCGGCCCCCAGGACCACGATGCGGGACTCTTCGAGCGTCTTGCCCTGCAGTTCGAGCGCGTTCAGCAGACCGGCCGCGATGATGATGGCGGTGCCGTGCTGATCGTCGTGGAAGACCGGGATGTCCAGCTGTTCGATGAGCGCCTGCTCGATCTCGAAGCAGTGAGGTGCCGCGATGTCCTCGAGATTGATGCCGCCAAAGGTCGGGGCGATCCGCATCACCGTCTCGATGAATTCCTGAGGACGCTTCGCATGGACCTCGATGTCGAAGCAGTCGATATCGGCGAAACGCTTGAAGAGGACGGCCTTGCCTTCCATGACCGGCTTGCCGGCGAGTCCGCCCACGTTGCCCAGTCCCAGAACGGCCGTGCCGTCGGTGATGACCGCGACCAGATTGCCCTTGTTGGTGTAGCGGTAGGCGTTCTGGGGATCGGCATGGATCTGCCGAACGGGTTCGGCGACGCCGGGGGTATAGGCGAGCGACAGGTCGTGCTGGGTCGCGGCCGGCTTGGTGACCATGATGCCGGTCTTCCCAGGTTTGGGTTCGGCATGATAGTCCAATGCCTGACGGTTCAGTTCGGCGTCTGGATGGGCAAAACTCTCGGGGTCGGTCACGGTGATCTCCGTATGATGATGCTCGGGCGGTAGCCGGCCAATCGGATCCCGAGCGGGGACGAAGGGCTCATCCGCTGAGCGGATCTACGGAATGCCCGAAGGCGAGACGCCGTCTTTCGCGCGCGCAAAAACCAGTGGACACCTACCATCCGATCGCCGGATTCGGCGGATCGAACGATGGATGCTCCACCGATGGACGGGTCCAATACGCGATCCGTATTGGAGGATGGCCGATCTGGGTGTGGTTCCGATCGAGGCGGAACCACCACAGCTGCCGCCGTATGGCCTGGCCGGCCGAATCAGCGGGCGTACTTGCGGCGGAACTTGTCCACGCGGCCGGCGGTGTCGAGAACCTTCTGCTTGCCGGTATAAAAGGGATGGCACGCGGAGCAGACCTCGACGTGCATCGCGTCCCCTTTGGTGGAACGGGTCGTGAACTCGTTACCGCAGCTGCAGACCACCTTCACCTCGGAGTATTGGGGGTGGATTCCTTCTTTCATGATGACCCTTTTGCCACTCGGGCTGTGGAATTCTTGGAAAACGCGCGAAGTTACCATCGCACGCACTCGACTGCAACTCCCTATTGACATTTTCGTGCGAGATGGGCAGTAGGGCGCTGTCGGCCTCCAGCCATTCCGGAGGCAGATCTACCCATCCCCGGGCACGTAGAGGCTCACCAGATCGTCGAGGAAGACACGGCCCAGTTCGGTCGGGCGAATCCTGTCATCCGATAGATCCAGGAATCCGTGCGAAACCGCCTCATGGATGCCGCGACGCATCCATGACCAGTCCAATCCAGTGCGCTCTTCGAACAGCGAGCGCCGAAAGCCCTGGGTGAGTCGAAAGGCATTGAGCGCGAACTCGAAGACGCAATCGGCCTCCGTCAGGCAGCGTCTGGCTGCGACGAGCGCATCGGGCGCCGCCTTCAGATAGAACCAAGGGTCCGCAATCTTCTCCCGGCGCTCGATCGACCAGCCCCATTGGCCCAGTCTCGGGCACGATATCTTGCCGTGTGCCCCGGCACCGATCCCGAGATAGTCGCCGAACCGCCAGTAGTTGAGGTTGTGCCGGCATCGGCGCCCCGGTCGCGCATAGGCCGAGACCTCGTATCGCGCGAAGCCGGCCGCCTCGAGACGTTCCACCCCCTGAGCGGCCATGTCGGCCGAGAGATCCGGATCTGGAAGGTTCGGCGGATCGGCCTGGAAGGCCGTATCCGGCTCCAGGGTCAGCTGGTAGTAGGAGATGTGCTCGGGCCCCAGATCGATCAGCGCATCCAGGTCGGCCGCCGCCTCGGCGAGCCCCTGGTCGGGCAGGGCGAACATCATGTCCAGATTGACGTTGTCGAATCCCGACGCGCGCGCGACCGCGAAGGTGCGCCTGGCCTGAAGCGGATCGTGGATGCGTCCCAGCCGTTGGAGATGAACGGCCGAGAGGCTCTGGACGCCGATGGAGAGCCGGTCGACGCCCGCCTCGCGGTAGGCGGCGAAATGACCGGCATCCAGGGTACCTGGATTCGCCTCCAGGGTGATCTCCGCGTCCTGAGCCAATTCCATTCGCGAGCGGATGCCGTCCAGCAAGCGTCGGATCTGTCCGCCCGACAGCAGGCTTGGCGTCCCTCCGCCGATGAAGACGGATGCGAGCGCGCGCGGATGGGACAGCATCTGAATCTCTCGGTCCAGATCCGCGAGCAGACGCTCGACATAGCGGTCGAAATCCGCTCCCCGACCGGCCGCATGCGAGTTGAAATCGCAGTAGGGACACTTGCGCAGACACCAGGGAACATGGATATAGAGCGTCAGCGGTGGCCAGTCCGGCCCCTGGATGTCTTCCGCGGGGCGGGGCCTCAACGCTGCTTCTGCATGCTTTCCTTCAGCAATTCGCCGAAGCTGCCGAGGCTCTTCTCGGGCGCGGGCTCCTTGCCCTTGCGCGCGGCCGGAGCGGGCGTCTCGGAGATCTCATCGACCTGGCGATTCTCGTCGAGGCTCAGACTGATCCGATGCCGCTCCAGATCGACGCCGAGCACGGTGGCCATGACCTCGTCCCCGGGATTGACCACCTCGCTCGGATGATTGATCCGGCGTCCGGCACCCAGCTCGCTGATGTGCACCAGCCCGTCGATCCCAGGCGCCAGCTCGACGAAGGCGCCGAAGGTCTGCAGACGCGACACCTTACCCTTGACCTTGGTCCCGACGGGGAAGGATTCCACCGCGTCGAGCCAGGGATCGCGGCTCAGGGCGCGGATGGAGAGCGCGATCTTCTCGCGCTTCTTGGCGTCGGTCGCCGGCTCGATCCGCAGCACGCTCACCTCGACCGTCTGTCCGACCTGGAGCATCTCCTTGGGATGCCTGATATGGCCGAAGGCCAGCTCGCTGATATGGATCATGCCTTCCAGTCCGCCGAGATCCACGAAGGCGCCATAGTCCTTGAGCGAGGTGACCACGCCGGTCATGACCGCACCTTCCTTGAGCTCGGCCCGCGTCTGCTCGGCCTGGATGCGCTGCTGCTCCTCCAGCAGGACGCGGCGCGAGACCACCAGATTGGGCCTTCGACCGCCCTCGAACTTGGTGACCTTGAAATCGAGCTTCTGACCGACGAACTCGGCGAGATCCTCGATGAAGCGCAGATCCGCCTGAGAGGCCGGACAGAAGGCCCGTACCCCGGCGATCTGGACCTCGAGTCCGCCCTTGATCGCACCGGTCACATGGCCCTGAACCGGCATGCCCTGACGGAATGCCTGCTCGACCTCCTGGATGCCGTGGTATTTGTGACCCTGCTGGTTGCCCAGCAGCAGCATGCCGCTCTCCTCGTCCTTGCCGGTCACCAGGGTTTCGATCTCGTCGCCGACCCCGTACTTGAGCTGGCCCTCGTCGTCCTTGAGCTCCGAGATGTCGATCCGACCCTCGGACTTGGCACCCAGATCGACGAATGCATAGTCCTCGCCGATCGCAATCAGCGAGCCGCGCACCTTGTGGCCCGCGGCCGGTTCGGCTTGCTGGGTGCCTGGGTGGGTTTGGTCGAATTCTTTCAGTAGGTCTTCGAAGCTTTCAGGGTTGGACATGATGAGCCGAACGTCGCAGGGTTGTTGATGGTGATGAATCGTCGATCGCGCGGCCCGCCGACCGGGCCGCCCCGCGATCTCCGTGCAATTGTAGGGCGGATCGCATGGCCGCCCCAGTGTGACCGAATCCAGTCGTCACGAACCGGCCGGTTCCAGTCTGGCATAGGCGAGCACCAGCCACTTGGCGCCCACCTCGCGGAAATTGACCTGGATCCGGGCATTGGTCCCGCTGCCCTCGCTGCTGAGCACCACGCCCTCGCCGAACTTGGGATGGCGGACGTGCTGGCCCAGCTGATAGCCCCCGGCCGCGGCCGCTCCGGCCTTACCGGCCATCTTGGCTGCAGGGGCCGGATGGCGCCGGGCGACGCCGGCGGCGCGGACCTCCTCGACCAGATCGGGCGGCAGCTCTCTCAGAAAGCGCGAAGGGGCAGGGTAGTCCTCGCGTCCGTAGAGACGTCGATTCTCGGCATGGGTGACGAACAGCTGCTGCATGGCGCGCGTCATGCCCACGTAGCAGAGTCGCCGCTCCTCTTCGAGCCGCTCCGGGTCCTCGGCCGAGAGGCTGTGCGGGAAGAGACCCTCCTCCAGGCCGACCAGGAAGACGATCGGGAATTCCAGACCCTTGGCGCTGTGCAGCGTCATCAGCTGAACGCTGTCCTCGTAAGCGTCGGCCTGGGTCTCGCCCGCCTCCAGGGCCGCATGGGCGAGGAAGGCGCCCAGGATGTCGCCTTCCTCCGGATCCAGATCCTGTTCGAAACGGGCCACCGTATCGACCAGCTGCTCCAGGTTCTCGATACGGTCCTGGCCCTTTCCGTCCTTGCTCTTGAGATAGAAATCCGGAAGTCCGGTCGCCTGGATCAGACGATTGACGGTCTCCGCCAGGTCCAGTTCGGCGTCGATCCGACGCTGTTCCAGGATCAGATCGAGGAATCTGCGCACGGCACCGCTCGCACGTGGACCCAGAGCGCTGGTTCGGATCAGGTCCTCGGCCGCGCGCCATAGCGAGACCCTGGACTCGCGAGACTGCTGACGCACCATCTCCAGCGTCCGTTCTCCGATTCCCCGGGTCGGGGTGTTGACCACGCGCTCGAAGGCCGCGTCGTCGTCCGGGTTCGAAACCAGTCTCAGATAGGCCAGGGCGTCTCGGATCTCGGCGCGCTCGAAGAAACGCAGTCCACCATAGACCCGATAGGGAATGCCCGCCTGCATCAGGGACTCCTCGAAGAGTCGCGACTGGGCCGTGGTGCGATAGAGAATGGCGCATTCGTCCCGCCGATAGCCTTCGTTCTGGACGAAGCCTCGGATCCGTTCGACGACGAAGCGGGACTCCTCGACCTCGTTGAAGGCGGTGTAGCGGCGGATCGGCTCGCCGTCAGAGTCGTCGGTCCAGAGATTCTTGCCGAGACGGGTCGGGTTGTTGGCGATCAGCGCATTGGCGGCCGCCAGAATGTTTCCGGTCGAGCGATAGTTCTGCTCCAGACGCACCGTCCGGGTGTTGGGATAATCCTGCTGGAAGGACTGGATGTTCTCCACCCGCGCGCCGCGCCAGCCGTAGATGGACTGATCGTCGTCGCCGACCGCGAACAGGTTGTCGTTGTTGCCGGAGAGCAGTCGCAGCCAGGCGTACTGGATGGCGTTGGTGTCCTGGAACTCGTCGACCAGGATGTGACGGAAACGCTGCTGGTAGTGATGCAGGATGTCCGGACGCTCGCGCAGCAGCTCGAGCGAACTCAGCAGCAGATCCGCGAAATCCAGCAGTCCGGCCTGGATGCGCGCGCTTTCGTATTCGCGATAGACCTCGACCATCTTCTCCATGTAGAAATCGCCGGCCGGATCCAGGTGAGAGGGCCGCAGACCCTCGTCCTTCTGCTTGTTGATGAACCCCTGGACCTGACGCGGCGGCCAGCGCGATTCATCGAGCTGCATCGCCTTGAGGGTGCGCTTGATGGATCGAAACTGGTCGTCCGCGTCCATGATCTGGAAGTGCTGAGGCAACTTGGCGTCCTGCCAGTGCGCGCGCAAAAAGCGATGCGTCAGCCCATGGAAGGTTCCCACCCACATGCCTCCGACCGGGGTACCGAGCATCTCCTCGATCCGGCCGCGCATCTCGCGCGCCGCCTTATTGGTGAAGGTAACGGCCAATATGCCCCATTGCGGCACCTGCGCGACCTGCAGCAGCCAGGCGATGCGGTAAACCAGAACCCGGGTCTTGCCCGAACCGGCGCCGGCCAGAACCAGAAGATTGCCCGAATCGGCTGAAACTGCCTGACGCTGGGGCTCGTTGAGTGAATCGAGAAGAGGGGTCACGTCCATCGGCGGATTCTACCAATCTCGAGGCCCCAGCCCTAATCCCCGGTTGAGCTTTCCGCCAGATCATGGGGACGATTTGGCTCGCGGATATATTTACATCAAATTGTTCATTCAAATTAATAATAATAAGCCTTGTGGATAAGTTTATTTTGTATATAAACCCTTTATGAACAAGTTGTTGCAAACATAAGGCAGGTATGCCTGCTTGTGGATAAGCCGTGTCTAAAATGCTCCGCCGAAAAAGCCCACAAGCTATCCACAGTTATGGATACAGAGTTGCGAACAGCTTGTTCAATATCATAAAATATTGATTTTATTGGTATTATTTTTTTGGCGGGATTTGGATGCGGGCGCGACTCGTCCATTTGAGCCCAAGGCGAGCCTCAAGCCGCTGGCCCGTAGTAGAATGCCTGGCTCGACCAATCAGGTCTTATCACCAAACACTTCTCGGGCACTGCTTCATGACCCAACTGACCAACGACACCTTTCTCCGCGCACTCCTGCGCGAACCTGTTGATTACACGCCGGTTTGGATGATGCGCCAGGCCGGACGCTATCTTCCCGAGTACCGCGCGACCCGTGCCAAGGCCGGAAGCTTCATGGATCTGTGCAGGAACCCCGAGCTCGCCTGCGAGGTCACCTTGCAGCCGCTCGATCGCTATCCCCTGGATGCAGCCATCCTCTTCTCGGATATCCTGACGGTGCCCGATGCCATGGGTCTGGGTCTCTACTTCTCGGAAGGCGAGGGCCCGCACTTCGAGCGTCCCGTACGTACCGAGGCGGACGTGGAGAGACTCCCGGTGCCGGATCCGGAAGGTGAGCTGAAGTACGTCATGGATGCGGTCTCGACCATCCGTCGCGAGCTGAAGGGCCGGGTTCCGCTGATCGGTTTCTCGGGTAGTCCCTGGACGCTGGCGACCTATATGGTCGAGGGAGGCGGCTCCAAGAATTTCTCCAAGATCAAGGGCATGATGTTCGACCGTCCGGATCTGCTGCATGCCCTGCTGGCCAAGACCTCCGACGCGGTCACCGCCTATCTCAACGCCCAGATCGCCCGTGGCGCCCAGGCCGCCATGATTTTCGACACCTGGGGCGGGGCCCTGGCCCCGGCGCACTAT
Organism: Imhoffiella purpurea; assembly: GCF_000585215.1. Classification (GTDB taxonomy): domain Bacteria; phylum Pseudomonadota; class Gammaproteobacteria; order Chromatiales; family Chromatiaceae; genus Imhoffiella; species Imhoffiella purpurea. The sequence goes on along the minus strand of NZ_AONC01000002.1, from coordinate 36,436 downwards.
CGCGCCTTCTCGCTGGCCTACATGCAGCGGATCGTCGAGGGTCTGACCCGCGAGGCCGAGGGCCGCAAGATTCCGGTGATCCTATTCACCAAGAACGGGGGTCAGTGGCTGGGGGATATGGCCAAGACAGGCTGCGACGCACTGGGCGTCGACTGGACGACCGATCTGGCCGATGCACGGCGCATGGTCGAGGATCGCGTTGCGCTGCAGGGTAACATGGATCCCTGCACGCTGTACGCCTCTGCGGATCGCGTGCGTGAGGAAGTGGCGAACGTCCTGGCGAGCTACGGACACGGCTCCGGCCATGTGTTCAACCTGGGGCATGGGATCACGCCGGACGTTGATCCCGAGATTCCGGCCGCGATGGTCGCCGCCGTCCACGAGCTGAGTCGTCCTTACCACGCCTGATCACTGGCGGGGTCAGAAATCGAACCGCGAAGGCGCGAAGAGCGCGAAGGATTTTAGAAGATTGCACCTGGAATTTCCTTCACCCGAATGGTGAAGGATCCGCTCCAGGCAATCTCCAGATTATCTTTGCGTCCTTTGCGGTTCAGATTCTTCAGACCGCCGTGGCCAGCGGTCCGCGGTCGGTTTCTGGCGTATCCATGCCAGGGGTACGGGTGTCCTCGTGTCCCATGAGCATCTCGCGCTCGAAGGCATGCTCGTCGATGCGTGCGCCCAGATAGCGGGCAATGGAGCGCATGTCCGTTTCGCCGCTGCCGAGACAGCTGGTTCCGCCGGGCGATGGTGTCATGTTGAAGATGATCCCGGACCCGTCCGTGATCTTGGCCTCGCCCATCCGCAGTTTCTTGGCCTCCTTGTCGATCAGCTGGGGTCGGATGCCTCCGAATCCCTCGGCATAGCTGATGTCCTCGACCGAGATCGATGGCACGATCTTGCGGATCTCCTTGGCGAACAGATGGCGGTTGAGCCGCGGCACCTCGTAGAGGAAGTTGCGCAGGATGTAGTTGCGGATGTCCGGTACCCGGATCTGGTCCCAGAGCACGGCCGCCACCCGCCGGTCGAAACGCAGCACCTTGAAGAATTCGGCGATCGATGTGCGGTCGTAGCGTTCGAGCATGGGCAGCATGAGCGCCGTGGGTCCGAAGCGGGTCTTGCCGCGCTCCTTGACGTCGTGGTCCCCGTGCACGGCGGCGAAGGGCAGATTCGGATTCTGCACCGTGTAGACCTTGCCGTTCAGCGCCTCGGGGGCGAAATAGAAGGATCCGGCGACCGGCAGGCAGGAATAGTTCAGACCCAGACCCATCTCCTGCGCCATCAGCAGCGAGTGTCCGCCAGCGCAGACGACCACCGCGCGGGCCTGGAGCAGTCCGCGATTGGTCGAGAGCCGATAGAGATCCCCCTCTTTGCGGATCCAGTCCACCTTGGTCGAGAAGAGCTGGCTGATCTGTTTGCTGGTCGTGCGGTCCATCTGGACGCAGGCGTCCGAAAAGGACTGCGCCAGCGCCTGGAAGTCGACCGCGCAATAGTCGTCCGGGGTTCCGGTCGCGACGATCTCCTCATCGCGCCATTTGCCGTCGACCAGGGCCACGTTGGGCTCGATCTCGGCGATCTGCTCGCGCTCCAGCAGCTGCATGCGCGGGAACAGTCCCTTGAACGACTCATAGCGTTTGCGGATGCCCGCGCATTCCCTTTCTCCCACGCCGAGCACCATCTTGGGCATCTTGAAGACGATCTGGTCGCGCTCGGGTTCCGGGAGCTTGGTGGCGTAGTTGACCACCATGAAGGCGGTGCGCTTGACCGAGCGGGCCTTCTCCAGGGTGTAGTTGGTCTCGATATCGCCACAGTGGATGGTCTGGCTGTTGCTGTGGGCGTGGGAGTTGACCTTGGCGACGCTGTCGTATTTCTCGACCAGGCACAGGCGGTTGAGATCCGTGAATTTCGCCAGTTCGTAGAGCAGGGCCGTGCCGGTGACGCCGGCACCGACGATGAGGACGTCGTAATGGGTCGAGGGGGTCATCGTTTCTGTCTCCTCCAGCGGCCGAGGCCGAGCGCATTCGCGTTTGTGCGGCGCAACAATGCAGACACAGTAGCGGAAGTCGAGCATTGAGAGAATGCAGGGAGACGGATTTAATAGATTGATTTAGTCAATTATTCGGGCATTGAAATTGCCGCAGACCAGATGCCTGGCAGTATCCGAGCCAATCGGCGATGGGGTGTGGAGCCGATTACCGGATTCGGAACAGGGTCATCGACCCTTCTTGGGATAGCTTCAGACGGTGCGCAGACGGTCCAGACGTAGCCTCTGACGCTCGTCGAACAGGCGTCTCGACCCGAGCCAGACCGCCGCGACCGAGCCGAGCCCCGTGCCGCCCGAGATGAGGAACATGATCAGCAGCTGGTATTTGGCCGCCTCCAGTGGCGGGCTGCCGGCGAGGATCTGGCCCGTCATCATGCCCGGCAGGCTGACCAGACCGGCGCTGCCCATGGCGTTGACGATGGGGATGAGCCCGGAGCGCAGGGCGTCGCGTCGGATGTCCCCGATCGCCTGTTCCCAGGTTCCGCCAGCCAGCAGTCTCGCCTCGATCCGTCCGCGCGACTCCCAGGCCTGTCGGGTCAGGTTCTCCAGTGCGATCGCCACCCCGTTCATGGTATTGCCGAGCAGCATGCCCAGGAGCGGGATCAGATACTGAGGCTGATACCAGGGCTCGACGCCGATGACCAGATTGAGCGCAAGGACGGTCACTGTGAAGGAGGACAGGAACATGGAGAAGGCGCCGATCCCGTAGCCCCAGATGCCTCGGTAGCGTCGTTTCTGGCGCTGCATCACCTCGAAGCCCGCGGCCGAGAGCATGACCATGGCCATGAGCCCGATGAGCGGCAGGCTGGTCTGGGCGAAGAGGACCTTCAGTACCAGACCAACGAGCATCAGCTGCACCGTGCTGCGTGCCGCGGCGATCAGGATCCGCCGCTCGACGCCCAGATGCAGCCGCCAGGACATGAGCGCCAGCAAGAGGACGAGCAAGGCCGCGAGGGCCAGGTCCCAGGGCGTCAGGTGGATCATGCCCATGATTCGGGTTCCAGGCGTCCGTCGCGGATCAGAAGGGAACGGCCGTCGAGCCGTCGGCGCTGATCCGGATCGTGGCTGACCCAGAGCAGGCTGGCGGATGCGTCCTGACGATAGCCTTCGATCAGGGATTCGACGCGGTCGCGATTGTTCGGGTCCAGGTTGGCGGTCGGCTCGTCGAGGAGCAGGACCTCCGGCCGCTGGGCCAGGAGACGGACGAGCGACAGACGCTGGCGTTCACCGGTCGAGAGTCGGGCGATCGACCAGTCGAGCGTCTCGGGCCCGAATCCGAGACGTTCCAGCCAGTCCTTCAGTGCCGGTTCCGCGGGTGGTAGATGCTCGCCGACCCGATCGGCCCACCAGAAGGACTCGGCGGGCAGGAAACCGACACGTCTCCGCCAGACCGGGGCCGGCATGGACGAGCGTGCCTGGTCGCCGATCCATGCCTCGCCCTCGTGCGGATCCAGGTCGGCGATGGCGCGCAGCAGCAGGCTCTTGCCCGAACCCGAGGGGCCGGAGACGAACGCCAGCTCGCCGGACTCGAGCGACAGCTCGACCGGTTCGAGGAGTCGGTGACGCAATCCCGAGAGGCGCAGACTCGCCATCACAGCCGACGATAGAGGAGATCGCAGACCCGGTGGCCGAGCCGCTCGCCGCGCTGCTCGAACTTGGTCGGGGGGCGGGATTCCGGACGTGGCGCATAGCGGCCGGGGCCGGCGGTGTTGACGAAGCTGTCCTGGGCCGAGTCCAGGATCTCGAGCATCTGCTCGGCATAGGGTTCCCAGTCGGTCGCGGCATGGAAGATGCCGCCCGGACGCATGACCCTGGAGAGCAGCTGGACCATCCGGGGCGAGAGGATCCGGCGCTTGTGGTGCTTGCGCTTGGGCCAGGGGTCGGGGAAGAACAGCTGGACCCGATCCAGACTGGCGTCGGGGATCGACTGGGTCAGCACCTCGATCGCGTCGTGACGCATGACGCGCAGATTCGTCAGTCCCAGCCGCTCGATCTCGAGCAGCAGATGACCGACGCCCGGGCGATGCACCTCGATCCCGAGCCAGTTGCGTTCCGGATCCTGCTCGGCCATCTGGGCGAGCGACTCGCCGTTGCCGAAACCGATCTCCAGCACGACGGGCCGGTCGTTGCCGAACAGGGCCGGGAGATCGATCGTCCGCCCGGCCTGCCAGTCCACGCCGAACCTGGGCCAGAGTTCGGCGAAGGCGCGCTCCTGGGCGCTGGTGAGACGCCCCTCGCGCAGGACGAAGCTGCGGATGGCGCGCAGACGCGAGGGGCTGTGCGGTGGTTCGGAGGGATTCACGGTCGGTCCATCGGCCTCGATTCGAGGCCGTCCATCGGTGCAAAAGGCTTCAGAAGAAGAGTCCTTCGATCGGCGACGAGGCCGAGGCGAAGCGCTTGGCCGGCATGCGTCCGGCCAGGAATGCCTCGCGTCCGGCCTCGATCCCCTTGCGCATGGCGCTGGCCATGAGCACCGGGTCCCTGGCTGCGGCGATGGCGGTGTTCATGAGCACGCCGTCGCAGCCCAGCTCCATCGCCTCGGCCGCGTCGGAGGCGGTGCCCACGCCGGCATCGACCAGCACCGGGACCTTGGCGTTCTCGACGATGGTCAGGATGTTCAGCGGATTGCGGATCCCCAGGCCCGAGCCGATGGGGGCGGCCAGGGGCATGACGGCGACGCAGCCGATGGACTCCAGCTCGCGCGCCACGATGGGGTCGTCGTTGGTGTAGACCATGACGTCGAATCCGTCCTCGACCAGCACCTTGGCCGCCTCGATCGTGGCCATGACGTCCGGGAACAGGGTCTTCTCGTCGCCCAGGACCTCGAGCTTGACCAGCGTGTGTCCGTCGAGGAGCTCGCGCGCCAGCTTGCAGGTGCGCACGGCGGTCTCGGCGTCGTAGCAGCCGGCCGTGTTGGGCAGGATGGTATAGCGCTCGGGAGAGAGGACGTCCAGGATGTTGGGCTCGCCCGGGTTCTGGCCCAGGTTGGTGCGGCGGACGGCGACGGTGACGATCTCGGCGCCGCTGGCCTCGATGGCCCGGGCCGTTTCGTCCATATCCTTGTACTTGCCGGTGCCGACGAGGAGGCGCGAGCGGTATTCGCGGCCGGCGATCAGCAGTCGGTCGTTGGTCTGGTTGTCTTCTTGGGACATGGATTTCCTGCGCTGGTGTTGACTGTGCGATGTGGGGCGATGAAGGGGAATGGCGCTAGCCCCCACCGACTGCCTGGATGATCTCGACCTTGTCGTCGGGCTCGAGCCGATGTTCGGCGAAGCGGCTGCGTGGGACCAGTTCGGCGTTGACTTCGATCGCGAAGCGCTGGCCGCCGAGCGCCAGTTGCTCGACGAGATCCGACATGAGAGCGCCCTCGGCGATCTCCATGGGCTCTCCATTGAGAAGGATGTGCATCTCGACTCCGGTCGTTCTGGAACGAGGCCGCCGGGCGGCGGCCTCCACGCGGATCAGTACCCGGGACCGAGTCCCGGCACGGCGGGTCAGCGAACGTGGTTGGCCTCCTGGCCGAGCATCTCGGGCGTCACCAATGTGATGCCGCCCTCGCTGACATAAAAGCCCGCCTTGCGATCGGCCTCGGGATCCACGCCGATCTGGGTCCCCTCGGGGACTTGGCAGTAGCGGTCTAGGACCGCGTTGCGGATGATGCAGTTCCGTCCGATGTCCACATCGGGCAGGATGACCGAATCGGAGATCTCGGCGTACGAATTCGCCCGCACGCTCGAGAACAGCAGCGAATGGCGCACGGTCGCCCCGGAGATGATGCATCCGCCCGAGACCATGGAATCCACCGCCATGCCGCGGCGGTCCTCGTCGTCGAAGACGAACTTGGCCGGCGGCAGCTGTTCCTGATAGGTCCAGATCGGCCAGTTCTTGTCGTACAGGTTCAGCGGCGGGGTGACGCCGATCAGCTCCAGGTTGGCCTCCCAGAAGGCGTCCAGGGTACCCACGTCGCGCCAGTAGGACTGCTCGCCGCTCTTGGGGTCGCGGAAGGTGTAGGCCATGACTCGGTAGAGCTTGATCACGGCAGGAATGATGTCCTTGCCGAAATCGTGACTGGAGCCGGGCGTTCCCGCGTCCTTGAAGAGCTGCTCGAAGAGGAATCCCTTGTTGAAGACGTAGATCCCCATCGAGGCCAGGCAGCGGTCCGTGGTGCCCGGGATGGGCTCCGGGTTGTCCGGCTTTTCGGCGAAGCTCGTCACCCGGTTTTCCTCGTCGACCGACATGACGCCGAACTCGCGGGCGCGCTCCACCTCGACTTCCAGGCAGCCGACGGTCATGTCGGCCCCGCTTTCGACATGGTGGGCGATCATGGCGCCATAGTCCATCTTGTAGATGTGATCGCCGGCAAGGACCAGGATGTAGTCCGGATTGTGGTCGCGGATGATGTCCAGGTTCTGGAAGACGGCGTCGGCGGTGCCGGCATACCAGGCCGTTTCGGCGACCCGTTGCTGGGCAGGCCAGAGCTCGACGAACTCGCCGAATTCGCCGCGCAGGAATCCCCAGCCCTTCTGAATGTGAAGGATCAGGGAGTGCGCCTTGTACTGGGTGAGCACGCCGATCTGTCGGATGCCCGAATTGAGGCAGTTGGAGAGCGGAAAATCGATGATTCGGAATTTGCCGCCGAACGGCACGGCGGGTTTGGAGCGCCAGGCGGTCAGGTGCTTGAGTCGGGAACCCCGCCCCCCTGCCAGGATCAGCGCCAATGTATTGCGCGTCAGGCGGCTGATGAACCTGGGGTTTGTGTGGGGCATAAATCCTCCTGTCATGGATGACGCAGCAGCATATATCAGAGCGGCCTTATGGTACCATCAAGCGCAACTCAAACCCCCTGATTATCGGGATCGGGGCGGCATTGGAGATCCATCGGATCACTCTGGGTTTCGTCGCGCCTGGGACGATGCCTGAGCCAGCCTGATTTCACCGACCCGCTCACAGGATCGATGTCCTACGATCCGGCAGCGATGCTCTGACACCCAACGATTACCTGACACCCAATTGAGGAACACGAACGACATGGCAACCGCACATGGCTCCTCACCCAATCTCCCGGAACCCTTGCTGCGCATCGTCGAGGCGCGCCATCACGATCCCTTCGAGGTACTGGGTCGGCACGACGAGGAAGGGCGGACGGTCGTTCGGGTCTTCCTGCCGCTCGCCGAGCGGGTGACCCTGGCCGAATCCGGAGAGCCCATGACGCGAGTCGAGGGAACCGATCTCTTCGTCTGGGAAGGGGACGGCTCCCAGCTGCCTCCGCGCTATCGGATCGAATGGGAGGATCAGGGGGGAACCAAATATCTGACCTACGATCCCTACTGCTTTGCCCAGCAGCTGTCGGATTTCGATCTGCATCTGTTCGGCGAGGGCCGCCACTGGCATGCCTACCGTCTGCTCGGCTCGCACGCGGCCGAGGTCGACGGCGTGCCCGGAATCCAGTTCGCAGTCTGGGCGCCCAACGCCGCGCGCATCAGCGTGGTCGGCGATTTCAATGCCTGGGACGGACGCGCCCATCCGATGCGGGTGCGCGGCGGGACCGGCGTCTGGGAGCTCTTCATCCCGGGACTTGCGCGCGGCGGCTTCTACAAGTACGAGATCCGCGACCAGCACACCAACATCCATGTCAAGATCGACCCCTATGGTCAGGCCTTCCAGGAGCGTCCCCAGACCGCCGGTCTGATCGCTCCCGACAGCAGTTTCCGCTGGGCCGACGAGGACTGGATGACCCAGCGTGCCGATGTCGACTGGCAGCATCGGCCCATGTCGGTCTACGAGGTGCATCTCGGTTCCTGGCGCCAGTCGACCGACGGACGCTTCCTCAACTACCGGGTGCTGGCGAAGGAGATCGCCGACTACGTAATCAAGCTCGGCTTCACCCACATCGAGCTGCTGCCCATCACCGAGCATCCCCTGGATGCCTCCTGGGGCTACCAGTGCACCGGCTATTTCGCCCCGACCGCGCGCTTTGGATCGCCCGACGACTTCCGTTTCTTCGTCGACTACTTCCACCGTCAGGGCATCGGGGTGCTGCTCGACTGGGTCCCGGCCCACTTCCCCAAAGACGCCTATGCCCTGGCCCAGTTCGACGGTACCGCGCTCTACGAGCACGCCGATCCGCGCATGGGCGAGCACAAGGACTGGGGGACGCTCATCTTCAACTTCGGCCGCAACGAGGTGAAGAACTTTCTGCTCTCCAGTGCCCTTTATTGGCTCGAAGAGTTCCACATCGACGGTCTGCGGGTGGATGCGGTCGCCTCCATGCTCTACCTGGACTACTCGCGCAATCCGGGCGAATGGATCCCCAACAAGTACGGCGGCAACGAGAATCTGGAGGCGGTGGACTTCATCCGCGAGCTCAACAGCGTCACCCACGAGCAGCATCCGGGCAGTCTCATGATCGCCGAGGAATCGACCGCCTGGCCGGCGGTCTCGCGCCCGACCTATCTCGGCGGTCTGGGATTCAGCATGAAATGGAACATGGGCTGGATGCACGACACCCTGTCCTACATGCAGAAGGATCCCATCTATCGCCACTTCCACCACGATCTGCTGACCTTCGGCCTGCTTTACGCCTTCACCGAGAACTTCGTCCTGCCCTTCTCCCACGACGAGGTGGTCCACGGCAAACGTTCCATGCTCGACAAGATGCCGGGCGACGCCTGGCAGAAGTTCGCCAGCCTGCGTCTGCTCTATACCTTCATGTTCAGCTACCCCGGCAAGAAGTTGCTGTTCCAGGGCTGCGAGTTCGGTCAGGGGCGCGAGTGGAACTTCGCCGAGTCGCTCGACTGGGACCTGCTCGAGCGCCCGCCGCATCTGGGGCTGCAGCAGCTGGTCGCGGATCTCAATGTGGTCTACCGCGATCACACCCCTTTGCACGACGTGGATTTCGATCCCTCCGGATTCGAATGGATCGACTGTCACGACAGCTCTCAGTCGGTGCTGAGCTATGTCCGCAAATCCCAGTCCGGGAAGGAGGTGGTCGCCGCGGTGTTCAACTTCACCCCGGTGCCGCGCAACAACTACCGCATCGGCGTGCCCGAGCCCGGCTTCTACCGCGAGGCCATCAACTCGGACGCCGAGATCTATGGCGGCAGCAACGTCGGCAATCAGGGCGGCATCGAATCCGAGCCCCTGAGCTGGATGGGGCGTCCACATTCGCTGCCGATCTCGCTGCCGCCGCTGGCCGGTCTCATCCTGGTCCACGAATCCGGTCCCGAGACCGGTGACGAGGAGCCGGCCGATCCGGACACCGAGCAGGATGCCATGGATGCGGATGGGACCGATGCAGCCGATTGATCCTCAGGCCGATTCCCAGCCGGACATGGATCCGCTGGAGCTCGAGCGCGTCAAGCTCAACCAGGAGACGGCACGGATCGCCTGGACCGAGCTTCAGCGCTTCTTCGCCCAGGGGACGGTCATTTGGGTGAGCGCCGACCTGGATCTGGTCGAGATGGGTCAGCGATTCACCCGAGACGATGCTCAGGGCGTCGCCGCCGAGATGGAGCGGGGCGCCATCGCCCGGGTCGGCGACGATCAGGCTCGCGCCTGGCTCCAGGCCGATGCGAGTCTCTGGGCACTGGTGGTCAGGCCCTGGATCCTGGTGCAGGAGTAGGGATGCGGATCTGGGTCGACGCCGATGCCTGTCCCAAGGCGATCAAGGAGATCCTCTTTCGCGCGGCCGAGCGTGTCGGGGTTCGGCTGACCCTGGTCGCCAATCAGCCGATGAGCGTGCCGCCCTCGCGTCTGATCGACAGCATCCGGGTCGGCGCCGGCTTCGACGTCGCCGACAACGAGATCGTCCGGCGCCTGGAGCCGGGCGATCTGGTCGTCACCGCCGACATCCCGCTGGCCGCCGAAGTCATCGCCAAGGATGGGCTCGCCTTGAATCCGCGGGGACAGATGTATACCAAGGAGAACATCCGCGAGCGTCTCAACATGCGCGACTTCATGGAGACACTGCGCTCCACCGGTGTCCAGACCGGCGGACCGGCGGCGCTCGACGCGCGCGATCGCCAGGCATTCGCCAATGCCCTCGACACCCTGCTCAGCCGGGCCGCTCGCGCCGAATGAGGGCGCGACGAACCGCTTCCCGGCACGTTGCGCGTGCCGGACCTTCGATTGTCACGAACTGTCGCTGCTGATCGCCGACGCCGCGCCCACCATCGACCCCGATCCGGTCGTTGCGACATCGCACCGTCATCCGCAGTGGCTGTTCCTGGTGGTGCTCGACGGTGATCAATGGATGGAGGTCGAGGGTCGGCGACTGAGGATCGAGCGCGGTCGTATGCTGATGCTGCCTCCGGCGCGAATGCACCGGCCATTGCCGCAGCGCGGCATGCCCACCCAGTTGGTGCTGCTGGTCGAGGACTCTTGGCTCGTTGCCCTGGCCAGCACACAGGAGCTCGACCTCGAGGCGTTGCGGGCACCGATGCTCAAGCCGGTCGAGGGACACGAGGTACTCGCGGTCGCCGAGCGGCTCGCCCGCGAGCACCTTGGGCGGCTGCCGGGCCGCGAGGCGATGCTGCGCCTGCTCGCCGAGCAGCTGGCGCACCTCTGTCTGCGCGCCTTGGCGGAGCGACCGGCTAGCGCGCGGACCGCGCGGCTGGTCGAGCAGGCGGTGGTCTATGTCGAGACCCATCTCGCCGAGCCGCTGTCGCGCGAGACGATCGCCTCACATCTCGGGGTCTCGCGCGCCACCCTGGATCGGCTGCTGAGCGCCCGGCTCGGCTGCAGTTCGCGCGAGTTGATCTACCGTTCGCGACTGGCGCGTGCCCGTGCCCTGCTGGCGCACACCGAGTGCTCGATCACCGAGGTCGCCGCCGAGTGCGGTTTCGCCTCGCCGTCGCACCTTGCCTCGCGCTTCCGTGTCGCCGAGGGATGCTCGCCGCGTCGCTATCGGGCGCGATTGCGGCGCGGGTGACGGATGCTGCGTCGGTGGTGAAGGTTCTCCCGATCGGTTGTCCGCTAGCCTGGAGCTCCTCGCAATCCATCGGAGATCATCCTCATGTCCAATCCCTATCCGCGTACCGATTTCGAACAGGCCGCCCCGACCTGGGACGAGAATCCGCTGATCCAGGAGCTCGCCCGAGCGGTCCGCCTCGCCCTGGCCGATCATTGTGCCCTGCGCCCGGGGATGCGGGTGCTCGACTACGGTTGCGGCACCGGTCTGGCCGCGCTTGCGCTCGCTGCAGAGGTTGCGGAGGTCGAGGGCTGGGACAGCAGTCCCGCGATGCTCGCCGAGCTCGAGGCCAAGCGGCTGGCCGCCGGGGTCGACAACCTCCACATCCGCCGGGTCGATCTGGTCGACGAGCCGGCACCGGCCAGTGGCTTCGATCTGATCCATTCGGCGATGGCACTGCACCACGTGCCCGACGTTGCCGCTATGATCGAGCGTTTCGCGGATCTGCTGGTCCCCGGGGGAATGCTCTTCCTGGTCGACCTGGATCTCGAGGACGGCAGCTTCCACGCCGACCACGAGGGCGTCTGTCACCATGGTTTCGACCGCGAGCGGATCGCCGAGATGCTCGCCGCAGCCGGTCTGGAGCAGGTACGGGTGGAGACCGCGCATCGCCTGGTCAAGCCCGATACCGACGGCGTCGAGCGTCGCTATTCGATGTTCGGCGCCAGCGCCGTGCGCGGCTGAACCGGTTTACCATGGGGAGCTCCGTCAGAAGCTCGAACCCTTGAGCCGACAAGGACGGATAGGCCTTGAATCCGCGGGGACAGATCTATACCAAGGAGAACATCCGCGAGCTACCGCTGATCGACGATTGGAGCCGTAGACGCAAGCAGCCGCTAGCCTTCGACATAGGAGTCATCCAATGGCCGTACTCGTACTAGGTCTGATTCTGTTCATCGGGACGCATTCCATCTCCATCCTCAAGCCGGATCTCAGGGCGAATGCCGTTGCGCGGTTCGGCCTGGCTCCCTGGCAGGGCATCTATGCCGTCCTCTCGCTGGCGGGGTTCATGCTGATCCTCTACGGGTATGGCGCGGCACATCAGTCGGCCATCATCCTCTACCATCCGCCGGCCTGGATGCGGCACGTCGCCCTGCTCTTGATGCTGCCCGTCTTTCCGATCCTGTTCGCCGCCTATCTGCCCGGGCGCATCCAGTCCGCGGTCAAGCACCCCATGCTGCTCGCGGTGAAGATCTGGGCCTTCGCGCATCTTCTGGCCAACGGCAATCTGGCCGACCTGCTCCTGTTCGGATCCTTCCTGGCCTGGGCCGTGGCAGACCGCATCTCGCTCAAGCACCGGGTCGGACCGCCGGTGCAGGGCGCGCCGCCGAGCCGCGCCAACGATGCCATCGCCATCGTCGGCGGTCTCTTCACCTATCTGCTCTTCATCTTCTGGCTGCACGAGGCGCTGATCGGTGTCGCACCCATCGCCTGATAGAGCCGTGCGCCGGATCCGGGTCCAGGCCGAGCCCTTCGACAGCGCCGCCGAGCAGGCGGCGCTCGTCGGAGACAATGCACGGATCGGTGCGTTGGTCAGCTTCGTCGGGCTCATGCGCGATCTCAACGCCGGTCTCGGCGTCGCGCGAATGAGGCTCGAGCACTATCCGGGCATGACCGAGAAGGCGCTCGAAGCCATCGCCGAGGAGGCTGCCGAGCGCTGGCCGCTGGAAGGTCTCAGCATCGTCCACCGCGTCGGAGACCTGGAGCCCGGGGACCCGATCGTCTTCGTCGGCGTCGTCAGCCGGCATCGCGGTGACGCCTTCCGCGCCTGCGAATTTCTGATCGACTATCTCAAGACCCGCGCGCCCTTCTGGAAGAAGGAGGTCACCGAGGAGGGGGAGCGCTGGGTCGAGGCGCGCGCAACGGACCGGGCGGCCGCCGAGCGCTGGTGAGACTGAATCGACGTCTGCGACCGACGGCCCCCACTGACTCAGTCCGATCGCTCCGTCTCTTCGATGATCGCCGGCAGCTTGGCCACCGACCGGACCCGCAGATGGATCGCCGCCTTGGACAGCAGATGGGCGCTGACCGGCGCGGTGATGAAGAGGAAGAGAGTGATCAGCAACTCGTGCAGGCTCAGGCCGGTCTCTTGGGTGCTGAAATGAATCACGGAGGCGATCAGCAGGCTGCCGACGCCCAGCGTGGTGGCCTTGGTCGGGCCGTGCAGCCGGCTGTAGAAGTCGCGCAGACGCACCAGACCGAGCGAGCCGATGAAGGTGAAGATCCCGCCGAACAGGATGAGGACGGACAGAAAGATGTCCAGCAGTGAATATTCCATCGCGTGTATCCCGGCTATTCGATGATGTCGCCGCGCAGCAGATACTTGCAGAGCGCGACCGTTCCCACGAATCCCATCATGGCGATCAGGAGCGCGGCCTCGAAATAGAGCGACGAATTGCGCTGGATGCCGATCAGGACGAGCAGGGCGATGGCGTTCACATAGAGGGTATCCAGCGCCAGGATGCGATCCGGCTTCTCGGGTCCGCTCAGCAGTCGCCACAGGGTCAGCGCCAGCGCGGCCGTCACCAGTCCCTGTCCGATCAGGATCGCCAGTTCCAGCAGGTTCGCGGGATTCAGCATGACTCGAAAATCTCCAGCAATGGCGCCTCGTAGCGCTGCTTGATGCTCTCGACCAGTGCCTCGGGATTGCGCACGTTCAGTCCGTGTACCACCAGATGGCGCCGCTCCGGATCGAGCCAAGCCGAGACGGTTCCAGGGGTGAGCGAGATGGTGTTCGCCAGCAGGCTGATGCCGAAATCGGATTCCAGTTCGAGCGGAACCACGACGAACCCGGGCGTCACCCGGCGCGATCCGCGCAGGATGTAATAGGCGACGGCGACGTTCGCGGTCAGGATGTCATGGAACAGCATCCCGACGAAGCGCAGCAGTGCCAGCGGTCGTTTGATGTGGATGCGATCGGGCCAGAAGCGGAGCGTGAAGATGGGGATGATCCAGCCCAGGAGCAGCCCGAGCAGCAGATGACCGATCGTGAAGCCGTTGGACAGCAGGATCCAGACGATCGCGAGCACGGGGGTCAGGATCGGATGGGGCAGCAGACGTATCTTCATGGCGAGGCTCTCCCCGCGTTCGGGGCCAGGACCGCCTGGATATAGTCCCCGGGCCGAAGGAGCTGCTCGCCGACCTCCGTCATGAGCTTCAGCACGGGCTCGGCCCAGACGGTCAGGGCGAGACAGATACCCATGAGGGCCAGGATGGGAAGGATATTGGAAAGCGGTGCCGAGACCGGTGGAGGATCTTCGGCCCTACCCTCGGCACGCAGGAACAGCAGACTGCCCGAACGGACGACGGCTACGATTCCCAGCAGCGAGCTGCCCAGGATGGCCGCCGTCAGCCAGGGCCAGATGGGCGTCTCGAGGGTCGCGCGCAGCACGGCCAGCTTGCCGACGAATCCCGATAGCGGCGGCAGTCCGGTCATCAGGAGTCCCGAGACGAAGAAGAGTCCGCCGAGCCATCCCGCCAGGGGGATGACGGGGCCTGGGTCGAGTCGATCCGAGAGCTGTCCTCGTCCGTTGGCGATCAGTTCGGCGATCAGGAACAGCGCCGCCGTCGCGAAGGTGGTGTGTGCCAGGTAATAGAGGCCCGCGCCCATTCCGCTGCGTGTCGAGAGCCCGAGCGCCGTCAGCAGGAGTCCCACCGAGACCAGAACCAGATAGCCCACCTGGGTGCGCAGTCTGGTCGCCGCGAGTGCGCCGAGCGAGCCCAGGATCAGGGTCGCGACCGCGAGCGGCAGCAGCCAGTCGGCATAGAGTCCGGCGAGCGGGCCGGCATCGGGTCCGAACACCAGCGTCCCGACGCGCAGCAGACAGTAGGCGCCGACCTTGGTCATGATGGCGAAGAGCGCCGCGACCGCCGCCGAGGTCGCGGCGTAGGTGGTGGGCAGCCACAGATGCAGCGGGAACAGTGCCGTCTTGAGCGCGAAGACGCCGAACAGCAGCAGCCCGCCGACCCGCACCGGCCCCAGATTCTCCTCGGAGACCCGTGACACCGCGACCGCCAGATCGGCCATGTTGAGCGTGCCCAGGGTGCCGTAGAGGGTGCCCGCCGCGAACAGGAACAGCGTTGAGCCCACCAGATTCAGGGCGACGAAGTGCAGACCGGCGCGGACGCGCTCGGCCCCGCCACCGTGCAGCAGCAGGCCGTAGGAGGCCAGCAGCAGGATCTCGAAGAAGACGAACAGATTGAAGAGGTCCCCGGTCAGGAAGGCGCCGTTGAGTCCGAACAGCTGCAGCTGGAACAGCGGGTGGAAATGACGGCTGCCGCGATCGGTTCCCTTCGCCACCGCGAACAGCAGCGCGAAACAGGCGAGTGCTGCGGTGATCAGCAGCATCCAGGCTGCCAGCCGGTCGGCGACCAGCACGATCCCGTAGGGTGCCGGCCAGTTCCCCAGGGCGTGGACCAGGATGTCTCCGGTCTCGACTCGGCTCAACAGCAGTGCGGCGAGGGCCAGTTGGAGGAAGGCGGCGCTCAGATTCAGTCCGCGCCTCAGGTCCAGCGGGATCCAGCGGCGGGTGAGCAGCAGCAGGGTTCCCGCCAGGAGCGGGACCAGGATTGGCAGGATGGCGAGCTGGCTCAAGATGCGTCTCCCTCGTCCTGGCGGCCATCGACCTGATCGGTGCCCAGCTCGGCGTAGGCCTTCAGCGAGAGCATGATCACGAAGGCCGTCATGGCGAAGCTGATGACGATGGCGGTCAGGACCAGCGCCTGGGGAAGCGGATCCGCATAGCCCATCGACGAATCCGAGACGATCGCCGGCTGGCCGACGCCGAGCCGCCCGCTGGCGAAGAGGAAGAGATTGACTGCGTAGGAGAGCAGGGTCAGGCCGATCACCAGGGGAAAGGTCCGGGCGCGCAGGATGAGATAGATCCCGATGCTCGTGAGGACGCCGATCATGGCACTCATCAGGACTTCCATGCCGTACCTCTCATGGCTTCGATGGCCGGTGTGTGGCTGGCGCTGTGCATCAGGCCCAGGTGGACCAGGATCAGCAGGGTCGATCCGACCACCACCAGATAGACGCCCAGGTCGAAGATCATGGCCGAGGCCAGCTCGAAGTCGCCCACCACCGGCCAATGCACGTGGGTGAAGGTCGAGGTCAGGAAGGGATATCCGAGGACCAGGCTCGCCAGTCCGGTGCCCGTGGCCACCAGCAGTCCGGCGGCGATCAGCGGGTGCATGTTGGACGAAACACGCCGATGGGTCCAGGCCACCCCGTTGGTGAGGTACTGCATGATGAGCGCGGCGGCGGTCACCAGGCCCGCGATGAATCCGCCGCCGGGCTGGTTGTGGCCGCGCAGGAAAATGAACACGGAAACCAGCAGGGCCAACGGCAGGAGCAGCCGCGCCAGGGCCGCCATGATGTCGGGATGGCGGTCCCAGTTCCAGGGGCGGCCCAGCGGATTGTGCATGGGGCCGGGCAGATGCAGCTTGAACAGCATGGCGTAGATGCCCAGTCCGGCCAGGGCCAGAACGGAGATCTCGCCCAGGGTGTCGAAACCGCGGAAGTCGACCAGGATGACGTTGACCACGTTGTGACCGCCGCCGCCCGGCACGCTGTTGGCCAGGAAGTAGTCCGAGATGGGGTCGTAGTCGCGGGTCAGGATCGACCAGGCCAGGGCGCCGGCGCCGCCGCCCGCCGCCAGGGCCAGGCCCAGATCGCGCAGACGGCGCCAGAGCGGGGACTCGGCCGGGCTGCGCGCCGGCAGGAAATAGAGCGCCAGCAGCAGCAGGACGACGGTCACCACCTCCACCGTGAGCTGGGTGAGCGCCAGGTCGGGCGCGGAGAACTTGACGAAGAGGAGCGACACCATGAGTCCGATCGCCCCCATTACGATGAGCGCGGTGAGCCGGAGCCGATGCAGCAGCAAGGTGGCGCCGGACACCAGGGCCAGGGCCAGGGCGATGAATAGGGTCACGCCGTCGATCGGCATCCGAGGACGCTCGCCCGTCAATGGCGAGCCGCTGCCGATGGCCCCGGCCAGGCCCAGCCCGATCGCCGAGAGCAGCAACAGCAGGATCAGACGCTGCAGCGATCCTCTATCCAGTACCCCGGTCACCGCCCTGGCGAAGGTGTAGAGACGGGCGAGCAGGTGGTCGAAGACCGCCCGCGCATCGAGCCGGCCCTTCAGCTGGTCGGCGATCTCGAACAGGGGCCTGCGCTCGGCATAGACCACGAGTCCGCCGATGAGCGCGACACCGCTCATGACCACGGGGAGGCCGAATCCGTGCCAGATCGCCAGGTCGTAGCTCGGGGGGGGCTCCTGAAGCAGGCTGGCGGCGGCGACCTGGAGCAGTGGAGCCACGGTCAGTGCCGGCAATATGCCTACGACCAGGCAGATGGCGACCAGGATCTCGACCGGCGCCTTCATCCAGAAAGGGGGCTCGTGCGGTTTGCGCGGCAGGTTGACGGGCTCGCCGTTGAAGAAGACGTCGTGACTGAAGCGCAGCGAATAGGCCACGGCCATGATGCCGGCGAAGGCCACGGCCACCGTCAGCAGCCAGCCCATGGGGTGCTCGGCCAGGAAGCTGGCTGTCTCGGTGAAGAACATCTCCTTGGACAGGAATCCGTTGAACAGGGGCACGCCGGCCATGGACGCGGCGGCGACCATGGCCAGGGTGGCCGTGTAGGGCATGTAGCGCCAGAGTCCGTTGACCCGGCGCATGTCGCGGGTGCCGCACTCGTGATCGATGATGCCGGCCGCCATGAAGAGCGATGCCTTGAAGGTCGCGTGGTTGAGGACGTGGAAGATCCCGGCCACGGCCGCCAGCGGCGTCCCCAGCCCGAACAGCAATGTGATGAGTCCGAGGTGGCTGATGGTCGAATAGGCCAGCAGTCCCTTGAGATCGTGCTGGAAGAGCGCGAACCAGGCGCCCACCAGCAGCGTGGTCAGCCCGGTGCCCACCACCAGCCAGTTCCATTCGATGGTTCCGGACAGCACCGGGAACAGCCGGGCCAGCACGAAGATCCCGGCCTTCACCAGGGTCGCCGAGTGCAGATAGGCCGAGACGGGCGTGGGTGCCGCCATGGCGTGCGGCAGCCAGAAATGGAAGGGGAACTGGGCCGACTTGGTGAAGGCCCCGAGCAGGATGAGGACCAGCATGGGGGTGTAGAGCGGGTCGGCGCGTACCTGATCGCCCGCCTGCAGGATCTGCGACAGATCGTAGCTCCCGACCATCTCCCCCAGCAGCAGGAAGCCGCCCAGCATCGCCAGGCCGCCGAATCCGGTCACGGCGAGCGCCATGCGCGCCCCGTTGCGCGCCTCCTCCTCGTGGCGCCAGTAGCTGATCAGGAGGAAGGAGGAGAGGCTCGTCATCTCCCAGAAGATCAGCAGCAGGATGAGGTTCTCGGCCAGCACCACGCCCAGCATGGATCCCATGAAGAGCAGCAGGAAGGCGTAGAAACGCCCCATGTCGTCGCGCTCGGAGAGATAGTAGCGGGCATAGAGGATGACCAGCAGCCCGATGCCCAGCACCATGGCGGTGAAGGCCAGGCCCAGTCCATCCAGTCTGAAGGCCAGTTCCAGCCCCAGTTCGGGAATCCAGGGCCAGCGCTGGATCAGGGTCTCGCCGCCGAAGGCGGCCAATACCGAGGGAGATAGACAGCCCAGGGCGGCCAGGGCGACCAGCCCCGCCATCCAGGCGGACCAGAGGCGGCCGAATCTCGAAATCCAGGCAGTCAAACCGGCGCCCATCAGTGGGATGAGCACGACGAACAACAGATTCATGCGCGAGGGTTCCCTGATGTGAGCTGTTTCCTGTCGTGCGCCCAGGATACCATCGAATTCGCGCGAGACGGATCGTTCGGGCGCGGCAGCGAAGGCGGCCGTCGCGGGCTGTTCGTTCTGCGGCGCGAGTGGGGGAATCGGCTTCGCTGTTTGAGGTCGCCGGGCGCGGCGAGGCTGCGTTCGGACGCGACGTCCACGGGCGGCGCCGTTGGAGCCTTGCTGGTGCGATAGGTTCCTGCGGGTGGGTATAGAATCACGCCCCCTTTCGGCCGATCGAGCGCAACGCCATGTTCCTTTCTCCCTTCTTCACCCAGGACGCGGATCGCGTCCGTATCTCCGCCGCTCAGGGCAGTGCCTTCGCCAAGGACGTCGCGGGCGACTTCAATCCGATCCACGACGCCGGCAATCCGCGCTTCTGCGTGCCCGGCGATCTGCTGTTCGCCATCGCCCTGAGCCGGTTCGGCGTCGCGCGCAAGATGGCGTTTCGTTTCACCGGCATGGTGGGCGCGGACGCGCCCCTGACCTTCGCCGAGATCGAGGGCGGCGTCTTGGTCGCGGATGCCTCAGGCAAATCCTGTATGGAGATCGGGTCGAGCGGCGAGGTGACCCGCGATGGGGCCTTCACCGAGTCCCTGGTGCGGCGCTACGTGGCCTTTTCGGGCCACAACTTTCCCCATATCCTGGTGCCGCTGATGGAGGCGCGGGGCGTGATGATCAATACCGATCGTCCGCTGGTGATCTACGAGCGCATGTCCTTCGAGTTGGATCGGCTGGATGCGACCGATCTGGATCTGTCGCTGGTCGGCAGCGGCTTGGAGGTGAATGGCCGCCGTGGCGAGGCGCGGCTGGAATTCCAGGTGAGCAGCGCCGACGAGCCGATCGGCCGGGGCGCCAAGACCCTGATCCTGAGCGGTCTGCGCGACCTGGATCGGGATCTGCTGCAAGGACTGGTCGATCGCTATGCCGGCTGGAAGGCGGCCTATCTGTCCCGACCTGATATGAAGGTCTCCTCACATCCTTGACCAAATCCCTCTTCCTGTGATTTCAGGAGTAGCCCCCCGTGGAGATAGTCTCTAACGGTGCGGCCTGTAGGGCGCGACGAAGAAGAGGATCGCCAGGCCGATCAGCGACACCAGGGCCAGTCCCGAGGCGATGCGATGGATCAGGCGCCAGCCCGGATTGGATGTGCGGGTGATTTGGAAGTCCTCGACATAGACGGTCTCGCAGGCGCCGTTGCCGCTGTCGTCGCGGCGGGTGCTGGTCCCGCGGCTGAAACCGCCGGCGTGCGAGTAGCTGACCAGCTTGCCGCTGAAATGGATCTGATCGCCGATCTCGGCCGACTTGATCGCACGGTAGAGATAGGGGCTGTGGGTCAGCAGATGGTTGTTGGAGAGCTGGTTCGGGGCGAATGCGCCTGCGGCGACCGGGTCTCGGGTGGAGACCCAGCAGGTCCAAGTGGTGTTCTTGTAGTCCATGCCGCGAAAGGCGCCGCTCGAGACGTTGTCGCCCCAGACCACGCAGAGATCGCGGATGTTGATGAAGTCCTTCCAGTCCTTGAAGTGATAGATGTCCCAGAAGACGTCGCTGTCGTGCAGGCTGACGACCACGCCGTCGAGCGCGTAGTCGAACAGTGGATCGATGCGATATGCGACCCCCTCGGCCTCGATCTGGAAGGGCTCGGTCGCGGTCGGCGTTTGACGGGGGTCGGTCAGCCGCGGCTGATCGTAGAAATCCGCCGGAGGAAACTGTCCCTTCTTCCAGCCGCTCCAGAGCAGGAGTCCGATGCTCGACAGGAAGACGAGCAGCAGGAGCTGGTTGACCAGCCGGTAGGGAAAGCCGTGGGTTTGCGTTCGGCTGATAGGGATCTGGCGCGCGGATGCGGTTTCACGGCCTCTGGCGTGATCGAATTTGGCGAAGGCGATGCCGCAGGCCCGACAGATCTCGCCGGACGGTTGCAGCTCGTCGCAGCTCGGGCAACGCATATCGGTTGCATCCATGCCGAAGTCGCCGGGCTGATCGAAGACGGCCGCCGCGGTCGGCGGTGTCTCCCTGACCTCCTCGCGAATCAGGCAGTCGATTCCCGCGCCTTCGAACCGCTGCTGCGCGGCCTTGGCCTGCTCCAGGGTAAACGATCCCTCGAGTCGGTGTGGGCGTCCGTCGAGCGTGGTATCGGCGCGCGGAAGCGTCAGACGGAGCAGCTCGGCGAGTGCCGCGACGGCCTCATGACGTGGAGTACCTGGATGGGTTTCTCCCGACAGCGTGAGTGAATAGCGTTTCATGAGCCATGTTCCTCTCCTGGCCTCGCCTAGGTACATGGTACAGGCTCGCTGCGGCCGCGCCATCGGATCGGTCACGGGTGCGTAATACACTGAACGTCAGCGTTCAATTAAGGGAATTTCCCTATAATCCGCACCCAAGACTTCTTTTCAATCCATTGTTTTTTCTGTTTCGTCATCGGCTGCACGGCCGCTGGCGGTATCCATCCATCCTCACAAGCGAATTCAAGGTCTGACGGATATGCCGTTCTTCCGCCACCCCCGCAGCCCCATCCCTTTTCTCGTAATCCTGTGTCTCTTCGTCACCCGGCCGGCACTGGCCGATGGGGGTCCGTTGCAGACCTCTGCCGACATTAGCTGGGTGGTGATCGCCGCCGCTCTGGTGTTCTTCATGCAGGCGGGCTTCGCCCTGCTCGAGAACGGAATGGCCCGTTCGAAGAACGCGATCAACGTCATCATGAAGAATTACGCCGACATGAGCTTCGGGGCGCTCGCCTTCTGGCTGGTCGGATTCGGCGTCATGTTCGGCGCGAACCCAAGCGGCTGGCTGGGAACCGATCATTTCGCGACCGGCGTTCACGACGGGCGCGATGCCGCCTTTCTGCTCTTCCAGATCATGTTCGCGGCCACCGCGGCCACCATCGTGTCCGGTGCCGTCGCCGAGCGCATGCGGTTCCTGCCCTATGTGCTCGTCTCCATTCTCATCACGACGCTGATCTATTCGGTCTTCGGGTCCTGGGCCTGGGGCGGGTGGTTCGGTGGAGAGGGATGGCTCGCGAGGATGGGATTCGTGGACTTCGCCGGATCGACCGTGGTGCACTCGGTCGGCGCCTGGTGCGCGCTCGCCGCCGTCATCGTCATCGGCCCACGGCTGGGCCGGTTCAGCAGCTCGGGTGCCGCGCGCGAGATCCCGGGGCACAATCTCCCCAACGTCGCGCTCGGCGCCTTCATCCTCTGGCTCGGCTGGTTCGGATTCAATGCGGGAAGCACGCTGACGGCGAGTCCCGACATCGGGCCGATCGCCCTCAATACCCACATGGCCGCCGCATCCGCCTTCGTCGGCGCCCTGATCTTCCAGAGCCTCACCCGCCGCACGACCGTCATGACCACCACGGTGAACGCCGCGATCGGTGGGCTCGTCGCCATCACGGCCGGCTGCGCCTCGATCGATCTGCCGTTCGCCGTGCTCACCGGGTTCGTCGCCGGGATCCTGGTCTGTCTGGGACAGGATCTCATGGCTCGCTTGAGGCTGGACGACGTGGTCGGCGCCATTCCGGTGCACGGCTTCTGCGGGGTCTGGGGCACGCTCGCCGCAGGGCTGTTCCATCGCGACGGCCTCTTCGATCCGGATCGCATCCTGATTCAGCTGATTGGCATCTGGGTTTGCTTCGTCTGGACCTTCGGAATCTCATTCATCCTCTTCTGGGTGATGGATCGCCTGATCGGGCTGCGGGCCGACAGCCTGCACGAGCAGCGCGGTCTCGACATCACCGAGCATTACGAGGTCGGGTATCCGGAGTTCCACAGCGATCTGACCCACCGCGGGAAATCCTGAGCGCACAGCCATGGCAAACACCATGTCCGCCACCCAGCGGCGAGAGGCCGTTCGTCTCGCGCTCTCCGAAGCCTTGGAACCAGAGGATGCCCGATCGGCGCTTCGGCTCTGGGATTCGGGGTTCGCCGACAGCCCATCGATCAACATCATCGCCTTCGTCGCGGAGACGGCCGGTCTGATCGATCTGTCGACGAAACAGCGTCACGATCTCAGGCGAGCCCTGTATCATTTTCTGCTGAAATCGGGAACCCAAGCGGATTCCTCCTCGGTGTCCGATCCGGTGCCGCCGGCGGCACCGGATCGGGAACCCGAGACTCCGGCGCCGACTCAGACACGTCCAAGCTGGGTGGTATTCGTCTGCATGGTGACGAATATCCTGGCCGGGGTGCACATGGAAGGGTCCGATGCCATGCAGGAGTTCAGTCACTCGCTGAGGCAAAGGAAGAAGAAGGTCCGCGTCTCGGAGCCGCTTGACAGGGCCTTCGTGGCCTGGTCGGCGGGGCAGGTCCGGATCGAAGCGCTCGAGACGGCGACGGATGCGGATCTCGCGCGCCTCTTCCACGCGGTCTATGTGGCGACGGCGGAGGCCATCGGTCCGGTCGAGGCCGATCGGTTACTGACCCGGTGCATCAACGAGGCGGAATCTCTGCCCGAGGCAAGGCTGTATCCGCCGAGGAATTTCCTCTGAGCCTCGGATGGCTCGGGATACAGGGGCGAATCGCTTCAGGCCGGCCGCTCTCGTTCGGGTAAGATCGGGACTTCCTAGAGCTCGGATGTCTTGATCCCCCATTCAGGTCGTCCCGCCGACGAGTACCTCATGCCCGATCCGATCCGTATCGCCTGTTTTTTCTCCACCTCCGGCCACAGCGGAGTCGACCGCGCGGCCCGCCATCTGATCCCGGCGCTGGCTCGGCGCGGCTACCGGGTCGATCTGCTCAAGGTGCGCCGGCATGGTCCGGAACTGGTCGATACCCCAGACGGAGTGCGCGTGATCGATCTGGGTTCGCGTCACACCTTGGCCTGTCTGCCCGCGGTTGCGCGCTATCTCAGACGCTATCGGCCCGCGGCCATGCTTTCGGACAAGGATCGGGTGAACCGGGTCGCGCTCTTCGCCCGTCTGCTGGCTCGGGCGCCGACGCGTCTGGTGCTGCGCTCGGGCACCACCATCTCGATCGACCTGGCCAGCCGCGGCGCCTTCGAGCGCTGGGTCCAGCGCCGTTCGATGGGGCATCTCTATCCGTTCGCGGATCAGGTCATCGTCGCCAGCCAGGGTGTGGCGGACGACATGGCCGACTACACGGGGCTGGCGCGATCCCATATCCGGGTGGTGCCGCCCCCCGTCGTTCCGGCGGCGCTGTTCGAGACCGCTCAGCCGCTTCCCGATCATCCCTGGTTCGCTCAGCCGGGATCGCCGATCATCCTGAGCGCGGGCGAACTCTGCAGCCGCAAGGACTTCGAGACCCTGCTGCGCGCCTTCGCCCTGCTGCGCGCCCAGCGTCCCTGCCGGCTCATGATCCTCGGCAAGGGGGCCGCGCGCGAGCGGCTCCTGGTCCTGGCCGAGCAGCTCGGGATCGCCCAGGACTTCGATCTGCCCGGCTACGTGTCCAACCCCTATGCCTACATGGCCCATGCGGATCTCTTCGCCTTCACCTCGCGCTGGGAAGGGCTGGGTTTCGTGCTGATCGAGGCGCTTGCGGTCGGCACGCCGGTCGTCTCGACCGACTGTCCGAGCGGTCCGCGCGAGATCCTGGGGCATGGCCGCTATGGCCTCTTGGTGTCCGTCGGTGACGCGGAGGGCCTGGCCGAGGCCATGCGCGCCACCCTGGATGCGCCACTGCCTGCCGATCTGCTGAAAGCTGCGGTTCGTCCCTACGAGATCGAGTCGAGCACGGACATATATCTGGAGGCCATGGGGTTGCCGCCCTTGGCTACCGAGGCCGTGCCGAAATGAAGAACGGGGCCTGAGGCCCCGTTGCGGTGGAGGATGCTCCTGGATCGATGAGGATGATCCAGGAGCCGGTCACCCCATCCTTGGTGTCATGCGCGACGTTCAGGATCCGCCACGTAGGGCATAGGGAATCAGCGGAACCACACAGATGGCGATTGCGAGCCAGAATGCACGACGCTCGTTGCTACGCACGGTTTCTTGGGTCATGTCGTTCACCTCGGTTCGATGGTTGCGGATGGCTGATATGGATGGAGAGGATCGGCGTCGAACGGAAGTACCCGTCCTCAGGCACCTCCCCGCAGTGCATAGGGAATCAGCGGAACCACACAGATGGCGATTGCGAGCCAGAATGCGCGACGCTCGTTACTGCGCACGGTTTCTTGGGTCATGTCGATCACCTCGTTTCTGATATGTGCATATTTGATCGGACAAACCCTGTTCGCTCTTCTGTCACCGAAACAGGGACCAAGTGCTGTCTTCGCTGGCTTCATACTTCTCTGCCCAGTCACTTGTTCCGACCGCCCTCGGTTTCCAAGATAGAACCATTGGCTCAAACGTCAATGAATACCATGTTCAATAGGTGGTCATTTCGCAGTTTTTTACTGCGAAATAGCCGGCGGCGCACCGGCCGACATGCCGATTTGCCGCCGGCTAGTCCCCGGCCATCAGCCGGATGCGCCGAGCCAGATTGTCGAGCGAGGCGGGCGAATGGTCGCGCCAATGGGCGCGGACGAAGGCGTGGAAATAGAGGTAGCGCAGATACTGGGCGATCAGCTCCCGGTCCGGCGGCCTGGTCAGTGCCTCGGACAATCGGGCCGCGAGCTGCTGGCGTTCAGTCACTGGATGGACCAGTCCCTCTCGGACATAAAAGTTGTCGCCGAGCGTCACCACGGGTTTGTCGAAGAGGAGTCCCTCGATCCCGACCGTGGAGTTGACGGTCACGACGCACTCGGCCGCCCGCAGGATTCCCCGCACGTCGCCGCCGCCGATCCAGATCACGTCCGGGAACTCCCGCACGATCGGATCGTAGTCCGTCTTGCCCAGATCCGCCGGATGGAGCTTGACGACCAGCTTCAGGTTCGGCGCGACCGCGCCGATGGCCTCCCTGAGATCCGCGATCGCCTGGTCGAGCCGGTTGCCGTAGATGGGCGAATGCATGGTGAGCTGGCTGTCGCTGCGGACCTGCAGGGGAAAGAAGACGAACCTCTCCGGCAGCGTCGGGATCTCGCGCGGGATCAGACGATTGCCGTCGATATGGTGATCGCGCTCGCGCCAGTCGTGCCAGGCCTGGATCAGATAGGCGAGCGGGGAGGGGCGCACCCGTCCTTCGGGCGGCAGCGTGCGCCGCGGTGCCCGGCCGGCTCGGTAGTCGGCGAGCATCCGCTCGAATTCCCGGATCTGCTCCGGGCCGTAGCTCAGTGAACGGATCTCGTCCAGATCCATCCCGCGACCGATCGAGGCGAAGGCATTGACCCCTTGCGGATCCACCTGAAGGGTGTTGGGCAGATAGCCGTTCTCGGCGAAGATCCGGGGGATGCCGCGCCGGCTCGCCAGCTGATCGGCGATGGCCGCGCTGAGGCCCGATCCGTTCCAGAGAAAGATGCCGGCCGGCTCGTGCCGATCGAGGAAGTCGTCGAGGTCGCGAGCGAGTTGGATCACCTCGGGCGAACGCGCTTCCACCAGGGCACGGTCGCCCGTCTTGCGCAGCCGCGTCAGCAAGGACGCCATGTCCAGCGGCGGTCCAGCGTCCGCGTCCGGTCTGGACCGCCGTCGCGGCTGCGGATCCTGGCCGAGCCGGCGCAGCAGGCTGCGGCTCTTGACCCGAGTCGAGAAGAAGGCCGCTCGATGGTCGGGACCCAGTCGCCGGCCGACCGCCGCGAGAAATTGGACGAGGTTCGGTCCGGGTTCGATGAAGGCGATGGTCTTGTGCGTCATGGATAGCCTCCTCTCAGGCGCGTCGGGCGCGGAGTGGATGCTAACATGTCGACCATTCCGCCTCGGTTCCGCGGCGCATCGCGGATGCCCGAGACCCCATTTCCGACATCAGGCCGCGACACCCGGCGCGATTCGCATGAAATCCATTCTCGTCGTTCGACTCAGCGCCATCGGAGACATCGTCTTCTCCTCCCCCCTGATCGCGGCTCTGAGACGCCGATGGCCGCAAGCGCGCATCTGCTGGCTGGTCCAGCCCGAATGCGCCGCGCTACTCGATCGCCACCCCGACTTGGACGAGGTGATCGTCTGCCCCCTGCGCCGCTGGCAGCAGCTGCTGCGCGAGCGTCGTTTCGGCGAGCTCCGGAACTGCGTCCTGACCCTGCGCGAGAACCTGATCGCGCGCGATTTCGATCTGGCCATCGATCTCCAGGGGCTGCTCAAGAGCGGTCTGCTGACCTGGCTGTCGGGCGCCCGCGAGCGCGTCGGACTCGGTTCGCGCGAGGGCAGCCAGTGGCTCATGACCCGCCGCCTGGATCGCGGCGGCGATCCGGACCGGATCGGGTCCGAATATCTCTATCTGGCCGAGCAGCTCGGGTTGCCCGTCGATGACTTCCGCATGGCGGTCCACTATGGTCCCGCCGAGTCGGCCTTCGCGGAGGCGCTCATCGCGCGCGAGGAGCTCGGCGGCGGCTATGCCGTCTTCTGTCCCTTCACCACCCGGCCTCAGAAGCACTGGTTCGAGGGTCACTGGGCGCGTCTCGCGCCACGCATCCGGGATGCCTTCGGTCTGGTCCCGGTGCTGCTCGGCGGTCCGGCGGACCGCGCGGCCGGGCAGCGCATCGCCGACGAGGCCGAGGAGCATCTGGTCGATCTCACCGGCCAGACCAGTCTCACCGAGGCGGCGGCCGTCATCGACCGGGCCGACCTGCTGGTCGCCGTGGATACCGGGCTCGGTCACATGGGGATCGCCTTCGGTACGCCGAGCCTGCTGCTGTTCGGCTCCACCTGTCCCTATCTGGACACCACCCGGGAGGACGCCAGGGTGCTCTACCATCCGCTGCCCTGTTCGCCCTGCAAGAGACGGCCGACCTGCGAGGGCCGCTTCGATTGCATGCGCGCCATCACCACCGACGAGGTCGTCGAGACCGCCCGGCAGGTGCTGGGGGTGACGGCATGAGGGTGCTGCACGTCGAGGGTGGGCGTCATCTCTACGGCGGTGCCTTCCAGGTGCTGAATCTGCTGCGCGGACTGGCCGCGCGCGGGCACCGGAACCTGCTCGCCTGTCCGCGCGGCTGCCCCCTCGCCGCCGCCGCCGAGCCGTTCGCCCAGGTCATGGGCATGCCCATGCACGGCGACGCCGATCCGCTGATGGCGATGCGCCTGCGGCGTCTGATCCGGGCCCACGAGCCGGACCTGATCCATCTGCACAGCCGGATCGGGGCGGACGTCATGGGCGGGATCGCCGGGCGTCTCGCCGGTGTGCCGGTCATTCACACCCGACGGGTCGACAATCCGGAGCCGCGCTGGCTGGTCGCCCTCAAGTACCGGCTGCACGACCGGGTGATCGCCATCTCGGAGGGGATCGGCCGGGTCCTGGTCGGCGAGGGTCTGCCGCCGGACAAGCTGCGGCTGGCACGCAGCGCGGTCGATTTCGAGAGCTATGCCCATCCCTGCGAGCGGTCCCAGGCCGCCGCGCGGCTCGGGGTCGAGCCGGAGGCCCTGCTGGTCGGCGTGATCGCCCAGCTCATCGAGCGCAAAGGGCATGCCGTCCTGCTCGACGCACTGCCGCCCCTGTTCGACGCCCATCCCGATCTGCGTGTCGTCTTTCTCGGCAAAGGCCCCCTGGCCGGGCCGCTGCGCGAGCGCGTCGAGCGCGAGGGCTGGACCGGCCGGGTCGTCCTGGCCGGTTTCCGCGACGACCTACCGGAGCTGCTGCCCTGTTTCGATCTCATCGTGCATCCGGCCCTCATGGAGGGGCTCGGGGTCTCGTTGCTCCAGGCATCGAGCGCCGGCGTCCCCATCGTCGCGAGCCGGGCCGGCGGCATCCCCGAGGCGGTGCGCGACGGCGAGAATGGTCTGCTGGTGCCGCCGGGCGATCCGCTGGCCCTGCGCCGGGCCATCGCAATCCTCTTGTCCGACCCCGAGCGCCGACGGATCCTCGGCCAGGCGGGACGCGCCCTCATGGTGCGCGAGTTCTCCATCGACGCCATGGTCGAGGCCAATCTCGCGGTCTATCGCGAGCTGGTCTGATGCTGGTCTGATGGAACCCGGAAGTTCCCCGAAACATCAAAGGGACGGTTGGGGCGAGGTACGAGGCCCAACACAGAGCCCTGTCGCTCGGCGCCGGCGGCTCATTCGCCGATCACCGTGACCACCACCCGCCGGTCCGAGCGCGGTCCGTCGAATTCGCAGAGGAAGAGGTTCTGCCAGGTCGAGAGTCCCAGCTGTCCCTCGATCAGGGGGATGGTCTCCGATGGTCCGACCAGCCCGGCCTTGAGATGGGCGTCGCCGTTGCCGTCCTGGCGGTCGTGAAGCCAGACGCCCTTGGGGATCTGCTTGGCGAGAAATGCGATCACGTCCTGCTGAATGCTGTCGTCCCAGTTCTCCTGGATCATGATGGCCGCCGTGGCGCCCTGGGCGTAGACGTTGACGATTCCGTCACGGATGCCGCTGCGACCGATCACGGCCTTCACCTTCTCGGTGATGTCCACCAGCTCCTGGTCGCAATGGGTCGATAGATGGATGCTCTCGCGCATGTCGTCGGTCTCCCGAGGGATCGGCGAGTCTCCCGCCCAATCCCTTTCACGTTCGCCTCTGTTGCAATTGAGGTTTTTACTGATGGGCGACAAGCCGATAGTTGCATGACGCACACCCAAACTGTAGTAATATCCCTGCAGATTCTAAGGCCGTCAGGTGCCCAGCGCGCCTGCGCCCCGCCCGACAGCGGACCGTCGCAACCTCCGGAGCGCTCCGGTGCGCCGAGCGTCCCGCGAACGGAAAGAGAGCCAGTCCTCGATGACATATTCGACGCCCACCGCGTCGCTGGCGAACCCCGCTCCGCGGCGTGTCGGCGACCTGGGAAAGAACCTGGACATGAATCCCGCCCTCGCGGCCTGCATCGAGAAGGCCCTGGTCCGCACCTATCCCAAGGGGGCCATCCTGATGAGCGAGGGCGATCCCGGCGGCTTCCTGCTGCTGGTGATGTCCGGGCGCGTCAAGGTCTACAACAGCGACGAGAAGGGCCGGGAACTGGTACTCGACGAGTGCGGCCCCGGCGAGATCCTGGGTGAGATCGCGATGGACGGAGGCACCCGTTGCGCCTCGGTCATGGCCACGGAGACGACGCGCTGCGCCATGCTCACCCACGCGGATCTGAGCGAACGCCTCGCGACCGATCCGGTCCTGGCCATGGAGCTGATCGAACTGCTGATCCAGCGCGCGCGCGCCGCCACCCACAGAGCCAAGGAATTCGCCCTCGCCAACGTCTATCAGCGGGTCGCCCGGCTCCTGGAGTCGCTTGCCCGGCCAGAGGCCGATGGGACCGCCAAGGTCTGCGAGGGGCTCAGCCGCCAGGCCCTCGCCGACCGGGTCGGCGCTTCTCGGGACATGGTCCGCCGGGTCCTCAACACCCTCATCGAGGGCGAATACCTGGAGGTCGAGGGGCGCAGCGTTCGCCTCCTGAAAAAGCTGCCGACGGATTGGTAGGGGAGTCGGATAGGTGTCCAGGCCGATCTCCGCAGCCATTCTCGGGATGCTTCCGGTCCATCGGGCGCTCGGAGCCCATTCCGAACGGCGACCCGCGGGACGGTGCGCGACGCGCCGTTGGCTGTCGACGCTGCTGTGCACCGGCCTGCTGCTCCTGGTCGCGGCGGGAGAGGGGACCGCGGCCGATTGCGCCGAATCCACCGCCCGGCTCGTCTCCGCCGAGGGCGCGGTCTCCCGGCGCGAGGGCGCTACGGGTCCCTGGACAGCGGTTTCTCCCGGCGCGGGTCTGTGCGAGGGCGACACCCTGCGCACCGGCCGCAATAGCCGGGCGGCCGTGCGCTTCGTCGCGGCGGACACCCAGATCCGTCTCGATCAGTCGACGACCCTGCGGATCCTCCCGCCCGACAGCGCCTCCAGCGACGGGCACCTGGACCTCATCGAGGGCGCCGCGCGCTTCTTCAGCCGGGTCAAGCGCCGGCTGCACATCGACACCCCTTTCGCCAACGCCCTGGTGGACGGCACCGAGCTGCTGGTGCGCGTGGATCCGGAGCGGACCCGGGTGGACCTCTTCGAGGGCAGCCTGCTGGTCGCCAACGCGCGCGGACAGCTGCGCCTGAGCGCCGGTCAGGGCGCGAGCGCGGGCCGCGGCGAGGCGCCCAGGCTCTATCGCCTGCTCGATCCCAAGGACGCGGTGCAGTGGGCGATCTCCTACGAGCCCATGCTCTCGGCGCTCCTCTGGAGCGGCCGGGGCGCGGGCGAGGAGGCGGCTTCCGAGCGGCTGCGCGAGGCCCGCCGGCGGCTCCTGGACGGAGACGCCGAGGCCGCCTTCGCCGCGCTCGACCGGGTGCCGCCGGCGCGCCGGGACGCCGAGTTCCACAACCTGCGCGCCGCCCTGCTCCTGAGCGTCGGGCGCGCGGACGGGGCGCGCGCCGAGCTCGCCGCCGCCCGCCGGTTCGCGCCCGGCAACCCGGACTCGGACGCGATCGAGTCCGCCATCGCTCTCGGGCTCGACGAGGCCGAGCGGGCGCTGGCCCTGGCGCGGGGCGCGACCGAGTCGGCGCCCGAGCGCCCGCTCCCCTGGCTCGCACTCTCCTATGCCGAACAGGCCCGCTTCGACCTGCCCGAGGCGCGGGCGGCGATGGACCGGGCGCTCGCCGCCGATCCGGGCAACGGCGTGCTGCGCGCCCGGCTCGCCGAGCTGCTGCTGGCCCTGGGCGAGCTCGACGCGGCCCGGGAGGCCGCCGACCTGGCGGCGGACCAGGCCCCGCGGGCGGCCCTGGTCCATCGCGCCCAGGGCTTCGCGGCCCTGCTGCGCATCGATCTCGGGGCCGCGCGGGCGGCCTTCGGGCGCGCGCTCGACCTGGACCCGGCGAACCCCGTGACCCATCTGGGTCTCGGAATCGCCCAGATCCGCTCGGGCCGGCTCGCCGAGGGCCGCGCCCGGATCGAGACCGCGGTCTCGCTCGATCCCTTCCAGTCCCTGCTGCGCACCTATCTCGGCAAGGCCTACCTCGACGAACGGCGCGGCGGACGGGCCGCCACCGCCCTGGAGATCGCCACCGATCTGGATCCCAGGGACCCGACGCCATGGCTGTACCGCGCCATCCAGCTGCGCGCCGACAACCGTCCGGTGGAGGCCCTGGAGGCACTGGAGACCTCCTACGCGCTCAACGACAACCGCGCCCAGTTCCGCACCCCCGGCGCCCTGGAGGCGGACGCGGCCGCGCGCACGGCGGCGATCGGCCAGGTCTACCGCGACCTCGAATTCGATCAGCTGGCCCTGGTCCAGGGCTTCCAGGCCGTCGACGAGGCCCCGGACGACCAGTCCGGACACCGTCTCCTGGCCGACGTCTATTCCGCCCTCCCGCGTCACGAGGAGGCGCGGGTCAGCGAGCTCCTCCAGGCCCAGCTCCTCCAGCCCCTGACCCGCACCCCTGTGCTCCCGCTCCAGGGCGAGACCCGTCTGCTGATCACAGACACACTGGGACCCTCGACCCTGGGGCTCGCCGAGTACGGCCCGCTCTTCGAGCGCGACGGCGCCAGCGCCTGGGTCTCGCTCTGGGGCGGCGGCCGCGACAGCCTGGGGGATCAGATCCTGGCGACCGCGCTGTACGACAAGGCGGCATTCAGTGTCGGCCAGTATCACTTCGAGACCCAGGGGTCGGGCGGGATGCGGCGGCAAAACCAGGACATTCAGGTTGGATTCGCGCAGGTGCAGGTTACGCCGAGACTGGGCGTGCAGGCGGAGTTTCGGAATACGGATGGGGATGAGGGGCCTTATCTTGACGAGACGGGCACCGATACACGGGAGCACATCCGCAGCCAGAGCGCTCGACTGGGTTTGACCTACAGATGGTCGCCCAGGTCGGTGCTGATGGCTTCCTATATCCATCGACGCTACGACACGGACCAAAACACCAGCGGAATTGCCGACCCCGCAGACCCCTTGAGCATCGCGATGGTTTCAGGAACAGGTTCGGATGATGGTTCGAGCGCTGAGTTGCGCCAGGATTGGCGCTCCGAGGGGATGCGGTTATCGCTCGGAGCAAGCCGATTCGATTATGCCATCGATCTCGATCTGGACTACCTTGGGATCTTTGGTCCGGAGGAGTCACGCATTCGAACCAATATCGTCTCTGACTATCGCATCGACAATACGCTCAACTCGCTGTGGCTCTATAGCACCTGGCGTCCGCTTCCTCGACTGGATCTTACACTAGGCTTGAGCTGGGACCAGATGGATTGGGACGAAAATCGCTTAGACCGGAGCCAAGTGGAACTGTTGATCCCCGGGCTGGGCTGGGTCGAACTACCGAGCGATAGCTCTCAGACCACAGGGTTTGGGGCCTCCATTGAGCAGCTCAATCCCAAAGTCGGCCTCACTTGGCGCCCCTTTTCTGAGACAACTGTTCGTGCGGCGGCCTTCCGGACTCTGCGCGGTCCCGATACGCTGAGACAGACGATCCAACCAACCCAGGTTGCAGGCTTCAATCAGCTTTTTGATGGGAGTCTCGGCGAAAGTTCATGGCGTTACGGTTTTGGCATCGATCAAAGTCTCTCCGCGCGTCTATCCGTGGGTGTCGAGGCATCGCGACGAGACGTATTGGTACCCAAGCTAGAGCCTGGCGGAGCGGATTTTTTGGAAAAAAGGCATGAGCGCTTCGTACGCGCCTACGCGGCTTTAACTCCTTCGGAACGGCTTGCCCTGCTGTTCGAGTATTTCTATGAAGAGAATATCCTGCGCATCCAAGATAATACAGAGGATAGTACCCACCGGGTACCTCTGACACTGTCCTATTTCGAGCCGAGCGGGA
The DNA here is from genome assembly GCF_000585215.1 of Imhoffiella purpurea. Taxonomy (GTDB): domain Bacteria; phylum Pseudomonadota; class Gammaproteobacteria; order Chromatiales; family Chromatiaceae; genus Imhoffiella; species Imhoffiella purpurea. The sequence continues at coordinate 2,952 of NZ_AONC01000002.1, read as the reverse complement.
TATTTTGTTCGATCCGAGGAACCGGCGTTTGGCAATCCCTCGTACCCGAGGGCGCGGTATATCGGGCCAGCAACTCATTCTGGACGCTCGATCTCTCGATTGGTTACCGTTTGCCAAGCCGCCGGGGACTCGTAGCACTTTCGATCGACAACCTGTTCGATCGTGAAATCCCATTTGTCGAAACTGATCCCAATCGGCCGCTGTTCGTCGGCGAGCGAATCCTGAGCCTGCGCACGGCGGTTCATTTCTGAAACCGCACGATTCACAATAGACTTGGCGGCTGGATTCGTTCCGGTCGATGTCCCCGTGAGGCAAGAGGAAAGCGCACATGAGCGAGAAGAGAAAACTAGTGGCTTTGGTCTACTTGGACGACGATGGCGAAAAGCTCGACATCGAACGAGTTGTTATGCTGGAAAATCCCGACCAAAACTGGGATGAGGAAAAGAAAGTGCTTGAGCTGTCGGACTATACGGATTCCGGCGTGGACGAGCAGTCGGGGACGACACAGCCTCCAAGCGTTACTTTCAGCAAGGAGGAAGACAGCGCTGCTGTCGACCGCTTTTGCATTATCATCTGCAACGTAGTTGTTTGCTACTAAGAGAGCGCCGATACATCGCGTATCCCGCTTTGGCAAACGATGGATTTACATCTTCCAGCATATGAATAGCTGAAAACTAAGCGAGCCGGAAACCACGTTTTCGACTCACGAGCCGATCGAGTACCCGGAAGGCATTCGATCGGCATCCTCCCAACCGAACGAGGTGGAATCATGAAAAAGAATAACGCACGACTCTTGGCAATCATGCTCCTGGCGGCCGCCGTAGGCCCCGTGTCGGCATCCGTGCCCCCTGCCGAGGGTGCAAGCTGGAACAATCAGACGCTGGATCTCAAGCTGGCTGTCGACACAACCTTCGGCGTGGTCGAAGGCATGGATATGGCTCAACTTCCTGGTGTTGTTGTCGATGAGGAAGATCCCATTTTCGTTAGTTTTTGCACCATTATCTGCAATATTCGCGTTTGCTTTTAGGCTAAAAAGCTGACAGATTTATTTGTCGCTCATTTGCTATGAAAATGGTGCCGATTGGATGCGATTCCGGCTCCAATGAAACCCCGATTCATCGCCTGTCCCATTCGGGCCAAGGATGGCCCTGGATCATCGTGAAAGAAAAAGGGGACAGATTTATTTGTCGCTCATTTGATATGAAGATGGTGCCGATTGGATGCGATTCCGGCATCCAATGAAACGCCAATTCCTCGTCTGTCCCGCTCGGGCCAAGGATGGCTCGGACGCCTCGTTTTTATAGTCGCCCAGACGCCGTGACCTGAAACATGCGCGTCTCTGGGACTACTCGCCGCATCCCCGGATCCAAGCGCCTGTCTAGGACCCTGCTGCTCGGACTCGCCCTGGGTCCGCTCGGCGCCTTGCTGGGGCTCTCGCCCGCCGGGCTCGCGCTCGAGGAGAGCCCGGTCCTCGGCTGGCTGTTCCGGCTGCGCGGTCCGCTTCCGCCGCCGGACGAGGTGGCGCTCGTCGTCGTCGACCGCGCCTCCCAGCACGCCTTCGGGCTGAGCGGCCGGTATCCCGAATGGCCGCGCACTCTCCACGCCCGGCTGGTCGAGCGGCTGCACGCGGCCGGGGCGCGGGTCATCGTCTTCGACATCCTCTTCGCCGGATCCCGCGCGGCGGACCCCGATCTGGCCCGGGCCTTCCGGGACGCCGGGCGCGTGGTCCTGGCACAGGGCATCGAGCGCCACGACCTCCCGCTCGGAGGCCGGGACGCGCCGGTCCTCAAGCAGGAGGTCCTGCGCGATCCCGCCCCGACGCTCGCCGACGCGGCGGCGGCCCTGGCGCCCTTCGTCCTGCCCGCTGGGTCCGAGCGCGTGACCCAGGTCTGGCTCTTCCGCCCGGAGAGCGGGGATGCGCCGACCCTGCCGGCCGCCGCCTTCCAGCTGGGGGCGCTGGACCTCTATCCGGCGCTCCGCGGGCTGCTGACGGGGTTCGACCCGGCCCGGTTCGCCGACCTGCCGGCGGACTCGGCCAGCCTTCTGGAGCCGCCCGGGCTGGTCGAGACCATGCGCCGGCTGCGCGGTGCCCTGGCCTCGAATCCGCCGCTGCATCGCGCCGCGCTGGCCGCCGCCTCCGCGCGAGACGGGCTCTCCGCGGCCGACCGCGCCCGGCTGGCGGCGCTGGTCGACCTCTACGGCGCCGACTACAGCCGCCATCTTAAGTTCTACGGCCCGCCGCAGACGATCGAGCCGCTGTCCTTCGCGCGCGTGCTGACGATGGACGCGGCGGAGCTGGAGCGCTTCCGCGGCCGGACGGTCTTCGTCGGCGTCTCGACCGTGCGCGGATCGGAGCAGCTGGACACCCTCGCTACGACCTATCCGGGGGCGGGATCGGACATCCGCATGAGCGGGGTCGAGATCGCCGCGACCGCCTATGCCAACCTGATGCGCCACGAGTCGGTCCGTCCCCTGGCGCCCGCCGCGCTCCTGGCGCTGCTGCTCGGCTGGGGGCTGCTGACGGGCGGCCTCGCCGGGCTGCTGCCCGCCCGCCGGGCCGTGCCCGTGCTGCTGCTGCTCGCGGGCCTCTATTCGCTCCTGGTCTACGGGCTCTTCGCGCGGGCGGACCTCTGGCTGCCCTGGCTGGTACCGATCGGGGCGCAGGCGCTCCCCGCCCTGATCCTCGGCCTGGCGCTCGGCTGGCGCGAGGAGGCCCGGGGGAGACGGCGCATTACCGCCGCCCTGGCCCGCTATCTGCCGCTGCACGTCGCCGAGGGTCTGGCGGTCGGGATCCATCGCGCCGAGGCCGGCGGCCAGGTTCTGAAGGGGGTCTGCATCGCCACCGACGGCGAGCGCTACACCAGCCTGGCGGAGCGGCTCGCGCCCGGCGATCTGCACGCCCTGCTCAATGCCCACTACGGCGTGGTGTTCGAGCCGATCCGCCGCAGCGGC
>NZ_AONC01000001.1 GCF_000585215.1 Imhoffiella purpurea | reverse complement strand
TTATTGCGTTTCCCGTCCGGACCAAGGACGGCCCGGCGAGCCGATCGAATGCCCGGCTGGCATTCGATCGGCATCTCTTTGGATACCATGCTCGATCCCATAATGCTGTGGTTATCGCCGTTCCGCAAATTCCACTCCGGATGCGGTCGCATCTTGAAAATGCTTGGGCTTATGGGATTTGCGGTTGAAATCGCCGTTCCCTTTCGCTAGTTTCGGAAAGAGTCATACTGCTGGGGGTGTCCGTGTCGACCGGCCTTCAGCGGATCGTCGGCGGCGGCAAACGCCAGATCCGGCCGACGACCGCAGGAAGTCACGCCGATACCGGGCTGAGAAAAGACCCTTCGAACCTGACCCGGATCATGCCGGCGCAGGAAAGCAGATGGAACGCGCATCGCCCATCGCCCCGAACGGCCCTGGCTGAAGCAGCGGATCGCCCCAAGACCGCGGCATGACGGCCCCGCACCGTTCCGCGCTTCGCTCGACCGCCTCTCCATCCGCCTGCACGCCGCAACCGGTTTCCACCCCCGGCCCCCCGCAGTCAAAGAGATCCCGATCGGCCACTGGCGCCATGACGCGCCCGATTCGTTACTGAGGAAACCTGATGAGCGCCATTCCACAAGATTTCGTCCGCAAGACCGTCGAGCTGTCTGAGGACGTCACCCGCCCCTTCCCGAGATCGCGCAAGATCCATGTCGCGGGTTCCCGGCCCGATCTGCGCGTGCCCATGCGCGAGGTGTCGCTCACGCCGACACACACCAACGAGGGACAGGAGGAGAATCCACCGGTCCTCATCTACGACACCTCCGGCCCCTATACCGACCCGGACACCCGGATCGACCTGCTCGCCGGTCTGCCCGACGTGCGCACCAAGTGGATCGAGGAGCGCGACGACACCGAGCTGCTCGACGGCCCCTCCTCCGCATTCGGCCGCGCGCGCCAGCACGATCCGGCGCTCGCCCATCTGCGCTTCGAGCATCTGCGCACGCCGCGCCGTGCCAAGCCCGGCCGCAACGTGACCCAGATGCACTATGCCCGCCAGGGAATCGTCACCCCTGAGATGGAATACGTCGCCATCCGCGAGAACATGCGCCTGGACGAGCTGCGTACCGACCCGCGCTATGCCAAGGTGCTGCGCCAGCACCCCGGTCAATCCTTCGGTGCCGCGCTCCCCGAGACCATCACCCCCGAATTCGTGCGCGAGGAGATCGCGCGCGGACGCGCCATCATCCCGGCCAACATCAACCACCCCGAGGTCGAGCCCATGATCATCGGGCGCAACTTCCGGGTGAAGATCAACACCAACATCGGCAACTCGGCCCTGACCTCCTCGATCGAGGAGGAAGTGGAAAAGATGGTCTGGTCGGCGCGCTGGGGCGGCGACACCCTGATGGATCTGTCGACCGGCAAGAACATCCACGAGACGCGCGAGTGGATCCTGCGCAACGCCCCCATGCCGATCGGCACCGTGCCCATCTACCAGGCACTGGAGAAGGTGGACGGCAAGCCGGAGGCGCTGACCTGGGAGATCGTCCGCGATACGCTCGTCGAGCAGGCCGAACAGGGCGTCGACTATTTCACCATCCATGCCGGGGTGTTGCTGCGCTACGTGCCACTGACCGCAGACCGGCTCACCGGCATCGTCTCGCGCGGCGGCTCCATCCTCGCCAAGTGGTGTCTCGCGCATCACCAGGAAAACTTCCTCTACACCCATTTCGCCGAGATCTGCGAGATCATGAAGGCCTACGACGTCGCCTTCAGTCTGGGCGACGGACTGCGTCCCGGCTCGCTGGCCGACGCCAACGACCGCGCTCAGTTCGCCGAACTCGAAACCCTGGGCGAACTCACCAAGGTCGCCTGGGAGCACGACGTCCAGGTCATGATCGAGGGTCCCGGCCATGTCCCGCTGCAGATGGTTCGGGAGAACGTGACCAAGGAACTGAAGGACTGCTTCGAGGCGCCCTTCTACACCCTCGGGCCTCTGGTCACCGACATTGCGCCGGCCTACGACCACATCACCTCGGGGATCGGCGCCGCCAATATCGGCTGGTACGGCACCGCCATGCTCTGCTACGTCACCCCCAAGGAGCATCTGGGCCTGCCCGACAAGCAGGACGTGCGCGACGGCATCGTCACCTACAAGATCGCCGCCCACGCCGCCGACCTGGCCAAGGGCCTGCCGGGCGCCCAGATTCAGGACAACGCCCTCTCCAAGGCCCGCTTCGAATTCCGCTGGGAGGACCAGTTCAACCTCTCGCTCGATCCCGACCGCGCCCGCGAGTACCACGATCAAACCATGCCGCACGTCTCGCACAAGGTCGCCCATTTCTGCTCCATGTGCGGACCGCACTTCTGTTCCATGAAGATCACCCAGGACGTGCGCGACTATGCCGAGAGCCATCGGATCGAGAATCTGGACGCCGCGGTGGAGGAAGGCATGAAGGAGAAGGCGCGGGAGTTCCGCCAGGAAGGCGCCGACATCTATCGAGCCGTCTGAGCCGATGCCAGTCGGCCATTCGGCCGCCTCATCGACGATCGACGGACCGCAGAATTCCCTTTCGCAACTTCCGCTATGATTCCAGAAGGTGAATAATCCTGTCGTCCGGGCGTTCTGCCCGGACGACAGGATAGGCCCGTCAGAGGGTTGGAACGAGCGCCGCTCGCACCCTCGAGGTCACTGCTCCCCGAGGGACCGAACGAGCGCTCACTGACTCTCGCATCATCCAGGGGCCACATGCCTTCCCGAGTATCGATCAGCCCCCGCTCACGAGACAAGCTCACCGAGCGCATCGAAGGACTGCGACCCTGCCCCGCGGCCGCCGCACGACTTTACGCCCAGCAGGCCAATGCCTTGGCATCGGCGGTATCCAACCGGCTGGCCCATCATCCCAAGATCAAACATTTCCTCAACGGCAAGCCGTTTCGGCTGCTCGAGGTCAATCATCGCAACCATGCGGCATTGGTCGCCGAGATCCTGCGGACGAACGATTTCGAGCTACTGACCCGGACCCTGCCCTGGTCCTACCACGCCTATCGCGGCCAAGGCGTGCCCTACGACTACTTCCAGGAGCTGACCCTGGCCTGGAAAGCGGCAATCCAGGCCCAGCTGCCCGCCCGGGAAGCGGATTACCTGACGGCGCTCTACGACTGGATGCACGAGGCGCATCAGGACATCATCGACGCCGCCGAGTCCTATCGCGTCGAGCGGCCTCGAACCCCACAGGAACTGCACGAGCGCTATTCGCTGATCCTCGAGGCACTGATCGCGGGCGACCATCTGGGCGCGCTCGATCTCTGCCAGGACATGCTCGACGAGGGGCTTGCCTTCCCGAAACTGCTCCAGTACATCGTCTACCCGGCGATGTTCGAGGTCGGCATGCGCTGGGAGCGGGGCGAGATCACGACCGCCGTGGAGCATCAGGCGACGTCCGCCACCTATCTGCTGCTCTCGACCCTCTATTACGCCTTGCCATTCGCGGCGCCCCATCGCGGCGAGGCGCTGGTGAGCCCGGTCACCAACGAATTCCACGAGCTCGGGGCCTGGATGGTCACCTCCTGTCTCGAGCTCGACGGCTGGGACGTGACCCAGCTTCCCGGGGACGCCAGCCAGGACGACATCGTCGAGACAGCGCGGCACCTCGCGCCGCGATTCATCGCCCTGTCGATCAGTCTGGTCGGCAACGCACCGGTCGCACGCCAGATCATCCGGGCCATTCGCGACGCGCTCTCGCCGCATGGAGACACCCGCATCCTGGTCGGTGGCCGCGCCCTGCTGACCGCGCCATCCCTGGCCGAATGGCTCGGCGCCGACCTCTGGCTCCCGGATTGCGAGTCGGCCGTCGCCTGGGCGCGCACCCTGCCGCCAGCGCCATGAGCGACGCACAGGACAAAGAACAGGATCTGCTGTGGGCGCTGAATCGCTACGTCATGGGCTCGGGACGCCTGCTGGTGGTCGAGCTCGACCCGACGGGCCGCATCAGGGACTGCAACGTCGCCTTCCGCTCGCGCTTCGCCGGATTCAACCAGCTCAGCGGCGAGCCCATGACCAAGCTCTTCGCCGGCAGCATGGGCGACTCACTGGATCTCGAGCCGGGCATTCCGCGCCGCACCGGGATCAGCCATGTGCTGATCGACCGCCGATCGGACGAGACCTTTCTCTTCCAGACCTACCGGGTCGGCGATGGAAGCCTGCTGATCGGCGAACCGGCCGACTCGGAGGAAAGCGACGTCGTCGAGCGCATGGGTCATCTGGCGATCGAGATGTCGCGTCTGGTCCGCGACCTGCGCAAGACCAACCAGGATCTCCGAGCGGTCAATGCGCGCGCCGAGAAGCTGGCACGCACCGACCCGCTGACCGGGATCGCCAATCGACGCTATTTCATGGAGCGTCTGCGACTGAGCATCGAGCACTCTCAGAGCCGCGGCCACGCGCTGTCGCTCCTGATGATCGACCTCGACCATTTCAAGGACATCAACGACCGCTTCGGACACGTCGGCGGCGATTCGGCCCTGATCGCCGTCGCCTCCCTCCTGGTCTCCCAGCTGCGCGCCGTGGACCTGTCGGGGCGTTTCGGCGGCGAGGAATTCATCCTCTTCATGCAGGACGCCGCGCTGCCGGAAGCCACCAAGGTCGCCGAGCGTCTGCGCGAGCGTATCGGAACCTTACGGCCTTGCACCGAGGAGGTCCGCATCTCGGCCAGTATCGGCGTAACGGAACTCGCACCGGACGACGACCCGGAATCGCTCATCAAGCGCGCCGACACCCTGCTCTACCGCGCCAAGACCGGGGGGCGCGACCGCGTGGTCTCCAGTAGCAAGGAAGCAATGGAGACGGGCCTTCGAAACACCGATTGATCGCCTATTCCCGGCCGAAGAAGACGACTTGCACCGGCCTCGAGCGGCTGGCAGATTGCGACCGAGCCAGCCGCTCCAGGACCGGATCATGCCCCGGACAGGAATCAATCTCTCGATCAGGACGCACCATGACAGACCAACGCTTCCCCCTCCGACTCGACCTGAAACAGGGCGCCGTGGATATGAGCCATGGCTCCGGCGGCCGGGCCATGGCACAGCTCATCGCCGAGGTCTTCCAGCCATCCCTGGAGAACCCCTTGCTGGCCCAGGGCAACGACCAGGCACTCTTCTCGCCTCCACCGGGAAGACTGGTCATGAGCACCGACGGCCATGTCATCTCCCCGCTGTTCTTTCCGGGAGGGGACATCGGCTGTCTGTCCGTGCACGGAACCATCAACGACGTCGCCATGGCTGGCGCGCGCCCGCTCTATCTCTCAGCGGGCTTCGTCCTGGAAGAGGGATTCCCGCTCAGGGATCTGCTCCGTATCGTCCGGAGCATGGGCGAAGCGGCGCAGGCCGCCGGGGTTCCAATCGTCACGGGAGACACCAAGGTGGTCGAGCGCGGCAAGGGCGACGGCGTCTTCATCACGACCACGGGCATCGGCGTGGTACCGGACGGAATCCGGATCTCGGGCGAACTGGCGCGGCCGGGCGATGCCATCCTGGTGAGCGGGAGCATCGGCGATCACGGAGTCGCCATCCTCTCCAAACGGGAAAACCTGGGTTTCGCGACCGAGATCCGCTCGGACACGGCCGCGCTGCATGATCTGGTCGCGGCCATGGTCGCCGCCGTGCCCGAGATCCACTGTCTGCGCGACCCGACCCGGGGAGGACTGGCGACGACCCTGAACGAATTGGCATTCCAATCGGGCGTCGGCATGCAGATCCGCGAAGAGCGCATACCGGTCGCGGCCGAGGTGAGCGCCGCCTGCGAGCTTCTGGGACTCGACCCGCTCTATGTCGCCAACGAGGGCAAGCTCATCGCCATCTGCCCAGGCGAACGCGCCGAAAGTCTCCTGTCGGCCATGCGCGCCCACCCCTTGGGTGCCGAATCGGCGATCATCGGCGAAGTCGTCGAGGATCCCATGCATTTCGTGCAGATGGAGACCCGGTTCGGCGGAAGCCGGATCGTCGACTGGCTGGCCGGCGAGCAGCTGCCCCGGATCTGCTGAATCCAGCCCCGGCCGGAGCCGGCGTCCGCAGACTCGATCCCGACCGGACACGCGAAGCTGACGCCTCTACGGGGTGGATCTGCCCCGCCATTTGTAATAAGGTCGGCCGGTCTTCGGGTATCGCCCGAGGCGCATATAACAATGACGAGGAGAAACCCGCATGTTTTCCAGACTGATCGCCATCGCCGCCGCAGCCCTGCTGTGCGGCTCAGTCAGCCTCGCACTGGCCGCGGACATGGCCACCCCGGACGAGGCCAAGGCCATGTCGCAGAAGGCCCGGGCAGCCGTCAACGAGATGGGCAAGGAGGAGGCGTTCGCCGCTTTCTCCGCGAACGACGGCGGCTTCAAGGACAAGGATCTCTACGTCTTCTGCATGGATATGGACGGCGTCATGCTCTCCCATGCCATGAAGCCCGAGCTGATCGGCAAGAACCTGTTCGATTTCAACAAGTACGGAGACGCGCTCTTCCAGGACATGATCGAGGTCGCCAAGACCTCCGGCGCGGGTTGGGTCGACTACAAATGGCCCTATCCGGGCTCGGACGAGATCCGCGAGAAGACCAGCTATGTCATGATCAATGATGCGGGCTTCTTCTGCGGGGTCGGCGCCTACAAGTAATGGTTCGTGCGCCCGACGGCACCTTGGCCGAGAAGCGCGAGAAGGAAACACCACGAACGTGGTGTTTCCGAATACGGATCGTCGGTTCCGACCTAGGGCCTACCTAGACCCGATAGAGCCTGTGTCAGGACTCGGGCGCCTCGTCCTCGTTGGCGGCCTCGGGCAATGCCCCGAGTTCCGTCTCGGCCTCGGCAAGTTTCAAGAGGGTCGCCTGTCCGCGCTCGTCGGTCTGGCGGAAGAACTCCACCAGCTGACGCTCCTGAGGAGACAATGGATCCTTGTCGTCCAGGCATAGCAGATAGGTTGGGGTCACAGTCCCGAGAGCGACCGACAACTCATGGGCCTCCTCCAGCCCCATCCGGCGAATTCCTTGCTCGTAGTTGCTGATGCGAGACTTGGAGAGGGAGTTCGTGCGACCGGAGAGATCGGAGAGACTGAGCTTCTGCTCCTGTCGGGCCGCGCGCAGGCGTTGGCCAATTCGTTTTGTCAGGTCCATAGGATAGGTTTCAACAAGCCTTTTTCGTTTGCGAGTACTAGAGTGAGTGAACGATAGGCGACGGCTAAGTCCGCCCGCACGAGCAGGCCTGGCACACGTCCGATATGCGGGAACTCAACCGTCGGTTCGCCGTCCGGCGTGGAGCGCGTCAGCGCTCCCCGAGGCTTGGCGTCAGTGATGATTTCGGAGATTCTCAGCCCAGAAATGCATCTTCCCATTCGGCGTCGCCGACGGTTTGGGGTTGTGGCTCCACGACCCGATCCGCGAATGCCCGATCCAGCGTCTTGATGAAACACTTGGTCTGAGGTGACAGGAACTTCCCACGGCGCTGCACGATGCCGTAGCTGCGCTTGGGGAAATACTGCCCGATGGGGATGACCCCCAGATTCTCTGTCCCTGTGAGACAGACGTCGGTCACGATCGAGATGCCGAGACCAAGCTCGACGTACTTCTTGATGACCTCCCAGCCACCCGCCTCCATGGTGACCCGGTAGCCCAGATTGTGCTGCTTGAACACAAGGTCCACCATCCGCCAGGTGCTCAGATGACGCGGCGGCAGGATGAGTCCGTAGGGCGCGATATCTTCGAGCGTGACCGACGTCCTGTCGGCGAGCGGATGATCCTTGGGCGTGATCAGGGTCGGCTGATAGGTGACGAAAGGTCGATAACTGATGTCGTCCGGGACCTCCATCATGGAGCCCACGGCGAGATCGACCTCATCGGCCCGCAGCATCGCCAGGCCATCGCGCCCGGTCACGTTGTGGAGCTTGAGCTCGATCCCTGGATATTGATCGACGAACGCCTGCACCGGACCGGGCAGAATATAGAGAATGGTCGACTCGCCCGCGGCGATGTTGAGCACCCCCTGATCCACCCGGCCACATTGCGTCGCGAAGGTCTCGTGGAGCTTGTCCATGCCCTCGACGAGCGGTTCGGCCATCTGGAACAGCAGATCCCCCTCGGGGGTCAGCTTGATCTTGGGGCCTCGCCGCTCGAAGAGCACGGTACCGAACTCGCGTTCCAATGCCTGGATCTGCAGTGAAACGGTCGGCTGACTGAGAAAGATCTTTTCCGCCGCGGCACTGACGCTGCCGGTGCGCGCCGCATGACAGAAGGCCCTCAGCTGTTTGAGGCGATTCTGTTTGTAATGAATCTGAGATCCTGCACCCACGGTCACACCTATCCTTCGCCCAATGATGACGATTGATAGTAGCCCAGGCTAGGCATTGATAGAAGCAATAAACGCATAGATTCTGGATGCGACGGGGAAAGTGGAACTCTGTTCACGCAATGAATACAGATCCGCTCAGCCCTCGTCGAGCTGACGCAGTATGTTGCGAGCGACCCGACGCTGATCCGCGTCCCCTTCTTCCAACACCTCGTAGAGCACCTGACGCGCCGCGAACTCGTTGTCCAGCTCGCGCAGCCGGTTGGCCCGGAGAATCTTCTCTTCGACGCCGTTGACGGATGCGGCGACCGGTTTCGTCACCGTCGCCGGCTTGGGGATCTCCACCTCTTCCGCGTCGATCAGATCCAGCTCGGCCTCCATCTCCTCATCGGACATGGGATGCCAACCATCCTCGGAGCCGGACCTGGGGCTCAACTCGCCGCCGACAGGCGCATCCGAGTTTGGCGCAGGTGTCGCACCTGGCTTCGGCGTGGGGGGGCTGGCGGATGTCGGAGCTCCAGCCGGCGATATCCCCGAATCCTTCTCACGATGACGCAGCAGGATGCGCGAGGCGACGATCCCGAGTTCGAACAGCAGCCACATGGGAACGGCCAGCAGCGTCTGCGAGATGACGTCGGGAGGCGTCAGCAGCATGCCGACGACGAAGACCCCGACGATGACATAGGGTCGCTTGCGCGCCAGGGCCTCGGGCGTCACCGCGCCGATGGCCACCAGCAGAATGGTGGCGATGGGAATCTCGAAGGCCAGGCCGAAGGCGAAGAAGAGCGTCAGCACGAAATCCAGATAGGCCGAGATGTCGGTCATCATCTCGACCCCCGCCGGCGTCGTCCCGGCCATGAAGCCGAAGACCAGCGGGAAGACCACGAAATAGGCGAAAGCCATGCCCACGTAGAAGAGCAGGATGCTCGAAACCAGCAGGGGCACGGCGAGACGCTTCTCGTGCTGATAGAGTCCCGGCGCGACGAAGGCCCAGACCTGATAGAGCAGATAGGGCATGGCCAGGAACACCGCCGCCACCAAGGCCAGCTTGAACGGGGTCAGAAAGGGGGACGCCACCTGGGTGGCGATCATGGTGTTGCCTTCGGGCAGCTGCGCCAGCAGCGGGGCCGCAACGTAGGAGTAGAGACCGTTGGCGAAGGGGAACACCAGGAGCACGACCACGCCGACCGCGATCAGCATGCGGATCATGCGATCGCGCAGCTCGACCAGATGGGAAATGAAGGGCTGTTCGGCGCCCGGATCGTCGGGCTGCATGGCGGAGGGCATGGATATGGCTCTTTCGGTTGGAGGCTGCCGTGGATGCGGAGGCTCGTCGGGATTCGCTCGACGGCCGGGCACGGGCTAGGATCTGGATGCCCGAACCACCGATCGCGGCTGTCGCATCCTCATCCCCGCCAACACCGCCAGAGCGCACCCCCTAGAGACACCCGACAGCGGCGCTACCGGGGCAGAAACGAAGGAGGCGCGTCAAGCGGGCGCCGCCGGGACGGACTCAAACGTGCGGACGATCCTCCGACCTGGGTTTCGCGGACTCGGACGGCGAGGCCGAATCGTCGCGCTTGGCCTCCACCTCCTCGGCGGATTCCTGCTGGGACATGGCGCTACGAAAGCCCTTGACGGCGCTTCCGAGGTCGGAGCCGATGCTCTTCAAACGCTTGGTCCCGAACAGCAGCACCACGATCACAAGAATGATCAGCAGTTGCCAGATACTGATTCCACCCGCACCCATGCTATATCTCCGGGCCGCCGAGGGTCGGCGGCGGTCGATTGTCGTTCAGTGTAGATCGGAAGACCTATCGGTCACGCCCGTACGAGGCCATCCTAGCGGGTTCGGGCACAGAGAGGCGACCGGGGCCTTCCGCAACCATTGCGTAATACTACTCTATCAAGGCGCGTAATCGCTACTGGCATTCGGGTATCACTTGGCGCGACGGGCCTTTTCCTCCAGACCGGACAGACCGAAGCGCCGATCCAGCTCGGCCAGCACCGACTCGGGACCCAGATTCTGGTGGGCCAAGAGTACCAGAGTGTGGAACCATAAATCTGCGACCTCGTACACGATCTTGTCGGGCACCCCATCCTTGGCCGCCATCACGGTCTCGGTCGCCTCTTCGCCCACCTTCTTGAGGATGGCGTCCAGGCCCTTCGAATAGAGCTTGGCCACATAGGAGGACTCCGGATCCGCGGCCTTACGCTCCTCGAGAACGGCGGCCAGGCGCGTCAATGTATCGGTCATATCTGTAAGGCCCCGCTCAGGACTTGCGATAGATGGCTTCGGGATCGCGCAGCACGGGGGCGATCTCCGCCCAGTCGCCGTTCGCGTCCAGTTGACGGAAGAAACAGTGGTGCCGCCCGGTGTGACAGGCGATCCCGCCCTTCTGGTCCACCTCGATCAGGATCACGTCGGCGTCGCAGTCGACGCGGATCGCGTGCACGATCTGCTGGTTCCCGGACTCTTCGCCCTTGTGCCACAAGCGACCGCGCGAGCGCGACCAGTAGACCGCATGACCGGTTTCGCGGGTCAGACGCAGTGCCTCGCGATTCATCCAGGCCATCATGAGGATCACGCCGGTTCCGGTTTCCTGGGCGATGGCCGGAACCAATCCATCGGCATCCCACTTGATGGTATCGAGCCAGGAATCGGTCATGGTCGGGGGTACTCCGGAAGACATGGATCAGGGCTGGGTCAGGCTGTCGGCGAGCCGCTGTCCCTCGGCGAAATCGAGCGTCCCTTCGTAGATGGCGCGCCCGGTGATGGCCGCGGTGATGCCGCACGAGGCCGCCTCGGCGAGCGCGCGGATGTCCTCGATCCCCGTGATGCCGCCCGAGGCGACCACGGGCGTGCGAATGGCCTCGGCCAGCGCCCGGGTCGCCTCGACGTTGGGACCGCTCAGCATGCCGTCGCGCCCGATGTCCGTGTAGACGATGGCCGAGATGCCGTCGTCCTCGAAACGCCTGGCCAGATCCTCGACCCGGTGCGGCGTGATCTCGGCCCAGCCCTTGATGGCGACCTGACCCTCCTTGGCATCCAGTCCGACCATCACGTGTCCGGGAAAGGCGCGGCAGGCGCGGGCGACGAACTCGGGCTCCTTGACCGCCTGGGTGCCGATGATGCAGAAGGAGACGCCCGCATTCAGATAGGCCTCGATGGTGGCCTCGTCGCGAATGCCGCCGCCGACCTGGATCGGCAGATCCGGATAGGCCGCCGCGATACCGCGGATGGCCTCGCCGTTCACCGGCTCGCCCGCGAAGGCGCCGTTGAGGTCGACCAGATGCAGCCGACGCGCGCCCTCGCGCACCCAGCGGCCGGCCATCTCGACCGGGTCGTCGGAGAAGATGGTCTCGTCGTCCATGCGGCCCTGGCGCAGGCGCACGCAGCGCCCGTCCTTCAAATCGATTGCGGGGATCAACAGCACCGGATTGGTCTCTCGCCGTTCGTGGAAATCGGATCGGGTTGGAGGGGGCTAGAGCGCCCCTTTGGTCGAGGGGGTAACCCCGGCCATGCGCGGATCGGGCTCGACGGCCATGCGCAACGCGCGGCCGAAGGCCTTGAAGATGGTCTCGGCCTGATGATGGGCGTTGGTGCCGCGCAGATTGTCGATGTGCAGCGTCATGCCGGCGTGATTGACCAGACCGTGGAAGAATTCCTCGAACAGGTCCACGTCGAAGGCCCCGATCATGGCGCGGCTGAAGTCGACCTCGTAGACCAGACCGGGCCGCCCGGAGAGGTCGATCACCACCCGGGACAGCGCCTCGTCCAGCGGAACGTAGGCATGACCGTAGCGGCGGATCCCGCGCTTGTCGTCCAGCGCCTTGGCCAGCGCCTGGCCGAGGGTGATGCCGATGTCCTCGACCGTGTGATGGGCGTCGATATGGAGATCGCCGACGGCCTGGATATCGAGATCGATCAGACCGTGGCGCGCCACCTGATCCAGCATGTGATCGAGGAAATGGACGCCGGTCTGGAACTCGGACCGGCCGCTGCCGTCCAGATCGATCTCGATCCGGATCTGGGTTTCCAATGTATTGCGCTCGACACGAGCCCGGCGGCTGGAGATTTCTGAGGCCATCTGTTGGTCGTCAGGATTCATCGAGTCGGCATTAAACCACAGCCGGGCCTGCGTTCATACGGCCCCTGCCCGCCAGCGCAAGGAAGGATCCGGCGACGCGCCGGAATCAGAAGGCGATCAGATAGACCTCGACCAGCCCAGTCCGACCTCCATTCGCGGTCTCTGCGTCCTCCGCGATCGGCCGACCAGTGCCGGCCACCTCCAGCCGAATGCGCTCCGCCTCGACTCCCCGGTCGATCAGAAACGTCTTCACCGCACCCAGAATATCCTCCGACCGAAATCCCGTGCCGGAACCTTCCCCTGGGACATCGGCGGATCCGCGCAACAGCGCCCGCAAGCGGGGATGACGCATGAGAACATCCGCGAGCCGGGCGAGCGAATCGGGAACCTTCGATGTCGTGCGATCGGAAGACAGGGGTCCAGGGATGTCGGTATCGGACAGAGACACCAGGATGCCTTGCTGGGTATGACGGGCCCGAAGCATGGCCAGATCCCGCTCCAGTCGCGCCTGACCATGCTCACGCTCGCGCAAGGCGGAACGCGCGCGCGTCAATTCATCCTGGTGCGCCTTGGCGATCGAGGTCAATTCCTCGAGGATGCGCGCGTGCTCGCGCTCGAAGGCCAGCTGCTGCTGATGCCTCAATGACGCCACCTCGGCCTCCACCCGCGCGAGACGGGCCTGGAGGTCGCGCAGGCGCTCCGCCGGACCCGCATCCGACTCAGCGGGACCGGATCGAGCCGCGTCCCCGACCTGGGACGCAGAGGTCTCGGCCGCCTCGCCGGGCCCCGTGCCCCGGCCGGGCGGACCGAGGTCCTCATCCTGCCGATCGCCCGTCCGATACGCCAGCAGCAGACCGGCCGCGAACGTCAGCATCAGATACAGCAGAGGGATCAGGATTCTCGATCGATATGACCGGCTCGAACTGGACATGGCCTTGAATATCACCCGCAGGAACAAATGCGACGAACGCCGATCCGGCCGACGGAGTCGCCGCCGTCAGCGAAGAAAGTGTAACCCCGAGCAATGCCGTCCGGCATGGAAATCTGCGCGACGCGTAACGCTCGAAGCGGAAGACTGGACGGGGGCTCGCCGGCTCTTATAGGCTGCCGACTCCCAAACTTCTCAACCGATTCGAATGCCGCCGGATGGGCGGTCATCCGACTCAAGGAGCGGTCATGTTACTCAGCGTCGTTCTGCCACTGCTCTTCGTCCTCATCGTCGTTCCCATCGTATTCCTGCTCTACGGGATCGCCCGCTGGCAATCCGCAACGGGAAACCGGCTCGAGCGACTCGAGGGAACCCGCTCTCAGCTGCCGACCCGGACCTTCGATCCGAACGAACTCGCCCCGCTACCCGAGCCGGTACAGCGCTATTTCAATGCGGCACTCACACCTGGACAGCCACTGATCGCGGTCGCCGAACTGGGCCACATCGGCCAGCTCAGCGTCTCCGAACGCTGGGCCCCATTCAGATCGAGTCAGACGGTTTGCACGCACCGCCCCGGGTTCGACTGGGATGCCCGCATCCGCCGAGCCCCCGGAGTTCAGGTATTCATGCACGACACCTACATCGCCGGAGAGGGCTCGATGAAGGCCGCCCTGTCCGGACTCTTCGTGGTCGCCGACCATGGCGACGGGCTCCGGCTCGCTCAGGCCGGGATGATGCGCTTCCTGGCCGAAGCGGTCTGGTATCCGACCAAGCTGCTGCCCAGCCAGGGCGTGGCCTGGGAGGCGATCGACGAGACATGCGCGCGCGCGACGCTGACGGACGGGGACACGAGCGTCGCGCTCGTCTTCGGATTCGACGAGACCGGCATGATCCGCAGCGCGCGCGCCGACGCACGCTATCGGCCGGACCACGGAGATCTGATCGAGACGCCATGGGAGATGAGTTTCCGGGGCTACGAGACGCGCAGCGGCATGCGCGTCCCCATCCATGGCGAGGCCGCCTGGATACTCCCCACCGGTCCGAGCCCCTACTGGCGAGGCCAGCTCGCCGAGGCGCTCTACAAGTTCGCCCCCTGAGCACGGAGGTCGAAGGGGCGATGCGGCCCTGGCCGCCCGCCCCGATCCCTCATCCCTGCAGCTTGCGCCTGAGGATCTCGTTGACCTGGCCCGGGTTGGCCTTGCCGCCGCTCTGTTTCATCACCTGACCGACGAAGAAGCCGAAGATCTTGTCCTTGCCCGAGCGGTACTGCTCGACCTGAGCCGGATTGGCGGCGACGATGGCGTCGATCATGGATTCGATGGCGCCCGTGTCGGTGATCTGCTTGAGCCCCTGGGACTCGATCACCCGGTCGGCATCGCCCCCGCCGTTCCACATCCCCTCGAACACCTGCTTGGCCAGCTTGCCCGAGATGGTGCCGTCCTTGATGCGAGCGATCAGACCGGCCAGCATGGCCGCGCTCACCGGGCTCTCGCCGATCTCGCACTCGGCCTTGTTGAGCGCCGCCATCAGCTCGCCGCTGACCCAGTTGGCCGCCAGCTTGGGCTCGCCGCTGTCCTTGGCGACCGATTCGAAGTAATCGGCCAGCTCGCGGCTCGCAGTCAGCAGATCGGCGTCGTACTCGGACAGACCGTAGTCGGCCTGAAAGCGCGCGCGCTTGGCATCCGGCAGCTCGGGCAGATCGGCGACGGCCTCGGCGAGGAAGTCGGCGTCGATCTCCAGCGGCAGCAGATCCGGATCCGGGAAATAGCGGTAGTCGTTGGCCTCCTCCTTGGTGCGCATGGAGCGCGTCTCGTCCTTGGCCGCATCGTAGAGCCGGGTCTCCTGGACGACGGTACCGCCCCCTTCGATCAGGTCGATCTGACGCTCGACCTCGAACTGGATCGCCTTCTCCAGGAAGCGGAAGGAGTTGACGTTCTTGATCTCGGCGCGGGTACCGAACTCGGCCTGCCCCACCGGACGCACCGAAACGTTGGCGTCCATGCGGAAGGAGCCCTCCTGCATGTTGCCGTCGCTGATGCCGATGTAGCGCACGATCTGGTGGATCTTCTTGGCGTAGGCCACCGCCTCCTGGGGCGAGCGCATGTCGGGCTCGGAGACGATCTCCAGCAGCGGCGTGCCGGCGCGGTTGAGATCGATCCCGGTGAATCCCTGGAAGTCCTCGTGCAGCGACTTGCCCGCGTCCTCCTCCAGATGGGCGCGCGTGACCCCGATGGTCTTGACCGTACCCTCGTCGAGGACGATCTCGACCTGCCCCTTGCCGACCACCGGCAGCTCGTACTGGCTGATCTGATAGCCCTTGGGCAGATCGGGATAGAAGTAGTTCTTGCGCGCGAAGATGGAGCGCGGCGCGATCTCGGCCTCGATCGCCTTGCCGAAGCGCACGGCGAACCGCACCGCCTGCACGTTGAGCACCGGCAGCACGCCCGGCAGACCCAGATCGATGGCGCACGCCTGGGTGTTGGGATCGGCGCCGAAGGCGGTCGGCGCACCCGAGAAGATCTTGGATTGGGTCGCGAGCTGGGTGTGGATCTCGAGACCGATGACGGTTTCCCATTGCATGGCTTGGCCTGCCTGAATATCAGAATTGAACCGCAAAGGCGCGAAGTGCGCCAAGGCATGGCATCGAAAGGTCGAATTGAAGCCGTCGGCGCGGCATTCATACGGCGCAATAGGCTTCGCTATTGCGCCCTACGCCAAATGAGCCCTTACTCGAACCCCGCCGGCGCAGCCTGATGCCAATGCGTCACGTGCTGGTACTGGTGCGCGACGTTGAGCAGCCGGGCCTCGTCGAAATAGTTGCCGATGACCTGCAGTCCGACCGGCAGGCCGTCGACCGGCTCGACCGGGATGGACATGCCCGGCAGACCTGCGAGGTTGGTCGCGATGGTGTAGATGTCGTTGAGATACATGGACACCGGGTCGTCCATCTTGGCGCCGATGGGGAACGCCGTGGTGGGGCTGGTCGGTCCCATGATGACGTCGACCTGCTCGAAGGCGCGCCTGAAGTCGTCGGCGATGAGATGACGGATCTTCTGGGCCTTGAGGTAATAGGCGTCGTAGTAGCCGGCGGAGAGCGCATAGGTGCCGATCATGATGCGGCGCTGTACCTCGGCACCGAAGCCCTCGGCGCGGCTGCGCTTGTAGAGGTCCTCGAGATCCTTGGGATCCTCGCAGCGATGGCCGTAGCGAACGCCGTCGAAGCGTGCCAGGTTGGACGAGCACTCGGCCGGGGCGACCACGTAGTAGACGGGGACCGAGAGCGGGCTGTTGGGGAGGCTGATCTCGACGATCTCGGCACCGAGCCGCTCGTACTCCTTGATCGCGTCCTGGATGGCCGCACCGACGCGCCCGTCGAGTCCCTCGCCGAAGTACTCCTTGGGCAATCCGATCCGCAGTTCTTTGATGTCATTGTCGAGCGCGTCGACATAGTCCGGCACCGGGACATCGGCGCTGGTGGAATCGCGGCTGTCGAAACCGGCCATCTCGTCGAGGATGAAGGCGGCATCGGCGGCGGAACGCGCCATGACCCCCGCCTGGTCGAGCGAGGAGGCGAAGGCGATCATGCCCCAGCGCGAGCAGCGCCCGTAGGTCGGCTTGATGCCGGTGATGCCGCACAGGGCCGCCGGCTGGCGGATGGATCCGCCGGTATCGGTGCCCGTGGCGGCGGCGCAGAGACGCGCGGCGACGGCCGCGGCCGAGCCGCCCGAGGAGCCGCCCGGCACCCGGGTCTCGTCCCAGGGGTTCTTGACCGGCCCGTAGAAGCTGGTCTCGTTGCTCGACCCCATGGCGAACTCGTCCATGTTGGTCTTGCCGAGCACCACGGCGCCGGCCGCCGCGAGTTTCTCGACCACGGTCGCGTCGTAGGGCGCGATGAAATCGTCGAGCATGCGCGAACCGCAGCTGGTGCGGATGCCCTGGGTGCAGAAGATGTCCTTGTGGGCGATCGGGATGCCGGTGAGCGGCCCCGCCTCGCCGGCCTTCAACGCCCGGTCGGCACGCTCGGCGGCGGCCAGGGCCGGCTCGGCCGAGACCGTGACGTAGGCGTTCAGACGCGGGTCGAGCCGCTCGATGCGCTCCAGATAGTGCCTGGTCAGCTCGACGCTGGAATAGGTGCGCAGCCGCAGGTCGGCGGCCAATTGGGCGATCGATTTGTTCTGCATTATTCGATGACCTTCGGAACCAGATAGAGACCGCTGTCGGTGAGCGGGGCGATGGACTGGAAGTGCTCGCGCTGGTTCGGTTCTGTGGGTTGATCGGGCCGCAGCCGCTGGGCCATGTGCAGCGGATGCGCCATAGGCTCGACGCCGCTGGTATCGACTGCGTCCATCTGGGCGACCAGATCCAGGATGTTGCTGAGGTCCGCCGCGTAGCGCTCGGTCTGCTCGGGCGCGATCGCCAAGCGTGCCAGATGGGCGATCTTCTCGATGTCGGAACGGTCCAATGCCATTGCGATCCTGCCGTGTGCTGAAATCGGGGCAAAATAGCATAGGGGCCGTCGAGGCGAAAACTCGCTCGCGATCGCCCCGCGCTCCGGCGATCGAACCGCCGCCCCTAGGATTCATCCCGCCTTGCCGATCCTCAAAGGCATTGATAGATTAACGGCCCGATTGCCCAGCCGTTCCTGCACCCAGATTCCCACGCTGGTCCATTCGGACGTCACTCGAGGTGAGCGTTCGTCACCAACTGGAAGGTTACTACCAGATGTTTTTCCGAAGCATTCGCGGAATGTTCTCCAACGATCTGTCGATCGATCTTGGAACCGCAAACACGCTCATCTATATCCGCGGGCAGGGAATCGTGCTGAACGAGCCCTCGGTCGTTGCGGTTCGACACGACAAGACCAGCGGCAGCAAGATCGTTCTGGCGGTCGGGGAGGAGGCCAAGCAGATGCTCGGGCGCACCCCGCAGAACGTGACCGCGATCCGTCCCATGAAGGACGGCGTCATCGCCGACTTCACGGTCACGGAGAAGATGCTGCAGTATTTCATCCACAAGGTGCACGAGTCGAACATGCTGCAGCCCAGGCCGCGCGTGCTCATCTGCGTGCCCTGCGGATCGACCCAGGTGGAACGGCGCGCCATCAAGGAATCCGCCGCCGGAGCCGGCGCGCGCGAGGTCTATCTCATCGAGGAACCCATCTCGGCCGCGATCGGCGCCGGCCTCTCGGTTCACGAGCCGCGCGGCTGCATGGTGATCGACATCGGCGGCGGCACCTCCGAGGTCGCTGTCATCTCCCTCAACGGGATCGTGTATTCGGAATCGGTGCGGGTGGGTGGAGACACCTTCGACGACGCCATCGTGAATTACGTCCGCCGCAATTACGGCACCCAGATCGGCGAGGTGACGGCCGAGCGCATCAAGCACAGCATCGGCTCGGCCTTTCCGGGCAGCGAGGTGCTGGAGATCGACGTCAAGGGCCGCAGCCTCGCCGAGGGGGTGCCGCGCAGCTTCACCCTGAACAGCAACGAGATCCTGGAGGCCCTGCAGGAGCCGCTCTCGGTGGTGGTCGAGGCGGTGAAGATGGCCTTGGAGCAGACACCGCCCGAGCTGGGTGCCGACGTGGCGGAGCGCGGTATCGTGCTCACCGGCGGCGGCGCCCTGCTGCGCGATTTCGACCGGCTCATCGAGGAGGAGACGGGCCTTCCCGTCGTGGTCGCCGAGGATCCGCTGACCTGCGTGGCGCGAGGCGGCGGCCGCGCGCTGGAGATGCTCGACGCCCAGGAAACCGGTATGTTCGCTACCGAGTGACCGACCGCTCCGGAGGGCGGTCGGCGGCACTGCGTCGGCCATTCGCTCCGAGACCTCGTCGAGGACAACCATCATCAAACCGCTCTTCGCCAAAGGCCCTTCTCCGACCTTCCGCGTCATCGTGGCGGTGATCCTCTCGCTCGGCCTCATCATCGCCGACCACCGCTATCATCGGCTCGACCAGGTTCGTTCCGCCCTCTCGGTCGTGCTCTATCCCCTTCTGATCACCGCCAGCGAGCCGAGCAAGCTCGCCGATCTGGTCATGGAGCGGCTGAAGAGCCTGGACGATCTGCGCGGTTCCATCGCGGAACTGCACCGGGAGAATCTGCTGCTCAAGGCCCGGCAGCAGCAGTTCGAGGCATTGGAGGCGGAGAATTCGCGTCTGCGCGATCTGCTCGGCTCCTCGCTCGACGTCGGCGAGCGGGTCCTGATCGCCGAGATCCGCGCGGTGGAACTGGCACCCTATCGCCAACAGGTGATGGTCAACCGAGGGACCCGGTCGGGCGTCTTCGTCGGACAACCCGTCCTGGACGCCAATGCCGTCATGGGGCAGGTGATCCGGGCCACCCCCTTCTCGTCCGTCGTGCTGCTGATCACGGATGCGGATCATGCCCTGCCGGTCGAGATCAACCGCAACGGTCTGCGCACCATCGCGGCGGGAACCGGACTCAGCGACCAGCTGGAGCTCCTCTATATCCCCAAGAATGCAGACATCCGCGTCGGCGATCTGGTGGTGACCTCCGGACTCGACGGGCGCTTCCCCGCCGGCTACCCGGTCGCGCGCGTGGCACAGGTCCGGCAGGACCCGGCGAATCCCTTCACCACCGTGATCGCCGAACCGACCGCCAAGCTCG
Source organism: Imhoffiella purpurea (assembly GCF_000585215.1). Classification (GTDB taxonomy): domain Bacteria; phylum Pseudomonadota; class Gammaproteobacteria; order Chromatiales; family Chromatiaceae; genus Imhoffiella; species Imhoffiella purpurea. The sequence continues at coordinate 77,596 of NZ_AONC01000001.1, read as the reverse complement.
ACCGCAGCCGCGAGGTCCTGCTCGTCTGGACGCTCGGGGATCAGGCCGCGCAGGCCAAGGCCCTGGCGGCCGAGCCGCCCAAGACCCGGGGCGACAAGTGAAGCGCGCACGACGCCCCCCCAGGCTCTGGCCGGTGGTCCTGAGCCTGATGCTGGCGATGCTGCTGACCGTCGTGCCCATGCCCGAGACACTGGAGGACTATCGTCCGCAATGGGTCGCGCTGGCGATCGTCTTCTGGTGTCTGGCCCTGCCGTTGCGCGTGGGCGTCTTCTGGGCCTTCGGGGCCGGACTGGCACTGGATATCCTGACCGGCTCGCTCCTGGGGGAACATGCCCTGAGCCTCTCGGTGTTGGCCTACCTGACCGGCATGCTGCGCTCGGGCATCCTGCTCTTTCCGCTCTGGCAGCAGGCATTCTTCATCTGGCTGCTGCTGCTGGTCGAGCGCCTGCTGTCGCTCTGGGTGATCGGCGCAACGGGTCAGCCGATGCCCCCTCTGAGCTACTGGTCCTCGACCTTCGGCAGCCTGCTGGTCTGGCCCTGGCTGTTCCTGGTGCTGCGGATCATCGGGCGCCGCATCGGGTCGCATTGAGCCATGCTCGAAAGCAGCCTGGAGGACCGCAGACGCGAGCAGCGCATCGTCGCATCGCGCGCCATCGTCGCGGGGGTGCTGGTGACGCTCGCACTCTGCGCCACCCTGCTGCGACTGGCACATCTGCAGGTGGAAGAGCACGAACATTACGCGGTCCTCTCCCAGGACAACCGGGTCAAGATCCTGCCGGTTCCGCCGACGCGCGGCTTCATCTACGACGCCAAGGAACGGCTGCTGGCCGACAACCATCCGAGTTTCTCGCTGGAGATCACGATGGAATCGGTGCCCGACCTGCAGCGGACGATCGAGGAGCTCGAGCGCATCATCCCGATCGACGACAAGGACCGCTCGCGCTTCGCGCGCCTCAAGCGTCAGCGCATGCGCTTCCAGGGCGTCCCCATTCGACTCAACCTCACCCCGACCGAGGTGGCCCGCTTCGCCGTCGACGCACACCGGTTCCCGGGCGTGGAGGTCCATGCCGAACTGATCCGCACCTATCCGCTCGCCGAGCTGACCGCGCATCCGCTCGGCTATGTCGGGCGCATCAACGAGCGCGACCTGACCACCATCGACGTCGGCAACTATGCCGGCACCAACTTCATCGGCAAGGGCGGGGTCGAAAAGGCGCACGAGGACGTGCTGCACGGCCGGGTCGGCTACCAGCAGGTCGAGGTCAACGCGCGGGGACGGATATTGCGCACGCTCGAAAGCACGCCCCCCACCCCGGGACAGGATCTGCTGCTCTACCTGGACATGGACATCCAGAAGGCGGCGACCGAGGCGCTGGGGGATTACCGGGGCTCCATCGTGGCCGTCGACCCGCGCAACGGCGGGGTGCTGGCACTGGTGAGCAATCCGAGCTACGACCCCAATCTGTTCGTGCAAGGCATCAGCCAGGCGGACTATGACGCACTGCTGCACGATCCCGACAAGCCGCTCTACAACCGCGCCATCCGCGGTCAGTATCCGCCGGGTTCGACGGTCAAGCCCTTCATCGGCCTGGGGGGATTGGCGACGGGAATGACCACGGTGGCCAAGACGATCCATTGCCCCGGCTATTTCACCCTTCCCGGCCAGAGTCACAGATTCCGCTGCTGGCGACGCGGCGGACACGGAAGCCTCAATCTGGAAGAGGCGATCGTCCAGTCCTGCGACGTCTATTTCTATTCGCTCGCCAATCACATGGGAATCAGGCGGCTGCATACCTTCCTCACCCAATTCGGATTCGGAGAGCGCACCGGCATCGACGTCTCGGGCGAACTCGGCGGACTCCTGCCCTCGCCCGAATGGAAGGAGCGGGCCCGCAAGCAACCCTGGTATCCGGGCGAAACGCTCATCGTCGGGATCGGCCAGGGCTACTTCCTGGCGACTCCGGTCCAGCTGGCCGTCGCCACGGCCGCCATGGCCAATCGCGGACGCTATATCCAACCCCGCCTGGCACGGGCCAAGCGACTGCCCGGGGAAACCAAAGAGAGCGAATTCCCTTTGATCTCCAGACAGATCGACGCCGGCAGTTCCCGCAATTGGGACGAGCTCATCAAGGACATGGCGCTGGTGGTGGAAGGCCCGCGCGGCACGGCCAAACGGATCCGCTCTCCCCACTACCGCATCGCCGGCAAAACCGGCACCGCGCAGGTCTTCACCATCGGCCAGAAGGAAACCTATCAAGACTCCAAGGTCTCCGAGCGCATGCGCGACCACGCGCTCTTCATCGCCTTCGCGCCGGTCGAGGACCCGCGCATCGCCGTCGCCGTCCTGGTCGAGAACGGCGGCCACGGCGGCTCCACGGCGGCCCCGCTCGCCCGCCAGGTCATCGACGCCTATCTCGGCGGTTCGCGCCTGTCGCCCTCGGAAGAGGCCGATCATGGGGATTAAGCCGGTATCGTCGCGGCTCGGCGCCAACGAGACCCAGCCGGAGATCGGACTGTTCCGACGCCTGCACATCGACCTGACGCTGCTGGTCGCACTCCTGGCGCTCTGCGGCTTCGGACTGATCGTGCTCTACAGCGCCAGCGACCAGGATCCGGGTACCATCCAGCGCCAGCTGATCCGGCTCGGACTCGCCATCGGCCTCATGGGCGCCATCGCTCAGATCCCACCCCAGACGCTGCGGCGCTGGTCCCCAGCACTCTATGGGGTCGGGGTGCTCATGCTGCTGGCCGTCCTCGTCGTCGGCGAGATCGGCAAGGGCGCGCAGCGCTGGCTCGATCTCGGGGTATTCCGCTTCCAGCCCTCGGAACTGCTCAAGCTGGCCGTTCCCATGACGCTGGCCTGGCTGCTCTCGTCGCGCCCCCTGCCGCCGCGCCTGCTCGGCATCTCGCTCGCCCTCGCGCTGACCATGGTCCCGGTTCTGCTGATCGCCAAGCAGCCCGACCTGGGGACCTCGCTGCTGGTCGCCAGCGCCGGCATCGCCGTGCTCTTCATGGCCGGCCTCAGCTGGCGCATGATCCTGGGCTTCGTCATCGTCGCCGCCGCCATCGCCCCCCTGGTCTGGTACGGGATGCACGACTATCAGCGGGCGCGGGTCCTGACCTTCCTCGACCCCCAGTCCGACCCCCTGGGCACCGGCTATCACATCATCCAGTCGCAGATCGCCATCGGCTCGGGGGGCATCTCGGGCAAGGGCTGGCTCAACGGCACCCAGTCGCACCTGGAATTCCTGCCCGAGCGCCACACCGACTTCATCTTCGCCGTGATCGGAGAGGAGTTCGGATTCACCGGCATCCTCGCCCTCCTGGCGCTCTATCTCTTCATCGTGATGCGCGGCCTCTTGATCGCCGCCCGGGCTCAAGACAATTACGGCCGTCTGCTCGCGGGCGCCCTGAGCCTGGTGTTCTTCGTCTACGTCTTCGTCAACACCGGCATGGTCTCGGGTCTGCTGCCCGTGGTCGGGGTCCCGCTGCCGCTGATCAGCTATGGCGGAACCTCGATGGTGACGCTCCTCACCGCGTTCGGCATCCTCATGTCGATCGAGACGCACAGACAGATAAAATAGCGCTATTATTGAACCGGTTCGCAGCGATATCGCAGGTCAATTCTAGAACCCCCGTCTTGGAGCCCGCATGTCAGCGCTTTCGCTCAAGATCGCTGGAGAAGGCATTGCCGGAGCCGCCGCCGGAATCGCCCTTGCGCTATTCTGCGCAGCCTCGTCGAGCGCCGCCGCCCCGGACGACTACCGGACGGGGAGCGAGCGTTTCATCGCCGACATCAGCGCCCGCCAGGGATTCGATGCCGACGCACTGCGCCGCCTGCTGGCCCGCGCCAGCTATCGCCAGTCGATCGTCGACGCCATGCGACGCCCCTACGAGGGCAAGCCCTGGCGGGATTACAGGACCCTCTTCCTCACCCCGGACCGCATCCGCGAAGGCGTTCGCTTCTGGCAGAACAACGCCGAGACCCTGGAGCGCGCCGAGTCCACCTATGGGGTCAAGCCCGAAATCATCGTCGCCATCATCGGGATCGAAACCAACTATGGCGCCAACCTCGGCTCCTATCCCATCCTCGACGCACTGACCACGCTGGGATTCGCCTATCCCCCGCGCGCCGATTTCTTTCGCGCCGAGCTCGAAGAATTCCTGCTTCTGACCCGCGAGGAGGATATCGACCCGCTGACCGCGACCGGCTCCTACGCCGGGGCCATGGGCAAACCCCAGTTCATCGCCTCGAGCTACCGCGACTATGCCGTCGATTTCGATGGTGACGGGAAACGCGATCTCTGGAACAGCGACCCGGACGTCATCGGCAGCGTCGCCAACTATTTCAGCCGACACGGCTGGCGCGCCGGGGAGTCGACCGCCCATCGGACCCGATTGGCGGACGAACCTCCCGTCGCGCTGACCATCGCCGAAAAACGACCGCTCGCCCCCAACCTGACGGCCGGAGCGCTCCGCGATGCCGGTTTCGACTGGAACGTCAACCTCCCCGCCGACACCCGGGTGACCCTGATGCGTCTCGACGGCGACGGGGACGAATACTGGATCGGCCTCGCCAACTTCTACGTCATCACCCGCTACAACCACAGCAACCTCTATGCGATGGCGGTGCATCAACTGAGCGAGGCGATCCGCACCGGCCACCTCGGCGAATCCTGATCGCCCCGACCCAGAGACCGACCACGATGCGACACGACCCGACCGCTACCCCCCGAAGACGCCAGGAATCCAATGAGATCGAGCTCGGAGTTCGGATCGCGGCCTGCCTGCTCTGCGTCGGCACCCTGGCCGGAATCGGCGGCTGCTCCAGCACGGGCGATCTCGCCGATGGCGACGAGATCCCAGCCAGGATCGCCCGCATTCCCGACGCGGTCCCCAAGGTCGAGCCGCTCGCCGCGTCCGGCAACCCGTCCTCCTACGTGGTCGGGGGCAAGCGCTATTACCCGATACGCAACAGCCGGGGCCACGTCGAGCGCGGCCTCGCCTCCTGGTACGGCAGACCCTTCCACGGCCGCAAGACCAGTTCGGGCGAGATCTACGACATGAACGCCATGACGGCGGCGCACAAGACGCTGCCCCTGCCGACCTATGCCAGGGTGACCAACATGGAGAACGGCCGCAGCGTGGTCATCCGCATCAACGATCGAGGCCCCTTCCACGGATCGCGCATCATCGACCTGTCCTACACCGCGGCGGTCAAGCTGGGCGTGGTCAAGAAGGGAACCGCGATGGTCGAGGTCCGCGCCATCGATCCGCGCCGCCCGGCATCGGATCCCGGCCCCTTCCTGGCCGAACAGACGCCTCGATCACCGCGGCCCGCCCAACGGGCCGCGACGACACTGGCCGCGCACGCGACGCGAACGCAGCGCACTCGGCCCATGTATCTCCAGATCGGCGCCTTCGGCCAGCTCGAGAACGCCGAAAAGCTGCGTCTGCGACTCGGCAGCCAACTGGGTGCCGAGCAGGTTCGCGTCATCGACCCGCAACCCGAAGAAACGCCCCTCTATCGGGTGCGCATCGGCCCACTCGCCTCCGAGCAGGACGCCGATCGGGTGACGCGACGGCTGGCCAGCCTCGGCCTGGAGCGGCCCAGAAGGGTGAGCAACTGAGCCAGGGACGGATGCCAAATCGCGAACCGCAGGGTTAGAATAGCTGGGTATCGACCCGCCATTCCAAATTCCCGGACCTTCCATGAAATCAGCATTGAAGCTCGCGCTGCCGTTCCTGCTCGTTTGCCTCTTGCCACTGTCGGCCGTGATCGCGGCCCCGGCCCAGCCAGCTCCGGAAGTCGCCGCCAAGGGCTATCTGCTCGTCGATTTCAACAGCGGCAAGGTACTGGCCGAGAACAACGCCGACGAGAGACTCGAACCGGCCAGCCTGACCAAGATCATGACCGCCTATGTGGTCTTTCGCGAGATCGCAGCGGGGCGCATCGGCCTGACCGATCAGGTCCTGGTCAGCGAAAAGGCCTGGCGCACCGGCGGTTCGCGCATGTTCATCGAGGTCGGCACGCAGGTCAGCGTCGAGGACCTGCTGAAGGGGATGATCATCCAATCCGGCAACGACGCCAGCGTCGCGCTGGCCGAACACGTCGCCGGCAGCACCGAGGCCTTCGCCAACCTCATGAACGCGAATGCCAAACGGCTCGGGATGGAGAACACCCATTTCACCAACCCCAACGGCCTGCCCGATCCCGATCTCTACACGACCGCGCGCGATCTGGCCAAGGTCACCATGGCCCTGATCCGCGAATTTCCCGACTTCTACAGCTGGTACGGCTCCAAGGAGTTCACATACAACGAGATCACCCAGCCGAACCGCAACCCATTGCTGAAGCGCGACCCCTCGGCCGACGGCGTCAAGACGGGTCACACCAACGCCGCCGGCTACTGTCTGGTCGGCTCGGCCAAGCGCGACGACATGCGGCTGGTGTCGGTCGTCATGGGAGCCGCCAGCCCCAATGCCAGGGCCCAGGCCAGTCTGGCTCTACTGAACTGGGGATTCCGCTATTTCGAGAGTCACAGCCTCTATCCGGCCGATCAGCCGATCGAGAACCTGCGCGTCTGGTATGGCCAACAGGAGACGCTTCCAGTCGGACCCGAGGCCGATGTCGTCGCCACCATTCCACGCGGATCCTACAGCCGACTGAGCGCGCGCCTCGAAAAGACCGCCGAGCTCAACGCGCCCATCGCCAAGGGCACCCGTATCGGCGATATCGTGGTGACCCTGGGCGAGAACGAGATCATCCGCGCACCTCTGGTCGCACTGCAGGACGTGCCCGAGGGCGGGCTCTGGCGCAAGGCCAAGGACAGCGTATTGCAGATGTTCTGAGGCCGCACCGCGCGGCGTCGGGCTGCACTCGGTCGGTTCGGTGACCCGGACGGCCCGGGGGCATAGGCGACAGACAACCGATCGAATCGAACGCATCGTGAACGCAGACAATAACGAGGCTCAGGTCTACCTCAACGGCCAGTTCATTCCGGCCGATCAGGCCAGGATCCCGATCATGGATCGGGGCTTTCTATTCGGCGACGGCGTCTACGAGGTGGTCCCCAGCTACGGCGGGCATTTCCTCGGGCTGGAGCCGCATCTCGACCGGCTGGACTCCAGTCTGGACGCCATCCGTCTGCGCAACCCGCTCAGCCGCGAGTCGTGGCGTTCGGTGATGCGCCGCCTGATCGGCGCGCCTCCAGCCCCGGATCAGTCGGTCTATCTCCAGGTGACCCGCGGCGTCGCGCCCGTGCGCGATCACCTCTGCCCGGAGGATGTCGAGCCGACGGTCTTCGCCGTCGCCAACCCGATCAAGCCGCGCCGGCCCGAGATCGCCACCCAAGGCGTCACCTGCATCACCCGGCCGGACATCCGCTGGCTGCGCGGCGAGATCAAATCCATCTCCCTGCTCGCAGCAGTCATGATGCGCCGCGAGGCCGAGGACGAGGGCGCGCTCGAGGCCATCATGGTCCGCGACGGCATGGTGACCGAAGGCGCCGTCTCGAACGTCTTCATGGTGCACCGGGGCCGTCTGATCACGCCGCCGACCGGTCATCTGCTCCTGACCGGCGTCACCCGCCAGCTCGCGCTCGCGCTCGCCAGGGAGCACGACTTGGAATTTCTCGAGACCCAGATCCCGATCGACGATCTGAGGGAGGCCGACGAGATCTGGCTGAGCAGTTCGACCCGCGAGGTACTTCCGGTCACCCGGCTCGACGGCCAGCCGGTTGGCAACGGACGACCCGGCCCCATGTGGCAACGCATGGACGCGCTCTATCAGCAATACAAAGAGGAGGTGCGCCTTGGCCGAATCTGAAACCGAAGAGACCCTGCTCGAATTCCCGTGCCGTTTCCCCATCAAGGCGATGGGCAAGGCCGAGAGCGGTCTCGAGACCGCCGTGATCGAGATCGTCTCCAGACATGCCCCCGGATTCGACGATGCGCAGATCTCGACGCGCCCCAGCCGAGGCGGCAAATGGATTGCCGTGACCGTGGTGATCGAGGCCCACAGCAAGCCTCAGCTCGACGCCATCTACCAGGAGCTCACCGCCCACGAGCTGGTGGTGTGGGCGCTGTGACCGACACCCTCTGCGACAATCCGCATCCATTCCTGCTCAGACGACTGCCCGGCCTCCAGGATTACGGGGACACGCTCGAGGCGATGCGCCGCTTCACCGACAGCCGCGCCCCGGACACGCTGGACGAAATCTGGCTCCTCGAGCATCCGCCGGTCTTCACGCTCGGCCAGGCCGGCCGCCGCGAACATCTGCTCGACCCGGGCGACATCCCGGTCATCCAGGTGGATCGGGGCGGACAGGTGACCTACCACGGACCCGGGCAGCTGGTCGCCTACATGCTGCTCGATCTCAGACGCATCGGCTTCGGGGTCAAGCGGTTCGTGAACATGCTGGAACAGTCGGTCATCGAGCTGCTCGACAGCTACGGAATCGATGCCGCACGCCGCCAGGACGCCCCCGGCGTCTATGTCGCCGACGCCAAGATCGCCTCGCTGGGGCTGCGGATCCGCAACGGCTGCAGCTATCACGGACTCTCCCTCAACGTGTCGATGGATCTGGAGCCCTTTCGCCGCATCAACCCCTGCGGCTACGCCGGGCTGGCGATGACGCAGATCTCGGACCTGGTGTCGGGCGTATCGGTCGCCGACGCCGGCAACGCGCTGATCGCGACCCTGGGAAAGGTCTTCGACCTGCGCATGCTGGGCCAGGTCCGCCCGAAATGACCTGACTCGATCGGCGAGACTCAGCAGCACTCCTCCTCGATCTTGTCGAGCAGATCCAGCCCCTCGGCGTGCTGGTAGTGCTCGAAGAGCTCGCGGATATAATTGACCTGACTGCCGACGAGAAAGAGCTCGTCCTGCCCCATCCCCGCGTTCTCGATCAGTTTCCGCTCGAAATAGTCTTGCCAGGCAGACGGCCGATCGCCGTCGGCGAGACAGTCGCGGATATAGACGACGACCTGGCGGGCATAGTCGTCACACTCGATCCCCTCGAACGTGACATAGCGGTCGACTTTTGCGGCAGTGGATTGCACCTCTGGATACCTCATTGGGAGCTGTCATGTCAGAGACCCGACAAAGGCCCCCGCGACCCATCCCTCACGATCGGCGGGCAGACATTACAAGCGGCTGATTTCAAAAGATTGAACGATTCCATCTAGGCTGATTCTGGGTTCAGCCTAGATTCACGAAGCAGGATGCTTGCCAGCTTTCCATGACACTTCGCACCCCCACCTCGAGCGGACGGACAGGGTTGCGCGCGCTCTTCGATGAGGATGAACGCCCGCAAACGAACTGCCACCATGCTGTTGTTTCCAAGAAAATTCCGGCACGGATTTCCTGGGTGTATAAGTGCACGTGCCGCGGACATTGCCTTCACGTCAATCAATTGCGTACCTACGTACAATGAAAATCGAAATCAAGCCTAGCTCCAATCTTTCCACAGCACTAAAGGATGAGCTTATTCGACTATGCACTGAGGCTTACGAAGAACAGTATGAGGAAATACTGGACGAACTTGGCCCAGCGACGCACCTCCTTGGATTCATAGAAGAGCGCCTTATAGCGCATGCTTTATACATCAACCGGAATCTTCAAACAAATGATCGCTCATTCAGAACAGCATTTGTCGAAGCAGTCGCCGTGCTTCCAGAGCTGCAAGGCCAAGGGTTTGGCTCCAAGATCATGAGCGCAATTCCGAAGCTGCTGAATTCGTTTGATTTAGCTGCACTTTCACCTTCAGAGGAGTCGTTTTACTCGCGCCTTGGGTGGGAGCTATGGAAGGGGCCACTCTTTTATCGCAGTCTGCATGGAGAGCAGATTGAAACGCCCGATGAACAAGTGATGATCTACCGGCTTCCACTAACTGGGGATTTAGATCTCAACAGCAGCCTTTCATGCGAATGGAGAAAAGGAGATATTTGGTGAGGGCGAACAATACGCGGCTCTCTTGCGATTGGCGTGGATAACCGGCATGGAGGCATCTGATTCATACCATCGACCGAGCGCACGGGGGGTTTCTGAAGGGATTGGCCGGCAATGCCGTGAGCTTTCCGGCGACGAGATATGCAGTGGTGATGAGATGGCCGACCGTGCCATAGTCTCGCGCCTTGGCCTTGGCGGCCTGGATCTGCCCTTTCGCTGCCTCGACCCGCCCCTTGGGGAGCTTGGAGTCGAAGGCGTTGAGAATGCCGTCCAGTGCGCGGAATAACGCGAGCGACAACACATGCCCACGCAGGTACTTCGGCGACTTGGACGATCAAAGCGATCAGCCTGGATATGAGGCCGAGCGGCCATCGCACAGCAGGATGGTCGGGAGGGGCGAGGAGCGGAACGAAAGACGGCTGACCGAGAGGCCAGCCGTCGAGTCGCAGGGATGAGCGAGAAAGCGGCTTAGAGGATGTAGCCGCGCTCGTCGTGCTGCGAGAGGTCGAGACCTTCGGTCTCTTGCTCTTCGGTCACGCGCAGACCGATCGTGGCCTTCAGGACCAGAAGGATGAGCAGGCTGACCACGCCGCCGTAGACCAGAGTCGCCATGACCGACAGGAACTGGATCCAGACCTGGCCGCCGATGCTCATACCGTCGGCCAGGCCGGAGCCGCCCAGGCTGGCGTCGGCGAAGACGCCGGTCAGGATGGCGCCGACGATACCGGCCACGCCGTGCACGCCCCAGACGTCGAGCGAGTCGTCATAGCCGAGCCAGTGCTTGACCTTGGTCGAGGCGATGAAGGCGAAGAGCGCGCCGGAGAAGCCGATGACGATGGCGCCCATGGGACCGGCGGTGCCGGATGCCGGGGTGATGGCGACCAGACCGGCGACGGCGCCGGTGGCGATACCCAGGACGGACGGCTTGCCGTGGCTGATCCACTCGGCGAACATCCAGGTCAGTGCCGCGGCGGCGGTGGCCAGCTGGGTGACCGTCATGGCCATGCCGGCGGTACCGTCGGCGGCCAGCTCGGAACCCGCGTTGAAGCCGAACCAGCCGACCCACAGCATGGAGGCGCCCATCACGGTCAGGCCCAGGTTGTGCGGAGGCATGGCGGTGGTCGGATAGCCCTTGCGCTTGCCGAGCACCAGCGCGGCCATGAGCGCGGCGACGCCCGCGTTGATGTGAACGACGGTACCGCCGGCGAAGTCCAGCGCACCCATCTCGCCGACCCAGCCGCCGCCCCAGACCCAGTGGGCGATGGGGGCATAGACCAGGGTCACCCAGAGGGCCATGAAGATCAGCATGGCGGAGAACTTCATGCGCTCGGCGAAGGCGCCGACGATGAGTGCCGGGGTGATGATCGCGAAGGTCATCTGGAAGGTCATGAAGAGCGACTCGGGGATGGAGCCGGACATGGCGTCGACCGTGACCCCGGAAAGGAACATCTTGTCCAGACTGCCGACCCAGGCGTTCATGGACCCGCCGTCGGTAAAGGCCATGCTATAGGCATAGAACGCCCAGAGGATGCTCATCATGCAGGTGATGGCGAAGCACTGCATGAGCACGGACAGCACGTTCTTGGAGCGCACCAGGCCGGCGTAGAAGAGCGAGAGACCGGGAATGGTCATGAAGAGGACCAAGGCGGTCGCGGTCAGCATCCATGCGGTGTCGCCGCTGCTCAGTGCCGGCTCGTCCTGACCGAAGGCCAGGAGGGGCATGAAGGTCAGCAAAACCGCGGACAGGGGCTTTGCGAGGCTCAGGTTGCGAATCGATTTCACCGTTTACGTCTCCCAGTCCGTATCAAAGCGCGTCGGAGCCGGTCTCGCCGGTCCGGATGCGGATGACCTGATCCAGGTCGAACACGAAGATCTTGCCGTCACCGATCTTGCCGGTGCGGGCCGCGGTGCTGATCGCCTCGATGACCTTGTCGACCATGGTATCGTCGACGGCGATCTCGACCTTGATCTTCGGAAGGAAGTCCACGACGTACTCGGCGCCGCGATAGAGTTCTGTGTGGCCCTTTTGACGGCCGAAACCCTTGACCTCGATGACGGTGATACCGGACACGCCGATATCGCCGAGCGCCTCGCGCACGTCGTCGAGCTTGAAGGGTTTGATGACGGCTGAAACCAGTTTCATTGCGTATTAGCTCCTGGATGAGACCAAAGCGCGGGATACTATGGCCTATTGGTTCAAGGCGCGGGATGCGCAGCGATCAAAATTCCTTGTTCCAGCCGATCCAGATCTTCGGATCATCGTCGTAGGTCTCACGGCCGATCTGATCGTAGTTGAAGCTGAAGGTGCCGAACTCGCCGGCCTCGCGGCTCACCGAAACACCCCAGTGACCGTAGTCGTTGCCGCCGTCGTTGTAGCGGAAGTCGTAGTAGCCGCCATGCAGGTTCAGGCCCAACTCGTAGGGGAGCGCGAAGTCGAGCGCGGCATGGTAGTAGAGATCGCCTTCGTCGAAGGTCGCGTCGCCATTGTCGACGCCCGGAACATCGTCCGCCTGACCGTAGAAGGTGTAGGCGATACCGGCACTGAGCCACTTGTAGCTGACGCCGGCGCCGACCTCGGCGAAATCGGAGTCACGAGCGTCCGGATAGGCGTAGTAGATGACGTTCAGATCGTAGCTGAAGTCATCGGTGATGGACTGCCCGAAGCCAGCGTAGAGGTCCCACTCGTAGTTGGTGTCGTTGCCGTAGGCGTCCTCGAAGTCGACGTTGGAGACCCAGGTGCCGGCCGAGAAGCCGCTGCTGTGGGCATAGTCGATGCCGCCCTGGATCGCGGGCTGATCGTCGGTCTGGGTCTGACCGCGCCAGATGTAGTTGCTGACCGCGCCGATGTTGGCGCTGACGGAATGCGGCCCCTCGCCCTCGGCGAGCGCGACCTGGAAGGCGCCTGCACTCATGGTGACTGCGCCAAGGACGACGGCGGCGCGGATTGGATTTGCGTTCATGCGTATCTACCTCTCGATGATCCGGGCAACGTTCGAGGATGTCGGGAAGGCTGGCCAGAGCCCGGAATATCCCGGCCGCCCCTGATGTCGTACTGGCGGCAGATGCATGTAACATGCCAGAAACCTATTTTGGTGGAGACGCCACGTTCTCGCCATCATGTACCAAAGGCACAACAGGTGAACGCACCAAAACGAAGCATGCACCCACGTACAAACCGAATGAAGCACCAAAATAGGGCGCCAGTCCAACGCAGACGCGGCCGTCCGCGCCCCCTATAATGAGCAGCCATCCACTGCATCCAAGTCCCCCTGTCCGTGGCGCGCAGCCCATGCGCATCGGGACGGATGTCGCCCTGAATCGATTCACTGGCCCCAACGGCCCCGTGAGAGGTAACCCATGTTGGATCCGAAACAATTCGAGGACCTGGTACAGCGACTGTCCTCCTCCATGCCGAAAGGCCTGCAGATGTTGCACGAAGACATCAACCGCAACGTCCGTGCCTCGGTCGAATCCGGTCTCGCGCGTCTGGACCTGGTGACCCGCGAGGAATTCGACGTCCAGTCCGCCGTCCTGGCCCGCTCGCGCGCCAAGATCGCCGCGCTCGAGGCCCAGGTCGCGGCGCTCGAGCAGGCCCTCGCGGCCGGCCGGCCGGACAGCCACTGACGGCACAGCGGGCGATTTGGCGCTCTGCGTTCTCCATAGCCGCGCGCGGGTCGGCATCCATGCGCCGCCGGTGACGGTGGAGGTCCACCTGACGGGCGGATTGCCCTCGCTGTCCATGGTCGGCCTGCCCGAACTGGCGGTGAAGGAGAGCAAGGACCGCGTCCGCGGCGCCCTGCTCAACGGCCGTTTCCAGTTCCCCGATGGCCGGGTGACCATCAATCTGGCCCCGGCGGACCTGCCCAAGGAGGGCGGACGCTTCGATCTGCCGATCGCACTCGGAATCCTCGGCGCCTCGGGACAGGTCGCGCCAAACGCACTCGAGGATCTCGAATTCGTCGGCGAACTGGCCCTGTCGGGCGAGCTGCGTCCGGTCGATGGCGTCCTCCCGGTGGCGCTCGCGGCGCGCGATGCCGGACGCGAGCTGATCCTGCCGCATGCCAACGCCGCCGAGGCGGCCGTGGTCGACGGGCTGACCCTGAGGCCGGCACGCCATCTGATGGAGGTCTGCGAACACCTCAACGGCACCCAGGCGCTCACGGCCCATGTGTCCGAACCTGCGGGGCACGCCGATCCGGCCTATCCGGATCTCGCCGAGGTCCGAGGTCAGGAGCATGCCAAGCGCGCCCTGGAGGTGGCCGCGGCCGGACAGCATCACATCCTCATGCTGGGGCCGCCGGGTTCGGGCAAGTCGATGCTGGCCAACCGCCTGCCGGGCCTGCTGCCTCCGCTCACGGATTCCGAGGCGCTCGAGGCGGCGGCCATCCGCTCGGTCAGCGGCCGCGCCCCGTTCGACCCCATCGAGTGGCGCCGCCGGCCCTTTCGCTCGCCGCACCACACGGCGTCCGGCGTGGCGCTGGTCGGCGGCGGCAGCAACCCGCGTCCGGGAGAGATCTCGCTGGCACACCGGGGCGTGCTCTTTCTCGACGAGCTGCCCGAGTTCGAGCGCAAGGTGCTGGAGGTGCTGCGCGAACCATTGGAGTCGGGATGCATCGACATCGCCCGGGCGGCGCGCCAGGCGCGCTTTCCGGCCCAATTCCAGCTGGTCGCGGCCATGAACCCCTGTCCCTGCGGCTATCTCGGCGATGCGAACGGCGGCTGCCGCTGCTCGCAGGATCAGATCGCCCGCTATCGCGCGCGTCTCTCTGGCCCCTTGCTCGACCGAATCGACATGCATGTGGAGGTTCCACGACTGGAGATCTCGCACCTGACCGGTCCGACACCCAAGGAGACCGAGTCGACGGCGGTCGTGCGGCATCGTGTCGTCGTGGCGCGGGAACGACAGATCGCCCGCACCGGCAAGCCGAACGCCCTGATGACCCCGCCCGAGATCGAGCGCCACTGCGCCCTGGACGCCGCCGGCCAACGGCTGATGGAACAGGCGCTGACCCGGCTCGCGCTCTCGGCCCGGGCCTATCACCGGATCCTCAAGGTGGCACGCACCATCGCCGACCTGCAGGATGCACCGGCCATCAGCCCGACGCACCTCGGCGAGGCAATCGGCTATCGCCGGCTGGATCGCGGCGCGTCCGGCGGCTGACCGCCGGCCTGCGACGGCGACCCATCCTCAGAACCCACACCAGAACAAGCTGCGCGGCCTTTCGGCCGCCCCGACCGGATCATCATGCTGCAACTCCAAGGTCTGAGTTTTCGCCGCGGTCCCAACCTGCTGCTCGAGGACGCCTCGCTCACCATCTACCCGGGCCAGAAGGTCGGGCTGGTTGGCGCGAACGGCTGCGGCAAATCGAGCCTCTTCGCCCTGCTGCTCGGCGACCTCCATGCCGACAGCGGCGAGGTCTCCATCCCGCCCGGATGGGAGATCGCCCATGTCGCCCAGCACACCCCCGACACCGACCGCCCCGCGATCGAGTTCGTCCTCGACGGCGACCGCGAGCTGCGCCGGATCGAGCGCGACCTGGCGGCGGCCGACGCCGCCGGCGACGGCATCCGCCACGGCGAACTGCTCGGCCTCTTCGAATCCATCGACGGCTATGGCGCCGAGAGCCGCGCCGCCCGTCTGCTGCACGGCCTCGGCTTCGCCCCGGGCGACGAACGACGCCCGGTGAACAGCTACTCGGGCGGCTGGCGCATGCGCCTGGCCCTGGCGCGCACCCTCATGTGCCGCTCGGACCTGCTGCTGCTCGACGAGCCCACCAACCACCTGGATCTGGACGCGGTCATCTGGCTCGAGGGCTGGCTCAAGGCCTATCCGGGCACCCTCGTCCTCATCTCGCACGACCGCGACTTCCTGGACGCCGTCGCCAGCCACATCCTGCATCTCGAGCATCGGCATCTCAATTATTACGCCGGAAACTATTCGGCCTTCGAGCGCCAGCGCGCCGAGCGCCTGGCCCAGCAGCAGGCCGCCTATGTGCGCCAGCAGCGCGAGATCGCCCACATGCACAGCTTCGTGGAGCGCTTCCGCGCCAAGGCGACCAAGGCGCGCCAGGCCCAGAGCCGGATCAAGGCGCTGGAGCGCATGGAGCTGATCGCACCGGCGCACGTCGACTCGCCCTTCCGTTTCGGCTTCGAGCCGGCGCAGCACCTGCCGCGCCCCTTGCTGCGGCTCGACCAGGCGGCGGCCGGATACGGCGAACGCCCCATCATCGAAGGGGTCGGAATGACCCTGGAGCCCGGCGACCGCATCGGACTGCTCGGACGCAACGGGGCCGGCAAATCGACCTTCATCAAGGTCTTGGCCGGCGAGCTTTCGCTGCTGTCGGGACGCTGCGAGCGCGCCCAGGAACTCAAGCTCGGCTATTTCGCCCAGCATCAGCTCGACCAGCTGCGCCCGGACGACACCCCGCTCGGTCATCTGCGACGCCTGGACCCGGAGGCGACCGAACAGACGCTGCGCAACTATCTGGGCGGATTCGGTTTCGCTGGCGATCGCGCCCTCGACCCCATAGCACCATTGTCGGGCGGCGAGAAGGCGCGCCTGGTGCTCGCGCTCATCATCCGCCAGCGCCCCAACCTGCTGCTGCTCGACGAGCCGACCAACCACCTCGACCTGGAGATGCGTCATGCGCTGAGCGAGGCGCTCCAGGAATTCGAGGGCGCCCTGGTCCTGGTCTCGCACGACCGTCATCTGCTCCGAGTCACCAGCGACACCTTGCTGCTGGTCGACGCCGGACGGGTGGCGCCCTTCGACGGCGATCTGGACGACTACCCGGCCTGGCTGGCCGGACGCGACGGCACGACGGACCAAACGCCCGAGGACCGGACCGCGCGCGAGGGCGGCGACCGCAAGCAGCAGCGGCGTCAGGCCGCCGAGGTGCGAAAGATGCTGCAGCCGTTGCGCAAGCAGGAACGGGATCTGGAGCGGCGCATGGCCGAACTCCAGTCGCGAGGGACGACGCTCGAACAGACCTTGACCGCCCCCGAGCTCTACGAGGCCGACGCCAAGGACAGATTGCTGACGATGCTCGCCGAACAGCGTCAGATCAAGGCCGACCTGGAAGCGGCCGAGGAGGCCTGGCTCGAGGTCTGCGAAAGCATCGAGCGTCTTCAGGAAGAGATGGGCTGAGGACATGAGGAGACTGGCCGTGAAGAGAGCCAGACATCCCGCGCTCGCGGCCTGGCGGCGCAACTGGAAGCGCATCGAGCGCCCAGTCCGACGTCTGGCGCTCGCGGCCATGACCGCGCTCCCGATCTTCGCGGTCTGGCCCTACGCCACGCTATGGCAGCTCGACCAGGCGCTGGCCGCGCAGGATCGAGAGACACTGTCCAAGCTGGTGGACCTGGAGGCCGTTCGCGACGCGCTGGGGAACCGCCTGAACAAGGAGCATCCGAGCGACATCGGTGGCCTCTCGGACGCCTTCATCGACTGGCTCGAGTCGGGACTGCGCCAGACCGGTTCCGAGCAGTTCCTGGACCGCTGGGTGACGCTCGACTGGATCGCCGAGCGCCTGAGCTCGAAGCGTCATGGCGACCAGGGTATTCGCGACGCCCTGACCTACGCCTTCTTCGAGGACCCGATCGATTTCCGCGTCCGTCTCGGCCCGAGGAATGCCGACCCCTTGATTCTGAGACTGCGCTTCCAGGGGCTTGGCTGGCGAATCGTGATGCTTTATTACTGAAAAGGCGCTGTCGGCCTCCGGCCGTCAGCGATCGGCATTTCGTCATCAGCCAGTCAGGATTTCCCGGTACACCCGCATGGTCGAACCCAAGATCGCCGCATCGGCGCGCGCCAGACAACTCGTCGCCCCATTGCTCGTCCCGAGCGACGCGCCCTTCAAGGACTACCTGAGGGCGACAGACTATTGCACGGCCGTGATGAACTACACCGAGTCGCAGGACGACCGGGAGTACCTGGCGCAGTGGCGCGCGGCCTTCACCGCCCTGATGGTCGCCAACGAAGAGGATCGCGCGGCCCTCATCAAACAGTTGCGCAAGGATTTCCAGTACGACCGTTCCCCCCTGGCCTCCTTGAAGCCGGTCCGTCGAAGAACGACCTGATGGAAGGGGCCTCACCGAGGGCAAACCTACCCATCCTCGTCACCAGAAGCGCGTATCATCCGGAAAGGAGCCCTCGGCTTCCGGACTCCAACGGCCAGCCATCGCCCGAATCGGCCCGCTCGCGACCCATGGATGCCGAAGGCCGGGATAAGCTCTGCATTACAACGGCTGGAGTTTCACTGCTGGCGGCCGGCCGCTCTTTTCGGGATCATCGGCTCAGACTCCACACGAACGCAGAAGGATACACGGCGCATGTCTTCTCTGAACAAACCGATCCAGAACCGACCGAACGACCACTTCCTCGACCTGCCCCCCCTGCCGATGGACGCAGAGGGCCTCGCCGACGGCTTCAGCCGGTATTACGCCTACACCTTCGGGCGCGACCACGACTGCCAGTCGGCCTACTATCCCTACAAGGCGCTGGCCATGACGCTGCGCGACCGTCTGATGGAGCGCTGGAAGCAGACCCGCGCCGCCTACGACGACAGCAAGTGCAAGCGCGCCTACTATCTGTCCCTGGAGTTCCTGATGGGACGGGCGCTCTCGAACGCCACGCTCAACCTCGGGCTCGACCAGGCCGCCGAGCAGGGGCTCTACCAATTGGGTCTGGCCCTCGAGGAAATCGCCTCGAGCGAGCCGGATCCCGGACTCGGTAACGGCGGTCTCGGACGGCTGGCGGCCTGCTTCCTCGACTCCTGCGCCACGCTGCAGCTGCCGGTCCGAGGCTATGGCCTGCGTTACGAGTACGGCATGTTCCGCCAGCTGATCGAGAAGGGGGCGCAGGTCGAGGAGCCCGATCACTGGCTGCGCGACGGCAACCCCTGGGAGCTGGAGCGCCCGGAATTCACCCAGCGCATCCCCTTCGGCGGCCGCACCGAGTCCCACCGCGACCACCGGGGCCGGACCATCGTCCGCTGGGTGGACACCCACGACGTGCTGGCGGTCCCCTACGACATCCCGGTGCCGGGCTACCGCAACGACACGGTCAACACGCTCCGGCTGTGGAAGTCCGCCGCCACGGACGAGTTCGACCTGGACGAGTTCAACGCCGGCAGCTATCCCGAGTCGGTCGCCCAGAAGAACGCGGCCGAGCACATCACCATGGTGCTCTACCCCAACGATGCCAGCGAGAACGGCAAGGAGCTGCGCCTGCGCCAGCAGTTCTTCCTCGCCAGCGCCAGCATCAAGGACGTCCTGCGCGACTGGATCCGGCTGCACGGCCACGACTTCAGCCGCTTCGCCGAGCTGAACAGCTTCCAGCTCAACGACACCCACCCGGCGGTCTCGGTCGCCGAGCTGATGCGCCAGCTGATCGACGAGCATGATCTGGAGTGGGACGAGGCCTGGGACATCACCAGCCACACCATGGCCTACACCAACCACACGCTGCTGCCGGAGGCGCTGGAGCGCTGGCCGGTACGACTGTTCCGCCAGCTGCTGCCGCGCATCCTGGAGATCATCTACGAGATCAACGCCCGCTTCCTGGCCGAGGTGGCCCTGCGCTGGCCGGGGGACAACGATCGTCTGCGGCGCATGTCGCTGATCGAGGAGGGCGACGATCCCCAGATGCGCATGGCCTATCTGGCCATCGTCGGCAGCTATTCGGTCAACGGCGTGGCCGCGCTGCATTCAACCCTATTGGTCGAGGGTCTGTTCAAGGACTTCCACGAACTCTGGCCCCACAAGTTCAACAACAAGACCAACGGGGTCACGCCGCGCCGCTGGCTCGCCCAGTGCAATCCGGGATTGCACGAGCTGCTCGACGAGACCATCGGCACCGAATGGGTCTGCGATCTCGCACAGCTCTCCAAGCTCGCGCCCTATGCCGACGACGCCGCCTTCCGCAAACGCTGGCACGCGATCAAGCAGGACAACAAGCGCCGTCTCGCCGAGCAGATCTCCCAGATCTGCCGGATCGACCTTCCCCTGGACGCCATCTTCGACGTCCAGGTCAAGCGCATCCACGAATACAAGCGCCAGCTGCTCAACATCCTGCACGTCATCCATCTCTACAGCCGAATCAAGCAGGGAGACACCCAGGACTGGACGCCGCGCTGCGTCCTCGTCGGCGGCAAGGCCGCGCCCGGCTATTACATGGCCAAGCAGATCATCAAGCTGATCAACAACGTGTCCCAGGTGATCAACAAGGATCCCGCCACCGAGGGTCTGCTGCGGGTCGCCTTCATCCCCGACTACCGCGTCTCGCTGATGGAGGTGATCGCCCCGGGAACCGATCTGTCGGAACAGATCTCGACCGCCGGCAAGGAGGCGTCCGGGACCGGAAACATGAAGTTCATGATGAATGGAGCCGTGACCATCGGCACCCTGGACGGCGCCAACATCGAGATCCGCGAGAAGGTGGGCGAGGAGAACTTCTTCCTCTTCGGACTGACGGCGGCCGGAGTCGACTCGTTGCGCCACCACTACGACCCCAATGGAATCATCGCCTCGGATCCAACCCTGAGGAACGTGATCAATCTGCTCGAATGCGGGCACTTCAACCAGTTCGAGCCCGGCATCTTCGACGCCATCATCCACTCGATCCGCAACCCGCA
Source organism: Imhoffiella purpurea (assembly GCF_000585215.1). Taxonomy (GTDB): domain Bacteria; phylum Pseudomonadota; class Gammaproteobacteria; order Chromatiales; family Chromatiaceae; genus Imhoffiella; species Imhoffiella purpurea. The sequence continues at coordinate 57,010 of NZ_AONC01000001.1, read as the reverse complement.
CGACCCCTGGATGACGGCGGCGGACTTCGCCAGCTATGTCGAGGCCCAGGAGCAAGCGGCCGCCACCTATCGGGATCCCGAGCGCTGGCAGCGCATGAGCATCCTCAACTCGGCCTGCAGCGGCTATTTCTCCTCGGACCGCACCATCGCCGAATACAACCAGGACATCTGGCACCTTCCGACCGTCAAGCCCAGCCGATAAGGTAAGACGCGCACGCCCCACCGCCCGAGCGAAACTCGGGCAGTGGGGATCGGCTCGCGAAACGGTGCGTCAGGCACCCACCGCCGGAGAGGAACTCGAGGCTCTGAAACGCCCGTAGCTCCAGTAGGCGGCGCAGGCACCCTCGGACGAGACCATGCAGGATCCCATCGGATTGTCCGGCGTGCAGACCGTCCCGAACAGCCGGCAGTCGGTCGGCTCCTTGACCCCGCGCAGGATGGCCGGGCATTCGCAGCCGCGTGCCTCCCTGGACTCGGGGACCTCCACCGGAAAGCGCAGTTCGGCGTCGAGATCGGCATAGTCCTCGGACAGCGCCAGGGCGCTGTCGGGCAGTTCGCCCAGCCCCCGCCACTCGAAGCGGTCGCGGATCCGGAACACCTCGTCCATCAGGGCCAGGGCCTTCGGATTGCCGTCCTCGGTGACGGCGCGCAGGTACTGGTTCTCGACCTCGCAGCGTCCTGCGTTGATCTGCTCGATCAGCATCAGGGCGGACTGCATCACGTCCAGCGGCTCGAATCCGGCGATCACCACGGGCACGCCGAACTCGCTCGGAACGAAGGCATAGGGCCGGCTGCCGATCAGGGTGCTCACGTGCGAGGGGCCCAGGATGCCGTCGAGACGCACGCCCTCGGGGCCCGCCGTCGCCAGGATGGTCCTCAGCGCCGGTGGGGTCAGGACGTGATTGCAGAAGACGGAGAAGTTGGCGAGCCCCTCGGCGCGCGCGGTCTTGATCGCGACCGCGGTCGGCGGCGTGGTGGTCTCGAAGCCGATGGCGAAGAGGACGACCTGGCGTTCGGGGTTCTCGCGGGCGATGCGCAGCGCGTCCTGGGTGGAATAGATCATGCGGATGTCGGCACCCTCGGCCTTGGCCTTGAGCAGGCTCTTGCGCTCGCTCGCCGGCACCCGCATCAGATCCCCGTAGGTGCAGAGGGTCACGCCGTGGCGGGTCGCAAGCGCGATCGCCTGATCGATCCGGGCCATGGGCAACACGCAGACCGGACAGCCGGGGCCGTGAATGAAGCGCACGTTCGACGGCATCAGATGCTGGACGCCGTAGCGGAAGATGGCATGGGTGTGGCCGCCGCAGAACTCCATCAGCCGATATTCGCGGTCCGGACGGGCGGCGGCGGCGATGGCGGCCGCCAGTTGGCGGGCCAGCCGCTGATCGCGGAACTCGTCGACGTATCTCATGACGAGCGCCCCGGGTCCGTCCCCGGCGTGTCGGAGACGCCCAGCTCCGCGTCCTGAAGCTCGCCGATCTCTCGGATCAGGGCCAGTGTGTGCTCGGCCTCGGCCTGACTGATCTTGTTCAGGGCATAGCCCACGTGGACCAGGACATAGTCACCGACCGTCACGTCCGTGACCAGTGCGAGCGAGATCTCCTTGACCACGCCGCCGAGCGAGACCTGGGCGGTATCCGTATCCGGATCGATCCGGATGATTTCGGCGGGGATGGCTAGACACATGAGAATGCCTCGGCTTGGGTCGATGATGAGACAAGAACTGGCTGCGGTCGTTCACGGCAGCACCAGATCGAAGGCGACGCAGGGATCGATCGCCGTGACCAGGAGCTGGGCGCGCCGACTCAGAACGGAGTCCTCGGCATCCGGCAGGGCGGCCAGGGCCTTCGCCACGACGCCCTTGGGATGGAAGTTCCACTCGGTTGGGGCCAGGATCCGGTAATCCAAGACCCGAGTCCCGTCCACCTCGGCGAGATGCACCAGCAGCCCGCGAGCCGCATCGGCCCGCCCGATCCCGACGCCGGCCTCCAGAGCCCCATCCTGGACGACGGCGAGCTGCGCTCCGGAACCGCCTCCTCGAACCCTCTGGATCAGCGAGGCCGTTTCGACCACTTGTGCCACGAGCCGAGCCAGGATCCCACGCCCCTGATCGGCGACCAGCGCGGCCGTCAGACCGGACTCGGCATACCGCGTCAGGGGTGTCGTCTCTCGCGGCAGGCCGCGCCAGGAGGGCCGGGCGACGAACTCGGCGGCCTGCGGACCACGCAGCTCGGACGCAAGCTCGGAGTCGGCCGGATCGGACAAGGCGCAGATCTCCGCATGTCCGAACCGACCCTCGCCCGAATCGAGCAGGCCGCGCAGCAGACGCGCGGACGGCGTCGAGACCGAGCGGCACCAGTCGTCGAAGGCGGCCAGATTCTCGACACGCTCGAGCCAGACGTCCGGGGACATGCCCAGGATACGCTCGGCCATCAGGTTCGCGAGCGAGGAGGCCGTACCCGCCAGGACATCAGGGGACGGAATCGGCGTCTCGGATCCGGGCCGGAACAAGGCGCCATCCGGATCCGCGGCCGCGAAGACGTCCCGAGCGATGGCCTGCACCCGGATCATGGCCTGACGGTCGGGCTCCTCGCCGAGGATCGCCGGCCAATCGAGCAGGATTCGCCACAGATGCTCGCGAACCGTCTCGACCGCGACCACCATGCGGCGCAGATGCGCCGTTCCGGGATCCGGCTTCATCCCTCCGGCGCGCTCCAGGGCGCCCGCGCAGGCCAGCGCCTGGGATCTGGCGCATATGGAGAACAGCAACGGCAGAAGCGAGGCGGTCTCGGTCATGCCGCGACCGCGAAAGAGCGCCGAGGACGCCACCGGGCGGGTCGAGCCGATCTGACAGGCGAACCCGCTGGCGACGCGTCTTAACTGAATGTTGAGCCTTCCCGCCGGATCGGACATGCTTATCTAGCTGACGCTCATCGAATCGAATTCAAATTTCATGCTGACACCCGAACAATTGGCCGGCCTGCGCCGGGACATCCACTTCAACGCCGAGCTCGGCGGACGCACACTCGGCTTCCAGAGCACCTGGGGGCTCTTCTCGCCCCGCGAGATCGACGAGGGAACCCGGCTCCTGGTCGGTCATCTCGAGGTCGCGCCCGACGGCGACTGCCTCGATCTCGGCTGCGGCTACGGGCCGATCGGTCTCACCCTGGCGTCGATGGCGCCACAGGGCCGAACCCTGATGGTGGACAAGGATTTCGTGGCGGTCGACTACGCCAATCGCAACGCGAGACTCAACGGGCTCGGCAACGCCGAGGCCCGGCTCAGCAACGGATTCGACCAGATCGAACCCGGGCGCATGTTCGACCTGATCGCGAGCAACGTCCCGGCCAAGGTCGGCAAGGAGCTGCTCGCCCTGCTGCTGCACGACGCCCACGCCCGATTGAAGCCGGGCGGACGCCTCTATCTGGTGACCATCAACGGTCTGCGTCAATACATGAAGCGCAATCTGACCGAGGTCTTCGGCAACTACGACAAGCTCAAGCAGGGACCGCACTACACGGTGGCCCTGGCGCTGCGCTGAGCCCCGGCTCAGGAGCCTTGCAGGATCCCCAGCAGACGCTGCGCCTCCTTGCCGATGTCGCTGTCCGGATCCAGATCGCGGGCATGTTCGAGCGCCTTGCGGGCCTCGTCCTGGTTGCCGGCCTGCAGATTGACGAACCCGAGCGTCAGCCAGGGGCGCTGCAGCTGCGGCCCCTTGGCGACGGCCGCCTCGAGATGCGTGATGGCACCTGCCGAGTCACCGGTGTAGTGCAGGGCCAGCCCCAGATCGTTATGGGCCTCGGCGTCATCCGGATTCAATTCGAGGATGCGCTTGTAGTAGAGGGCGGCCTCGGCATAGCGGCGCTGCATGAAGAGCTCGTCCGCGCGCTGATGCAGCAGCTCGGGATTGGTCTCGGTGATGGATTCGGGGATGGCGCTGGAATCGAGCTTCGGCATGGCTCCCGGCGCACGCTCGGTCCGAGCCGTCGCCGGCTGGGACGGATGACGCAGATAGTAGTCGCGGGTGAGGGCGAAGACGGTGAAGCCGTAGAAGAACAGAAAGACGCAGAGCGCGATCCAGTGCAGCGGAGACAGTTTCGGCATGATGTGGGAGTCGACAGAGTGACGCGGATCGGTGGATCCTAGAAACCCGGACGCCCCCTGTCAAACGATCGGCGGCTCGCGCAGGCGGCTGGCTAAAAAAGGGCCGCGACGGCAGGGTGTGTGGCTGCCGTAGCGACCCAATTGGCTTGCTGCTCGGAGTGGCGACACCGTCACGGCCGGGACTCGGCCGTGCGCTTATCCTTGGAGTCGGCCAAACGCCTGGCGGCGCGCGCACCGGCGCCGTTGCGGTTTACCAGGGCCACAAGAAATCCTCCGCAGAGGATGGAGGAGGAGATTCCCAAGATCGTCAAGGCATCGAAGCTCATGCGTTCGTCTCCGCAATCCGTGGTTGGAAAACACTGCTCCCTGACCCCGGAACACACGAACCTGTGCGGTCGAACCAGCCCACCGCTGGATGGTCTGGGATTCACTGGGTCTGGGTCTATCTTGCAGAAAGGGGATTAACAGAGTATTTCGCTGTCTGCTAATGTTGTAACAAGTTGTATCGACTGCCCTCTCCAAGCCGGAGTCCCCCCGCACGATGTCCGACATCCCCCTGAGAATTCTCGTCGTCGACGACGATCCCGGCCTGCGCGCGCTGCTGGGCGACTACCTGGCACGCGAGGGATTCGAGGTCGGAGGCGCCGAGGACGGCCGCGCCATGGACGCCTGGCTCGAGCAGCAGGACACCGACCTCATCATTCTCGATCTCATGCTGCCCGGCGAGGACGGCCTGACCCTGACCCGGCGGCTGCGCGCCAAGACCGAGGTGCCCATCATCATGCTCTCGGCCCGAGGCGACGACGTGGACCGCATCGTCGGACTCGAGGTCGGCGCCGACGACTATCTCGCCAAGCCCTTCAACCCGCGCGAGCTGCTCGCCCGGATCCGCGCCGTATTGCGCCGCCAGCGTCTCATCGGACACGGCGACGAAATACCCGCCCACGAGATCATTCGCTTCGGCCCCTATCGACTGGACCCGATCCAGTACGAGCTGCGCCGAGACGACCAGCCGGTGACCCTGACGAGCGGCGAGTTCGAGCTGCTGCGGGTGCTCGCCGAGCATCCGGACCGGGTGCTGGACCGGGATCGGCTGCTCGACCTGCTCAAGGGCTACGAGCGCTCCCCCTTCGATCGCAGCATCGACGTTCAGATCGCCCGGCTGCGGGCCAAGATCGAGCCCGAGACCAAACACCCGCGCTATATCCGCACCATCTGGGGCAAGGGTTACATGTTCACGCCCATGGGTAACCCATGAGCCACCGGCGGCAGTTCCTGCCCGCCACCCTCTTCGGCCGCGCGCTGCTCACGCTCATCTTCACCTTCGGGCTGTACGCCGTGGTCGCCTTGGGGGTGACGGTCGCCTATGCCCTGGTGCCGGTCGCACACCGCTCGGCGGCCGATCTCGCCAGCATCATGGTCCTGTCGGCGCGCACCCTTCAGCAGCTCCCGCCGGACCTGAGAGAGACCTACCGGTCGCAACTGGCGAGCGAGTACCAGATCCGCCTGGTGGAGGAACGGCCGCAGCCCGATTCCCATCGCTACTTCTTCCCCTATCTGCCGCTCGTCGAGCGGGCGCTGACGGCTCGCATGGGTCATGAGATCGAGATGACCGCCAATCTCACCGACGGGGAACGCTGGTTCTGGGCCGAGATCGACGTCGAGGGTCATCCCCTCTGGGCAGGCTTTCCGCGCAGCCGGCTCGGAACCCGTCCGCTGCAGGGACTGGCGGTGATCGCCACCGCCGCCGTGCTGCTGATACTGGGCACCACCATCGTCCTCGCCGGCCGGCTGTCCTCGCCCCTCAAACGGCTGTCCAAGGCGGCAGAGCAGGTCGCGCTCGGTCTCTCGCCCCGGCCGCTGCCCGAGACGGGCCCGGTCGAGCTCGCCAACCTGGCGCACCAGTTCAACGAGACCGGACGCCAGATCCGCGAGCTGCTGGCCAACCGCACGCTGTTGCTCACCGGCATCTCGCACGACCTGCGCACCCCGCTGACACGGCTGCGCCTGGCGATCGCCATGCTGCCCGACGACACGCCGCCGACCCTGGTGGCACGCATGGAGCGCGACATCGAGGAAATGAACGCCCTCATCACCCAGGCGATCGAATTCGGCAAGAGTCTGGGTGCGGGCCGCCGCGACGAGGTGGATCTGAGCGCATTGGTGGACGACCTGATCGCGGGCCGTCCGCGGCTCGTCTGGCGCAAAGAGCCGCCGTGCGCGAGCCGGGTCGATGCACTGGCGTTGCGGCGCATCCTCGGCAACCTGATCGAGAACGCCCTGACCTACAGCCGGCATCCGGTCGAGATCCGATTGGGCTGCAGCCAGACGCTGCAGCAGATCCTGGTGCTGGATCGCGGGCCTGGGATCCCGGAGAGCGAGCGCGAAGCCGTTCTCAGGCCCTACTATCGCTCGGAGCCCTCACGCAGCCGGCAGGGAGGCGGAAGCGGACTGGGACTCGCGGTCGCCCAGCAGCTGGCGCTCGCCAATCAGATCGAGCTGCGTCTCGGACTGCGTCCGGGGGGCGGTACGGTCGCCAGCATCAGGCTTCCCAGCTCCAGCCTGATGAAGACCTCCAGACAGACGGTTGACGACCGGACCGACGCTGCCTAAATTGCAGCTCAGAATCCATCACCTCCGGAGCGGCCACCGATGCTGCAACCAGGCGATCCAGCCCCACGCTTTTCATTGCCGAACGCCGACATGGAACGGGTGAGCCTGGACGAGCTCATGGGTCGCCACATCTGCGTCATCTATTTCTACCCCAAGGACGACACCCCGGGCTGCACCATGGAGGCCCTGGAATTCACCGATCTGCAGAACGAGCTCGAGGCGGCCGGAGCACTGGTCATCGGCATCAGCCGGGACAGCTGCACCAGCCATGGCGATTTCCGCGACAAGCACGGACTGACGGTCCAGCTGCTCGCCGACACCGACGGCGAGACCTGCGATGCCTATGGGGTCTGGCGCGAGAAGGAGGCCCATGGCGAGAAACGCATGGGCATCCTGCGCTCGACCTTCATCGTCGGCAGGGACGGGCTCATCCATCACGCACTCTACGACGTCAAGCCCAAGGGTCATGCGGCGCGGATCCTCGAGCTGGTCCGAGCCCTCTGAGGGCCCCGCAGCGACGCCCCCGTCAGGATTGAAGCTCCGCGCCTACATCCTGCTGTTCCTGCTGGTCTTCGGTCTGACGCCGCTGATCCTGGCCGTCGTCATCAATCTGCCGCTGGTGCTGGACCGCACGGCGCTCTTCTACCAGCGCGCCTATCTGCAGAATCTCAGGGCCGATTTCCGCGACCTGGATCAGCACCTGGCCAGCCGTCACGAGATGATCCGACTGCTGGCCAAGCTGCCCGAACCCGGACTCATCCTGGGCGCCCAGGGCGAGGCGGACCAGATCGACCTGACCCGCGCGCGCTACACCACCTGGATCAACAAGATCCTGGCCGACCAGCTCGACATCATTCAGATCCTCTTCGTCGGCATCGACGGCCGGGAGCGTTTCTGGCTCACCCGCGACCCGCGAACCCAGGAATGGAAGCCGACCGCCGAACCGGCTCAGCCGCCCAACCCCCAGTTCCTCGCCGCCGGCATGGAGCTTCAGCCCGGTGCCGTGATCGTCAGCCGGATCCGAATCGACCCCAAGACGGGCACGAACGACCCGCGTCAGCTGATGACCCTGAACCTCATCAGCCCGATCGGCGACGAGGAGACGCCCACCGAGACGCGCGGCGCGGTGGTGATCACGCTCGACGTCGGCGGACTGGCCCAGTTCTATCGCGACACCCTCTGGGTCGACCACAGCGGCAGCTATCTGCGCCCCGGCCAGCCGTCCAGCGGCGAGCCCGAAGCGTTCGAGGCATTTCCCGGCCTGGCCGAGATCTTCGCCGAGGGCAAGCTGGCGCTCTGGAAGGGGTCGCAGGGACGCCAGATGCTCTGGGTGCCCATGTTCATGACCGAGGACGGCGTCCCGCTCTGGGTCGGGCGCCCGGTCGACCCTTCGCCGCTCGACGCCTTTCGCGACGCACTCATGCTGCGCGTCCTCTCGATCATCTTCGTGCTGATCGTGGTGGTCATGATCCTGGCGCGCCTGATCGCCACCCGGCTCGAACACTTCGGACACGAGCTCACCGGCGGCATCGGGCTCATCCTGCGCGAGGGACGCCCGCTGCGCTTCAGCTGGCACGGCCCGCGCGAGATCCGCGAGCTGGCCCGGCAGCTCACCGCGCTGGCCGACACCCATGCCGAACACCTTCGGGCGGAACAGGCCCACACCCGCGAGCTGGAGCGCTCCAACCGCTACAAGTCGCAGTTCCTGGCCAACGTCAGCCACGAGCTGCGCACCCCCCTGAACTCCATCCTGCTGCTGTCCAAGATGCTCGCGGCCGAGACCAGCGGACTCAACCCCTCCCAGCGCCGCCAAGCCCAGGTCATCCACGAGGCCGGTCGCGATCTGCGCACCATGATCGACAACATCCTCGACATCTCGCGGATCGAGGCCGGACACGTGGGTATCGCGCTCGACTGGGTCGAGGTGCGCCCCATGCTCGAGGAGCTGATCGAGATGGTCTCGCCCATGCTGACCGGCAAGCCGGTCGAGCTGACCCTGGCCATCGATCCGCGCGCCCCGGAACGCATCTACACCGATCGCGACAAGCTGCGCCAGATCCTCAAGAACTTCCTCTCCAACGCGGTCAAGTTCACCGACGCGGGACGGGTCGGGGTCGGCGTCGAGCGCGCCCCGGATCCGGCGCGTCCGCTCGCCCTGGTCGTCAGCGACACCGGAATCGGCATCCCGCTCGACAAGCAGGAGATCATCTTCGAGGCCTTCCAGCAGGCGGACGGATCCACGCGCCGGCGCTACGGCGGGACGGGACTCGGCCTGTCCATCAGCCGCGAGCTGGCGGGACTGCTGGGCGGACTGATCGAGGTCGCAAGCGCGCCCGGAGAGGGCGCCCGCTTCTCGCTGCTGATGCCGATCTCCGCCGACGCCACCCCGGCCAAACCGGCCGAGTCCGCGCACGGCCATCGGCCCGAGCCCTTCGTCGGCGGGGACATCGCCAGCGAGGAAAGCGCCTCGATCGACACGGCGCCCCGGACCGAGAGCGGCGAAGGCTGGGTCCTCATCGTCGAGCGCGACGTCAAGACCCTGGTCCAGCTGAGCTCCGACCTGACGCAGCGCGGACTGCGGGTCCAGACCGCCGTGGACCTTGACGAGGCGCTGGAGACCCTGCAGGAGGAGACCGAGGGATGCCTGCTGATCCTGCTGGCGGCCCAGATGTCCGCCTCCGCCACCTGTGATACGATCCGAGCCTTGCTGGATCAGGCTCAGGACACGCCGCCCTCGGTCGTCGTGCTCGCCGAGCCCGGCTCGGACCTCCAGCTCGACGACTGCCCAGGCGTCGGCGCGATCGACCTTCTCACCAAACCCATCGATCCTGCCCAACTCGCAGCCTTGCTCGAGGATGCGATGAAAGAGGCCAACGGCCCATCGGGGTTGCCCGTCGCACAGAACAACGGCGAGTAGAGGGGACCGGGTGCTCGCACGCAGCGAACAAGGGGGATGACATGAGCCGCTATGCCGGATTCAAGCTCCTGATCGTCGACGATCACGCCCACAACCTCTTCACCCTGAGGACGCTGATCGAGGCCCATATGGACGTCCGAGTGCTGGAGGCGATCTCGGGACAGGAGGCGGTCGATCTGACACATCAGCATCCGGACATCGATCTCATCATCCTCGACGTTCAGATGCCGGAGATGGATGGTTTCCAGACCGCCTCGCTGCTCAAGCTGCGCAAACGCACCCGCGACATCCCCATCATCTTCCTCACCGCGGCCTTCAAGTCCGAGGAATTCCAGCAGCGCGGGTTCGCGGTGGGCGCGGCGGACTATCTGCTCAAGCCGATCGAGGACAACCAGCTGATCAACAAGATCAGCACCTATTTCCGGCTGATCGCCAAGGAGCGGGATCTCAACCGGGTTCTGGAGCAGCGGGTCGAGGAGCGCACCCAAGAGCTCGCCGAGGCGCGCCAGTATCTGGAGAACATCGTCACCTACATGGGCGAGGCGCTGCTGGTGCTGGATCCGGCCGGGGTGATCAAGCTGACCAATCCGGCGGCCTCGCGCATGCTGGGTTACAGCGCGGAGGATCTGAGAGGCATGTCGATCGGCGACGTCTTCGAGGAAGAGGGCGACGAGCAGGCCGGCGCCTTCATGGGCATCTGGCTGGAGGCGCTGATCCGCACCGGGGCGCTGAGCAAGATCGAGGCGCGATTCATCGCCCGCGACGGCCGGCGGGTTCCCATCCTCTTCTCCCGGACCGCCATCAAGAACGCCTCGGGCGACATCAGCGATATCATCTGTATCGCCAAGGACATGACAGGATACGTCAGGATCGAACGAGACGCGGATCCGGAACCACGACAGCGGACCGCGCATGAAGCCTTCCAAGGGGATGGACGATGAACGAAGAACTGAAGCCCGACCAAGAGCCCATACCTGAGCTCTCGGACGACGAAGACACCACGCTGACCGCCAACGCGCTCAAGGCCATGGCGCACCCGCTGCGCTGGAAGATCCTCTGCTCGCTGGGCAAGAACGAGCTGTCGGTGGGCGAGATCGTCGAGCGCACCGGCACCTCCCAGAGCAACATCTCTCAGCACCTGGAACAGCTGCGCAACAAGAACATCGTGGTCGCCCGCAAGGAGGCCAACCGCATCTACTACCGGATCCGCAACTCCCAGCTCCTGGAGCTGATCGGCATCATGCGCGAGGTGCTCTGCCCCGCCAACCTCGACGACCGGATGCTGAGGTAGCCGCACGGGAAGAAATCGAACCGCAAAGAACGCCAAGGGATTTCATTGAGACCGATTTGGCAAGGATGCTCCATGACCAGCCCTTTCATCCCTTTGCGACCTTTGCGGTTCGAATAGAGGCATCCTCGCTCAACGCACCCCGGTGACCGGACGCATCTCCTTGTCGCAGATTCCACCGACGGCGACGCTCGTTCGCCGCCCGCTTCCCCGGCAAGACTCGCCCCGGTCGGACACGCGACATTGGATCTCGATCGGGCGGCCGTCGTGGAGCCAGCTCGGAACCTTGCGGTAGCGCCCGACCGAGCCTAGGCGACAACCGGATGGAATGCCGTAGGCGGGACAGGAGCTCGGTGTGCGCAGAGACACCTTGCGTCCGTCGACCAGGAATCCCGGATAGCGGTTCTCGGTGCGCACCAGGTCCCGATCGGGTTTCTCGTCGAAGAAGAACTCCTCGAACAGATAGCCGTCGCCGCGCTTGGCGCCAACCTGGATCCGGGTGTTGGCGATGAGCGCGTAGTCGCGCCCCTTGCGGGCCACCGCACCCGTCATGTACTCGACCCGGTCGTGATTCGGAAAGCACTTGCCCATGGCGGGCGCGTGATAGTAGTGACGCATCTCCTTCAGGTCCGCGAGCCCGTTGCCCGGAAAGATCTGGCGCAGATCCGAGTCGCTGCCGTAGAGGATGCGTTCGGCATCCGGGACCGTCTGGGCGTACATGGCCTGCATCTTAGCGTAATAGTCGTTGCCGGCGAGATCCGGGCGGAGATAGCAGGAGGTCAGACCCGAGATCTGGGTCAGATACTCGTCCCAGATATTGTACTGGGACGGCTTTGACGCGACGCCCTGGAAGTCGCCCGGAAAGTCGCAGCCCCGGCCCGCGTAGCACTGGCCGACGGCCCGGTTGCGGATGGAGAGGACGATGATGTTGCGCTCGCAGGCGCCGTAGGCGTTGCAGCCGCGGCCGATATGGCCCTCGTAGAGCGCCGTGCGCATAGCGTAATCCAGATGCTTGGCGCGCGCAAGGGTCGTCTTGGATCCCAGGTCGGACCGCTTGCCCATGAAGGTATTCCAGGCCCGCTCCAGGCCCTGGCGCCGATGGGTCAGGCCGGCGTTGACGCCCGCGCACTCGCTGGAGGCATGGAAGGCGCGCACGATCCGGTCCAGCTCGCTGCCCCCGCGCTCGCCGCGTCCGCCGCCGGAGCCTGGAGGATCGAAGAAGGGGGCCTTTTCCAGGGCATAGAGATTGCGGACATCGATGACGTTGCGAACCCGGGACGAACAGTGGTGGTTCTCGACCTGGAGCGATTTGCGCCGCTCGACCGCACGCTTGAAGACGTCGGTATCCCCGCGCGAGGCCCGTCGCGGATCCACCACGACCTCGAATCCCACGTAGGGCGTTCCGCTCTTGTCGGTCAGCGGCTCGCCGTTGCGGATCATGAGACAGGGAATGACCGAGGTCCCCTGGAAGAGCGTCCCGGCCGGCCTGGAGGCCCCATTACGGGCGAAGCTGTCGGCATCGTAATAGGGCAGTCCGTCCGGACCGTTGAACTGATAGACCGTCATCACCGGCGTCGCTGGAATCGCGGCCTGGAGGTTGGCGGATAGGAGGAGCGCGACCGCCCCCAAGAGCTTGCGCATGAGAGATTTCCTTCTTGGCTGTCGTTGCTCGGGCGGGGCTAGGCTAGGGCAAGTCGGGCGAGGAATCCATCACCGGAGATGCGCCCCGGATCAGAGCGAGCCCGAGCGCTTGATGGCGAAATAGCGATTGACCAGGGCGATCGCAAGCTGGGATGGAAGCAGGTCCAGGGCATGGACGCCGATGTGCTGGAGACGTTCCCGATGACGCCGGCGCTCGGCCAGCCAGTCGTGCACGGCATGGAAGCGCAGCGCGTCCCTCAGATCGCGAACTGGCCGCTCCAGGGCGCGGTCCAGGGCCGATTCGCGCAGGTCCGCGATCACCACCAGATGACGCCGGCGCAGCAACGCGGCCGCCTGTTCCAGCCCGTCCTGCTCCTCGTCGCGGCTGTTGGTGATGACGACGACCAGGGCGCGCCGGGGCACCGCGGTCAGCAGCTCGCGCGCGGCCTGAAGCGGATCGGCGGCCTCGAGACCGGGCTGGAGGTCATAGATCGACTCCAGCAGACGTTTGACGGTCGATGGCTCCTTGCGGGGCGCGAACCAGCGCCGCTCGCCGCCGTAGGTCATGAGACCGACCGCATCCCCCTGACGGACGGCGACATAGGCGAGCAGCAGCAGGGCGTTGAGCGCCTCGTCGAGATGTCCTCGACCCGCATCCTCATGGCGCATCCGCCGACCGCAATCGAGCAGGAAGACCAGACGCTGATCGCGCTCGTCCTGATACTCGCGCGAGATCAGCTTGCGCATGCGCGAGGTCGCCTTCCAGTCGATCTGGCGCAGCTCGTCGCCCTGGCGGTATTCGCGCAGCTGATGGAATTCCGCGCCGAGCCCGCGCCGCTGCAGACGCCGCACCCCGAGCTGTGCCAGCTGATCGTTCGCCGCCAGGAGGGTATAGCGGCTGATCTCGGAGAAGTTGGGAAAGACGCGCAGCAGATCCGCGAGCGGCAATGTGCGTCTCTGGTGCCATAGCCCGAGGGGCGAGCGGAGCGCTAGATCGCATCCGCTCAGCGGGTATTCGCCGCGCCGATGGGGCTTGAGCCGGTATTCCAGAACGGCGCGCTCGCGCGGTCTCAGGCGCAGCCGCCGGGGCAGTCCCTCGAGCGCGAAATCGGATGGATGCAGATCATGCACTCGAAGACGCAGATAGCGGTCCGAGGTATTCTCGATCCGCAGCCGCACCGAGCTCCAGACACCCAGCGGCAAGGCGCGCCCCATGCGGCGCTCCAGATTCGGAGAGGGCAGCCGGCGCACCAGGATCAGATCGGCGACGGCCGAGACCAGCAGCGCCAGTCCGACGAACTGCCACTGGACCGCCAGGACCGGCATCCAGGCCGCCGCCACGCCGAGCCCGCTCCAGAACGTGAGCGCGGCGACCGCGCGACCGGTGGGTATCAAGCCGAGACGCCCATGCTGGACCGGACTCAAGGCTCGGCGTCGAGATAGCGCATCCCGCCGCGCTTCTCGGCCCCCGGCCGGCCGGGCTGCGGCAGCTCGCCCTCGGTCATGATGGGACGGATGGCATGCAGAATGTTGGCGAAGAGATGCGTATGTCCGGCCTCCTCGCGGGCCAGGAGCGCCTTCATGTGCTCGCGCCGGGTCGGCATGGCGAAGCAGGCCGGACAGGAATCCGGAATGACGGGCAGCCCGGCCTTGACCGCGAAATCGGCCGTCTGACGCTCTCGGCAATAGGCCAGCGGACGGATGATGCGCACGTCGCCCTCGTCGTTCCGATAGTGGGCCTTCATGGTCCGCAGCTGGCCGCCGTGGAAGATGGACATCAGCAGGCTCTCGGCGAGGTCGTCCAGATGCTGCCCCAATGCGAGCACGTTGTAGCCCTGTTCGCGACAGATGCGATACATGATGCCGCGCTTCATGCGAGAGCAGTAGGCGCAGAAGGAATCCCCGTCCATGTGAGATCTGGCCTGTTCCATCAGGGGCTGCTGCTCGTAATGCCAGGGCACGCCGAGCGTATCGTAGTAGTCCTTGAGCGACTGGGGATCGAATCCGGGCACCTCGGGATCGACCGTGAGGACCGCCAGGTCGAAGCGGACCGGAGCATAGGTGCGCAGGTGACTCAGTACCTGAAGCAGCGAGAGCGAGTCCTTGCCTCCCGAGACGCCGAGCAGGATGCGATCGCCGTCCCCGATCATGCGGAAATCAGCGATCGCGCGCCCGACCTGACGCAGTAGCGATTTGGGCGGTTTGAGTGGTGATTGGCTGGGTCTTATCATGGTGGCAAGTGTATCTCAGGCCCCCTTTGGGTACCGAGAGCGCGAATCGATAGGATTCCACCTGCCACTGACCGGAGGTCGCGATCAGTACCAGACAGGAGGGGCCGCCGTGGGTACGCGAACGTCCGGCGGCCCCCGGATTCAGCACCCATGGCTCGCGTGCGTCGTCGAGCACCAGGCGATGGCTGTGGCCGTAGACGATGACGCGGGCATTGGGAAAGCGGCCCCGCAGGAGACGGTGACGGTCGCGGGCCGGAACCTGATGACCGTGGATGAGCACCAGACTGCCGCCCGGCAGCGGCTGCTCCAGCCACTCAGGAAGGTGGACCAGGAGCCGCCGATCCTCCTCGGGCCATTTACGGGCGACGTCGTTGTTGCCGAAGACGGCCAGCACCCGTCCGAGACGCGGCTGGAGCTGTGCCAGGATCGAGGCCCGGCCGATGTCGCCGCCATGGACGGCCAGATCGCAGGTCCCGACCACCTCCTGCACCCTGGAATCGATGGCGCCATGGGTGTCCGACAGGATGGCGACGCGAACCCGTTCCATGCTTGCGACATCGTCCACGATGACCTCTTGCTCGCGCACCGGATCAGGAGGGCGTCAGGACCAGCTTGCCGGTCGTGTGCCCTTGCTCGATCAGAGTATGCGCCTCGGCGGCCTGATCGAGCGAGAAGCGATCGGCAACATGGATACGCAGGTCTCCGCGATCGATGAGCTTGGCGCAGCGGCGCAGGATCTCGCCCTGCTGCACGCGCGCCCGAGGCACGTCTCGGAGCATCGGGGTCAGCATCAGCTCCAGACTGATGCGCAGATTGCGGATCCGGGCCTCCTTGAGGTCGAGCTCGGGCCCCGGATCCAGGATGGTCACCAGATCGCCGTAATGGGCCATGGCCGGGATGGTCTGGCGGAACACGGCCGGCCCCACGGTGTCCAGGGCGATGTCGACGCCCTGTCCCTCGGTCCATTCCATGACCGACTCGACCAGGTTCTCCTCCTGGTAGTTGATGCAATATTCGGCGCCCAATGAATGGGCAAAGGATGCCTTCTCGGAGCTGCTGACCGTGGTGCAGACGCGCGCCCCGGCGGCCTTGGCCAACTGGATAGCCACATGCCCCACCCCGCCGGCCCCGGCGTGGATCAGCACCCGCTGTCCCTCGTGCAGACGGGCGCGGTCGTGCAGCGCCTCCCAGGCGGTGAGCAGCACCAGGGGGGCCGCGGCGGCCTCGATCATATCGATCGAGCGCGGCTTGGCCTGGGCCAGATGATTGTCGAGCACCATGTATTCGGCATAGGTCCCGATCGGCCCGCCGAGCCCGCCATGGCAGAACCAGACCTCGTCACCGGGCTTGAAGCGGGTGACCTCATCGCCGACGGCCTCGACCACGCCCGCACCATCGCAGCCGAGCACGGCGGGAAAGCCGGCCGGAAGCATGGGCCCACGCTGGCGAATCTTGGTATCGATCGGATTCACCCCGGCGGCCGCCAGCTTGACCAGGATGTCCTCGGGACCGGTCAGCTTCGGGGAGGGCCGCTCCACCAAGTAGAGGACGGACGGGTCTCCCGTCTCCCGTATTTCGATTGATTTCATCGGTTGCTCCGCATGTAATCGACAACTGTAAGAAACCCCGACTCGCCACCGTGGCATGGGACGAGTTGGTGGAAAGTGCCACCGAGCGAGGTCTTCGAGCCGCTCACGGCACTGCGCGTATGACTCAGCATGTGGGGGCGTGGTCCCAGACCACACAAGACGCGAAGCCCTATCCAGCCTCGTTCCCCAGGCCCGAACCGACCTCTGCACCATCAAGAGATATCGGCCTCAATATGCGATCGGCGATCCGGCGCGACCGTCCCCGATCAAGACCTCGAATCCCGGAGATCTCAGAATGTCCCTACCCCAGAAGACCGCCAACACCAAGCAGAAGTTGCTGGTACGTAACGCGTGCATCGAGGA
The DNA here is from genome assembly GCF_000585215.1 of Imhoffiella purpurea. Taxonomy (GTDB): domain Bacteria; phylum Pseudomonadota; class Gammaproteobacteria; order Chromatiales; family Chromatiaceae; genus Imhoffiella; species Imhoffiella purpurea. The sequence continues at coordinate 40,264 of NZ_AONC01000001.1, read as the reverse complement.
TATACCAGCCATCCGCGCCCTCGTCTCGAAAGTGTACCTGCCATCTGGAATGGGCACCTACTCCCCGGCCATGCTGAGGGGTCAGATCAACAACTTCTCCGAGGGTCAGTTCGTCGCCGAGTATCAAGGGGCCATCGTCGGCTATTGCGCCACCTTCCTGATCGACGGCGGCTATGCGCTCAAGCCCCACACCTGGCGCGAGATCACGGGCGGCGGCTATGCCTCGCGACACGATCCCAACGGCGACTATCTCTACGGCATGGAGGTATGCGTCGACCCTGACTATCGCGGACTGCGGATCGGCCAGCGGCTCTATGACGCGCGCCGAAAGCTGGCCCGCTCCTGGGACGTCAAGGGCATCGTCTTCGGCGGCCGTCTGCCGACCCTCGCCCGGCGTCTGCGCCGCTTCGAGAGCCCCGAACAGTATCTCGAAGAGGTCAAGGCCAGCCGACAGCGCGACCCGGTACTCACCTTCCAGATGCGCAATGGGTTCGAGGTGCTCGGATTGATGCCCAACTATCTGTCCGAGGACAAGGAGTCGCTCGGTTATGCCGTGCATCTGCTGTGGCGCAATCCGAACGCACCCGACGAGCAAGAGGAAAACCGCGCCAAGACCTATGGCGCCAGACTGCCCGACACGGTCCGGGTCGCGACCGTGCAGTACATGCAGCGCCGCGTCGGCTCGTTCGACGAATTCGTGGATCTGGTCCGCTATTTCGTCGACGTGACCGCCGACTACCGGGCCGATTTCGTCGTCTTCCCCGAACTCTTCTCGCTGCAGCTCCTGTCGATGCAGGACCAGGAGCTATCGCCGGCCGAATCCATCGAGGCGCTCACCAAATACACGGAACCGCTCAAGAACGCACTGGCCAGCATGGCCGTCCGGTACAACATCAACATCATCGGCGGATCGCACCCCACACGCATGCCCAACGATCGGGTCGAGAACATCTGCTACGTCTGTCTGCGCAGCGGCGAGGTCTACGAACAGGCCAAGATCCATCCGACGCCGAACGAGGTCTACTGGTGGAACATCGAGGGCGGACAGGCGCTCAACGCCATCAACACCGACTGCGGCCCCATCGGTGTGCTCATCTGCTACGACGCCGAGTTCCCCGAGCTGGGCCGGCACCTGGTCGATCAGGGCGCCAACATCATCTTCGTGCCCTTCTGCACCGACGAGCGCCAGTCCTATCTGCGGGTGCGCTATTGCGGCCAGGCCAGGGCGGTCGAGAACCAGTGCTACGTCGTCATGTCCGGCAACGTCGGCAACCTGCCCAACGTGCACAACATGGACATCCAGTATGCCCAGAGCTGCATCCTGACCCCCTGCGACTTCCCCTTCGCCCGCGACGGCGTCGCCGCCGACACCACGCCCAACGTCGAGACGGTCGCCTTCGCCGATCTGCGTCTGGAGGCCCTGCGCGCGGCACGCAACGGCGGCACGGTGCAGAACCTCAAGGACCGCCGCCACGATCTCTACACCACGATCTGGCGCGAGAAATAGCGGCGGAGTACGCCGATCAGGTCTCGGCGCTGCGATTCCGCCGATCGAAAAGGGTCAGAAGACGCGCCACCGCCTCGATCGCCGGCAGCCGCACGCCGCGCCTGGCCACCTCGCGCAAGGGACGGCGGTACATGAACTCGATCTCGAGCTCGCGCCTGGCCAGATAATCCAGCCGCATGCTGGGGGCGTAGGGGGTCATGGCCTCGGTGATCTCCATCAGCCTGGGCATGAACCCCTCGTCGAAGGGGACACCGCAGGTCTCGGCCCCGAGCGAGACCTCGGCCATGAGCTGCTCGGCGAGCGCGCGCCCGTCGGGATCCGCCATGATGCGGTTCGTCTCCACATCGAGCAGGACGGAGAGTCCGTTGAAGGGGATGTTCCAGGCCAGCTTGCGCCAGCGCGCCTGAGGCAGCGAGGGCTGAGACTCCACCTTAACGCCGCCGGCCGAAAAGGCCGCCATCAGGTCGGGGATCCGCTCGCGTCCGCGCGCATCGAGTGGGGCGAAGCTGACCAGGCCGTAATCGAGATGGGCGATGTGCCCGGGGCCCACCTTGTTCGAGCAGAGAAAGCAGAGGCCCGCCACCACGACGGCCTGGGGAAATGCCTCGGCGAGTTCCTCCTCCATGGTCAGACCGTTCTGCAGGTTGAGGATGAGGGTTCCCTCGCCGACCAGGGGGCGAAGCAGCTCCACCAGACGATGATTCTGGGTCGTCTTGAGTCCGACGCAGACGACGTCGCTGAGCGGAATCTCGTCCGAATCGGCATAGACCTCGACCGGATGGTGGTGCTGGTCGCCGAGCGGCGAGTCGACGCGCAGACCCTCGCGGCGGATGAAATCGACATCGCTGTGGGCGATGAAGCGCACCCGGGAGCCGCCCACCAGGAGTCTGGATCCATAGAAACCACCCAGGGCACCGGTCCCCAGGATGGTGAAGCTGAGGTCTTGCGAATTCGCGGTATCGGAAGTCATGGAAGAATCGTGCTGATCTTGGGTTGTCTGCGGCAAGATTGAGTCACTATATACCGATCGCAAATCGGGCCATCGCCGTTTCAAAAGCGCAGGACGCAGGACCGGCTCGCGAGAGACACCCTCAGTCCGCCATCGCCAACCGCTTGAGGGCGCCGAAATCCGTCTTGCCGCTGCCCAGTTTCGGGATCTCGGCGACCTCGCGCACCTCGGAGGGGATGCTCAACGGATTGGCCCCCTGCCCCATCATGCGACGGCGCAGATCGTCCGGATCGATGGGCTCGCTGGTCAGCAGCAGGATCCGCTCGCCCTTGCGCTCATCGGGCACATTGACCGCGGCGATCTCCAGATCGGAGCGGCCGAGCGCCTGGCGAACCTGTTCCTCCACGGCGCCGAGGCTGATCATCTCGCCGCCGAGCTTGGCGAAGCGCGAATAGCGGTCGACGATGGTCAGGAAGCCGTCCGCGTCCAGATGCCCCTTGTCGCCGGTCTTGTACCAGCGCATGCCGTCGAGCTCGACCACCGCCTCGGCCGTCCGTTCCGGATCGCCGAGATAGCCCTTCATGACCTGCACGCCGCCGATCAGGATGAGCCCGTCCTCCCCGGGCGGCAGCGAGTCCAGCGAGACCGGATCCACCACCCTGAAGCTGGTCCCCGGCAGGGGCATGCCGACCGTCCCTGGACGCGAGCCGGACTGGATCTTCCAGGTGTCCGTCTCCAGGGCGTCGGGCACGTTGACGCTCGCCACCGGGGTCGTCTCGGTGGCCCCGTAGCCCTCCAGGATCGGCTTGTGGAACTTGAGCGCGAAGGACTCGCGCACCTCGGGCGACAGCCGCTCGGCCCCGGCGACCAGGATCCGCAGGGACTGCAGCATCAGCGGATGGACCCGCTTGTTGCGGACGTAGAGCCGCAGGAAGGTCGAGGTGCTGCAGAGCACCGTGGCCCGATAGCGGGCGATGGCCTTGGCGCTGCCGACCGCGTCGGTCGGATCCGGATGGCAGACCATGGGGATGCCCTCGAGCAGCGGCAGGAAGGTGGTCGCGGTCAGCCCGAAGGCATGGAAGAGCGGCAGATTGGACAGCACCACGTCATCGCGCTCGGTATTGAGGACGTCCGAGATCTGACGCACGTTGGCCATGATGTTGCGATGGGTGAGCTCGATGCCCTTGGGCGCACCCTCGCTGCCGCTGGAGAAGAGGATGGCGGCGGTCTCGTCCGGACGGCGGCGCCGGCCATAGAGGGCATGCAGCAGATCCGCCGGCACCAGCGTGGCGATCAGCAGCGCGAACAGGGTCTTCACGGGGCCGAGTTCGGCCCGGATCGATTCCATGGGATGCAGCGTCACCTCGGGCAGCATCTGTCCTGGATCGATTCCGCGCTGGCCGAGCTTCTTCAGAAAACGCTCGGCCGTGACGACATGGCGGACGCCGGACGACTCCACGGCGGAGCGCAGCGCCTCGGCGCTGGCGGTGTAGTTCAGGTTCACCACCCGCTTGCCGCACAGGAGTCCGGCGAGGTTGGCGATGGCGCCGGCGCTGCTGGCCGGCAGCAGGATGCCGACCGCCGGCTCGGGCACCCGACGCCGCACCCGTCCGGCGAACAGGAGCACGGCCGTCAGCAGGCGCCGATTGGTCAATGTGGCCCCGATCGAGTCGATCACCGCCACCGCGCCCGGATCCCGCTTGGCCGTCCGCAGCCAGGTCAGCGGGATGCTCGGCAGGGTCTCGACATAGGTCCGCCAGGAGGTCGCCGAGAGCTCGAACACCGCCTGCTTGACCCGCTCGGCGCTGGCCTCCAGCGGCAGGGTCGGACCGAAGGCCACGATCACGTCGCGCAGACGTCCCTCGCGCCGGTTCGCCTTGAGCTTGTCGCTGGCATAGGAGAATCGGCTGCCCCAGAGTCCGCGCTGATAGAAGGGCAGGATGACGCCGGACCCGGCCGCCCGCGCGGCCCGTTCGAAACCGCGCCTGAACTCGGAGAGCTGACCGTTCTTGCTCAGCGTCCCCTCGGGGAAGAGACAGACCACCTGCCCCTGGTCGAGCAGCTCCGAGACCGTCTGGATGGCCTGACGGCTGCTGGCCCGCGAGATGGGCACGACCCCGAAGAAGTCCAGGAACCAGCGCAGATACCAGCGCTCGTAGATCCAGCGCTCCATCACGAAACGCACCGGACGCGGGCTGGCCATCTGGACCATGGCCCAGTCGATCCAGCTGACATGGTTGCCCAGCATCAGCACGCCGCCCTGGGCCGGCATGTTCTCGAGCCCGATGACGTTGAGCCGATATCGGGTCGAGACGAGCCGGGCCAGGATGAAGCGCACCAGGGACTGCGGCAGCTGATGGATGGTATAGATGGCGCCCAGGAAGGCGACGACGGCCAGCATCAGCATCAGTGCCCGACCGCCGATCCCGACATAGGCGGCGACCACGGTGAACCCGAGGAACGCCAGCATCGTCAGGTTCTGGATGAAGTTGTTGGCGGCCAGCACGCGACCCAGCCCGGACTCGCCGGCATGGAACTGGATCAGCGCGTTCAATGGCACCAGGAAGAATCCGCCCAGAACCCCCAGCAACAGGAAGTTGAGACCATGGGCCCAGACCGCCCCGAGTCCGGGCAGGACGAACAGGGCCGCGGCGATTCCCATGGCCCCGAGCGGGATGAGTCCGGTCTCGATATGGTTGCGCGAGACGCGCCCGGCGATGAAGGAGCCGAGGATGATGCCGATCCCGGAGCAGGCCAGCATGCCCTGGATCACCACGGTGTTGGTGACGTCCAGGCTCTCCTTGGCGAAGGCGGGGAAGGCGGCCAGGATCACCTGCGAGATGGCCCAGAAGACCGAGAGCCCGACGATCGAGAGCCAGATGACCTGATTGTCCCAGGCCGCGCGCCAGTTGCGGACCAGATAGCGCCCTGTGAGGTACTGGGGCCAGTCGAATCGCAAGGGATTGTCCGGGCTGACCTGGGGCAGACGATAGGCCAGGACCAGCTCGATCGCCGAGCAGAGCACCAGCATCCAACCGAGCGGCGCCACCTGCCGCATGATGGCGTCGGGATCCAGACCGAGGCCCGTGCCGGCCAGCGAGCGCTCGAAGAGCACCGAGAAGAAAAAGATGCCGGCGAGGATGGCGGTGCTGGTAGTGGCCTGGACCCAGCCGTTGGCCGCCGCCAGCGATTCCTTGCCGACCAGTTCCTTGATGTAGCCGTATTTGGCCGGCGAATAGACGGCGCTCTGGGCCGCCAGCAGCAGCGTCATGCCGAATGCCGGCCAGAACCATCCCAGGTAGTAGAAGAGCGTGATCCCGAGCGTGAGCCCGACCGCACCCCAGGCGGTCGTGCGCATCACCCGGTTCTTGGGGAAGCGATCGGCGATGAAGCCGGAAGGCGTGAACAGCAGGACGAATGGCAGCAGGATGAAGGCGTTGATGATCGCCGTCAGCAGGATCTGGAGATCGCCGTCATAGGTCTTGAACAGGGTGTTCTGGATGACGATCTTGTGCCCCAAGTCGACGAAGGCGTTGAGAAACAGCATCGTCACGAAGGACAGGAAACCGGTGATGCGGAACAGCTGGCCCATGGGCTCGACCCTCGTTCGGCGGATTGTCGTCTGTCCGAGTCGGACGCAAGGACGCTCGACTCAAACCTCCAGGCCCAGCGCCTCCAGATAGCGCCTGGCGCTCCTCGACTGCTCGTACTCGGCGACGGCTCCTTGGAGACGCTCGGCAGGCGTCGGCGCCTCCAGGGTCTGCATCATCGCCTCGGCCAGCGCCTCGACATCGCCGACGGGAACCAGCGGGCCGTGACGACCCGCGTCCAGAATCTCGCGGGGGCCGCTCGGGCAGTCGGTCGAGACGACGGGCACGCCCAGCGCCATCGCCTCGGTCAGCACGTTCGGGGACCCCTCCCAGGCGGAGGAGAGGACGAACAGCGAGGCCCGCGTCAGAAACGCATAGGGATTGGACTGAAAACCGGGCAGGTCCACCACTTCGTCCAGTCCCATTTCACGGATCAGTGACTCCAGTTTGGGCCTTGCGGCGCCCTCTCCAAGGATCATCAGACGGCAGGCATGGCGTTCGCGCAGCCGGGCGAAGGCCCGGATCAGGGTCGGGAAGTCCTTCTGGCGCTGCAGACGTCCGACCCCCATGACGACCGGCGGCTCGCCGGGCTGCAGCCAGGGATGGACACAGGGCTCCGCGGCCTGGGCGGACAGCTCGGGCGTGATCACCGGATTGCGGATGACGCGAATACGCGCGCGCGGAAAGCGGGCGATCCGCGCCGTATCCTCGGCCACCCCCTCCGACACGGCGACGATGCGCTCGACCCTGGGATAGAGCAACCGGATGGGGGCGTAGCGCAGCCAGCGCTCCACGGCGGTGCGCTCCTCCATCGCGGTGGACAGATTGGTCCCGAGCCGCATCAGAATGGGCGTATCCGTCCCCGACAGGGCGCGCGCGAGCACGGCGGCGCGCCCCGCCCGATCCTTGGCGGCCAGCAGCGCCGCGGGACGACACGCACGGAGATAGCGGGCCAGCGCCGGAACTGCGAGCAGGCTGTGCTCCACGTCGAGACGCACCTGACGAACCTCCGCGGGAAGCCTGGCCAGATGAGGGCTGTCGCCGCGCACCAGCACCAGATCGACGCACTGCCCGAGGTCGACGAAGCCGCGCAGCAGATTGACCAGCATGCGCTCGACACCCCCGCTACCGGAGAATGAGGCGAATACGGCAAGCGGGGCGGAGGATTGGGTCATGGGCCGATAAGGATCCTGAGGGCGCCGACGAGGCAGACGATAGTGGGAGAGAATCGATGAAACGATACCTCTAAAGCCTACCCCAAACCTCCAGTGCGGCTAGAATAGAATGCGGTTCAAGGAGCACTGTGCGGCGTTCGAGCCTCGGCGGCACCAACAAGCGGTCATCCCACCCATCCCAGACCCGAACTCGCTCACGGGCCACGTCAGGCTGCCACATCGCCAGCGTTAGGCGGCGCGGTTGGCCAAATGGATGGCGAGTAACTTATCCTCTGAAATTCCAGGCCAAATGATCGTCCTACAGGAGTCATCGCAATGGAGAGAAGTCGGCTGACCGGGAGACTGATTCCGCTGGGCTTACTGGTGTTGTCCGGTACAGTGTCCGCGGTCGAGGTGTTGCCCCAGCTCAAGGGCACGGGAGAGTCGCAGCAAGCCAGGCAGATTGCACAGCAAACCACGCTGCAGCACCTGGAACGCGCGATCGGCCAGCGGCCCAGCACGGCGGCGGCCACGGTGGAGTTCACCGCCGATGATCGACAGAGGCTCGAAGAGGCCAACAAGAACGCGGCGAGCGGAAGGCCCTATATGATCGGCCTGAGCAAGACGATCGAGCTCGGGGTCGACCTGCAGCCATTGGATGTCGCCGCCATGGGCGACCAGACCTATTCCTACCAGGCGGGAACGGTCAAGAAGAGCGGCGACAATGTCGCCTGGACGGTTCGCCTGGACACCCTCGGCTCGCTCGCGACGCGCGTCCGCTTCGACAATCTGAACCTTCCTGAGGGATCCGCCCTATATCTCTACAACGACGCAGGAGATGTCCGCGGCCCCTATACAAAAAAGGCTCGAAGCTTCTGGAGCCATTCGCTCGCGGGCGAGACACTCTATGTCCAGGTCGATACCACCGCCGAGGACTCGGATCGCCTCAGCTTCGATATCGGCGCCATGATGGTGCTGGATTCCGAATCCAAGGCGCTCTGTCCGGATAACGCCCCCTGCGTCCGGGACGGCTCCTGCTTCGACAAATCGGATTGGGAATACATCGACGAGGTACGCAAGGCCATCGCCCATATCACCTTCGTCGAGGATGAAGGGGCCTATATGTGCAGCGGCGGTCTGCTCGCAGACACCGACGACGACTCCAGCATCCCCTATTTCCTCACCGCGAACCATTGCATCAACACGCCCGAGGTCGCGGCCACGGTCGAGGCATGGTTCGACTACCGCACGGAGTCCTGCGGGGCCAGCTGCCCCGATCTCGCCGATACCACATCGACGCTCGGCGCCACCCTGCTGGACCATTCGGGCGTCGACGACCATAGCCTGCTGCTGCTCAACGAGGATCCGCCGGCCGAATCCTGGTTCCTCGGCTGGAGCAGCACCCCGGTCGCCCGGATCGGCGGAACCGACCTGTATCGGTTGAGCCACCCGCTCGGATCCCCGCAGGCCTATTCGACGCATGAGATCGACGCCTACGTGAGCCCAGTCTCCTACTGCGGCACCACGGCCATGCCGCGCGGTGCCTACATCTTCAGCCGCGATGTGATCGGAGCGACCGAGGGTGGCAGCAGCGGATCGCCTGTGATGCAGGAGAACGGACAGGTCGTGGGTCAGCTGTTCGGGGTCTGCGGCTGGAACATCGACGATGTCTGCGATGCCACCAACAATGCGGCCGTCGACGGCGCATTCGCCAACTACTATGCGGATGTCGCCAAATGGCTGAGCCCGGATGCGGAAGCGCTCCCGCTCACGCTGGAGAAGCGCGGCACGGGCAGCGGACGGGTGGTCTCGTCCGTCGGCGACTCGAGCAGCAGCCAATCGGCCGCCCAGAGCGCGGGAGCCGCCAATCCCATGCTGCTGGGCAGCACCCAGATCGACAAGACGGACTGGCCCTGGCAGGCCGCACTGAAAATCGATACCTGGGGCCTCAACGGCTCCTGGAGCTGCGGCGGATCCGTGATCGATCCCCATTGGATCCTGACCGCCGCCCATTGCATCGTCGACGACAGCACGAGTCGCTACAGCACGGTGTCGCCCTCCAACATCCAGGTCCGCACAGGATCGAACCGGTTCGAATACGGCGGACAGGAATCCAAGGTCAAGCGGATCGTCAAGCACCCCGGCTTCGATCCGCTGACCCGCGACAACGATCTCGCCCTGCTCGAACTCAAGAGCCCCGTCTACGTGGACCCGATCCGCCCGGTCACCCACGAGCGCGAGGATACGCTCGCCTGTCTGGGTACCGCGGGCTCGATCACCGGCTGGACCGAGACCACGGCCTGCGGCAATCTGGCGACCGTCCTCTCGAAGGTCGACGCCACCATCGTCCTGCCGAGCGTCTGCAGCGACGCCTATGGCGACCTGACCAGCAACATGATCTGTACCTCGACGGCCGCCGATGACGCCGAGGAGTGTCAATCGGACGACGGCAGTCCGCTCGCGGTCGGCAACGGACGCGGCGGCTATGCCCAGGCCGGAATCGTGAGCTTCGGCAACGGCTGCGACGACCAGACCGCCCCAACCGTCTATACCCGGGTCGCCAACTATGTCCCCTGGATGGAAAAGATGACCGATCTGGATTTGACATCGGAGATCGGGGACGACGTCATCGACTGCGGCAGCAGCTGTCGGGCGTCTTATCCCAAGAACAGGGTAGTCACGCTGACCGCGATCGCATCGGACGGCTCGACCTTCGCCGGCTGGGAAGGAGACTGCACGGGAACGGAGACCAGCTGCGAGTTCACCATGACCAAGGCCAGCAACGTCAGGGCCATCTTCAACGCGATGAAATCGACCAGCCGGAGCAGCTGCCTACCCTGAGCTCCACCCACGAGCCGAGCAGAGGCCGATCCTGTCGCGATCTCCGCTCGAGCATCGAATCACCTCCCCAACAACGATCGGCCGACGCATCGCGTCGGCCGTCAACGGGAGATCGCTCGAACAACCCGAACCTTCAGTATGGACTGCTTCGATTCAGATAGTCCTCGTAGGCATCCGTATCGATCGTATTGGTAGGCAACTTGGTTCCATACCAGGTGAAGTTATAGGGGCTGGTCCTAACATTTTCGGGTATCTGGACCACGCCTCCGTAGGAATAGCAGGCACAACGAGCCTGGGTGACATAGGTGGAGCAAACCTCCTCATCCGCATCTTTGTTGGGCTTGGTCGTAACGCAACCGGGCGGCGAATTGGTGTTGTACAGACACCCCGGATCGCTTCCGAAGCTGCAATCCTCGGTCACATTTCGACACAAGAGACTAAAATCGCTATCGCTACAGCGGTCGGTTGGGATGTAGCACGAGTTCCCGGTCGCGCTGATTCCCGCCGCGAGGTCGGCGGAGTCGCAACTGCATACGTTGTCGGTGAAGGAGCCGGAATCGTTGACATAACGATATTCGTTGCAGGGTGCGGTCAAGAGTCGCTTATGGTTGACCTTCATGAAGTAATAGCCCGGATCCTTGAGTCCGAGATTGTAGGTGATCTGTTTGTTATCGGCCGTATCGGTATTGATCGACAACAGAGGCGTCAGACCGGTCGTGGAAATACCGGCATTCGTCAGTGATTCCCAGGCGTCGGCCGAGGCCTTATCGAAGATCTGAACGTTCCAGTCCCCGACCCCGCAACCTTCCCGCGCGCAGAAGGACAAGGTGACCATCTCGTTGCCGTCCGTGTAGTAGACGTACCAGTCATTCTCGCCTTGGCCCCAGACCTCGGTCGTTTCATCGTCGGGATCGGTGACGACGCCGTTGAAGGTCAAATTGATGAGGCCGTACATGGCTACGCCAGTGGCAAGCGGGTTGGAAGCGGACGGCAGGTCGTTCGGCTCTATTTCAGAATCGTAAAACCCGACCACGGGCTGGCCGCTATCCAGGGCGCTATCCTGCAGAAAGGCCGTAATGTTATAGGTATATTGGTTCGTGGTCAGATTGTCGATCGGCTTGACCAGAATGTAGTAGGTACCGACGAGCCCCAGAGTCGCGGTATAGGTTACGGCATTGGCATCCGCGGAAAGGGCACCGATGACGTCCGTATTGAAATTGGCGAAGACATTGCCGGCTGCATCGCGAATCGACAAATTCCATACTCCCGGATTGCCGGCCGAGAGATCTGCGCCCGCGACCGATTCCGGCACAGCGAAACTGACGGTCAGGTTCTGATTGGCGCTCGCCGAGGTGACGTAGTACCAATCCTGATCGGCGCTGCTGTAGTTCTGCCCCCAGAAACTGATCTCGGGGGTCAGCTTATCGGCCGTGATGAGGCTGTCGTTGGGCTCGGTTTCGCCATAGGTCGCCTCCGGGATACAGGAGGCGAGCGAGACGCCATAAGACAGAGGATCGTCGACACAAGCCTCGATCGCACCGGTCCATCCGGCATTCCAGCCAATCGCCTCGCCCGCCTTGAGGCCGTTCGCGTAGCCACTTTCGTAGTGTTCCTGACCATAGGCTTTGCAGGTTTCCTCGAGGGTCGAGTCGCCAAGTCCGATCGCGTTGGCGGCTGCTATGGGTATCAAGGAGCCAAGGGCAGTACGGAGGAGGAGCTTCATGATTCATTCCTTGGTAGACTGACGCCGAAGACGCCCGCTTGACGCGAGAAGCATTAGGTATATCGCTCTCGAATGATGATCGCCGCCGCTCAAGTGTAGCCGAACGGACGAGGCGATCAAGCGAGCATGCCACGCAAGATCACCCGATATGGCGCACCCGTCCACAGATTCGAACTCGAATCATCCAGCCGCGGCACGAACAGCAGCTACAGCTACCTATTTGCCGGATTCACTTAGACTCCCCATGGTTCTGATTCCCGCCCACAATGAAGCCTCGACCGTGGGTGCGGTCGTGAGGGACGTCCGCCGACGCTGCACACGAACAGTCGTCGTCATCGACGATTGCAGCTCGGACGACACGATCGCCGAGGCAAGAGCGGCGGGCGCCGTCGTGCTTCCGTTGCCTCTGCAATTGGGCGCATGGGGGGCGATCCAGACCGGTCTCCGCTATGCATTGAAGATGGAAAGCCCCTTCGCGGTCACTCTAGACGCGGATGGACAGCACGAACCCGCAGCCTTGAAGTCGGTTCTGAAACCCCTCCTGGCCGGCGAGGCGGACGTCGTCATCGGCGCCTTTCCCGCCCGTGCCAGCTATTTGCGCCGACTGGCCTGGCGCTATTTCCGGGGACTCACCGGACTCGAACTGGAGGACATCACCTCCGGTTTCCGAGCCTACAACCCCAAGGCCATGAAACTGCTCGCCTCTCCAGAGGCCAGCCTGCTCGACTATCAGGACGTCGGCGTCCTCCTGATCCTCCATAGGAACGGCCTGCGCGTCGTCGAGGTTCCCGTGCCCATGCAGCCGAGAACCCAGGGCATATCCCGGGTCTTCAATTCCTGGTGGACGGTGGGAAGATACATGCTGCAGACGAGTCTGCTGTGCATCGCCCGCGTGGGATACGGGCGCTCCGCCCATTCCAACCGCGAATAGACAGGCACCCCACGCCTTCCGTACGCGCCGAGAGAACCAACCACTTGAAGATGCCTCGTCCATCCAGATGACCCATCAAATGACCTCGATGGTGATCGGGCTTGCGCTCGCCGCCACCATCCTTTGGCTGGTCCGTCGCGATCATCTGCACGGACCCTATGCATTCTGGTGGATCGGTGCGGCGGCGACGGTCACGCTGCTCGGCACCTTTCCGCATCTGTTCGACGTCGCCGCCCGCTATCTCGGCATCGGCTATCCCCCGATACTGGCCGTCCTGCTCGGGTTCGCCCTACTTCTGATCAAGATCCTCACCATGGATCTGGAGCGCTCGCGCCAGGAACGCCACATCAGACGCCTGGCTCAGCGGATCGCCATGATGGAGGCCCGCCACCCGGATACCGCTCAGGAAGAGGAACTTGGGCCGGAATCACAGAGCCAGCCACGACAGGACGAGCCTCCGGCCGGCTGATGCGCGTCCTGCATGTCGGAAAATATTTTCCGCCGTTCGCGGGCGGAATGGAGTATTTCCTCGGCGACCTGCTGCCTGCACTCAGGAAACAGAATGTCGAGGTCGCCGCATTGGTGCATGCCGACGCGAGATCGGCGGCCACCCGGCATCCTGCCGCCGATGATCCGGTTCCGGTATATCGGGCGCCCTGTCTAGGCCGGCTGCTTTACGCCCCTATCAGCCCAGCCTTTCCGATCTGGCTGAATCGTCTGATTCACGAGATCGAGCCCGACCTGCTGCATCTGCACCTGCCCAACACATCCGCCTTCGCCGCCCTATCGATCCCCGCCGCCCGCCGAATTCCCTGGGTGGTGCATTGGCACTCGGACGTCGTGGCTTCAGCCATCGATCCGAGGCTCGCCCTGGCCTATCGCCTCTATCGTCCGTTCGAGCAGGCATTGCTCGCCAAGGCCCGGGCGATCATCGCCACCTCTCCCGACTATCTGGAGTCGAGCGCGGCCCTCGCCCCTTGGCGCCATCGCTGCCATGTCATTCCTTTGGGACTCGATTCAGATCGCATTCGGAATCCGAAACCCGAAGCGCTGGATACAGCCGAGCGACTATGGGCCGAACCTGGAACCCGAATACTCGCCGTCGGGCGACTCACCTATTACAAGGGGCACGAGATCTTGCTCGAAGCGGCGGCCAAACTCCCCGACACCAGGATCCTGATCGTCGGAACCGGAGACCTGCATCAGCCGCTACAAGCAAAGATCGTCGAGATGAGACTGGCGTCGCGGGTCGGGCTGACGGGATTCATGCCGGACTCGACCCTCAACGCACTGCTGGCAAGCTGCGACCTTCTGTGTCTGCCGTCATTGGAGCGAACGGAGGCATTCGGACTCGTTCAGTTGGAGGCCATGCGTTTCGGCAAGCCCGTAGTCGTCAGCGATATCCCAGGATCCGGCACCGGCTGGGTCGTGCGGGAGGCGGGCCATGGACGACTCACCCCTCCGGGCGATCCGTCCCAATTGGCCGAACGCATCCGCAAACTCCAAGCCGACAGGCAGCTGCGCCAGGAACTGGGGGACGCCGGACAGCGTGCCCTGAAGAAGCGATTCGGGATCGGTCCAGTCAGTTCGGCGACGGCCGAACTCTATCGCCGGGTTCTGTCCGAGGGGTAGAAGCGTCCTCTTTTCTATCTGGCCCTTCTGGGTCTATCCGAGCATGAGCGGTCGACCACAAGACCAATGCCCAGAAGGTGAAACTGGGCACGAAATGCATGAACAGCCGGGCGACACTGGTCGCATCCTCCGCCCAGCGATAGGCCCCCGTCCAGAAAAAGAGGATATAGAGGGCGAAGAGCGCGCTCGACACGAACATGAAGCCAGCACGTTCCCACGGTGCGATATGGGATCGCAGAAACCGCCATAGCCCCCACGCCAGCATGGGGATCAGACCGTAGAAATATAGATGCCAGTTGTCGTACAGGAACAGGTTACGCCATAGCGCGGCCCAATTGTCGTGATAGGCGAGCTCGAATCGTCCGATCAGAGGCAGCTGAATCGCCTGCGGACCCAGTTCGACCGGGCCCCAAGGCGAGTTCAATTCCAGTCCACCGGACATCCAAACGACGCCAACGGCAAGACCGGCAGCCGCAAGAATCGTCGGAAACCATCGCCCAGAGAGCCTAGCCCCGAGAACGGCAGGGATGAAAAGCAGCATCCAGACGATGCCCTCGAGCTTGATGACAGAGCATGACAGGACGCAGAGGATTGCCAGCGAACCCTGCCGCCAATCGCCCTCCCGGATCCAATGCAGCAAGGCCGCGAAGGCCAACAACACCGATGTGGCCAACCAGATATCGGCATATCCCGCCAGCGCCAGATGGCTATCGAGCAACGGCAGGGTGACCAGAAGCCATAGAAAGACGAGCGCGGTCAGCCCCGATGCCCCCCAGAGACGCGCCTGCCCGTAGAATCCCAGCGCCAGAGCCAAGGCACAGCCGATCCAGGGCATCTTGGCCGCGGCTTCGCTCCACCCACCGAAGCCCAGCGTCCCCCAGAGCCCGAACAGCGAAACCGTCGTGGGATAATTCCAGGCGGCGATGGTCTGCGCTTGTGCCGAAGGATCGGCCAGCCATTGGGATGCCGAAATGAATGGAACCCATTGGCCAAGCTCCGCCCAGACGCACGCTCGCAGCAGCCAGGTCGTCCAGGCATCCCAAGGGAAAAGCGGCAGCCACCAGAGCTCAAGCACGAGATCGAGGAAGCGCACCAGCATCCAGATCAGTAGAATCCCCGCCGGGATCGCCCCCCAGCTCAGCCTGATCGGCTTCCAGGAAAAGGAAAGTGAAACCTTCCCGACCGACGCCAGGCGACGCAATCCGATTCCAATCGCGATCGCGAGCCCGACCATCAGGATCGGCACGACGACGTCGAATGGGAGACCGAGCGCCGCCGTCGCGCGCAATACCACTGCGACAGCGAGAAAACCCAAGAGATAACCGTACCCGAGAATCGCCGGCCAGACGCCAGGGCGCGATTCGGTCCATAGGATTCTCAACCAGAGGGCGCCCGCCAGCCAGGGCAAGCCGTTCGCAAGGACCACTCCCCACCAGCCCATGGTCAATCCTCCTCCCTGACGCGAAACAGTGCCCCAAGAGTCGACCGAACCTCGATCCGGTCGACGGGCAAGGTCCGATCTTCCGCGATCAGGGCCCGACGACGCTGGTCGTAACGAACGGAGGACAGCGGGAACATGAGCAGGATGTAATCGCCGGCACGAACCTGGGACGGGTCGGGCAGGGACCTCAGACCCGAGTAGAGGTCGTATGGCGCCAGATGATAACGCGTACGCATGGCGGCATAACCGAAGGGGTCGGATGCCAGCACGATGACCCTCGACGGATCCTCCGACAACCGCTGCCTCAACTCCATGAGGAAGGGATAGAAGTTGCGGTCGGGCCCAGCCAATTGCTTACCAGTCTCGTCCAGCCCCGCGTAGGTTTGCTCGGTCACATCCAGACGCCTGACCAGATCCCATTGCCAGCGTAGATCCAATACCGCCCAGCCGATCAAGAAGAAGGCGACGTAGGGCAGCGGCCTGCTGACGAAACGCCAGGGGGGGATGATCGAGGCGTACAGCAAAGAGGCCAGACCGACCCAGAGGGCGACCAGGACGACCGGTTGGAAGGGCGCGCCGATCGGGGCGCCGCGATTGAAATGCGGAGATCGGCCCGTCCAACCCTCGAAGAACGCCCAGTCGCCGATGAAGGCATCGCGCAATTCTGCAATGGTCGATGCACGCGGATGCAGCTCGATGCGCCGCACCAGAATGGGGTCGCGCAGTTCGCCGAGTACCACCAATCCAAGCGCGACGATCCGCCCTTGCCAGCCGGGATCGGACTCGAGCAGGATCCGACCAAGGCCGGCCTCGTCGGTCGACACCGGGCGGGCCTGGATCGCCCTGGGATTCCGTTCTTCGGCCCAAATCAGACGCAATTCAGTCCCTTCCGAGAGTCCCTCCACCCGCCAGGCGAGATCCCGATAGGCCGCCGCCTCGAATGGTGCGATCACTCCTTGGACCATAGCATTTCCATTGGAACCGAGCGCCTCGACACGCACACCATCCGCGATCGAACGACCCGAGCCATTCGTCAGCTGCAGACTCTCGCCAGACAGGATCAGGGTCGGTGCGACGAGCGGATCCCCGGAACGGTAATACCCCCAGGCAGCCAGCGAGAGCAGCAAGGCGGCACCGACGAAGGACAGCAACCATCCGCCAGCCTGACGCAGGGGTGTCGGTCGAATCAGCCTAGTCATGGCAGTGAAATCAGGGCTTGTACCCTTTCCGGATCTGTCAGCCAGTCAGGTTCTCCGAGGACATGAGTCCATCGAAGACAGCGCCGTAACGCTCAGCCATGCGGGCTGTCGAGAGTTGCTCGGCACGCGCCATCCCCTGCTCGCTCAGCCGCGCGAGCCGTTCCGGATCGCGGAGCAGTGAAAGGATTCCCGATGCCAGTGCCCCTGGATCCTCGGGAGGAACCAGCACCCCGTAGCGATCGTCGCCGATCACTTCCCGCGGTCCGTAGGGACAGTCGGTCGCCACGACAGGGGTCCCACAGCACATGGCCTCCAGCATGGTGTAGCCGAAACCCTCGAACTTGCAGGTATGCACATAGAGATCGGCACGACGGAGATATGGATAGACGTTATCCCGGTGGCCGAGAAAAACCACGCGATCGTTCAGCCCCCAATCCGCGACCCGGCCTTCCAGTTCGGCACGTTGCGGGCCATCCCCGACCACGGCAAGCGCCGCTGGACAACTGCCTTGGATCTGCCTGAATGCCTCGAGCAGCAGACCGACATCCTTTTCCGGAGACAAGCGAGCCGCGACGCAGAGCAAAGGAAGGCCCGGATCCAATGTCTCCAGTCCGACCACCGGCTCGGCAGCCAGCGATGCGGCCTCGGCACGATCGATCCCGTTCGGGATCACGACCGTTCTCTTGGCCGGCCCCAGAAAATGTCGATGCAGCTCGTCGGCGGTCCCCTGGGAGGGCACGATCATGCGATCCGCAAGACGCGCCGTCGACCCGACGGCGAAACGCAAGAATGCACGCCGACGCAGCCCCCGCTCATAGTGACGCATGTGTTCGAATACAGGCCCGCGAAAGCTGCCGACCGTCCGGGCTGGAAGACGCGCCAGTCGCGCGCCGAATACGGCGAGCGCAGCCGAATAGTGCATCATGCCAAGTACCACATCGGGCGCCGCTTCGCGCATCAGGCTCCCGGCAACCCGGCTATCAGCCATGAGATCGCTGGTATTGGTGAACCAGCCTCGGGGGAGATGGGGTCCGGTATCGATGAAGGTGTCGTATCGATCCGGTAAAAATGGACGCAGGGCAGCCGTAGAGGCGAGAGTAATATGCCCCACCAGCCCACGATCGAGATGCGTCAGCAAATTGCTCGTCGTGCGCTCGGCTCCGCCGAACACGGACGCAAGATGCAGAATCAGGAGGCGCACTTTTCCTCACCGCTCCCCCCTAGTTAGGGGAGGAGCTAAAAAACCAGCGGTCAACTAGATGCGTGGCCAGATATCGATCAATAGCGAGAGAAGACGATATCGCGCGATTCGACGAAAAATTCACGGAACCAATTCCCGTCCAACCACAGCCAATAATTCTTGACGGCGGCCTCCCGTTGAGGCTGGCTCAGAACCTCACCGGTATTGGGGGCCTTGAACTCGGGAATCGATGCCTTGATATCGGTGACCACCAAGGCACGCGGCCCATCGATAGTTACCGACTCAACCTCTGCCGACTCGTATTTGATCTTGCCCATCAAAGAGACATAGGTCTCGTAAGGTACTCGGGCCTTGAAGAAGGGATCCAGATATGAGTATGTCTTCTCATAATCCTTGTCGATCATAGCCTTCCAGAAATCAGCCTCGCGCTCGCGCAACCTTTTTCGATTTTCCTCGTTATCGAGCGCCGGCTGTGACTTGGCAGTCTCGGCAAACCGCTCGAGATCTTCTTTCGTAAAACTCAATTCGATCAGTTCCTTCTGCAAGAAGGTGTCGTCGAGGAAACGCTCGGCAATGAGGTTGAATTTACCATCCGAATAAAACAAAGAGTTCGGCTCATATCGCAAGGCAACACTCTTTCCTGGATCGGTGGGTAAAAGAACATTGCTCAACGACCAGGTTTTACCGTAATCGTTCGACAGACTGGCGTATAGATTACCGCGAATATCCCGCCAATCCTCCCATACAATCAACAGCTCACCTGGTTTGGAACCAAAGGAGATGACGGGGTTGCGCGCCTGGAATTGGCTCAAATCTGTCTTGGCCTCCGCTGGCTGCCCCAATGCGGTTCCACCACGAATATCTGAAACAGCTTCCCAGGTATCTCCACGGTCGGACGAGTTCACCAAATACACATTTTGCTTCGTTTTGACGCCTGGAATTCGCTTGCGTCCGGTTGCGGCCATCGAGATATGGCCGTCATCGTCCGATACGATCTGCAGGCTGGCAATGTCTAGGCCACGTAGAGCTTGAATCTCGAAGCGATCCCATGTTTTTCCATTGTCGTCCGACCAAGCTCCCTCGAGCCGGAAGTCTCGTTTATCGCTTCCATACAAACCAAGCCAAACCGTAAACCAGCGCGATCCACTTCTAAAGGCTTCGAAGACGGGCGAAATCTCAGATACGACAGCGACTGGAACGGCATCGGCGAATGCCTCGTCCAACGGCCGAAAACGCGAGACGATCTGATTTCCGAGTTCAGTCTCCATCCATGTATACACCATGACCCCAGAGTCACCAACCGACATCAGAGGATAGATGCCGGGACTGACCCATTCGATCGGAGACAGATTCTGGGTTTCAGGATTCAATTGGCGGTAGAAGAGGTTGTGCTTCTCGCTGGTCTCTTCCAGCGTCTTCTCGCCATACCAGAGCAAATGCAGCAATCCGTCGCGCTCGGTGGCGACGAAGCGGGCCAATGGCTCCGTATCACCAGCCACCTCCAATGGCTTCATATCCTCTCGAGCCGAGTCGAGAAGATACAAGCCCTTCGAAGGAAATTTATCGCGCCAAAGCAGCTCGGCCCCTTGCGATGCAGGTGCCATCGCCAATCCGGAAGGAGCCTGACCGCGCCCTTCGGGCACCAGGAGTCGCTCCTTGCCAGTGGGCTCGATCAAACGTAACAGCCGCTCCTGATCGTAATAGGCCACCCAGCGCTGACCAGATCGATCCACGGCATAGCTCCAAGCACCATTGACATCCATGGGATGCGAGCTGAGCAGGACGGAAGAGGTGGAAAGACCCGGAGCCGCATCGGCAGCGATCGCTCCCCCTGAACCAAGGGCCGCAATGAAGACAGAAATGACGCCCGCGAGCCGAACCGAACGCAACGAGTCAAGCCAAGAGTAATTCACGAATATCTCCCGTCATTCGACAAGGATCCAATTTTGGACCGAGTGCAAACATGGAACAGAAATGTCGAACCGAATAAAAAAGGCCGCCCGAAGGCGGCCTTTCTTTGATAGCTTGCTCATATCATCTCTGATTAGAGCCAGCTACCACCTAGAGCAAATCAAGGCAGCTCGAAATTATTCCGGATGGTACATGATCGCGTTGTTGTAGACACCACCGACGCTCTCGCCGTTGAAGGTGTTGCCCAGATTGTACTCGAGCTTGATGACCACGTTACCCGCAGTTGCAGCAGTGTTAGCGATATCAGTGCGTTTCACCAAACTCTCGTCGTCTGTTGTCGCAGTCGTGACGAGCTGAGTCGGACGCCACTTCTCAGCGGCAGCATCGTACCACAGGCGATAGTTGTACAGAGCACCCCAGCCACCATCAATGATGCGAGCCAAGGTACCATCGCTCACCAGATCCCCTGCGTCGATGCGGGCGACACAAACCACATCCATGGGGACAGTACCGGAGATACGGTTTTCGTCACGATCGTAGACGTCTCCGCGCGCTCCCGACGTAAAGAACTCGATTCGCCCGCGATAATCATTACTGATATCAGGCGCTTGATCGACGGACACCGGAGTCACGAAAAAGGCCGTGGTGATCTCGTCGAAAGGCATCAAAGCAACATGAGAGGGTGTTTCGCTAGCCGCATAGGTATAGTTGGAGGTAATGAGGTTACCGGTTGCGTCGAAATAGCTGCCTTGCTCGTAGGCTTGGTATCCCCAAGCCGCACCACTGCCGAACTCGAAGACGAAGGCTTCACCGTAAAGGGTATCAGCGTCGTCCCCCGGGTTCTGGTAGAGGCCCGGATTATCATTGTTGTCGACGTAGAGATAACCACGAGCGGGGACCAGATAACGACCAAAAGCGTAGTCGCGGTTGCTCTGCGCCCACTTATTGTTGACGCTGGGATCGTTGAAGAGGACGCCAGCGGTATCGGCGCCGAAATGACCGCTCAGATCGATGGTCTGGATATCACCGATGCTGGTCGGCAGATACTCGTCGTACTCTTCGCAGGGCGCGATCGGGTTGGAGACATCCTCACCCGCCTTGTAATAGAAGCGATAGTGCAGATGCGTCTTAGCCGGTTGACCAGCCTGATCCCAGTTGTTATCGGTCGTATTGATGACGCTGGCGATCGTGGTGACGGTGTCGCTCAGCACGACCTGGGGGAAGAAGACGCTGTCCGCCTGGGCGATACCGACCGCAGAAACGCCGATGGCTGCCGCGACCGCGGATGCGAGTGTGGATTTTGCAAACATCGCTGGAGTTCTCCTGTGATTCACACGTGATAAACTAACAGATTACTGAGTATTCCGGACTTCGTGGACTACCCGGGATGGTTCGTTAGCTGGGTGCTGACCCATCCGAAACGCATGCCACGCTGGCTCGCGGCTCGATCAGGAGTCTACACCACAAATTGTTGTTGTCAACCCACATCTATCGAAAGAAAGCCGTTCTCAGACACCTTGCGAACCTCGGCAAGGGATTAGAAAACCTCGTAAAAGTCCTGAACTGAGCGGCTTAGGGAGGTTGCCCGGCAAAGACTGTTGCAACTTAACAACATTTGGCGGAAAAGCCTCTCGAACCACAATCGACCGGCAAGACAGTCGGCATGCATCCATGAAACCGCTGACATCTTCTCCGCGTCTCCGAAAATCTTAGGGAGGGCGAAACAGGCATCAAAAAATATCCACATCACCCATAGTGTAATAGAGCATCCGCTTCGCCTCGGCGGTCCCGATGGGACTCTTCCGGCTCATGAGCGCCGTGACGACCGGTGTCTCACGCCCGGACAGGCGCAGTTTAGCGCGCCAGGACTCTGGCAACCAAAGGGTTGCGGCCCTGGAACCGGCACTCGCGATCTCCGCCGCAACCGCCGTAAGAGCCTGACCGGCACCATGAGCCGGCAGCAAAAGGTCGACCAGCAAATCGCGATCCCCGTCCGGCCGGGACACAACCCAGCCGACCAATCTCCCCAGCAGACCGATGCCGGTCAGATGATACACGTGAGAGGGGTTGCGGGCATACCTCCAGTCCAGATAGGCTCGATCGCGCACGACGCCCAGATCGAACCGACCGCGCCGCCGGGCCCACAGCCGGTCCAGACGCGGATCCTGCCAGTCCAGCGGCGAGGCGCGCCAGATGGACCGTCCGCCCGCCTCTGGAGAGAGATCGATCGCCTCAGCGATCTCCATGCGCTCGTAGACCTTCGCCCTCTCGCCAAGCAGATAAGGACGCTGCCCCGGAAATCCATAGCGAAAGGATGAGGGCATGCGTTCAGAAATCCGATCGAGCAGGGCCCGCAGCAGAAGGGTGAAGAGGTTGCCCTCTCCCAAGCCGCCACGATGCTCGGGATGCACCATGACGTCGCAGACCTGGACCATGGGAATCGGCCGGCCCCGGAACCAACCGGGCAGAACGACCGCGCCGGCATGACCGACGATCTCGCCCGCTGCACTCGATGCCAGCAGGGAATGCGGCTCCGAGGAGGCCCCCAGGTCACGGCTGCGCTCGAATTTCCAGCGCCATGCCTCCAAGGAGCGCGGCTGACCGAAAACGCGCTCGAAGAGCGCACAGAGTGCAGCCTCGTCATCCGACTCGCAAACTCGGATTCTATAATCGGACATGGTCAGGGATATCCAATGCCGCCAATGACCGCCATTATGACAATGGAGGAGCAATGGTCAATGAGTCCAGCGGACACCAATACCGCTGCCTCATGAGCGCCCTTTCTTCGATCTAGCCGCATCGGATTTGTCAATCTCGAGACGGGCCGGAGCCTGTCCGCCCCTATACCGCGCCCACATGCTCAGATAGAGCGACTCCAAATCGGCGGCGAATCGCCGGCTATCGAAGAAGATCGCCTCTTGGCGCGACTCGGTCAGACGGCTTTTCATGGCCGCAAGGGCATCCGGATCCTTACCCAGGGCAACGGCCCTTGCCTCGTATGCGGCCAGATCGGTGGTGATCAGATCGGACAGACCGGCCGCTCGCAACAGGCTCGCCGCCACGCGGGAGGGAAAGGTCTCGCCCGCGCAGGTCAGGACGGGCACCCCCATCCAGAGGGCGTCCGATGCCGTCGTATGGGCGTTGTAGGGCAAGGTATCCAACACCAGATCGGCGAGGGCCAAGCGCGCCAGATGCTCCGGCTGAGAGACCTTGGGCGCGAAGCGCAGACGCCCTGGATCCAGCCCGCGCTGCCCAGCCTCGCGCCTTAGATTCTCGGCCACCTCGGGGGTCTTGGAATAGAGCCAGAGAATGGCATCGGGCACGGCCTTCAGGATCGCGCACCAGCGATCGAAGACCTCCGGCGTGATCTTGTAGGGGTCGTTGAAGCAGCAGAGCACCAGCCCCCGCTCCGGAAGACCGGCCTCCGCGCGGGTCGGCACGGGCGCCACCGTCCGTCTGTCGTCGACCGGCGCATAGGCGCCCGGCATGTAGGCCAATGCCTCGTCGTAGAAACGGGCATCCCCGGGCGGCACCACCACCGAATCGACGACCATGTAATCGATAAAGGAGGTTCCCAGGGTGCCGGGAAATCCGAGCCAGGTGACCTGGACCGGACTCGGCCGCAGCGCCAGGATCTCGATCCGGGCATTGTTGGTATAGCCCTTCAGATCGACGAGGATGTCGATGCCGTCGTCCCGGATCCGCTGGGCCGCCTCCTGGTGTCCGAGCGGGCGGATATCGACGAAATGCTCGAAGGCGTCGCGCAGACGCCGACGCAATGGCCCGCCGTCGTCCGCCCCGGTCGAATAGGCGAAGCACTCGAAGCGCGAGCGGTCGTGGTGCTCGAAGACCGAGGCCGTCAGATAGGCGGTGGCATGCTCCTGGAGATCGTCCGACAGATAGCCGATACGCAGCCGGCCGCCCGCGGCCTTCGCCGGAGACGGCCCCAGGCTGGAGGCCCTGTCAGCCCAGTCCTGGAAGCGGCATGCATGTGCATGCGCGGTCTTGCGCAGATCCTCCGGATCCAGCCCAGGAAGGCTCAAGGCCGCGAACGGCGTCACCACGGGACGATCCGATTCCCGGATCAGCTCGACGAGACGCGCCTGGCGCTCGGCCAAGGCTCGCCAGTCGCAGACGCGGCGCTGATTCTGGACCAGCTTGCCGAGCAGGACCGGCTGGCGGTCCTCGAAACGCTCGAGACCCGACTCCAGCACCTCGCAGGCATCGGGATAGCGACCGATCTGGGCCAGGAGCGTCGCGACGTCGAGCGCCTGGTCCGCGCTGCCGACACCGCGCTTGACCGCATCGGCGGCCCGCGCGAGCATGCCGAGATTCGGCACGACCGAGTCGGCGGCGTCCACCCGAATCTCGGTCTCGATCTTATAGGCCGCCTGCAGCAGACAGAAGGCCGACTGGACCAGATCCGGCTTCAGCCTCAGGGCCATGAAGGCATACTGATAGGCCGCCCCGAGCCAGCCCTGGCGCATGGCCGTATCCGCGGCGTTGTTCCAGGTCTCGGCACGCAGCGGATTCAGCGTCAGCGCCTGCTCGAAGGCATGGCGAACCGATTCCCGCTCGCCAAGGCGCACGCTGACCACGCCCAGATGATCCCAGATCTCGGCACGACCGGGCAGCAGCTCGCTCGCCCGCCGCAGCGCGACGGCCGCCTCATCGATACGATCGAGCGCCAGCAGGGCCAGACCACGCAGATGGTGTCCCTCGCCCCAGGATGGGCTCTCCTCGACCAGCCGTCCGAGATCCCCGATCATCTGTTCCATCCGTCCGGCCTGATAATCCTGCACGGCCTTGGCGAAGGGCTCCTGAAGCCGCGCATGGACCAGGGTGGAGGTGGCCAGTTCGAGCGGCCGCACGGACAGACCCGGCGCCGATTGGGCCGGAAGCGGCGGTGACAGACGCAGCTCGGCGGGATCGCGACCCTGCTGGCAATCCCCCAGCCATGAGCGCCAGAGTGAGATGGCGCTGGACGTCGCGAGACCTGCGTGCTCGGCCTCCGCGACCGTCCGCTCGGCCTCATCCAGCCGTCCCGACTGGATCAGGGCGAACACGAGAGCGTAGCGCAGGGTCTCGGAACTCGGCAAAAGCCCGGAGGCACGCCGCAGGAAGGGCATGGAGACCAGCCCGAAACCGGCGTCCATGAGCGCGACGCCCAGATCGTAGCAGGCGAGGGCCTGGTCGGGATTTGCGCCCAAGACCTGCAGATAGCGGTCGATGGCCGCCTCGAAACGGCCATGTCTGTGGGCCTCCAGCCCCTCGGCGAAGGGGTCGGACTGGGCGGCGGCCGGCGAAGCCCCCTCGGACGACCAGGAAATCGAATAATTGATCACAGCGACTGACCTGACATCGATGAAAACCTCTGAACACCCCTTCTCGGAAAGCAGATTCGTCCCCTATCGGGCGGTGCGCACGGTCGGCCGCGGACCCGTTCTGGTCTTGGCACCGCATCCGGACGACGAGGTGTTCGGCTGTGGAGGCGCCATTATGCGTCATCTGGAGGCGGGAGACCCAGTGCGGGTCGTCATCGCCACGGATGGGGCACTGGGCGTGGGACCGGACCAGCCCGATCCGATCCGCACGCGCCAGAACGAGACGCGCCGCGCCGCGGACCTGCTGGGCCACCAGGATCCGCAGTTCTGGAGCTGGCCGGATCGCGGCCTGGAGTACGGAGAGACCCTGATCGACCAGATCCTGGAGGCGATCGCCGACTGGGCGGCCGAGCTGGTCTATGCCCCATCCTGGTGGGAGATCCACCCGGATCACCTCACCCTGGCGCTCGCGAGCGCCGAGGCGGTCCGGCGCTGCTCGCGGCCGCTCCAGCTCGCCTTCTACGAGGTCGGCTCGCCACTCTGGCCCAACCGGCTGCTCGACATCACCGACCTGGCCGAGCGCAAGCGCGCCGCCATGGCCTGCTTCGCGAGCCAGATGGCCCAACAGGACTACGACCGCCACGTCGCCGCACTCAACAGTTTCCGAACCTATACCCTTTCGTCCGAGGTGCGTGCGGTCGAGGCGTTTCGGCTGCTGAACGGCGAGGAACTCCGCACCCCGCCCTGGGATGCCATGCGGCCTTCGCCCGAAACCACGCTGGCCGCACTCGCCGAGTCCCTGCGCCTGCCGCGTCCGAGCGAGCGGTCCGCCGAGGACGAAGAGACGGCGGCCAGGATTCGGGCGCTGACCGAGGAGATCGAGGCGCTCGAGCGCTCGACCTCCTGGCGCCTGACGGCCCCGCTCCGCTGGCTGGTCACCCGCCTCAGAGGCATTGGCCGGAGATCGTGACGCCCCGGGATCCGGAGCCCATGCCGAGCACCGGCCGGGGCCTGGATTCCAGACAGCCGCCTCAGCGGTAGAAGATGTCCCGATAGGAGAAATAGACCGCGATCGTCAGGATCGGCATCGCCACGAGGAGGCCGAGCATGAAGGGCAGCATGGCCAGGAACAGCATCAGCATGGCGATCAGACCGAACACCAGAAACGGCAGGATGTTCCTGAGACAGCCGAGGAAGCTCAGTTTGAAGGCGCGCATGACCGGCACGTCGTTCAGGGCGACCAGGGCGGGCGCGAAGAAGATCGCCATGACCAGGGGCACGCCCAGCAGTAGCGCGATCAGCGTCGGCAGCGCGACGGCCGAGACATCGAGCGCACCCAGCCCGGCATTTCCACCCGATGCGCCCATGAAGGCGCCGGACGCCCCAAGCATGACCGCGATCAGACCGCCGACCACCAGACCGATCCCCAAGGCGAACAGCAGATAGAAGACCCCCACCAGAGCCAGGGGGCCGGGCTTGCGCGAGATCCCGGCAAACAGATGATTGACGGAGAACCCCTCTCCCTTGAATTGGGCATGCGCCCCCATCATGAATCCGGCGGTGAACATGGGCCCCAGAATGGTCGTGGCCAGTCCGCCGAGCACGGGCACCAGACTGAGCGCGATGATGATGAGGTAGAAGAGCAGGACGGCCCCGATCCAGGCCCCCGGACGATCCTTGAACAGCTCCCAGCCCGATAGGATCCAGCCCCAGCCGCGGCCGGCCGCGACCGAGCGCGCGGGCTGCAGCGCATCCTCCGAGTCGTCGATCGGAGGCGGAGTCAGATCGGCCCGAGGCGGCGCATAGGGATTCTCGACCGTCTTTTCGGTTTCCTCGGCCATGCCGCGATTGGCCAGATAGCGCTCGACCACCACGCCGCAGGCCTGGCAGACGCCCGTGAGATCGGACACCTCGGGCTCGCCGCACTTGGGGCAGCGCGACCAGCCGTCCCCCGGCTCCTTGGACGTCCTGGACTCCTTGCGTCGCGCCGGAGGACGCGACTTCTCGAGACTCGGCGACGGCGCCGTACTGACGTTCGAGATCATCGAAGGGGTCATCGAATAGGGGCGCAGCAGGGACTCGACGTCGGAACTCGAATCCGTCTCCTGCGGCTCGATCGTGATCACCAGACCAGCCGCCGTCAGCGCGGCACGATAGCGCTCGGCGGCCGAGGCGTTCAGATTCTGCTTGAGCACGCGCCCGCCACCCTTGAGGATGAGCTCGCGCGCCGTATTCTCCTGCATGCGGAATTTCTTGGCCAGGCGGGCCGCGACGTGGCTGAGCTCCTGGCCTGGCATCAGCTTGCCGGAGAACAGGATTCGGTACTGTGCTTCCATCGAGTGAACTCCTGTGGCAGCCGGGATGGTTAGGCGGAAAATCGTTTGAGCCAGGCCAGGATCCCGGGTTCGGCCTCCCAGACATCGCGCATGGCCTCGCGATACAGCCACGCCTGGTCTTCTCCTCCCGGCGTGATGCCGAGCGGATTCAGCCGCGGCTGCTTGATGCGCTTGCGGGTCAGATAATACGGGATTCTCGGCAAACGCCGCACCGCCGTGCTCAGTACCAGCCGTGCCCGCTCCTCGCGCCCGAGACGATAGAGCGCCAGCACCTCGCCGTAGGCGAGATCGGCGAGCAGATCGTCGGGGAAGCGCCGCGCCAGGGCCAAGGCGCGCTCGTCGTCGCCGTCGCGCAGGTAGTGGTTCATGAGCTCGGCGCGCACGCCGTGATTGTCCTGTGGATTGAGCCGCAGCAGCATCTCAAGGGTCAGCACGGCCGCCTTCGATTCGCCCTCCTGGACCTGGGACAGATAGCGCCGGAACAGGAGCCTCAGGGCCGGACGGTTGGCGGGGGCGAACCAGGGCAGAATGCGCGGATCCTCTGGGGACAGCAGCCGTTCCAGGATCGCCCAGGCGCGATCCAGAAGCGGGCGCATCAGTGCGTGAGCGACCCAGGGGAGCGCGCTCTCCGGATGCTCGTAGAGCGCGGTGGCCAGATCGTCGAGGATATCCAGACTGTCCGCCACCTCGGGATGGGCCAGGACATGATCGAGCCATTCGGACGCGTTCCAGACATCCGCCCCCTCAAGCAGCGAGAGATGGGTCGAAGGCGGCTTGGAGCCCGGATAGAGCGCCCGCCACAGGGTCTCCAGACGTCTCACCGCGGATGGCGGCCGCAGCTCGACCGCGATGCCCGGCACCAGCGAGGCCCGCGTCGGCGAGGCGGCGACCGACTCGCCCTCTCCCGCGAGACGCCCGCCCTCGGATCCGGCGAACAGCTCCAGCTGAGTGGAATCCCGGCGGGACCGCTCCAGGCGCAGAGTCACCAGATCATAGCCCGGCAGTGGGCGAGCGGAGGCGACGCCGACCCAATCGTGCCAATCGACCAGCTGTGGATCCAGGGCGTCGGCATGACTGTTGACCATGGCCTCCTGGGGATCGGAGACCGCGCGCTCGAGGAAATCCATGAAGCCCTCGTCCCGGTAGCCGATCTTGCGGAAGCGGTGCAGCCAGAACCGGGCGCGCTCGCGCGCCAGCCGATCCTTGTGCTGGGCCGCGAGCAGGGTGATCTCGAGCAGCGCGGTGCTGGGGTTGTCCGGGTCGCAGCGCAAGGCCGAGGTAAAGGCCAGCTGGGCCAGCGCGAAATCGCCCTCGTCGATATGGATGGTGCTGCGGCGCTGCCAGGCGGCGGCCTGCAGCGTCCGGCCGCCCTCGGCGCAGACACGGTCGAGGAAGGCCAGCTTCTTGCGCCAGTGGTCGAGACGATCGTAGGCATCGCAGAGGATATCGAGCGCCGGCTCGTAATGATCCCCCAAGTCGGCGAGAGGGCCCGAGAAGAGCGGTTCGAGCAGCGCGACGGCGCGTCCCGGACGGTCCTCCTCCAGCCAGCGGTCCGCGATCTTCGCCAGGAGCGGCCCGGGGATGACGTCCAGCGCCAGCGCGTCCTTCAGCTCACGCTCCGAGATCTGGTCGAGCAGGATCTCCCAGATGAGCTCGGTGGAGAGGACCGGCATGTCGCCGAGGTTGCCGCAGCAATCCCGATAGCGCAGGCCGGACCCGCAGCTGCAGGACGCCTCGCCATCCGGCGGATCGATCGGAAGAGGACGAAAGCCGTTCCCCGGCAGCGGGGTGGCGTTCCAGATGACCGTTCCGAGCAGATTGGCCAGCCGCAGGGATTCGACGTCGCTCAGATCATCGTCCGACAGGCCGAGTATGGTGGGAATATGGGTGCGTGCCCATCGCAGGAAATACTCAGGGTTCGGCCGGTCCAGGATCTGACGGACCGATTCCACGATGACCTGCTCGAATTGTTCGGCGTCGGCGGTCTCATGGTGGAACATGGCGAGTTCCTCCGCTCATAATGAGGTTGCCGCGACATCCGGCCACCTCGGCAAATCTTGGTCGACGCATGACCCGGGCCGCGCGGATCGAAACGAAGGTGGCAGTGAGAATCCGCTCGACTGGATCCGATTCGGCGTTCATGCGGCGCGGGCACCATCGCGCGCGGGTGGGGTCATTGTACAGCGAGCCCCGCGCTTTGTGTCGACCGCCGGTGCGACCTGGATCGCAACCGGGACTTGCGATTCGGCCTCGTCCCGCTCAACCTAGCCCGAATCCGTCCGCGTCTCCCAACCGCATCCGCCGCCGATCCGAGAGTTCGCCATGCCCGAGCCCCAGGTTCGCATCTTCGTCTCCTCGCCCTCCGACCTCGAGCACGAACGCGCGCTGGTCAAGGACATCATCGAACAGCTGGCCCAGGAATACCTGCCCTACTTCAAGCTCCAGGCCGTCCTCTGGGAGGAGGAGGCACTGACCGCAGCCCAGAGCTTCCAGGCCGGACTCCTGAGACCCTCCGAATGCGAGATCGTGCTGGTGATGCTCTGGACCCGCCTGGGGACGCCGCTCGCCGAGGATCCCTACGGCGGGATGACCGGAACCGAATGGGAGTTCGTCGACGCGGTCGAGGCGTCGGCCAGCCAGGGCACGCCCGAGGTCCTGGTCTACCAGAAGAACGCCCCGCGCCTGGTCGACATCAACGATGCCGAGGCCATCCGCACCGCCACCGCGGACCGAGAACGGCTCGAGACCTTCTTCAAGCGCCATTTCTTCAATCCGGACGGCAGCTTCCGCCGGGCATTCCGTCAGTTCGACAAGGATTCCAGCTTCCGCGATCTGGTCGAGAACCAGCTGCGCAAGCTGCTCAACCGACGCATCAGCACCGAGCGCCGCTTCGCCGCCGGAACCGAGGACTGGCTGGGCAGCCCCTTCCGCGCCTTGGCGCCCTACGACATCGGCGACGACCGCATCTTCACCGGACGCGAGACCGAGACCCGCGAACTGGTCTCGCGGCTCGACCGCCTGGTCGAGAGCCCGACTGGCCTGCTGCTGCTGACCGGCCCCAGCGGCGTCGGCAAGAGCTCGCTGATCCGTTCCGGACTGCTTCCGCATCTGCTGCGCCCCTTCCTCTTCTCCAACGTCAGCGGCTGCCGCTGGTGTCTCGTCGAGCCGGCACCCAAGGACCCGGTCCTCGACCTGGCTCGGAAACTGACCGCGCCCGGCGTATTGGGCGCCGCACTGGAGGACCTGGGCCTCGACGCCGAGCGCCTGGCGCGCACGCTCGCCACGGCGCCTTCGGTCGGAATCGACCAGATCGGCGCGGCGCTGGAGCGCGGCGCGCGACTGGATCGGCACACCGAGGAGCGGCCGGGGCGCACCCAGCTTGCCATCCTGCTCGACCCGCTGGATGCCTGTCTGCGCCCGGAGGACATGGACTCGGCCGAGCGCCGATGCTTCATCGCCATCGTCGCCGCGCTCGCCCGCCAGGAGGGCGTCTGGGTGATCGCCGCGCTGAGCAGCCATATGCTCCCCGCGCTGGCGGAGGTACCCGAGTTGAACGCCCTGGTAACGGAGGAATCCTGGCTGAGGATCGAACCGCCTGCCCATGCCCGCATCCGCCAGGTGATGGAGATCCCGGCGCGGGTCGCCGGACTCCAGTACGAGGAGGCGGGCCGGGGTCCGAAGGGCAGCCTGATCGAGACACTGGAATCCGAGGCCGGCCAATTGCGCGACTGGCCGATGCTGCTCGAACCGGCCCTGGAGGACCTCTACCGCCGGGCGACCGCCCGCGATGAGCCGGGAACCCGCCACGGCCGGCTGCTGAGATTCGACGACTATCGCGAGACGGGTGGCATCGCCGGGGCCATGGTCCGCCGCGCCGATGCCCTCTGGGATGAACTGGACGCGGATACCCGCGCCGCGCTGCCCAGGCTATGCCGAGCCCTGCTCGCACTCGAAGGCGGTCCCCGCTCGCGGCCGACGGCCAGGACGGGGGATCTCGCGACCCTGGAGCGCGATCCGGACTGCCGCGCATTGATCCGGACGCTCGCCGAGCGGCGTCTGCTGGTGCTCGAATCCATCCCGGACCCGGCATCCCAGACCTCGCCGCCGGCGTCCGAGCACGGATTCATCGCCTATCTCGGGCACGCATTGAGACAGACCACCGACGAGTGGATGGCCAAGCGCCGGCTGAGAACATCAGGAGAGGGACTGGATCGCCTGATCCGGGAGGAGGCCGCCACAGACGCCATCGAAGGAAGCGACCCGGGGCGCGTCTGGGAGGATTACCGCCCGGTGGCCAGGATCGCCCATCCCGCACTCATCGAGCGTTGGCGCCCCATCCGGGACTGGGCGGCGCAGGAGGACAACCGCCGCGATCTGAACCTGCGCTATCAGATCGGACGTCAGGCCGCACTCTGGAAACGCACCGACTTCAACCAGGAATATCTGCTGGGAGAGCTGGGGCATGCCGCCGCCCGGCTGTTCGTCGAGAACCACGCCGCCGAGCTCGATCCGCTGGAACGGGACTATCTCGACCATTCCTGGGCCCACCTGCGACTCCAGCGCCGCCGCAACCGCTGGACGATCGGGTCCGCCGTGGCCGCACTGGCGCTGTTCGCGGGCATCGCGCTCTACGCACTCTGGGACGCCTCGCTGCAATCCAAGCTCAATTTGCACCGCGGACATCTCCAGGAGGCCGAGCTCGCGATCGAGCGAGGCGACACGCCCACGGCGGTCCGCCTCGCGCTGGCCGCGGGACCCTATCTGCCGCGCGAGGCCACGGATGCGCTGGGGCACGCGCTCTCGGCCAATCGTCTGGTCGCCATGCGGACACCGGCCGCGCCCGCTCCGGACGGATGGATCGCTCCGGTCTTCGCCCCCGACGGCGAGCGCCTGGTCACCGGGTCGAAGGACACCGGAATCCAGCTCTGGGTGCGCGAGGACCAGCGTTTCGAGCGCCAGGCCGATCTGGCCGGCCCGGGTCACGGGATCGAACGGATTCTGTTCGGCGCACCCGAAGGCGCCCAGCCGACCATCCTCGGCGTCGGCCCCGAGGGCATCTGGCGCCTCCCGCTCGAGCCGAACCAACCGCCGGACTGGAGCTGTGGAACCGGTCCGGACGCACCATTGGCCATGGATCGAAACGGGCGCTATCTGGCACTGGTCGCCAAGGCCCGCAGCCGCGACGCCCGTCTCTGTCTCGTCGATCTCCAGCGCCCGGGCGAACCGCTCTGGCAGAGTGGCGAAGACGCCTCCTCGATCCTCAGCCTCGACTTCGCGCCCGACGGCCGACGGCTGGTCACGGCCGAGTGGACCGGGGTCGCCCGGATCATGGACACGACCAGCGGCACGGAACGGCTCAGACTGCCGCGCCAGGGCGACATCGGCCGCGCCTCCATCCGCGCGGTCTTCGACACCGAGGGCAGCCGCGTCGCCGTGGCCTACTACGACGAGCGCGTCCGCATCTATGACGCCCAGGGGCAAGAGATCCATGAGCTGGGCACGGTCAGGCGCGGCAAGCGTCTCGTGCGGATCCATCAGTCGGCGGTCCGCGATCTGGCCTTCACGCCGGACGGCTTCAGGCTCATGGCCGGCGACTCGTCCGGCCAATTGGTTCGCTGGGATCTGCGCAGCGGCACGGCGGAGGTGATGGGACAACAGGACCTGGGGATCGAGCAGATCGCGGTCACGCCCGAGGTGGACCCGGTCGTCGGAGAAAATCTGGTGCTGAGCCGGTCCCAGGACGGCATCGCACGGCTCTGGTCGCTCGAAACCAGCCGCCAGATCGCGACCTTCAGCCACGCCGAGGCCATCTCCGAGGCCCGCTTCAGCCGCGACGGCCGACGCATCATGACGAGTTCGGCCAAGGGCGGCTCCGCCCGGCTCTGGACCGTCGCCCCCAACAACCGGCTCGCCTTCCATCTCGACCAGGAGGATCACGTCCGCTATCTGACCATGTCCGAGTCCGGACCCGATCGCGACCAGTTGCTCCTCGCGACCGCCGACTACGATGGCCGTGTCGAGCTGTGGCGCTACGACCGCAGCGACGAGATCAAACCACCGGTGCGCCAGCTGTCTCGGATCGCCCATCAAGGCCGGGTGCGGCATGTGGCCATCTCGCCGTCGAACCATTACCTCGCCAGCGCTGGCGCGGACGGCTATGCACGGGTCTGGGATCTCGCGAACGGAAAAGATTGCGCGCTGAATGCCGCCTCGCGCCCGGGCGACTGCCCGAAGGCGGGCGCCCCCGAGTGCCCGGACGTCTATCGCGTCCTCTTCGCACCCGACGAGCGCTGGGTCATGACCGCATCCAGCGATCCGAGCCAGCCCCTGCGACTCTGGAATCCCGGCAGCTGCGCCCCTCTTCCTCTGCCTCGGGCGCTGACGCAATTCGAAGGCGGCATCCGCGCACTGGATCTGCACAGCGACAGCGACGGACGCGGCACAAGGCTGGCGACCGGCAGCCGGGAAGGCGTTCTCCAGGTCATGGCGCAAGACGCCGAGGGCGAATGGTCGCGGCTCTGCCGACTGGCCCCCCATACAGCCGGCGTCAACGAGGTGCGCCTCTCGCCGGACGGCGCCTGGCTGGCGGCCTCGAGCTGGGATGACCGTGCCACCCTGGTCGAGATCACCGAGAGCGGCTGCGGCGAGCCCATCGCGCTCGAGCCCGGGGCGGGAACGCTCTACGACGTGCAGTTCTCGCCCGACGGCCAGCGCCTGGTGACGGCATCCTTCGAGGGCAAGGCCCATCTATGGTCGCTCGACGGCACCCTGATCGCCGAGCTGAGCGGACACGGAAATCGACTCTCCACGGCCCGGTTCAGCCCGGATGGACGCTGGATCCTGACCGCCTCGCGCGACGGAACCCTGCGCATCTGGAAGACGCCGACAGGCGTCGAGAGAGCCACCTACCAGCCGTTCCTCACCCTGGAAGCGGACCTGGGCGCCATCCGGCACGCCGCATTCAGCCCGAGCGGAAACGAGATCGCGGCGGGCTATTGGGACAACACCGCACTGCTGTGGCGGCTATGGAGCCATGACGCAGCGCCCGACGCCCGTCTGAAACGCATATGGGGACCGGATCGCGCCCGCCTGGCCCTGATCCAGGAGGCGATGCGCTTCGCGGCGGAGCATGCGCCCTCAACCGCTCGAGGAAACTGAATCGAAAATCATCGGGCCTTCAAGGCAGGCTGGACCCGTTCGAGATCGCGCACCACCTCGCCGGCCAGGCGCGCGGCGAGTCGGTTGAAGGCGGCCGCCATGGCATCCGGCGTGCTGGCGTCCACCGGCTCCTCCCCCTGATACTGGCGCGCCCAAAGCGAGCGGCGGTCGCTCTCGGCCACCAGCGAGAGGTTCAGGGTCGCGGCGACCCGGGGCGGGGTATCGGTCGGCCAGTGCTCGAAACGCTCCACCTCGCCATTGAGCAGATAGTCGGCGCGGACGCGATCGGCGGGGATGGCGACATAGCGGAAGAGCCCCGCCTGGCGAATGGCCCCGACCAGAACGTGGACCATGGCTCCGGACACCGGCTCGGCCCACAGCTCGGTCCGGTAGCGCTCCACCATCAGCGGACGCCCGCGGGTACGGTAGACGATCTCGCGACCACCCAGGAAACCGCGCGCGGCCAGATCGTTGACCAGCAGGATCGCCGGGACCTGCCTGGGTGCCGGCCAGATGCTCAACGCCGGATCCAGGACGAAATAATGATCCGGCTCGATCGGCGGGGCCGAGCCGCATCCGCCCGCAAGCAGCGCGAAGACGGCGGCGAATACCAGTGCAAGGGCGAATCGGATCCGAGCCCGTGACCTGGCGAATGTCGGATGTGTCACTCGAACCAAGGTGTCCGGTCCTCCCGCTCGCGGCTCTTGAGTAGGGTCTTGGGATCCTGGCGCAACTCGCGCGAGAGCGCGGACAGATTGCGCGTCGCCTCCTCGATATTGGAGAGAATGGGCGTCAGCGCCGCGGAAATCTCCTGCAGCAGATATTGGGTGTCGTCGAGCGACTCCTGGAGCGCCGGGCGGTTCTCGCGCACCAGACCGCGGATCTCGGTCGCCAGCTCGCCATAGTTGGTCACGGCGCCCTGGATCTCGTCCGTGCTGGAGCTCAGCTCGCTCGTCATCCCGGCGAGATTGTCCGACATCACCCGAACCGACTGCAGGATGGCCGCAATCGCCTCGGGATCCACCGACTGCTTGAGCCGTTCGGAAAGCAGCTGCAGATTGGTGAAGGCCCCAGCCAGACGTTCCTGGTTCCCGGACTGGTCCTCGCCCGTCCCGATCAGGGTCTCGATGGTCTTGATCTGATCGCGCACGCTG
This sequence comes from Imhoffiella purpurea, assembly GCF_000585215.1. Lineage (GTDB taxonomy): Bacteria > Pseudomonadota > Gammaproteobacteria > Chromatiales > Chromatiaceae > Imhoffiella > Imhoffiella purpurea. The sequence goes on along the minus strand of NZ_AONC01000001.1, from coordinate 4,213 downwards.
GCCAGGGTCGGCGCGATGGTCTCCTCGACCAGGATCTCGATGGTCTGGGTGAGGTCGCCGAGCCTTCCGGCCAGATCCACCTCCCGGCCCGCGGCGGCGATGATGGCGCCGTCCTCGAACAGATCCGACTCCTCGCCCGGCGTGATCTTGATGACGTCGCCCTGCAGCATGCCGGCCGCCCCCAATTGGACCTGACTGTCGCGCGGCACGGGCCAGTCGTCGCGGATTCGCAGCCTGGCCCGAAAGCAGGGCAGGCTCGGGTGCCGGCGCGGAGATCCCTCCGCCGGTTGCGGACAATGGACGGCCTCCGCGTCGCGGTTCGGAAAGAGGGGCCTCACCCGTTCGACCATGCCGATGACATAGCCCTCCTGAACCACCTGAATGCCCGCGTCCAGGCCGGCCGCATCCAGGAAATAGGCATCGAGATGATAGGCGCGGCCGAACAGCGTCGGCAGCAGCAGATAGAAGGCGCCGACCGCGAACGCGGCCATCGCCAGCACGAAGCCGCCTGCCAGCAGCAGATCGCGCCGCTGGGCGCGGGCGCGGCGTTTCCCGGGCCCGCCGATCTCGGGTGGCGAATAGAGCCGATCGAGCCGACCGCGCGGCACCGAGCCCTCGGCGCTCATGCCCGCCCCCAGAGCGCCGCCCGCAGATCGAAACGGTCCTCGCTGGCCGAGAAGACCGCGTCCGGCGAGCCGTCGAACAGCAGACGGCCACGATCCAGAACGGCCACGCGGTACTCGGAGCCGCTCAGGATATCGGGTCGATTGTCGGTGGCGATCAGGGTCAGTTTGGCGCTCTCCCTCAGATTGGCCAGCACCGCCAGCGTGTCCTGGATGGCCGCCGGATCCAGGCCGTCGGAGAATCCGTCCCAGATCAGCAGACTCGGCCGATGGATGAGCGCCCGCGCCAGTTCCACGCGACGCTGCAGTCCGAGCGAGAGCGCGCGCGGGAGATGGTTCTCGAGCCCGTCGAGCTGGAGCAATGTCATCACCAGACGCGCGGCGCGCGCCATCTCCTCGCGGCTCATGGGCGCATCGCGCAGCGGCAGGAGCAGATTCTCCAGCACGCTGTATTCCGCGAGCAGCGCACCGCCCTGCAGGACCGCGCCGACTCGGCGGCGCAGCCGGCGCATCGACCGCCCGCTGCAGGCGGCCACGTCCTCGCCCAGTACCCGGATTGTACCCGCGGACGGCGGATCCAGTCCCAGGATCAGACGCATCAGCAGCGATTTGCCGGCCCCGTTCGGCCCCACCACCAGCAGCCACTCGCCCTGCGGCAGGCTCAGATGGATGTCCATCAGGGCCGCACGTCCCTTGACGTGCTGAAAGATACCGGACAGCCGAATCGCCTCGGTCATGGAATCACACCTTGACCAGCAGCACGAAGGCCAGATCGGCGACCAGGATGGCGGTGACCGCGCCGATCATGGTACGGGTCGCGGCTCGGGCGATCCCCTCCGGATCGCGACCGGCCGCGGTCCCCTGGACGGTCGCAATCAAGGCGATCAGCACCGCGAACAGGAGCGGCTTGATCAGCGCCTCGATCAGTTCGCCCGGGCTCAGCGAGCGCTCCAGCGCATTGAGGAAGACGACCGGAGGCAGATCGGCCATCCACCACAGCCAGAGCCCGGCAGACAGCATGGTGACCAGGCCGCCCCAGACGGTGAAGGCGAAGCTCATGACCAGCATGGCGAGCAGCACCGGCCCCAAGGTGAAGCGAACCGGATCGACGCCGCTCACCAGCAGACCGTCCATCTCGCCGCTCGCCGCCAGGGTCGCCTGACGCACCGCCAGCGCGACCCCGGCGCGCCCGGCGACCAGGATGCCGACCAGAATGGGGACCACCTCGATCAGGATGCCGTAGCTGACCGACAGCAGAATCAGGCCCGGCAGATCGAATTGGTCCAGGATGCCCTGAGCCTGACGCCCGAGGATGAGCCCCATGACCGCCGCCACAAGGGTCATCGCGGGCAGGATCGAGAGACCGGCCTGACGCACCGCCGAGGCGAAGGCCGGTAGGTCCAGCCGCGCCCTTCCCAGCAGGATGGCGGCATAGAGCGCGAGACAGGAGCCGAGCGCGATCGCCGCCAGCCCCAGCCGGGCGACCCATCCCAGTGCGCCGCCCCAAGGCGATTCCGTCTCGGGACGGCGCCGGATCCGATTCGAATGCCGCTGCAGGCGCATCGGAGATCAGTACTCGAAGTTCCAGACCGGCCCGCCGGCGACCAGCCCGACCCGCTTCGCGAGAAATCCCCCGGACTCGGCGAAGGGATCCGGCTCGGTAAGATGGTCCCAGGTCACCAGGATCTCGGCGCGCTCGCGGTACCAGCGCCGGAGCTCCGGCGGTCCGGCCAGGGCGATACGCCGCTCGGCCCGCGCGGCCAGATCCAGCAGATCGGACCGCGCCTCGGCATCCGGCTGGGCTTCGAGCAACGCGGGGATCGGCCGATGCAGAAGCCAGAAGAGACCGGAACCGGCATGCTCCATGGCCGTGCGGACCAGCTGTCTCGCCCGAGGCGTGGCGAGCGTGGAGGCGCAGACGAGCGCGCGATCCGGATAACGATTCACCAGCCGCTCCAGCAGCGGAACCAGCCGTCTGCGCACCCCGGACCGGCCGAGCTCGGGCCCGGGATCGTCCCGGACGGCGAGGATCAGCGTGCGCACCACGCCCAGCCCGGTCCGGGCCAGCAGGCTGGGCACGCCGCGCACCGCGAAGCGGTCGAGGTCCTTCATCGCCTCGGACAGCTCGGCGTAGGGGACCAACTGGGGATGATGCTTGAGCGCGTTGTCGCGTTGGGGGGCATAGGACCAGCCGTCCAGATAGCGGTCCGCCGCCCAGCGGCGATGCTCAATGACCGCGAGCCGCTCCACCTCCAGCGGGGTGAAGGCGAATGAGTCGACCATCTCCTCGGCGACCGCCTTGCAATCGGTGACGGCCAGCTTGGCCCAGAGATGGTCGGCCTGGTGACGGTTGGCCTGACGGTAGGAGACCGGGAGCGACTCCCAGGGCCGGCCGGCGGGTTCGCGGTCCGGGTCGCGCCCCTGGGCGGCGATGCTGTCGCGATAATGGTCGTGGATGGATCTGGCCATTTCGTCGCCAATCCCGTCGAGCAGAACGCCGGGGCGGCAGGCCTCCCGAACGCAGGAGACCGGAACCGTCTGGCCGTCCCAGTCCGAGACCTCGCCCTGCGTCACCCGGCCGCCGGTCTCGATCAGGATCGCTGGCGAGACACCCTGCTCTTCGACGATGGTCCGCGCCAGTTCTCGGGCCCGATCCAGCCCCAGATCCATCGCGTCGGGCAGGCAGACCAAGACCAGGGTGACGGGCGGCATCCCCGCCAGCGGGGGCCGATCGAGCCGACCGAATCCGAGGTCGGCGATCTGGCCGGCCTGGGGATAGGCGCTCAGCAGACCCTCGGCCGCGGCCTCGGGATCCGAATCCAGGATGGTCAGCCGCGGTCTGAGCGCGCCGTAGTGGATGAGCCGCGATGCCTGGAGCAGAAAGGCCGGCACCGGATGATCGAGCCCCGCCACAAGCAGATGCGGAGCCTGACCGAACAGCGGATCCATTCCACGATGCAGGGGCCAGGCGGTCAGCAAGGCGCGGACACCGCGACTCTCGATCGAGAAGGTCTCCAGACGCAGCGGGAATCGCGGATCCGGGGTAGGCAGCTCCGGAGGCGGGTCGCGCCGATGCATGAGGATGACGCGCAGGCTCGGACCCCGTCCCCAGCGCCGCCCCCGGCCCAATGCCTGGACGGATCGCTCGAGGACCGAGACGGGATCTGGGGGATCGGCCAGAATCAGGGTTCGCAGGCGCCTCGGCCGCCGAGACTCGAGCCGCTCCAGCGTCGCGGCGACCGCGGCCCTGCCGGACTGGATCAAACCATCCACGACCTGCTCGACCAGCGGCTCCGACCCCAGGACATGGATGGGTGAGTCGAACAGCGACATGACGACGCCCCTTCAGCCGCCCAAGGTGCGCCGAACGATGTCGGACAGCTGCGAACGGGCGTCGGCCAGCTCGACCACATGCACCAGGGCGCGTTCGCCCGGGCCGAACGCCAGATCCGGAATGGCGCGGTCCTCGCGCCAGGCATCGGCCAGGAGATCGGCGGTCCCGCCGGTTCCGGCCAGCACCAGCAGCGAGCGCCCGGCCCGCAAGGCGACGGCCACGTCCAGGGCCGTGATCCGGCCGCCCGCCGCGACCA